>JAHJOO010000009.1 GCA_018820275.1 Alphaproteobacteria bacterium
CGACGGCGCCCGCGCGGCGCTCGACCTCGCCGTCGGCCTCGGCCCGGGCGCTCTCGGCCTGCGACAGGGCGGCCTCCAGCTCCGGCCCGCGCCGGGGCGCGGCGGCGACCTCGGCCCTGAGGGCGGTCAGGGTCTCGTCCAGCCGGGTCAGTTCGGCGGCGGCGTCGCGGGCCAGATCCTCCTCGCGGTCGAAGTCGGCGGCGACGCGGGCGCGCTCGGCCTGGAGCCGTTCGACCTCTGCGCGGGCCTGCTGCTCGGCCATGTCGAGACGGTCGCGCTCCAGCGTGGCGCGGTGCAGCAGGGCCGCGGCGACCGCGTCCTCCTCGCGCGCCGGCTTCATCGCCTCCTGGGCGTTCAATGCAGCGGTCTGAGCCCGCGCGGCGGCCGAGGCGGTCTGCGCCACGGCCCCGTCGGCCTGGCCCAGTTCCTCGCGGGCCTGTTCGTCGGCCAGTCGGGCGTCGTTCCAGCGCACCCAGACCAGCGCCGACTGCAGGGCGCGGATTTCGGCGGAGATTTTCTTGTATTTCTCGGCCTGGCGCGCCTCGCGCTTGAGGCGGGACAGATTGCCCTCGATCTCGCGGCCGATGTCCTCCAGCCGCTCCAGGTTGGTTTCGGCCCCGCGCAGACGCAGCTCGGCCTCGTGGCGGCGGGTGTGCAGCCCCGCCACGCCGCCGGCCTCTTCCAGAATGCGCCGGCGGTTCTGCGGCTTGGCGGCGATCAGTTCGCTGATCTGGCCCTGACGCACCAGGGCCGGGGAGTTGGCGCCGGTGGAGGCGTCGGCGAACAGCAGCTGGACGTCCCGGGCCCGCACCTCCTTGCCGTTGATGCGGTAGGTCGAGCCCTGGCCGCGGTCGATGCGGCGCGACACCTCGATCACCGCGCTGTCGGTGAAGGGCTGGGGCGCCCGGCGCTGGGCGTTGTCGATGGTCAGCTGGACCTCGGCGTGATTGCGCGCCGGGCGGTCGCTGGCGCCGGCGAAGATCACGTCGTCCATGCCCTGGCCGCGCATCGCCTTGGCCGAGTTGGCGCCCATGACCCAGCGCATGGACTCCAGCACGTTGGACTTGCCGCAGCCGTTGGGGCCGACGATGCCGGTCAGCCCGGGCTCGATGAAGACCTCCGCCGGATCGACGAAGGACTTGAAGCCGACGAGCCGGAGGCGCTGGAACTGCATCGGTCCGGGGTCAGCGCCCCGCCAGCAGGGGGTCGATGACGGACGCCAGACCCTGCAGCGTCGGATCGGCGACGCGGACGCCGTTGACGAAGAAGGTGGGCGTGCCGGTCACGCCGGCGGCGCGGGCGGCGTCGATATCGGCGTTCAGCGCCGCTTCGGTGGCGGGATCCTCGATGCAGGCGGCGACCTGCTGCGGCGGGCGGCCGCCGGCGTCCAGGGCGTTCATGAACCAGCCGGGGGGCCAGCGCATCAGCCGCGCCGCGTCCTGCTGGGCGAAGAGGGTCTCGATGACGGGGAAGGCCCGCTCGGCGGCCACGCAACGGGTCAGCTTGGCGGCGAGGATGGCCGGCTCGGCCGGACCGGTGGGCAGGTCGCGATAGACCAGCCGCACCTGGCCGGTGTCGATCCAGCGCGCCTTGAAGGCCGGGAGGATCTCTTCCGCCCAGTGGGCGCAGTGGGGGCAGGTGAAGCTGGCGTATTCGATCACCGTCACCGGGGCGTCGGCGCGGCCCATCACGCGGTCCGCCGCCGTCACGGCCGGCACGGACGGGGCCTGAGCCTGGGCGGCGACGGGCGCCGCGCAGGCCAGCAGGACGGCGCCGATCAGGGCGGCGACGCGCACGCCTACTTCGCCAGTTCGGCGTCGATGGCGGCCGACAGGCCCTCCAGCGAACGGTCGGCCACGACCTTGTCGTTGACGAAGAAGGTCGGCGTGCCGCTCACGCCCGCGGCCTGGCCGGCGCGGATGCGCTCCTCCATGGCGGCGATCGCGGCCTCGTCGGTGACGCAGGCCAGATACTCTTCCTGCGAGAAGCCCAGGCCGGTGCGGATGCGCTGCAGCATTTCGGGGAAGCCCGGCTGGCCGGGGGTCAGTCCGGGGTGGCTGGTCAGCATGTCCTCGACGACGCGGAAGTAGTCTTCGGAGTTACCCGACTTGGCCGCGGCGCAGCGGCCCAGCAGGAAGCCGGCGACGGCCACGTCCTGCGGCGGGGTCGGGAACTCGCGGAAGACGTAGCGGACCTGGTTGGTGTCGACGTACTTCTTCTTGAACTCTGGCCAGACGTCGCGCTGCCAGGCGGCGCAGCCAACGCAGGTGACCGAGGCGTATTCCACGACGGTGACCTTGGCGCCCTCGGCGGCGCCCTTGGCCATGTCGCCCTCGGCCGGCCCGGCGCCGCCGCTTCCGCCGCAGGCCGACAGCGCCATGGCGGCGAGGGCCGCGCCGGTGATGGCCGCGCGGCGGCTCATGGCGACGAAGCGGAAGGGGGTGCGCGAGGCGGACATGGCGGATTTCCCGTGATGCGGACGAGGATCGTCGCGCGATTCCCGACGAAGCGCGCGATCCGAAGCTTTCGAGAACAGGTGCGGCGAAGTTTTGTCAACGCCGAACGGCGTTGCGCTGGGGATCAGTCCCTGATCGCCCGGCCCAGTTTGGCCAGCGCCTCGGCGAGGGCGGCGGGGGCCGAGGCGACGGCGGCCTTCAGCTCGGCCTCCGCGGCGGCGCTGAGCGGCGGCGGACCTTTCGGGCGCGAAGGACGGGCGGTCGCTTCGGGCAGGGGTGTCACCGGGCCCTGGGCGATGCGCAGCTTCTCCACCGCGCCGGCCCCGAGGAACAGGTTGACCTTGCCCAGGATCTCCTCGGCCTGATGCTGGACCAGAAGGGCCGCGGCGCCGGCGACGCGGAGCTCCAGCGTGCCGCCCCTGCCGTCGCGGCCCCGCGTCAGCTTCTGCGGCCGGCAGACACGCGCCAGCCGCTCGCCGACGATCTCGCGCCAACGCGGCTCCAGCGCGCCGGCACCGCGGCCGAAGCGCTGGTCCATCTCCTTGATGAAGTCCTGCAACGCCCGGCTGGCGCGCGGCGCGGGCCGCGGTGCCGGGCGCGTGCGGCGGCGGGCGAGGATCTCGCGCGCTTCGGCTTCGGTCGGCAGGGAACGTCGCATGGGCCCCAGTCTAGCAGCCGCGGTGCCCGCCGTCCGCCGCGGAGTGAGGCGCGGCGCCGCGCCCTACCCATTTTCGGCGCCCGGGCTCTGGACGCTCCGGACCGGCGGTGTTTGGACTGAAACCGGTTACCTCGGGGGAGGGCAGACGTGTCGGAAGTCATCAATCTGTCCGTCTATCGTCAGGGCGTGCGGCTGCGCCGCGCCCGGCAGATCGAGCCCCAGCTGGTCGAGATCGTCGACGCCCTCGCCCGGCTCGGGGGGGCGGGTCATCGTCGCGCGATCGCGGACCAGGTCTTCGCCGCCCGGACGGGGAGGCGGGCGCCCGCGCCGCGCGCCGTCGAGGGCGAAATCTATGAGGTTCTGGACGCCTACGCCGAGGCCGCCCCGCGTCGCCGGTCGCCACCGCTGGTTCACCGGCCGCTGGGCGAGGACAGCTATCGCTGGGCCCTGACCCCCCATGGGGCGGGTCTGTTGCGCCGGACCGCCACCCCGCGCGGGAGGTCCGGCCGCGATGTCCTTCATTGACGCCCTGAGCGGCGGGCCCGAGGCGCGCCGCGTGCTGGGGCACGCGGACGGGCTGGCCCTGCGCTGCGCCATGGCCACCCGCGGGGTGGTCGGGGGCGACCTGGTGAGCAGCCTGGTCCTGCCGGCAATCCTCCAAGCCAATGTCCAGCATCTGGATCGGGATCCCGCGACGACGCGGCGTCATCTCGCCCTCGACGGAGGCTTTCCGGACGCCGAGCGCCGCCCGACGAACATCTCCGGCGTCGCCTCCTCGCTCGGGATTCCGCGCGAGACCGTGCGCATGAAGCTGGAAGTCATGGTGGCCGCCGGGCTGGTCGACCGGTCGGAGGCCGGGGTGATCGTGCCGTCGCGCGTGCTGATCTCGGACCTGTTCCTGCCGGTCGTGCCACGGCTTCTCGACGCCGCCGCGGAGTTCGTCGCCGGGCTCGCGGACGACGGGTGCGCCGGCCTGCGCCGGGGCGAACGGCTGGCCGATCCGGTCTGGCCGGTGGCAGGGGCGGTCCTGCGGCTGACCACCGCCCATGCGCTGCGAGGCGTCTCCCGGTTGCGGTCCCTCTCGCCCGACCGCCCGCTGATGTCGAGCTTCGTGCTGCTGGCGGTCCGCCACGAGTGCCGCCTGCCGGCCGATCTGCGGGACGCCCCCGTGGCCCCGGTGTCCGGGGCGCACATCGCCCGGACCTACGACGTGCCGCTGGAGACCGTGCGCAGGCAGCTTCATCGTCTGGTCGAAGCGGGGCTTCTGGCCCGGGCCGAGGCGGGCTACCATCCTGTCGGACACGCGCGTCACGAAACGCCCGCCGGCATCGGCGGGGTCGTGGCCGACACGCGGAAGCTGGTCCGGCGACTGAGGCATTGCGGAGCCGTGACCCCTGCCCCCGACAGCGTCTCCGACATCGCGGGCCGGGCCGCCTGAGGCCCCCCTGCGCCGCGCCCTGCTGGACTGGTACGACGCCCATGCGCGCGCCTTGCCCTGGCGGGCGCCGCCGGGGTCCGTCGCGGCGGTCGATCCGTATCGCGTCTGGCTGTCGGAGGTGATGCTGCAGCAGACGACCACGGTGCACGCCGCGCCGTATTTCGAGGCCTTCACGCGACGGTGGCCGACCGTGACGGCGCTGGCGGCGGCGGACGACGCCGACGTCATGAGCGCCTGGGCCGGGCTGGGCTACTACGCCCGCGCCCGCAACCTGCTGGCCTGCGCGCGGGCGGTGGCCCGGGAGCACGGCGGCGTCTTTCCGGACACCGAGGCGGGGCTGCGCGCCCTGCCGGGACTGGGGCCCTATACGGCGGCGGCGGTGTCCGCGATCGCCTTCGGCCGCCCCGCCAATGTGGTGGACGGCAACGTCGAGCGCGTCATGGCCCGGCTGTTCGCGGTCGAGACGGCGCTGCCGGCGGCGCGGCCGGAGCTGCGGCGACGGGCGGAAGGTCTGGTGGCGGACGACCGGCCCGGCGACTGGGCCCAGGCGCTGATGGACCTTGGCGCGACGGTGTGCCGGCCGCGTACGTCGGAGTGCGGGCGGTGTCCGCTGACGCCGTGGTGCGCGGGGTTCGCCTCGGGCGCGCCGGAGCGGTTTCCGGTCAAGGCGGTGAAGGCCGCCAAGCCCGAGCGCGCGGGCGTGGCGTGGGTGGCACTGGACCCCGACGGCCGGGTCGGTCTGCTGCGCCGGCCGGAGAAAGGCCTGCTCGGCGGGATGGTGGGCTTGCCGACCTCCGGCTGGGGCGGCGGAGAGGACGCCGCGCCCGGGCCGGGGCCATGGCGAGACGCCGGGTCGATCACGCACGTCTTCACCCACTTCCGCCTGACGCTGGAGGTGCGGGTGGGGCCAGGCGAGGGCGACCTGAACTGGACCGACGTCGAGACGGCGCGCGACGCCCTGCCGACCGTGTTCCGCAAGGCGCTGGAGCGGGGGCTGGGGTAAGCCGCCCTTCTCCCGCAAGGGGAGAGGACCTTTACCGGCTCGATCTCAACCGCACCGGGCCGACGCGGTTCTGGCTGGTGACCACCGTGTGGTGGTCGAGGCGGCGGAAGGCGAGGTCCAGTCGGGCGTCGCCGACCTCAAGATTCCAGACGTTGAGCCGCTCGATGCCGGGCGGCAGGAAGGGGTCGTCCACGTCGACGCGGCCGTCGAAGGCGTCGATCGAGACGCCCAGCGCGGCCTGCAGCATCAGGAAGACCGAGCCGGCGGCCCACGCCTGGGGCAGGCAGGCGACGGGGTAGGCGATCGGCGGCTCGCCCGTCTCGCGTTCGAAGCCGCAGAACAGCTCGGGCAGGCGCAGGTGGAAATGGGCCGCGGCCGAATAGATTTCGGACAGCAGCAGGGCGACCGCCTGCCGCTCGCCGTAGCGGGCCATGCCGGCGGCGCACAGCGAGGTGTCGTGCGGCCAGACCGAGCCGTTGTGATAGCTCATGGGATTGTAGCGCGCCTGACCCGTGGCCAGGGTGCGCAGGCCCCAGCCGGAGCGGAAGCGGGCGCTCATCAGTTGCTTCGTCACGGCGTGGGCGCGCGCGGTCGACGGCAGGCCGCAGAACAGCAGATGACCCGGGTTCGAGCCGATGGCGCGGCAGGGGGCGCCGGCCCCGTCCAGAGCAACGGCGTAGTAGCCCAGATCTTCCCGCCAGAACTCCGCCTCGACCCGCGCGCGCATCGTCTCGGCCCGGTCGGCCCATCCCGCGCCGTCCGCGAGGCCCAGCACGTTCGACAGGTCGGCGAGGGCCTGGAAGGCGGCGAAGGCGTAGCCCTGGACCTCCACCAGGGCCACCGGCCCGTCGGGAAAGCGGCCGTCGGCGTGGAAGATGGAGTCGTAGGAGTCCTTCCAGCCCTGGTTGGACAGGCCCGTCTCGGCGGCGCGGGCGTAGCGGACGAAGCCGTCGCCGGTCATGTTCGCGGGGCCGGTGATCCAGCCGGCGGCGGCGATCAGGTTCGGCCAGATGGCGCGGATCAGGTCGAGGTCGCCGGTGCGCCGGGCATAGGCACCGGCCAGGGCCACGAACAGGCAGGTGGTGTCGACCCCGCCGTAGTAGAGGCCGAAGGGGACTTCTCCGAGCGCGCTCATCTCGCCGCGCCGGGTCTCGTGCATGATCTTGCCGGGCTCGGCATCCTGGAAGGCGGAACGCTCCGTGGCCTGACGCGCGGCCAGATAGGTCAGGACACCCTTGGCCAGGCTGGGGTCCAGCCACAGCATCTGCCATGCGGTGATAATGCCGTCGCGGCCGAAGGGCGTGGAGAACCACGGCGTGCCCGCATAGGGATACGGCCCGGTCGGCAGGTCGGTGGTCAGCAGGGCCACATCGGCGCGGCTCTGGTCCAGCCAGTCGTTGAAGCGCGGGCTGCGCGGCCCGCGGACCGAGGCCCCGCGGCGGCGCTTGGCGCGCATGGCAAGGCGGGCCTTAACGCCGTGGACGCGAAACCGCGCCTCCGACGGTTCGTCGCAGACGCCGCCGCCGCATTCGACGTGCAGGTCGATCACGCGGCCCTTGCCCAGGGTGAGCATGAACTCGGCCCGGCGGTCGGTCATGCGGTGCGGCGGTTCGGAGAAGGACAGGCAGCCGGTGCGGCGCACGCCGTCCAGACCGTCGTAGGCGAACAGGGCGCGGCGGCCGTCCAGCTTCGGCGGGTGGATCGTACCGGCCTTGTCCCGGGGGGTGCCGCGGACCTGGAAGATGTCGACGAAGTCGGCGTCATAGTCGACCTCGAGCGGCAGCATGACGTCCTCGCCGCCGTGATTGGTGACGCGGATGCGCTCGAACAGGCGGCGGTCGTGCAGGAAGCGCCGGCGCTCGACGTGCAGGATGCCGGCCGGGGCCGCCCGCCCGCCCATCGGCGGCAGGGGCCGGTTGGTGCCGTGGAAGGTGAAGAAGACATTGTCCTGGCTGACGCCGGACGACAGGCGCGACGGGCGACGGCCGCCCAGCGTCACGACCAGGCGGGACAGGATGCGGGTGTCGTCGTCGAACAGGCCGTCGGCGCCCGACTTCACGTCGCCGTACGCGTCGGCCACCAGGAAGGCGTCGCCCGACTTCAGCGCCTGCAGCTGCTCGACGGGCTCGGGCTCGCCGGTCTCCAGCGCGGTGGTCTGGACCGAATAGGCGTCGTCCATGGATTTCCCGGCGGCAGTGGAGGGTGCCGCTTCGTGCCCTCCGAATGCGGAGGCGATGAGGCGGACCCCAACAGAATGCGGCGACGCTTCGTCGGTTTCAGGCCGTCGCGAGCATTTCCGGTGCGGACGCCGGGTTCAGCATGAAGGCGTCCGGCGCGGGGACGGGCTTGCCGAACGGGCGGCGGGCCAGCAGCTCGCCGTAGACGTCCAGATACCGCCGCGCCATCGCCGTCGCCGACCAGCGCAGTTCGAAGCGGGCGCGGATGGCGTCGCGGTCCAGCAGATGGGCCCGGGCGGCGGCGGACACGGCCTCGTCCAGGGTGTCGACGATGAAGCCGGTGGCCCCGTCCTCGATCACCTCCGGCGTCGAGCCGCAGCGGAAGGCGATGACCGGCGTGCCGCAGGCCATGGCCTCGATCATCACCAGGCCGAAGGGCTCGGGCCAGTCGATGGGGAACAGCAGGGCCTCGGCGCCGCCGAGGAAGGCCGACTTCTGGTGGTCGCCGATCTCGCCGACGAACTCGATGAGGGGATTGCCGTCGATCATCGGCTTGATGACCGTCTCCCAATAGACCTTGTCGGCGGCGTCGACCTTGGCGGCGATCTTGAGGGGGCGGCCCAGTCGGGTGGCGATCTCGATGGCGCGGTCGGGCCTCTTCTCCGGCGAGATGCGGCCGAGGAAGGCGAAATACCCCTCGCTTCGCGGCGAATGGACGTAGAGCTCGGCCGGCATGCCGTGGTGCACGGTCGCGGCGTAGTTGGCGAAGGGCATCGGCCGGCGCTGGTCGTCCGAGATCGAGACCAGGGAAAACTCGTTCCACCGCGAATAGACGCCGGGCAGATCCTTCAGGTCGAGCCGGCCGTGGAGGGTCGTCAGGGTCCTGTCGGCGCACTTCGAGAAGAAGGGGAAGTGGATCATGTCGGTGTGGAAGTGGATCAGGTCGAACTGATCGGCGCGGGCCAGCACTTCGGACAGCATCGTCATGTGGGCGGCCAGATCCGACTTCAGCGGCTCAGGGTCCAGACGGATGGCCTGGTCGCGGACCGGAACCAGCCGCGCCTTCGTCTCCGCGTCGGCCGAGGCGAACAGGGTCACTTCATGCCCCAGGTCGACGAGGGCATCGGTCAGGTGCGCCACCACGCGCTCGGTGCCACCGTACAGTCTGGGCGGCACGGCTTCATACAGGGGAGTGACCTGGGCGATCTTCATGGCGGGGACGTCCGGACGCGCGAAGTTGCGGCGCTGCAACAAGGCGCGAAAGGACCGTCGGGTTCCGCCCCGACGAGATCACTTTTTCGGACGAAAGTTCAGCCAGTTACAGCGCTGTCGCTATGTCGGCCAGGCGTCATTGCATGCCGGCGCGAATCTCGGCGCGCAGGGCGTCGATCGGCTTCATTCCCTGATCGGTCTTGAAGCGCCAGTAGGTCCAGCCGTTGCACGCCGGGGCGTTCTCGAACAGGGCCCCCAGCTTGTGGATCGAGCCGGACAGGCTGCCCGCCACCAGCGAGCCGTCGGCCCGCACGCGGGCCTCACGCTCGCCCTTCGGGCAGTACAGCCGGTCGCCGGGACGCAGCAGGCCCGCCTCGACCAGGGCACCAAAGGGCACCTTGGGCTCGGACTTCTTCGACCCCGTGACGGCCAGATCCTCCGGCGCGGCGGGGACGACGGCGGCGATGCGGTCCTCGGCCACTTTGGCATAGGTCTCGTCGCGCTCGATGCCGATCCAGCGGCGGCCGAGGCGTCTGGCGGCCGCGCCGGTGGTGCCGGTGCCGAAGAAGGGGTCCAGGATCACGTCGCCGGGCCTGGACGCCGCCAGCAGCACGCGGTGCAGCAGGGCCTCGGGCTTCTGGGTGGGATGGGCCTTCCGGCCGTCCTCGCCCTTGATCCGTTCCTCGCCGGTGCAGAGCGCCAGGGTCCAGTCGGACCGCATCTGGACGTCCTCGTTGAAGGCCTTCAGCGCGTCGTAGTTGAAGGTGTAGCGCTTCTGCTCGCGGCTGCGCGCGGCCCAGATGAGGGTCTCGTGCGCATTGGTGAAGCGCGTGCCCTTGAAGTTCGGCATGGGGTTGGACTTGCGCCACACCACGTCGTTCAGCACCCAGAAGCCCAGGTCCTGGATCGCCGTGCCGAGGCGGAAGACATTGTGATAGCTGCCGATCACCCAGATCGTGCCGTCGGGCTTCAGCACCCGCCGGCACTCGGTCATCCAGGCGCGGGTGAAGGCGTCGTAGGCGGCGAAGTCCGAGAACTTGTCCCAGTCGTCGTCGACGGCGTCGACCTTCGAATTGTCGGGCCGCAGCAGGTCGCCGCCCAGCTGAAGGTTATAAGGCGGGTCGGCGAAGACCATGTCGACGCAGGCGTCCGGCAGGCCGCGCAGGATCTCCAGGCAGTCGCCGCGTAGGACCTGATCGACGGGAAGTTCGGACATGACGGCCCCGGAAGGAAACTGA
This sequence comes from Alphaproteobacteria bacterium, assembly GCA_018820275.1. Lineage (GTDB taxonomy): Bacteria > Pseudomonadota > Alphaproteobacteria > Caulobacterales > Caulobacteraceae > Brevundimonas. The sequence continues at coordinate 10,183 of JAHJOO010000009.1, forward strand.
GCCGTCAGTCCTGAATCATCACGGTTAAGGTGGGGTTTAGCTCACCTCAGCGAGGCGAAGTAGCCGGAGACCGACGTCCGCACCGCTCGCGCCCCCCGAGTGTCGATCGGCATGTTCGCCTGGAAGGCAGGGTCGCAGACGGTCTTCAGGGCGAAATCGTCCATGGATCCGGCGGCGGGCACCGTCGCGGAATCGGAGGTCTCCAGTTCGTGGATCAGGGTCTCGCCCTGGTAGAACTGCATGCGCAGCGGCCGCAGGGTGCCCGCCGAACAGTCGAACCGCGTCAGGGTCGCCGCCCCGTTCCACAGGCCGTCCGGCCCGGGACGCATCCGCTTGGTGAAGGTCCAGGTCCACGCCTCAAAAGGCACCGACAGGGCGCGGCTGTCGGCGGGGACCTCGACGAAGCCGAGCGCCTCGCCGGTCTCGGCCGTCGGCTTGAGCGGTGCCCGCCGATCCAAGGCCCAGCCGGACGTGTCCGGCGCGACCCCGGCCCAGAACTGCTGAACCTGACGCCTCACCCCGCGCGCGCCGGCGGGGTAGACGGTCAGGGTCGGATTGAAGCCCGGTTCGCAGACCGTCCGCAGGGCGGCGGCCTCGGGGGAGCCCGCGACCGGACGCGCCGGCGCCTCGCTGTGAGCCGTGTCGTTGACGGCAACCTCGCTGATGTAGAACTCATACCTCAGGCGCTGCCGGGTGCCCGCGCGGCAGTCGAAGCGCGTGAGGACGGCGCTGGCGTCGAAGCGCGCCACGCCCGAAAGCTGGGGCTCGCGCATGAAGGTCCAGACCCAGGAATCGAAGGGCGCGCCCGGAGCCTGACCCCCCGCCGGAATCTGCGCCAGGGTGACGAACTCGTCGGTGTCGCCGACCACCTTCAGCGGCACGCGCTGGTCGATGGCGAAGACCTGGGCCGAGGCAGGGCCGGCCAGGGCGCAAACGGCGGCAGTGAGGGCGAGCAGGCGCATGGCGGCTTCCGGAGCGAGGTGACGGGGCGGAGTTGGTCGCAGTTTTCCGGCCTCGTCCAGAGGCTTGGCGGTTCGCGGTGGAAACCGTCAGGTCCTGCGCTTGCGCAGGGCGTCGTGAGCTTTAAGACGCAGGGATGATCGCGCGCCTTCGTCCCGTCCCGTTCCAGCTCGGCCCCGTCCACTTCGTCGGCATCGGCGGCATCGGCATGAGCGGCATCGCCGAGATCATGCTGAAGATCGGCTATCAGGTGCAGGGATCGGACGCGAAGGCGTCGGCCAACACCGAGCGGCTGGAAAAGCTGGGCGCGCGCATCTTCATCGGCCATGACGCCGCCAATGTGGGCGAGGGCGTCTCGGCGGTGGTCCACTCCACCGCGGTCAAGGCCGACAATCCTGAAATGCGGGCCGCGCGCGAGCGGCGCATCCCTGTTGTGCGCCGGGCCGAGATGCTGGCCGAACTGATGCGGCTGCAGTTCTCGATCGCGGTCGGGGGCACCCACGGCAAGACCACGACCACGTCGATGGTGGCGGCGATCCTGGACGCCGGCGGGCTGGATCCGACGGTGGTCAACGGCGGGATCATCAACGCCTATGGCACCAACGCCAAGGTCGGCGACGGCGACTGGATCGTGGTCGAGGCCGACGAGAGCGACGGCAGCTTCCTGCGCCTGAAGTCGACGGTGGCGATCGTCACCAACATCGACCCGGAGCATCTGGACCACTGGGGCGACTTCGACGGGGTTCGGAAGGCCTTCGTCGACTTCGTGGAGAACATCCCCTTCTACGGCTTCGCCGCCGTCTGCCTGGACCACCCCGAGGTGCAGAAGCTGGTGGCGTCGATCGACAACCGCCGGCTGGTCACCTACGGCCTGAACCCCCAGGCCATGGTGCGGGCCGACGCCTGCGACATGGGGCCGGACGGGTGCCGCTTCGACGTGCTGATCCAGCGGCCGGGCGTCGCCGCGCTGGATGAGCCGGAGCGGATCGCGGGCCTGCACCTGCCCATGGCCGGCTGGCACAATGTGTCGAACGCCTTGGCCGCCATCGCCGTGGCGCTGGAGCTGGACGTGTCGCACGATGCGATCCGCGAGGGCCTGGCCGGCTTCGGTGGGGTGAAGCGGCGCTTCACCACCACCGGCGTGGTCGACGGCGTGCGCATCGTCGACGACTATGGCCACCACCCGGTGGAGATCGCCGCCGTGCTGAAGGCCGCGCGGCAGGTGGCCAATCGCGGCGAAGAGAGCGGCCGCGTGATCGCGGTGGTCCAGCCGCACCGCTACACGCGCCTGAGGGACCTGATGGAGGACTTCTCCACCTGCTTCTCCGACGCCGACGCGGTGATCGTGGCCGATGTCTATCCGGCGGGCGAGCCGCCAATCGAGGGCGTGGACAAGCATGCGCTCGTGGACGGCATCCGCCGCTTCGGCCACCGCTCGGTGCAGGCTCTGGAGGGGCCGGAGGCGCTGCCGGGGATCGTGAAGGCCGAGGCGAAGTCCGGCGACCTGGTCGTCCTGCTCGGCGCCGGCGACATCACCCAGTGGGCCTACGCCCTGCCGGGTCAGCTGGAGGGCTCGGCGTAGGTCACTTGCCCGTTGAAGCTAGAAGTATATATTCGGCGTATATCCAAATATACCGGAGGGCTGTCATGGCTCTGTATGTGAAGGACCCGGAGGTCGATCGCATGGCCGAGCGCCTCAGCCGCATTGGCCGGATCAGCAAGACCGAGGCGGTCCGTCGCGCCCTGCGTCGCGAACTTGAACTGGTCGAGGCTCCGTCCGAGTTCGTGGAGCGGGGCCTGGCGTTCACGCGCGCCCTGATCGCCCGGGGTAATCCCCAACGCGGCCAGCCTGTGGACAAGGCTTGGGTCGACAGCCTTTACGAGGACTCCTGATGTTCGTGGACGCGTCGGCGCTCACGGCCATCCTGACCGACGAGGACGATGCCGCCGAGCTTTACGCGCGGATGGAAGCCTACCCGCGCCGGGTCACGTCCCCCATGGCTGTCTGGGAGGCGACGCTGGCGGTCGCCCGCCGCCTCAGGCTGGAGCTGGGTGAAGGCGAGGCGGCGGTGGAGGCGTTTCTCCAGGCCTTCGGCATCGAAGTTCTGGCCTTGCCGGCGGAGGCGCGACGCGAGGCGCTTTCGGCCCACGCCCGTTTCGGCAAGGGGCGCCACCCGGCCGCCCTGAACTTCGGCGACTGCTTCGCCTACGCCTGCGCCCGGCACGCCCGACTCCCCATGCTCTACAAGGGCAGCGACTTTCCTCGAACCGACATCGAAGCCGCATGACGCCGACCGACCTCCCCCCCGTCCGCGGCAAGCTGCTGCTGAACGAGCCGCTGGGGCCCTACACCTGGTTCCGGGTCGGCGGGGCGGCGGAGGCGCTGTTCATTCCGGCGGACGCCGACGATCTGGCGGACTTCCTGAAGGCGCTGGACCCGGCCGTGCCGGTGACGGTGCTGGGCGTGGGCTCGAACGTCATCGTGCGCGACGGCGGGGTCGAGGGCGTGGTCATCCGTCTGGCCGGGCGGGCCTGGGGGCAGGTGGCGGCCGAGGACGACACGATCACCGCCGGCGCGGGCGCGCTGGACGCCATGGTGGCCAAGGCGTCGGCGAGGGCGGGGATCGCGGGGCTGGAGTTCTATGCCGGCATTCCCGGCACGATCGGCGGCGCGCTGACCATGAACGCCGGCTGCTACGGCGCGGAGACGAAGGACGTGCTGGTCTCGGCGTGGGGGCTGAACCGGCGCGGCGAGCGGGTCGAGTTCGGCCTGGCCGACTTCGGCTACACCTATCGCCACTCCGAGGCGCCTGCGGAGATCATCTGGATCGAGGCGACCTATCGCGGGACGCCGGACGCGCCGGCGGCGGTGCAGGCCCGGATCGACGAGATCACCAGCCGCCGCGAACAGACCCAGCCGATCCGGGAGAAGACCGGCGGCTCGACCTTCAAGAACCCGCCGGGGCATTCCTCGTGGAAACTGGTCGACGAGGCCGGCTGGCGCGGCAAGCTGCACGCCGTGACCGGCGGTGGGGCGAAGTTCAGCGAGCTGCATTCCAACTTCATGATCAACCCCGGCGAGGCGACCGCGGCCGACATCGAGGCGCTGGGCGAGGCGGTGCGGGCCGACGTGCTGGAGAAGACCGGGGTCCAGCTGGACTGGGAGATCAGGCGGATCGGGCGGCCGGGCTGACGCCGGGCGGATTCACGCAATCTTCGGATCGGTAAACCGGGCATAAACCAAGCCGGTCCCAGAAGGGCGGTTCGCCCCGCGCCCGAGTGTCCCGCCATGTCCCGCGATCCCGCCCAGACCCACGTCGCCGTCCTGATGGGCGGTCTCTCGTCAGAGCGCGAGGTGTCGCTGGTTTCCGGTCGGGAATGCGCCGCCGCCCTGCGCCGCGCGGGCTTCCAGGTCACCGAGGTCGATGCCGGGCGTGACCTGTCCAACGTGCTGTCGGGCCTGATCCGGCCGGACGTCGTCTTCAACGCCCTGCACGGCGAATGGGGCGAGGACGGCTGCGTCCAGGGCATACTGGAGACGCTGCAGATCCCCTACACCCACTCCGGCGTGCTGCCGTCGGCGCTGACCATGGACAAGGACAAGTCCAAGGCGGTGCTGAAGGCCGCGGGCGTGCCGGTGCCGGGCGGCGGCCTGTTCGACCGGCGCGCGGTCGGCACCGGCCACGTCATCCCGCCGCCCTATGTGATCAAGCCGAACGCCGAGGGCTCGTCCGTCGGGGTCTATCTGGTCCGCGAGGGCGACGCGCCCGTGGCCGAGGTCGGGGCCGACGGCTGGACCTGGGGCGAGGAGGTGATGGTTGAGCCCTATGTGGCCGGCAAGGAACTGTGCGTCACCGTCCTGCACGAGGCCGCCGGCCCGCGGGCGCTGACCGTCACCGACATCACGCCGGCCAAGGGATTCTACGACTACGAGGCCAAGTACGCGCCGGGCGGATCGACCCACCAGCTGCCGGCCGACCTGCCGGAGCGGATTTTCGAGGCCTGCCTGCGCCACGCCGAGAAGGCGCACGTGGCGCTGGGCTGCCGCGGCGTGTCGCGGGCGGACTTTCGTTATGACGACGTTAAGGACGATCTGGTCCTTCTGGAGGTCAACACCCAGCCCGGCATGACGCCGACCTCGCTCGTCCCCGAGCAGGCCGCGCACGTCGGAATTGGGTTCGAAGACCTGGTCCGGTGGATGGTGGAGGACGCCTCATGCCCGCGGTAGTTCGCGGCGGTCGGCGGCAGGAGGGGCGTGGCGGCGGCCGTGGCGGCGCGCCCCGCGGACCCGCGCCGAAGCGTGGGCGGTCGCAGGGTCCGGTCGGCGGCGTTCCCGGCAAGCTCGCCGCGCTTGGACGGCTGGACCTGTCGCCGCGGGCGGTGGTGATCTCGATCGCGGCGGGCGTGGCGGTGCTGGCGCTGGTCATGGCGACGGGCTCGCGCGCCGCGAAGCTGGGCGAGGCGGCCTCCGGCGCCTATGGCGGTGCCACGGCGGCCATGGGCCTGAAGCTGAAGCGGGTGCGGATCGAGGGCGCCAGCCCCACGGTGCGTCCGCAGGTGCAGGCGGCGCTGGACCTGACGCTGGACGCGCCGATGACGACGCTGGATCTGGACGCGGTCGCCGAGCGGGTGCGGACGGTCGGCTGGGTGCGCGACGTGCGGGTGGTGCGGCTGTATCCCGACCTGCTGATGGTCCAGGTCGCCGAACACGACCGGCTGGCCGTCTGGCAGGACGGCGAGCGGGCCTGGGTCATCGACGGCTCGGGCCGGCCGATCCCGGGCGCCGACGCGGGCGCCCACGCGGACCTGCCGCTGGTGGTGGGGCAGGGTGCCGACGCGGCGGCCCCGTCCATCCTGCCGCTGATCGCCGAACGCCCCCGACTGGCCACGCGCGTCGACGCCCTGGTGCGGGTCGACGAGCGGCGCTGGGACGTGCGGCTGAAGGACGGCGCCCTGATCCGCCTGCCGGCGCAGGATGAGGAGGCGGCGCTGATTGCGCTGGACGGCCTGGACGCGCGGCGCGGCCTGTTCGAACGGGGCTTCGATCTTGTGGATCTGCGCACGGCGGGCGCGGTGGTGGTTCGCGACGGCGCGGCGGGGGCCGCTCCGCCGGAAGAGGGAGCGTCGGGTGCGTCCGCGTAAGCTAGAGCTTGAAGCAACCGCCGGCCGCGCGCCGGTCACCGCCGCGCTGGACCTCGGCCAGTCCAAGGTCGCCTGCTTCATCATGAAGCCGGAAGGCCGACGCGACGCCGACCGCACGGTCCGCGTCGCCGGCTTCGGCCACGTGCAGTCGCGCGGCGTTCAGGGCGGGGCCCTGACCAATATGGAGGAGGCGGCCCAGGCCGTCTGCCGCGCCGTCGAGCGCGCCGAGCGGGCCGCGGCGTCGCCGGTCTCGGGCGTGATCGTGACCACCTCCATCGGGCAGATGCGCAGCCGCCGGGTGCAGACCCGCGTCTCGCTGGGCGCCAATCCGGTCGGGGACGCCGATCTGGCGCGCGCCATCGCCCTGGCCCTGGACGAGATCCGCATGCCGGACCGGCGGCCGATCCACGTCATGCCTGTGGGCTGGTCGGTCGACGGCGCGCGCAATCTGCGCGACCCGCGCGCCATGAAGGGCCGGACCCTGGGGCTGGACCTGCTGGTCGTGTCGATGGCCGAGGCGACCTTCGCGGCGCTGAGCCACTGCATGGAGCTGGCCCACCTCGATCTGCAGGGCGTGGTGGCCGCGCCGCTGGCGTCGTCCCTCGCCGCTCTGGAAGAGGACGAGATGGACCTGGGCTGCGTCTGCATCGACATGGGCGCCGGCGTGACATCGGCCGCGGTCTGGGGCGGGCGCAGCCTGCTGCACGTCGACGGGCTGAACGTCGGCGGCGACCATGTGACGGCGGACGTCGCGCGCGGACTGTCGACCTCGCGCGCCGGGGCCGAGCGGCTGAAGACGCTGCACGGCTCGGCCATGGCCAGCGCCAACGAGGACCGCGAGATGCTGGAGGCGCCGCAGCGCGGCGAGGACCCCGAATCCGCCACGGTCCACGTGCCCCGGGCCATGCTGAAGACCGTCATCGCCCCCCGGGTCGAGGAGACGCTGGAGCTGATCCGCGACCGGCTGAAGGCCGCGGGCGTGGGGCCCGAGCCCGGCGCCGGCGTGGTCCTGACCGGCGGCGCCAGCCAGCTGAACGGCGTCCGCGAACTGGCCCTGCGGGTGTTCGACCGGCCGGTGCGGCTGGCCCGTCCGTTCCGCGCGCCGCACCTGGCCGACGCCGCCTCCGGCCCCGCCTTCTGCGCCGCGGCCGGGGTTTTGCTGCGCGCCGCCTATGGGCCGCGCGAGTCGGTCTCGGCCCGCAAGCTGATGGCGCGGCAGATCGGCGCAGGCGACGCGCCGCGCGCCCAGTCCGGGGGGCTGACCGCCCGGGTCGCCGGCTGGCTGCGCGACAACCTCTGAGCCCCGCCGCCCCAACCGGGGCCATGCCGCGGCGAACATTTCCCTCCCGTGGCGAGAGTGTGTCCGGATTGTAACATCTACGGCGCTCATTGGTCACGATCAGGACACAAAGCCTTGTGGCTCCGGCCTTTGCTGCTAGCGTGCCGTTTGGGGACGCAGCCTGTTGGAGCGGGCCCTGCGTCGTTGCACACCTTTTTCTGATTGGGGCCAGACACATGCTGTTGAAGCGCAAGCATCTCTTCGGAACTACGATCCTCGCGGGCGTCATGGCGATCGCCGCGGCCCCGGCCTTCGCCCAGGAGGCCCCCGCGGGCCAGGATCCGGACACCACCGAAGTCGAGGAAATCGTCGTCACCGGCTCGCGCATCCGTCGCGACCCGACCACGGCGCCGACCCCGCTGATCCAGGTGACGCGGGAAGACCTGCTGAACACGGGTCAGAACACGGTCATCGACTATCTGGCCACCATCCCGGCCCTGGCCAACTCGCGCCTGCCGTCCGACACGACGAACACCGGCGTCGACGGCCTGGGCCTGCTCGGCCTCTCGACCGCCAACCTGCGCTCGCTGGGTTCGAACCGCACCCTGGTGCTGATCGACGGCCGCCGTCAGGTCAGCTCGCTGCAGGGCAGCCTGCAGGTCGACGTCGACACCGTCCCGCGTCTGCTGATCCAGAGCATCGAGATCATCACCGGCGGCGCTTCGTCGGTCTACGGCGCCGACGCCGTCTCGGGCGTGCTGAACTTCGTGCTCCAGAAGGACTTCGAGGGTCTGGAGATCGACACCCAGTACAGCATGATCAACCAGAACGGTGAGGCCAACAAACGCTTCTCGGTCCTGGGCGGCATCAACCTGCTGGACGACCGCCTGAACCTCTGGGCCCACGCCGAATACGAGCAGATCGACGAAATCCGCGTCGACGCCATCGACTGGTTCGGCGACTCCTGGGGTCTGGTGACCATCGACGCCGACCAGATCCTGACCGGCCAGCCGCAGAACGACGGCCAGTTCGACCTGGCCCTCTTCCAGGGCATCAACACGATCTCGCGCCCGCGCTGGGGTCAGACCACCCTGGCCAACACCGAGCAGCCGAGCCGCCTGAGCAACCCGCTCACGCCGTTCGCCACCTGCAACACCACGTCGCTGACCGGCTACCTCAGCGGCAACTGCTATCCGGTCGACCCGGAAAAGACCTGGGTGTTCGACGGCCCGACGGCGCGCCTGGCGAACTTCGGCCAGCGCATCGGCGTCGGCTTCAGCCGCACGCTGATGATCGGCGGCGACGGCCAGAACAACGCCACCTTCGGCCAGCAGTCGCGGACGCCGGAGAACGAGTCGGTCCGCCTGGCGGCCGGCGCGAACTTCGAAATCCTGCCGAACCTGAACTTCACGTTCGACTACAAGTACAATGAGGAAGACGCGAGCGCCCTCGGCCAGCCGACCTTCTTCGACGTGTTCCTGACCGACCGCGGCGACTTCCCGTCGACCGTGGTGCAGCCGCAGTACACCTGGGGTCCGTCGAACTTCACCCAGTTCAACACGCGTCTGGACAACGCCTTCCTGCCGTCCAACCTGCGGTCGGCCATCCTGTCCAACACGCTGCAGAACTACAGCGCGCCGACCCAGAACGCCGACGGCGTCGCCGGCGCCGTGGTGGCCGCGCCGTTCGCCCGCCACTCGCTGTTCGGACCGGACCGCGGCCAGCGCACGAACCGCACGGTCGAGCGCTTCGTCGCGGCCCTCGACGGCTCGTTCGACAACGTGCCGTTCATCCGCAACTTCAACTGGGACGTCGCCTACGTCTACGGCAAGGGCGAGCAGCTGAGCTTCGAGACCGGCGTGGACGCCCAGCGCTTCGCCCTGGCCGCCGACTCGGTCGTCGACCCCACGGGCGCCGTCAACGGCACCCCGGGCGAGATCGTCTGCCGCGCCCAGCTGATCGCGGCCACCGGCGGCTTCGCCACCGACTGGTTCCGCAGCCAGCAGAACCCCTTCGCGGGACCGGGCGCCGTCGACCTGCGTGACTCCGTCGCGGGCACCGCCGAACTGAACGACTGCACCCCGCTGAACATCTTCGGCGAGGGCAACCAGTCGGCTGAGGCCCTGGAGTACGTCTATGCCGAGGTCAGCACCTTCGGCGTCAACGAGCAGGAGCAGATCCTGGCCTCGGTGTCGGGCGAGCTCTGGGACTTCTGGGGTGCCGGCTCGATCGGCGTCGCCCTCGGCGCCGAATGGCGGACGGAATCGACCTCCGAACTGGGTCGTGACAACCTGGCCGGCGACCGGAACCTGTTCCTGAACGGCAGCCCGGACTTCCCCTACGCCGAGTACGACACCCAAGAGTACTTCGCGGAACTGTCGATCCCGCTGCTGCGCGACAGCTGGCTGGGCGAGTACGCCGAACTGAGCGGCTCCTACCGCACGTTCGACTACTCCCAGGCCGGCACCGGCGAGGTCTACGGGGTCAACTTCCTGTACCGCCCGGTCCGCGACATCGGCTTCAAGACGAGCTTCAACACCTCGTTCCGCGCGCCGACCCTCGGCGAGGCCCTGGCCCCGCAAGGCCAGACCTTCGCCAACGGCTTCGTTGACCCCTGCGCCACGACCTCCATCGCCGGCCAGACCGCGGAAATCCGCACCAACCGGATCGCCAACTGCGAGCTGCTGGCCATCCAGCGCGGCTATGCGGCGGGCTTCTTCGACTTCGCCAGCAACACGGCGACGAACACCGACGACTACGTGCCGGTGTACACGTCGGGGATCTCCGGCCTGGGCGGCGGCAACCCGACCCTCACGCCGGAAGAGTCGGAGTCGTTCACCTTCTCGATCGTGAGCCAGCCGCGCTGGTTCCCGAACCTGACGCTGGTCCTCGACTACTATGAAATCGAGATCACCGACGCCATCGCGACGCTGAGCGCCGCGGCCATCGCCGCCAACTGCGTGGACAGCACCTCCCTGACCCCGCTGTGCAACAACATCTTCCGCAACACGCCGTTCGTGGTCGGCCCGACGTCTCCGCAAGAGCGTTCGGAGGGCTTCAAGGTGGGTGACCCGTCGACCCAGGTCGGCTTCATCCAGGGCCCGGTGAACTTCCAGGGCTTCCAGACCCGGGGCCTGGACTTCACCCTGAACTACCGCTTCGACGCGGAAGAAGCCTTCGGCCTGAACATCGGCCAGTTCGGTTACTCGCTGCGCGGCAGCTGGCTGATGGACCAGAAGTCCTTCACCAACGCCTCGAACCCGAACGCCTTCACCGAGGCGTCCAGCAGCATCGGCCTGCCCCGCGTCCGCTTCACCTCGTCGCTGACCTGGGTGCCGACCGAAGACCTGTCCGTGAACTGGACCGTCGACTGGCAAGCGGCGCAGGACATCGTCCGTCCGCGCGACGCGGTCGTGAGCAACCAGCTCGACAGCCGCCCGTACGACTACTACTCGACCGGCAACTTCGCCCGTCACGACTTCACCGTCCGGTACCAGGTCAACGACGAGCTGACCCTGCGCACCGGCGTGGTGAACGCCTTCGACGCGGAGCAGGCGCCGTGGACCCGTGCCGGGTTCAACGACAACTTCGACCCGTACGGCACGCGCTTCTTCTTCGGCCTGAACTACCGTCCCTGGTAAGCGGCGGTTCACCGATCCAGACGGAAAGGGCGGCTCGCAAGAGCCGCCCTTTTTCTTTGCGCGGAAGAAAATCACCCGGGAAAGTCCGGCTCCGCTTGGGCTTGCGGCGACTCGCGCTAAGGCGGGTAACGCTCCGTTAACGCGTCGGGGTGTTTCCTTAACGCGCTCATAACCAATGCGAATCGGCGGGGATCGCTTGGCGGGTCGGGCAGGGTCTAGAGGTCGGAAATTCACATGTCGCTGTCGCTGGTTCGTCCCCAAACCACGGAACTGAAGCCCCGGATCGTCGTCTTCGGCGTCGGTGGCGCGGGCGGCAATGCCGTCAACAATATGATCGACGCCGGTCTGGAGGGCGTCGAATTCGTCGTGGCCAACACGGACGCCCAGCACCTCGGCTTCGCCAAGACCGACCGCCGCATCCAGCTGGGCGAGACGATCACCCAAGGGCTGGGCGCGGGCGCCCACCCCGAGGTCGGCATGAACGCCGCCGAGGAGTCGGCCGAGGCCATCGCCGGGCACCTGGAAGGCGCCCACATGGTCTTCATCACCGCCGGCATGGGCGGCGGCACCGGCACGGGCGCGGCCCCGGTCATCGCCAAGGCGGCGCGCGACCGTGGCATCCTGACCGTCGGCGTCGTCACCAAGCCCTTCACCTTCGAGGGACGCCACCGCATGCGGCTGGCCGACGCGGGCATCGCCGAGCTGCAGCGCTACGTCGACACCCTGATCGTCATTCCGAACCAGAACCTGTTCCGCGTCGCCAATGAGCGGACCACCTTCGCCGACGCCTTTGGCATGGCCGACCAGGTCCTGCATTCGGGCGTGCGCTCGATCACCGACCTGATGATCCTGCCGGGCCTGATCAACCTCGACTTCGCCGACGTGCGCGCGGTCATGTCGGAGATGGGCAAGGCCATGATGGGCACGGGCGAGGCCGAGGGCGATGACCGCGCCCTGATGGCCGCCCAGAACGCCATCGCCAATCCGCTGCTGGACGAGACCAGCCTGAAGGGCGCCAAGGCCGTGCTGGTGAACATCACCGGCGGCATGGACATGACCCTGCTGGAGGTCGACGAGGCCGCCAACGCCATCTCGGCCGAGGTCGACGCCGACGCCAACATCATCTTCGGCGCCGCCTTCGATCCCTCGCTGGACGGCAAGATCCGCGTCTCGGTCGTGGCCACCGGCATGGACGAGGCGGTCAAGCAGACCATCGAACCGGCCACCGGCCGCCCGGGCCTGGGCCTCGGCGGCATGGGACGCCCGCAGCCGGCGCCCGCGCCGCGCGTCGAGGCG
>JAHJOO010000010.1 GCA_018820275.1 Alphaproteobacteria bacterium
CTGTCCGGGCGGTCCGCGCACCGGTCCCGGCACCGCGCGCGGCGCCGCGCCTCCGGCCCAGCCCGAGGTCGCCCGGCCCGTCCGTGCCGGCTTCGGTGCCCCGCGTCCCGCCGCCGGTGCCCGCGACGACGACCGCGATCGCCGCTTCTCGGACGCCGGGCCCGGCAAGGCCGTCAGCCGCACGCGCGGCGAGCCCAAGCGCCGCGAAGGCCGTCTGACCATCCAGGCCGTGGCCGGAGGGGACGAGGACGCTGCCGAGCGCATCCGCTCGCTGGCCTCGGTCCGCCGCGCCCGCGAGCGCGAGAAGGAAAAGCGCAAGGGCGGCTCGACCGACGTGCCGAACCGGCCGCGCGAGGTCGTCATCCCCGACACGATCACCGTGGGCGAACTGGCCAACCGCATGGCCATCCGCGGCGCCGACGTCGTCAAATTCCTGATGCGTCAGGGTCTGATGATGAAGATCAACGACGTGATCGATTCCGACACCGCCGAACTGGTGGCCGAGGAATACGGCATGGCGGTCAAGCGCGTGTCCGACAGCGACATCGAGACGGGCTTCCTGTCCGACGCCGACGACGCCACGGCGACGGAATCCCGCGCGCCGGTCGTGGCCATCATGGGCCACGTCGACCACGGCAAGACCAGCCTGCTGGACGCCCTGCGCACCACCGACGTGGCGGGCGGCGAGGCCGGCGGCATCACCCAGCACATCGGCGCCTATCAGGTGCGGCTGGAGGACGGCCAGCGCGTGACCTTCCTCGACACGCCGGGTCACGCCGCCTTCTCGGCGATGCGCGCCCGCGGCGCCACCGTGACCGACATCGTGGTCCTGGTCGTGGCCGCCGACGACGGCGTCATGCCGCAGACGATCGAGGCCATCCAGCACGCCAAGGCGGCCAATGCGCCGCTGATCGTGGCGGTCAACAAGATCGACAAGCCGGACGCCAACTCGACCAAGGTCGTCAACGAGCTGCTGCAGTACGAGGTCATCGCCGAGAGCCTGGGTGGCGACACCCAGATCATCGAGGTATCGGCCAAGGAGCGCACCAACCTCAACGGCCTGATCGACGCCATCCTGGTCCAGGCCGAGGTCATGGACCTGCGCGCCAACCCCGACCGTTCGGCGGAAGGCGTGGTCATCGAGGCCAAGCTGGACAAGGGCCGCGGCCCGGTCGCGACCGTGCTGGTCAAGCGCGGCACGCTGAAGCGCGGCGACATCGTCGTGGCCGGCTCCGCCTGGGGCAAGGTCCGCGCCCTGCTGGACGAGCGCAACGCCCAGCTGGCCGACGCCGGTCCCTCCGTCCCGGTCGAGATCCTCGGCCTCGACGAGGCGCCGTCGCCCGGCGACGTCTTCGCCACGGTGGAGAACGAGGCCCGCGCCCGCGAGCTGACCGAGTTCCGCGCCCGCCAGAAGCGCGAGAAGGCGGCCGGCACCGGCGCCTCCGGCGCCTCGCTGGCCGACATGATGGCCAAGCTGGGCTCCAAGAAGATCTCGGAGCTGCCGGTCGTCATCAAGTCGGACGTCCAGGGCTCGGGCGAGGCCATCGCGGCCTCGCTGGAGAAGATGGGCAACGAGGAGGTGCGCGCCCGCATCGTCATGCAGGGCGCCGGCGGCATCACCGAGAGCGACGTCAACCTGGCCAAGTCGGCCGGGGCGCCGATCCTCGGCTTCAACGTCCGCGCCTCGAAACAGGCCCGCGACCTGGCCGAGCGCGAGGGCGTGGAGATCCGCTACTATTCGATCATCTACGACCTGCTGGACGACATGAAGGGCGTGCTCTCGGGCATGCTGGCGCCGATCCAGCGCGAGACCTTCCTCGGCAACGCCGCGGTGCTGCAGGTCTTCGACATCTCCAAGATCGGCAAGATCGCCGGTTGCCGGGTGTCCGAGGGCGTGGTCCGCAAGGGGGCCAAGGTCCGCATCATCCGCGACGACGTGGTGGTGCTGGAACTGGGCACGCTGCAAACGCTCAAGCGCTTCAAGGACGAGGTCAACGAGGTGCCGTCGGGCCAGGAGTGCGGCATGCATTTCCAGGGCTTCACGGACATCAAGGAAGGCGACTACATCGAGTGCTTCACGGTCGAAGAGATCAAGCGGACGCTTTGATGGGGGCGCTGCCGCCCGCGACGCGGTCGCTCGCGGCCTGAGCGCGGCCCGGGCGGGTGGATGGATGGCGGCGGGATCGGGTCAGCCCCGGTTCCGCCGCAGTCATTTCGGAGGAGTGGCGGATGAAGAAGGCCGGTCTCGCATTCCTGATCGTCGTCCTGGCGGCCACGCCGGCGCTGGCCGACGTCCGGCTGTGGTCCTATGACGCCGCCGACCGGGTCACCCGCGCCCTGACCCAGGGGCTGACCTTCGAGGTCCGCCGCGGCCTGTTCGGCGCGGTGTCGGTGCTGAAGATCCACGCCACCACCAGCCGCGGCGCGGCCGAGGTGCGCTGGGGCGGCCCGCCCGAGACCCTCTCGGTCCTGCCGGCCGGCGCGCGCGAGCGCGATGTCTACCAGATCGTCCCCGAGGGCGAGGGGCGGGGACTGGTGCGGGCCCTGTGCCCCTCGGCCGACGCCGCCTGGCTGGTCATGGGCCGGGTCCGGGCCGGGCGTCCGCTGACCATGCACGCCGTGGGGCTCTGGGCCGACGGGCGGTATCGCCACTGCGTGCAGCTGAACTACGCCTTCCGCGGCGACTGGACGGCGCCGGAGCCGCGCCGGGTGCCGGTCGAATAGGGCTCGCGCGTGGCGCGACGGACCTATCGCCGTTCGCCGCCCGCCTCTATTTTCCGTCCCATGCGCGGACAGGGCCTGCCGACATGTTGAAGAAGCTCGCGGCCTCCCTCGGCGGGCTGTGCCTCGTCCTGCTCGTCATGGCCTTCGACGAGGGGCAGGTGGAGCGCGGCGTCGACGTCATGCGCGCCCGCATCCAGCCCGCGATGGATCGCCTGACGGACCGGGCCCAGGGGCTGCGCCCCGCCCCGTCTCCGGCGGCACCGGGGGGCCATGCGCTCGCCGGCGGCTTCCGTCCGGTCGGGGCCGGGGCGGCCGGCGGCAACCTGACGCTCGACGGCGCGGTCCTGGTCTTCGGCGAGGCGCCCGCCCTGCGCACCCGCCCGCACCGCATCGCGCTCGGGCGCGAGGACGCCGTCCGCGACATGGCCCTGCCGGCCGATGCCCAGATCGAGTTGCGCGAAATCGTGCCGCGGGACGCGCGGACCCCCGTCGCCGCCTCGCCCCTGTGCGGGGGCCAGACGCCCGGCTGGCTGGCCATCGCCCGCGACGGCAACGGCCTTCGTGTGCGGATCTGGCGCGCCGGCCCGGCCCCCGACGCGCCGGGCGCGATCCTCTGCGGCCGCATGACCTATGAGGGCGGCGCGGGGTGAGGGCGATCCTGGCCGCCGGCCTTGTGGGGCTGATCGCGGCCCTGTGGACCTGGACCCTGCCGGGCGACCCCGATCTGCGCCCCGATCCCGACGGCGTGGCCGTGCAGGTGCTGGACAACGGCTTCCACACCGACCTCGCCCTTCCCCGCGCGGCGCTGGAGGCGCGCCCGGGGCCGCTGGCCGAGGCGGTGAGGGCGCTCGGCCCCGGCGACTGGATCCTGGTCGGCTGGGGCGACGCCGTCTTCTATGTGGACCAGAGCCCGATCGAGGGTCGGCTGCTGGACGGGGCCCGGGCCTTCTTCCGGCCCGGCAACGCCTCCGTCCTGATGCTGGACCCCTTTGCCGGCGATCCCGCCGCGCGTCTGCCGGCCGCGCGCACGCGGGCCCTGCGCCTCCCGCCCGACGCCTTCGACCGCCTCGCCGACCGGATCGAGGCGACCCTGGCCCTCGACGCGGGCCGGCCCCGGCTGGCGACGGCGCGCCCGGGCGACGACGCCCGCTTCTACGCCGCGCACGGGCGGTTCTGGATCCTGAACCTGTGCAACACCTGGGCGGCGCGGACGCTGAACGCGGCGGGGCTGGAGGTCCGGCCGCTGCGCTCGGTCGTCTCGCCGGAGGTGCTGGCCGCCGTCGACCGGGCGAAACTGGACACCCGGACCGTCGGGGACTAGACCCCGCCCCTTCGCTTTTTTCGAGCCGGGTCCGAGCCCCGGCGAGCGACCGGAGACGTCTCATGAGCAACCGCAAGCCCAAGCCCCGCGCCGGACTGGTCAGCCAGCGCCAGCTGCGCGCCGGCGAGCTGATCCGCCACGCCCTGGTGGAAGTGATGCGCGAGGTCGAAATTCGCGATCCCGCCCTGGAGGGCGTGTCGGTGACCGTCGCCGAGGTGCGCCTGTCCCCCGACCTGAAGCACGCCACCTGTTTCGTCGAGCCGCTGGGGGCCGGGGTCCAGACCGCTCCGACGGCCGGTCACGTCGACGACATCGTCAAGGCGCTGAACGTCCATGCCAAATTCCTGCGCGGGGCGCTGGGCCGGCACATCGACATGCGCTTCACCCCCGACCTGCGCTTCCGCCACGACGAAAGCTTCGCCGCCGCCGAGCGGCTGAACCGGCTGCTGGATAATCCGCGCGTCCAGGCCGACGTCGCGCCCCCGGCGGAGGACGAGGACTGATGATCCGGACTGAAGCCGCGCGACGCGCGGCAGGCCAACCCGAATGAGCCGCCGCAAGCGCGGCCTGCCGGTCCACGGCTGGGTCTGTCTGGACAAGCCCCTGGGCATGGGCTCGACCCAGGCCGTGTCGGCCGTGCGCCGCCTGTTCGACGCCAACAAGGCCGGTCACGCCGGCACGCTGGACCCGCTGGCGACGGGCATCCTGCCCATCGCGCTGGGCGAGGCGACCAAGACGGTGCCCTTCATGATGGAGGCGCGGAAGGTCTATCGCTTCGCCATCGAATGGGGCGTCTCCACCGACAGCGTGGACCGCGAGGGCGCGGCGATCGCCCGGTCGGACGTGCGCCCCACCGTGGATCAGGTGAAGGCCGCCCTGCCCGCCTTCGTGGGCGAAATCGACCAGATTCCGCCCGCCTTCTCGGCCATCAAGGTCGACGGTCGGCGCGCCTATGACCTCGCCCGCGAGGGCGTCGAGGTGGAGCTGAAGTCGCGGCCGGTGACGATCTGGTCGGCCGAGGTCACGGGGGCGGAAGACGTCGATCACGTCGAGATCCGCATCGAGACGGGCAAGGGCGTCTACGTCCGGTCGCTGGCCCGCGACCTCGCCGCGGCGCTGGGTGCCGAGGGGCACGTTTCCCTGCTCCGGCGCGAGCGGGTGGGTCCGTTCCACCTCGAAAACGCGGTGACGCTGGATTCTCTGGAGCAAATGGTGCATAGGGGCGCCGCCTCGGAAGGTTTGCTTCCCGTCGCGACCGCCCTGGACGACATCCCGGAGCTGGCCGTGACGGACCAGGACGCCTTCTCGCTTCGGCAGGGACGGCCGATCGTTCTGCTCCCCAGACAGGTCGAAACGTTGAAGAGCCGCCTTCGGGAGGGCTCAAGAACCGTTTCGGTCTTTCAGGGCGGGACGCTCGTCGCTCTCGGTCAGTTGCGGGCCGGCCGGCTAGAACCCGACCGCGTTTTCAATCTCTCCTGACTCCGGTCGGGGGACTCCAGATGGAGCATACCGATGTCGATCACCGCCGAGCGCAAGGCTCAGGTCATCAACGACAACGCCCGCGGCGCGGGCGACACCGGCTCGGCCGAGGTCCAGGTCGCGATCCTTTCGGAACGCATCGCCAACCTGACCGAGCACTTCAAGACCCACAAGAAGGACAACCACTCGCGTCGCGGCCTGCTCAAGATGGTCTCGCAGCGTCGTCGCCTTCTGGACCACCTCGTGAAGGTCGATCGCGAGCGCTATTCGGCGCTGATCGCCAAGCTGAACCTGCGTCGCTGAGGCGCGGGATCGACACGGGCTTCAACGGGGCGCGGGCCATGTCCGCGCCTCTTTGTGCATGAAAAGACCGGCGCGCCGCCGGACCCAAGGCGCGGGTGCCCGACCGACGATGGCTTTCATGCCGACGTCGTGGGTCGGGCGCCACAGACGGACGCGAGGGCTCGACACGGTCCTCGACACTCCCGGACCGATCGCCATGGGGCGGCCGGTCCCCGGATCGAAGGACTGAACGCCCGACGCTCCACCCACTGATGGGACTCCGCGCGGAATACGCCGCCCGGAACACGAAAGACGAAACATGTTCGACATCAAACGCAAGACGATCGACTGGGCCGGACGCCCGCTGACCCTGGAGACGGGGCGCATCGCCCGCCAGGCCGACGGCGCCGTTCTGGCCACCTATGGCGAGACCATCGTGCTGGCCACGGTCGTCTACGGCCGCGCGCCCAAGCCCGGCCTGGATTTCTTCCCCCTGACGGTCAACTACCAGGAAAAGACCTTCGCCGCCGGCAAGATCCCGGGTGGCTATTTCAAGCGTGAAGGCCGTCCGACCGAGAAGGAGACCCTGGTCTCCCGCCTGATCGACCGCCCGATCCGCCCGCTGTTCGTCAAGGGCTTCAAGAACGAGACCCAGGTCGTCGTCACCGTGCTGCAGCACGACATGGAGAATGACCCGGACATCGTCGGCCTGGTCGCCGCCTCCGCCGCCCTGACGATCTCGGGTGTGCCCTTCATGGGCCCGATCGGCGCCGCGCGCGTCGGCTATATCGACGGCGAGCTGGTGCTGAACCCGACGCTGGAGCAGATGCCGACGTCGGACCTGGATCTGGTCGTCGCCGGCACCCACGACGCCCTGATGATGGTGGAATCCGAGGCCAAGGAACTGTCGGAAGACACCTTCCTCGACGCCCTGATGTTCGCCCACCGCGGCATGCAGCCGGTGATCGAGGCCATCATCGAACTGGCCGAGCACGCGGCGAAAGAGCCGTTCGACTTCCAGGCCGAGGATCACTCCGACGTCGTCACCGCCATCCAGAACCTGGTCGGCGAGGACATCAAGGCCGCCTACACCCACGCCGGCAAGTACGAGCGTCGCACTGGCGTCGACGTGGCCAAGAAGAAGGCCGCCGAGAAGCTGGTGAAGACCGACGACAACCCGGACGGCGTCGACTCCGCCAAGTTCGGCGCGGCCTTCAAGGAATGCGAGGCCCACGTCCTGCGTCGCGACATCATCGACAACGGCCACCGCGTCGACGGCCGCGCCCTGGACAAGGTGCGCGACATCGTCTCGGAAGTCGGCGTCTTCCCGCGCACCCACGGCTCGGCCCTGTTCACCCGCGGCGAGACCCAAGCCATCGTCGTCGCCACGCTCGGCACCGGCGAGGACGAGCAGTACGTCGACGCCCTGAGCGGGACGTACAAGGAGAAGTTCCTCCTGCACTACAACTTCCCTCCCTACTCGGTCGGCGAGACCGGGCGGATGGGCGGCGCGGGCCGTCGGGAAATCGGTCACGGCAAGCTGGCGTGGCGGGCGATCCGTCCGATGCTGCCGTCGGCGGAAGACTTCCCCTACACGATCCGTCTGGTGTCGGAGATCACCGAGTCCAACGGCTCGTCCTCCATGGCCACGGTCTGCGGATCGTCGCTGGCCCTGATGGACGCGGGCGTGCCCCTGAAGAAGCCCGTCTCGGGCATCGCCATGGGCCTGATCCTGGAGCCGTCGGGCGAGTTCGCCATCCTGTCGGACATTCTGGGCGACGAGGATCACCTCGGCGACATGGACTTCAAGGTCGCCGGCACGCGTGACGGCATCACCTCGCTGCAGATGGACATCAAGGTCGCCGGCATCACCGAGGAGATCATGAAGAAGGCCATCGCCCAGGCTTCGGCCGGCCGCCTTCACATCCTCGACGAGATGGACAAGGCCATCGACGGTGCCCGCACCGAGCTGGGCGAGTTCGCGCCCAAGATCGAGTCCATCAAGGTCCCGGTCGACAAGATCCGCGACATCATCGGCACCGGCGGCAAGGTGATCCGCGAGATCGTCGAGAAGACCGGCGCCAAGATCAACGTCGAGGACGACGGCACGGTGAAGATCGCCGCCTCGGACCAGGAGAAGATCGACGCGGCCCGCAACTGGATCTCGTCCATCGTGTCCGAGCCGGAAGTCGGCACGATCTACACCGGCAAGGTGGTCAAGGTCGTCGACTTCGGCGCCTTCGTGAACTTCTTCGGCGCCAAGGACGGTCTGGTCCACGTGTCGCAGATGGCCCTGGAGCGCGTCGCCAACCCGGCCGACGTCGTGTCGGAAGGCCAGGAGGTCAAGGTCAAGTTCCTCGGCATGGACGACCGCGGCAAGACCAAGCTGTCGATGAAGGTCGTCGATCAGGAAACCGGTGAGGACCTGACCGACAAGATCAACGCCGAACGCGCCGAACGCGGCGAGGCCCCGCTGTCGGACGACACCGGCGGCCGGCCCAAGCGCGAGGGCGAAGGCGGACGGGGCGGCGGCGACCGCGGCCGTCGCCGTCGGGACTGATCTCCCGCCTCATCGGTGAAATGAAGACCCCCGCCGGATCGCTCCGGCGGGGGTTTTTCTTCCCTGTGCCCTGTCGCCCGGCGCGCGACGCTCGCCGCTTGAGGGCTAGAGCAGGTCCACCGGCAGGATCTGGCTGCCCAGCAGCGTCTCCATCGTGGTCCAGTGGTCCGGGCCCTGCGCTTCCACCCACGCCTGCACCATGTCGCGGCCCAGGCTGTAGTTGATGATGTAGCTGCGATAGGCGTCGATGAAGCGGATGCGGCGCTCGGCCGAGGCGCGGCTGTGCAGGCCGTACTTCATCAGGTTCTGGATCGTCGTCTCGCGGTCGGCGCGGCCCGACAGCCAGTCGTCGGCGATGGTGTATTCCGCCCGCGCCAGCTCGCGCATGATCTCCAGGATGGCGCCGTTCAGCTCCACGCCGCGGGGGTCCAGCCCGGCGAGGGGATACAGCACCGCCGCCTCCCACTGGCCGCGGGTCTCGCCGGGGAAGGCCAGGTCGATGCCGTAGTTGGCGCTGCCCTCGGCGATCAGGCTCATGGGGCTGTAGAGCGGATAGACGCTCATCTCGACCCAGCCCTTTTCGACCACGAAGGTCTTCTCGAGCAGCATGTTATAGACGTGGTGGCCGGGGTAGCCCTCGTGGCAGCCCAGATCGATGGCGCGCTCGATCGAGATCGGCTGGTCGACGTTGATCTGGATCAGGCTCTGGCTCTTGCCCTGGTACCAGTTGTAGCCGGACCAGGGCTTGTCGGTGACGAACTCGAGGGTGAAATTCTCATCGGCCGGCAGGTCGATGTGGGCCTCGGTGCGCGCCCGGCACTCGTCGATCGCGGCGCGCATCACCGCCTCCTGGCGGTCGCGCGGGATGGCCGTGCCGCCGCGGAAGGCGGCCAGCCGCTGACTGATCGTGCCCTCGCCCGGCAGCACGGCGTCCAGCCGCGCCAGCACGGGGTCGAAGCTGGTGAGCGGGCGCGTGTCCGGCCGCACGCCGAACAGGGCCTCGGCCTCGTCGGCGAAGCTGAATTTCTCGCCCTCGATCATGCGCAGACGGGCGTGGGCGGCCGACACGTGGGCCAGCAGATAGGCCTTGCGGCGGGCCACCTCGGCGGGGGCGGAGGCCGGCACGGCGATGGCTTCCAGCCGGCGGGTCAGGTCCTCGGCGCGCGTCTTCAGCTCGGCCGGCGTCTCGGTTTCCGCCTTGGCCTCGGCCTGCCATTCGGCGGGGCCGTAATAGGCGTCGACGTAGCCCTCCTCGATCTCGCCGACGTCGAGGATCAGCCGGACATAGTCCTCGGCGACGGCGTTCAGGTCGTCGGCCCCGATCCCTGAAGCCTCGGGGCCGACGGCACCCGGCCCGGGCGCGCAGGCGGCCGCGAGCAGGGCCAGGGTCGACAGGATCAGCACGCGCATGGGGCACTCCGCGAAGGGGTTTCGGCGTTCACGCTAGAGTGCGGAACGCACGGTGGGAAGCGCGCTTCCCTTGCGCCGCGCTTTCGCCTAGGAAGTCCGCCGGTCCGCACCCGTAGCTCAGCTGGATAGAGTACTGCCCTCCGAAGGCAGGGGTCAGAGGTTCGAATCCTCTCGGGTGCGCCATT
This sequence comes from Alphaproteobacteria bacterium, assembly GCA_018820275.1. Lineage (GTDB taxonomy): Bacteria > Pseudomonadota > Alphaproteobacteria > Caulobacterales > Caulobacteraceae > Brevundimonas. The sequence goes on from JAHJOO010000010.1 coordinate 9,962, forward strand.
CCCTCCCGGGCCTGTAGACGCCTATGGGCATCGACTCAGTTTCCACTGAGTCGACAAGGTGCCGCGGATCGGTCTCGGCCGCGCAAGTTGTTGAACGGACGGACCCCAGACCCAGCACACGGAATGCAGTTCGCCGTCTCGTTAGTGTGACGCCCTCAGGACCGTCGACCCGGATAGCGACAACACCAAAGTCAGTGGAGTGCGCCCCCGGACCACACAGAAGACAGGTGTTCTCCGTTTGGGTTCCGCTTTCTACCCAATGCGGGCCCATCGGCTCCCCCGCTGCGAGTCAGCAACGCGCCAGCAGCGGACATTCACAGGGTGCCGGAGATTGGATGTTCATACGCCAACTCGACTGACAGGCGACACCCATTGACGACGGGTGCCTATGAGCCGATCAAGGCGCGGCAGCCTCCGGGAGATCAGAATGACCCTCAAAATCGCCGCCGCGGCAGCAGCCATCCTCGTCCTCAGCGCCGGTGCCGTACTCGCGGCGGACGCCTGCGCCTGCTGCAAGGACATGGCCCCCGGCGCCGGGATGGATTGCTGCGACGAAATGGAGGCTCCCGCCCCGGGCTTAGACGCCGCTCCGGCACCGGCACCGGCTCCAGCCCCCAAGACCCGGCAGGGCGGCGCCCACGCCGGTCCTACGCCCGGCTGAGCCGCGCAGAGCAGGATCCAGGTCCGAGGCAGGACCCAGAGGCCGATCAGGATGGCCGCGACGGGGTCCACCAGCGCCAGTCGGTGACGGTGATGACGATGGCCGCGACGATGACGTCAAGCGACCCGGGCATGGCGGCCCAGACCTCGAGATAGGCGCCCTTGATGTTGAGGCTCTTGTCCTTGCCGACCGCCGAGGCCCGCATGGCGATAAGATTGTCGACAAGGCCGATGGCGGCGATCCCGAGCATGCCGAGCGAGCCGACAGGCTCCGGATCGAAGATGCTCTCGCAGAGGACATAGCCCGCCACGGCGAACAGCAGGACCACGTTGAAGGCCGCGGCCAAGATCTCGAAGCGGCGGTAGCCGAAGGAGCGCTCGTCGTCGGCCGGGGCGCTGGCCGATCCTGATCGCCTCCAGGGCGGTGGCGAGCGCCGCGGCGTCGGTGACATGTGGGCCGCGTCGGACAACAGCGCCAGGCTGTTGAACATCAGGCCGCCGATCACCTCGGCGACGAGGAAGGTCTCGGTCAGGATCAGGGCGATGGTCAGCTGCCGGGCATTGGCCCCGGCCGTGTGGTCATGGGCGTGGCCGCCATGGTGGGAATGCGCCGCCGCTCAGACCTTCTCCGCCGGTCTCGCCTCGGCCCGGGCGTCCCGGAGGATATCGACGCCGCCCTTCACGGCGATCGCGGCCACGATCAGGCCCACGACCAGATCCGGCCAGGCCTGGTCCAGCCACAGAACCAGGCCGCCCGCGATCAGGATGCCGCCGTTGGAGGCGAAATCATTTAAGCTGAAGGTCTCGGCGGCCTTCATGTTCACGTCGTCGCTGCGTTGGCGCCTGATCAGTTCGAGGCACACGAGATTCACGACGGCGGCCACCACCGCCATGCCCATCATCGTCCAGCCGATCGGTTCCGTGCCCATCAGCGTCCGTCTCAGCACGTCGAGCAGGACGCCCGCCGCGAAGATCAGCAGCAGAATCCCGGAGGCCCGGGCGGCGCGGGTCTTCCAGATCAGGGCGCGGCCCACAGCCAGGAAGCTGATCAGGTAGACGGCGGAGTCCGACGCATTGTCCAGGGCGTTGGCCAGCAGGGCGCTGGAATTGGCGAGCAGACCGCCGATCCCAAGCCCGACAAACAGGGCGGCGTTGAGGATCAGCACCACCAGCAGGATGCGGCGCTGGATGCCCTCCGCCTCGTCTCGTTCGCTCATCAGTCCTCGATCCCTTCCGCCTTGCGATGCTTCACCGCCTTGGCGGCGAAGGTGGGCAACACCAGCAGGGTCAACGCCGTCGCCGTCAAAAGGCCCCCGATGACCACCGTCGCCAGGGGTTTCTGGACCTCGGCCCCGGCCCCATGCGCTATGGCCATGGGGATGAAGCCGACGATGGCCACCAGGGCGGTGGTCAGGACCGCCCGCAGACGACTGGAGGCGCCTTCGATCGCGGCCTCGCGCGGCGCCAGGCCCGCGGTCAGACGCTCCCGGACCGCCTGCATGAGCACCAGGCCATTCAAGGTCGCCACCCCCGAAACGGCGATGAAGCCAACGGCCGCCGAGACCGAGAACGGCATGCCGCGCAAGAGCAGCGCCAGGGCCCCGCCGACCAGGGCGAGCGGGACGCAGGCAAACACCAGACCGGCTTCGGCGAACGACCCGAGGGCCATGAACAGCAGCACCCCGATGAGGATGAAGACGATCGGAACGACGAGGCCCAGGCGCTGTTCGGCGCGCTTGAGGTTCTCGAACTGACCGCCCCAGTCGAGCCGGACGCCGGGCGGAAGGTCGATCTGTTCCACTCGCGTCTGCGCATCGGCGACGAAGCCGCCCAGATCCCGGCCGCGGACGTTGGCCTGCACCACCATGCGCCGGCTGCCGTTGTCGCGGCTGATCTGGTTCGGGCCTTCGGCTGTCTGGATCCGCGCCACCGAGGACAGGGGCACGACCACGCCGGTCGAGGAGACGATCGGCAAGGCGGCTAGGCTGGCGGGATCGTTACGGGCCGCCTCGGGCAGGCGGACGACGACGTCGAAGCGCCGATCGCCCTCGAAGATGCGGCCCGCTTCTGTGCCGCCGATGGCCGTGGAGACTGCCTCCGAGACGTCCGCGGCCGACAGGCCGTAGTTGGCGGCCGCGAAGCGATCGACGCTGACCGTCAGCGTGGGCAGCCCCGACGTCAGTTCGACCCGCACGTCGGCGGAACCCGGCGTTTCCTCCAGGGCGCGGGCGACCTGGTTGCCCACGCGCTGCAGGGTGTCGAAGTCATCGCCATAGACGAGAACCGCCAGATCGGTCCGGACGCCGGAGATCAGCTCGTTGAAGCGTAGTTCGATCGGCTGGCTGAACTCGAAATTATTCCCGATCTGCTGACCCGCCGCCTCCTCGATGCGTTCGATGAGCGCTTCCTTCTCGAGGCCGGGATCCGGCCACTCGCCGCGGTCCTTGAGGATGATCACGCTGTCCGAGATGTTGCGTGGCATGGGATCGACGGCCGCCTCCGCCGTGCCGGTGCGCGAGAACACCGTCTCGACCTCGGGCTGCGCCTTGATGACCCGCTCGAGCGCCATCTGCATGGCCAGGGACTGATCCAGCGAAGCGGACGGCACGCGCAGGGCCTGCATGGCGATGTCGCCCTCGTCCAGGGTGGGAATGAACTCCCGACCCAGGGTGGTGAAGGCCAGGCCGCCGACGACCAGGGCGCCCAGGGCCGAGACGAGCACGATCCTGGGCTTGTCCACTGCGGCGCGGATCGCCGGCTCGATCCAGCGGCGGGCGAAGCGCAGGACGCGGGTCTCATGCTCCTGCACTTGGCCCTCGGCGTCGACGTGAACGCTCTTGGGATCGCGCACCAACAGCGCGGTCATGGCCGGTACGAAGGTGAAGGAGAAGATGAAGGCACCGACCAGGGCGAGCATGACCGTCGCCCCCATGGGGATGAAGGTCTTGCCTTCCACGCCTTCCAGCATCAGCAGCGGCGTGAAGACCAGCAGGATGATCAGCTGGCCGAAAGCGGCCGGCTTCACCATCTGGCGGGCGGCGGCCATGGCGACGCCCAGCCGTTCGTGACGGCTGAGCATCCGACCCAGCTGGGCGCGGCGCTGGGTCATCATCAGCAGGGTGTTCTCCACCACCACGACCGCGCCATCGACCATCAGGCCGAAGTCGAGGGCGCCGAGGCTCATCAGGTTTCCGCTGATGCCGAAGCGGTTCATGCCGATGACGGCGAACAGGAAGCTGATCGGGATCATCAGGGCGGTGATGCTCGCCGCCCGCAGGTTCCCCAGAAGCAGGAACAGCACCAGGATCACCAGCAGGGCGCCCTCGGTCAGATTGCGCGCCACCGTGCCGATGGTGGAGTTCACCAAGGCGCTTCGGTCGAGCACGGTCACCGCCTCGATCCCGGGCGGGAGGGTCTCGCGCACCTCTTCGAGGCGCTCGCCGGCGGCCTGGGCCACGGTACGGCTGTTCCCGCCGGCGATCATCAAGGCCGTACCGAGCACAGCCTCGTGGCCGTCGCGGCTGGCGCCGCCCAGCCGCGGCGCCTGCCCGATCTCGACCGTCGCCACATCCGCGACCCGCACCACCAGGCCGCTCCGGTTGACGACCGGAGCCTGGGCGAGGTCCTCGACGGTCGAGGCCAGGGCGTCGGTCCGGACGGTCAGGGCCTCGCCGCCGCGCTGGACGTAGCCGGCTCCGGCTTGGGTGTTGGCCCGCTCCAAGGCCGTGACGAGATCGCCGAGACCGAGGCCATAGGCCGACAGGCGAGCGGCGTCGGGGCGAACGGCGTATTCCTTGACGTAGCCGCCGATGGTGTCGACGCCGGCGAGGCCGGGCGTGGTCCGCATCTGCGGCGCGACGATCCAGTCCTGCACGGTGCGCAGGTAGGTGGCGCGGGCCTCGGGCGTGGTCAGCCGCTCGCCTTCGGGCGTCAGATAGACGCCGCCTGGCTGCCAGCCCGGTTGTCCCGGCCGGGCCAGGTTGCGGCTGTTGAACGGCAGATAGTCCACGGTCCACATCAGCACCTCGCCGAGGCCGGTGGTGATCGGGGCCAGAACCGGCTCGACGCCCTCGGGCATGCTTTCGCGGGCCTGGGCGAGCCGCTCGGCCACCTGTTGTCGGGCGAAATAGATGTCCGTCTGGTCGGTGAAGATGACCGATATCTGGCTGAAGCCGTTGCGGCTCAGCGAGCGGGTGCTGGTCAGTCCGGGAATGCCGGCCATGGCCGTCTCGAGCGGATAGGTGACCTGCCGTTCGATCTGCTCCGGCGCCAGCGCCGGGGCGACGGTGGTGATCTGGACCTGCCGGTTGGTGATGTCCGGAACGGCGTCGATCGGCAGCTTGGTCAGTTCGAACAGACCGAGCGCGGCGACCAGCGCCGTCGCCAGGACGACGAACCAGCGGAAGCGGACCGAGGCTTCGATGATGAATCTGAACATACCGCGCCTCAGTCGTCGTCGCCGGCTTCGCCCTTGGCGAGCTCGGCTTTCAGCAGGAAGGCGTTGGCGGCGGCGATGCGTTCGTCTCCGTCCAGACCGCGCAGGATCTCCGTTCGGCCTCCGGCCTGACGCCCGGCCAGCACCGGGACGGCCCGGAAGCCGCTCTGGACCTGGACGAACACCACCGTCGCGCCTTCGATGGTCTGCACGGCTTCGCTGGGGACCGTCAGACCGCCGGTAGTGGGTTCACCGGTGACGATGGCGCCGGTGACGGCGGACCCCGCCGGCGGCAGCGACGCGCCCACAGGCCGGGCGCGAATGATCGTGGCCCCGCTGTCGGCGCCGGCGCCCGGCGCCACGCCGGTGACGACGGCGTCGAACTCCCCGTTGGGTCCTGTCGCTTTCATGCGGGATCCCGCGCGGACCTGGACGGCCAAGGCCGGCGGCGCATTGAAGACCAGCTCGATCCGGGCGGGATTGGTCACCTCGGCGACCACGCCGCCCTGCGGCACGAAGCCCCCGGGACCGACCTGCACCGAGGTGATCACGCCCGAGATCGGGCTAGCCACGCTCAGCCGTCCCGATGCGTTCGGCGATCCGGCCGCCGCGGCCCGCGCGCGGGCGGCGCGCGCCGCCGCCTCGGCGCTGAGAGATTGGGCGCGGGAGGCTTCGACCTCCTGCCGGGCCACCACGCCTTGGTCGGCGAGGTTGCGATCGCGCTGATAGGCCTGCCGCGCGGCCTCGGCCTGCGCCGCCGCCGCGTCCGCATCGGCGCGGAAGGTCGCAGCGTCGCCGCTGACCAGTGTGGCGAGGGCCTGACCGGCGCGCACGGACTGCCCGGGCGCGACCAGCACGCGCTCGACCCGGCCGCCCACCGAGGCGGCCACGGCGGCGCGCGCGTCGACCATGGGCTCGACGCGTCCGGCCAGCCGCGTCTCGGATCCGCCGCCGCCGCCGACGCTGACGACGCCGATGCCGGCGGCGCGGATCTGATCGGCGGTGAGCGGCACGACGCCTGCGGGGGCCTCGGCTCCCTCGCCTTCCGCCTGCCCCTCTTCTTCCGCTTGAGCGGCCTCCCCCTCCGCCGCCGGCGGCGCGTCAGAGCCATTGAGGGCCAGGAACAGCCCGCCGCCTCCGAGCAGGACGAGGGCGGCGGCGGCGCCGATGAGCAGCGTTCTGTTGGCTTGCAGCTTGCGCATTATTGGGCCCCTCCAAAGGGCGCGCGGCCTTGCAGGCGCGCGAGATCGATTTCGGCGCGGACGCGCGCCAGGCGGGCGTCGACGGCGGCGTTGCGGGCGGTGATCAGGGCGGCGCGGGTTCCGCGCAGCTCCAGTTGCGAGATGCGCCCGGCCTCGAAGCCGATCCGGGACAGACGATAGGCTTCCTGCGACGCGGTCACCCCGGCGTCGGCCGCCGAGACGCGGCTCACCGACGCGTTGAGCCGGGCGACGGCCGCCTGGCGGTCGGCCTCCGCGTCCTGCCGGGCTCCGGCCAGACGCGCGTCCGCGGCGCGGAACTCCGCCTGTGCGGCGTCGATATTGCCCCGGTTCCGATCGAACAGCGGCAGCGGCATGCTGATGCCGAAGGTTAGGGCCGTGGCGTCCTCGGCTTCGTATCGCCGGACGCCGACGCTGGCGCTGACATCCGGCCGCGCGCGCACCCGCTCGACGGCGATCCGCCGCTCGGCCGCCTCGCGTTCGGCCTCGGCGACGCGCACCGCCGGCGCCCCCGGGGCGGCTTCGAGGGGCGTCCGCAGCGGCGCATCGTCCAGCAGGCTGTCGGCGATCGACGTCGCCGGCGTGGGCAACATGGCGACCGCCGTCAGGCGGGCGAAGGCCGCGTCGCGTTCCGCCTGCGCCTCGTCCCGGGTGGCGCGGGCGGCCGCCGCCTCGCTCTCGGCCTGGATGCCGCGCAGCAGGGGCTCGCGCCCCTCCTCCACGAGCACGAGGGCCGCGCGGGCGTCCGCGATGGTCAGGCCGAGCGCCTCCTCGGCCAAGGCGAAGCGCCGCTCGGCGGCCTCGGCTTCAGCATAGACGAGCGCCAGCCGTCCGGCGGCGTCGACGACCGCCTGATCGCGACGCAGCGCGGCCGTTCCGGCCTCCGCCCGCGCCACCTCGACCCGGGCGCCGCGACGGCCCCATAGTTCGAGGTCCTGCGTGAGTGAGAGCGTGGTCTCGGCGTTGTCGTAGCCGGAGAAGGGGCCGCTGCCGAACGCATTCTCCGCTTCCAGGGCCGCGGTCGGATTGGGCCGCACGCGGGCCTGACGCACCCGGGCCTCCGCCGCCTCGAGGAGGGCGTCGGCTTCAGCTGCGGACGGGCTGGCCCCGATCCGCTCGAGCAGGGTCTGGAACGATGGCGCGGGGTCGGCCCAAGCGGGGCGGGGCAGTACGGTGGTCAGCGCGACCAGAGCGCAGCCGATCGCCAGGGGCGGCAGGCGGCGAATAGGGGATGGCATGTCTCATGTCCCAGAAGGTTGACGTGAAGGCGCGCAAGCGCGGTCACGTCAGGCTCTGGGCGGGCGCTTGGGTCCGGCGGGGCTGCGGGAGGCCGGCGCTTGGTCGAGCGACGGTGCCAGGGGCGCGCGATCGAGAGCCGCGGACTTCATGTCGTTGACAGCGGGCGGAACCGTGACGCCGCTGTGATGGCAGTGACCGTGGGCGCAGGCGACAGGATCCGCCGCGCCCTCACCTTTACCGTGGCCCGCGTCTGACACGACGACCAGGTCCGATGCCGCCACGCCTTGCGAGCTTCCACCTTCGGGCGCGCAGGCGGCGGCGTCGACGGCGGAGACCAGGACGAACAGGGCCAGGAACGACGCAAGCAGCGCCGCCATCCAACCCTGCCTGGCCGAAGGGAATCCCATGCCGTCCCATATCACGGCTCGCCGCGACATCAATCGCCTCATCGTCGCACCGCCCGGTAGAGAGAGATGGATCCGGTCGCGGTCGGGATGAGGTCGATCTCCCGAACCTGCCCGAAACCGGCCTCGGCCATCAGCGTCGGCAGGACGCCGTCGGCGTTCGGCTGGGTGTTTTCGTAGCCGTCCAGCAACTGCACCAGGCGGAACAGAAGGCGCATCACGCCCGTCTGCCGGCCATAGTCGGCGACATGCAGTGTTCCGCCCAGCCTGAGCGCCCGTCGGCTCGCGGCCAGACCCGCCCGCTTCTCCGCCATGGGCAGTTGATGGAAGACCAGGCTCGAGACGACCTTGTTGGCGAGGCCCTCGCCCAGAAGCGTGGCGGCGTCGCGCGCGAAGCCCTGGACGAAACGGACGGTCCCACCTTCGCGGTCGGCCTTCGCCGCCGCGCGCGCCAGGATGTCGGCATCCGGGTCCAGACCGATGATCCGGGCCTCCGGGGCCCGGCGGGCCATGGCGAGCGCGAGGGAGCCGGTCCCGCAGCCGAGGTCGATGATCGTCTCGCCGGGAGACGGAGCGACCTCATCAAGCAGCCGTGCGCGCCACAACCGTTCGCGCGTCAGCAGGGCAATCGCCGGATCATAGAGGCCGCTCAGAGCCGCATGGCCGAGCGCGGGGGTGAAGCTGGCGGTCACGCCGCGGCCTTCAGTTCATCGCGCGACTGTTTCAGGATCGACCAGGCGGAGTGCAGGAAGACCACCGCCAGGATCGCGCCCGCGATCAGGTCGGGCCAGCGGGAGGCGGTCAGCCACACCGCCAGACCTGTGGCTGCAACCACCAAGCTCTGGATCAGGTCGTTGCGCGTGCATAGCCAGACCGAGCGGACATTGGCGTCGCCCTCGCGATGACGGACCAGCAGGAGCGCGGCCAGGGCGTTGGCGACGAAGCCGAGGGCACCCAGTCCGGTGATGACGAAGCCTTCGGGGGGCGCCCCGGAGGTGGCCCGCCAGACCGCATAGGCGAGGATGAACAGCGCCAGCGCCGCGAGACTGGTGCCCTTGACCATGGCCGCCCCGGATCGCACGGCGACCGAGCGTCCGATCACGGCCATGCTGATGCCGTAGGTGGCCGCGTCGGCCAGGAAGTCGAGCGCATTGGCGCCCAAGGAGGCCGAGCCCTGCAGGGCCGCGCCGCCGGCGATGGCCAGGAAGGCGGCGCCGTTGATGGCGATCACCGCCATCAGGATGCGGCGGTACGCCGGGGTGGCGCCGTCGAACTTCACGGCCGTGCCGCAGCCGCAGCCGGAAGCCGCCGGTTCAGAGGATAAGGGACGTTCGGTCATGGATCTCCACCTGTCACCGTTGAGGATGCATCCTCCAGTCGCTCGAGGATCAAGATGAAAAATGCATCGCTTGGCGAAAGGACGGCCATGCCGGAAAACACGCCTTGATCCTCTAGTGGCTAGAGGGCTCATAAAGGCAGGAGATTCACAGGAGACCTCATGATCACAGTGCTCCCTACGCGGCGCGGCCCCGGCCGGCTTCAGGCGACGGCGTTCGGGCTGGCCGCGACGGTCGCGGGCCTGGATCAGGTCGCCAAGACGCTCGCCCGCAGCGGCCTTGAGACCGCGATCGATCTCACGCCCTTCCTGGCTCTTCGGCTCGGCTTTAATCCCGGCGTCACCTTTGGCTTGTTTGCCGACTCCGGCCCGATGGGGCGCTGGGTGTTGAGCGGCGTGACGATCCTGATCATCGGGGCGTTGCTGGCGTGGATCTGGCGGACACGAAGCGCCATGACGGGGGCGGCCGCTAGCCTCGTCGTCGGCGGAGCGGCCGGAAACCTGATAGATCGCCTGCGCTTCGGCGCGGTGACCGATTTTATCGACCTCCATTGGGGCGAGGCGCACTGGCCAACCTTCAACTTGGCCGATGCAGCCATCGTCTGCGGCGTAGGGTTGCTGTTGCTGGCCGCCCGGGAACCGAAGGCCCCGGCGGCGTCGGCGAACCTGAAGCGCGCGTCCTGATGACGTTGTCCGCCGAACAGACGGCGATCGCCATCCGGTCCGCGCTGGCGGTCGCCATAACCGTCGCTGCCGTGGTCGCGGCCTGGCTCTGGCTGCCGCCTTCGCTTCTGGGCGCCGCGGCGGACCTGACGACAGCCGATCGATTTGCCTATGCGCTCAGGACGGACCTGTTGATCCTCCTGTGGCTTGCGGGCTGCGTGAGGGTCGTCGCCAGCATCCGGTTCCGCTCCGAGGCCGACCGGCCGGGCTCCGCCTATGCGGCGCCTAGCTCCAGGCTCGCCGTGCCGGCCGCCGTGCTTCAAAATTCTCTCGAACAGACAGTCCTGGCGGTCGGCGCCCACCTGGTTCTGGCCACCGTGCTGCGCGGGGAGGAGATGATCCTGCTGCCGGTGCTGGTTGCGCTCTATCTGGTCGGCCGGGTGTTCTTCGCCCTCGGTTACGCCCGGGGCGCGGCCGCGCGCGCCTTCGGCATGGCCCTCACCGGCGCCTCCACGATCGGCGCCTTCGGCATCGCCATTGTCCTTATCGGGCTGGGCCGATGATCCCTCCTGCCCCGACGCTCTTCGGCCTTCAGCTCTCCAATTCGGGATGACGCGATGACCCTGCTCTCTTCCGCTTCGTCGGGCCTGCGCCCCATCGGCAAGCTGGCGGCCGCCACCGGGGTCAAGGTCCCGACCATCCGCTTCTATGAGGAGATCGGCCTCCTTCCCGCGCCGCCGCGCACCGCCAGCGACCGGCGCATGTATGACGACGCAGCGGAGCGCCGACTGTCGTTCATCCGGCATGCCCGCCAGCTGGGGTTCGATCTGGACTCGATCCGCTCCCTGCTGGATCTGTCCGATCACCCGGACCGCCCGTGCGCCGAGGCGAACGTCATCGCCGAACGCCACCTGGCCGAGGTGAAGCAGAAGATCGCCCAGCTCAGGGTCCTGAAGGGCGAGCTCTCGCGGATGACGGCCGAATGCGCGGGCGGCCGGGTCTCCGCCTGCAAGGTGATCGAAGCCCTGCACGATCATTCGGCGTCGCTTTAAGCGCGACAGTCTCGCGGTCCGAATGCTAATGCGAGCCGCTCACAACTAGGTTTCCCATGCGTCCTCTGCTCCGCCTGCTCGCCCTGCTGTTCGCCATGGGATTGGCCAGCCCGGCCTTGGCCCAGTCGCCGTCCGCTTCAGAGGCCCAGGTCGCCTGGCGGCTGCTGGACTATGTGGCGGTCGACTACGCCGGCGCGGTGGCCAACGGCGAGGTCGTCAACCCGGCCGAATACGGCGAGATGATCGAGTTCAGCAGCCAGATCCGGACCCGTCTGGACGCCCTGCCGGCCAACCCGGCCAAGGCCGGCTTGGTCCGGGACGCCGAGACCCTGCAGGCCGCCATTCGGAACAAGGCGGACCCGCGCGTCGTCGGCGACCAGGCCAAGGCCTTGGCCGGCGCGGTGCTCACGGCCTATCCGAGCCCGCTCGCCCCATCGTTCCCGCCTGATCTGAGCCGGGGCGCGACGCTCTATGCGGAACAATGCGCGGTGTGCCATGGCGCCACCGGCCAGGCCGACGGTCCCGGCGCCGAGGGGCTCGACCCGCCCGCGATCGCCTTCGCCGACGTGGAGCGCGCCCGTCAGCGCAGCGTGTTCGGCCTCTATCAGGTGATCGATCAGGGCCTGGAGGGCACGGCCATGGCCAGCTTCGCCCATCTGCCGGCCGAGGACCGCTGGGCCCTAGCCTTCTACGTGGGCCGCTTCGCCTTCACCGACGCCGAGGCCGCCGAAGGCGAGCGCCTCTGGAAGGGCGATCCCACGATCCGCGCCGCCTATCCCGATCTGGCCGCCGTCACCCAGGCCACGCCGGCGGAGTTGGCGAGCCGGATCGGCGAGACCAAGGCGCGGGCGGTCACCGCCTATCTGCGCCGCCACCCGGAGGCGGCCGCCCGCCCGCAGGGATCGACCTTGACCCTGGCCCGGACGCGCTTGGCGGAGAGCGAGGCCGCCTATCGCCGGGGCGACCGCAAGACCGCCACCGACCTGGCCCTGTCGGCCTATCTAGACGGCTTCGAGCCGCTGGAGCCGGCGCTCGGCGCCCGCGACGGCGCGTTGCTGCGTCGGGTCGAGACGGCCATGACCGACCTGCGCGTCTCGATCAGCCGAGGCGCGCCCGTCCAGGAGGTCGAGGACCGGGTCTCCCGCGCGAACGCCTTGCTGGACACGGCCGAACGCGCCCTTGCGCCCCAGGAGGCGGACAATCTCGCCAGCTTCCTCGGTGCCTTCACCATCCTGCTCCGCGAAGGTCTGGAAGCCCTGCTGATCGTGGTGGCGATGATCGCCCTCCTCAGGAAGGCCGAACGGCCGGAGGTGTTGCGCTACGTCCACGGCGGCTGGATCGCCGCGCTGGTCGCCGGCGGGGCCACCTGGGCGGCCGCCACCTTCTTCATCTCCATCAGCGGCGCCAGCCGGGAGCTCACCGAGGGGTTTGGCTCGCTTCTGGCGGCGGTCGTGCTCGTCTCCGTCGGCATCTGGATGCACGGCAAGTCGCATGCCGACGCCTGGCAGGCCTATATACGCGACAAGCTCTCCAAGGCGCTCTCGAAGGGTTCAGCTTGGTTCCTGTTCCTGCTGGTCTTCGTGGTGGTCTACCGGGAGGTGTTCGAGACCATCCTGTTCTATGCGGCGATCTGGACCCAAGGGGGCCATGCGGGCATGCTGGCTGGCGCCCTGACAGCGGTGGCGATCCTGGCCGTGGTGGCCTGGGCCATGCTGGCCTACAGCAAGCGCCTGCCGATCGGCAGGTTCTTCTCCTTGAGCTCAATCCTGATGGCCATTCTGTCGGTCGTGCTCATCGGCAAGGGGGTGGCGGCGCTACAGGAGGCCGGCTGGCTCGATGTCCATCCGCTCGCCTGGGTCCCCCGCATCGAAATCCTCGGCCTCTATCCGACGGTCGAGGGAGTGGCCGTCCAACTGGTCACGATCGCCATTCTCGTGATCGGGTTCGCTCGAACCTCGGTACCCAAGGCAGCTCGCCCAGATGCAGGCACATAGGGCCCAGAGCGGACGCTCCAAACCCTTGCTATGAGTCAGAAGCGGGCCTAGCCCGCGCGAGCTGCCGGATTCTGCTCCTGACTGAGGCCGTGTAAAAACGTGCTGAGCCACGGCGAAGCGGAAGTGGCGACGGGGCGCGGAGCGCCCTCTTCTCACGCCCTGATCGCTTCCATCAGCGGCTTGGTCCCCAGCACCGCCATCACCCGCTTCATGTTGTAGGCCAGGATGTGGAGGCTGATCTCGGTCTTCACGTTGGGAAGGCGCTTCGTCAGGAAGTGGGTGTGGCCCATCCAGGCCTTGATCGTGCCGAACGGATGTTCGACCAGTCGTCGCCGGACGCGCATCGCACGCGGCGCCAGGTCCATCCGGGCCTGCAGGGCGTCGATCACGGCCTCATGCTCCCATCGGGTGACCCGCCGCTCGACGCTGGGCGTGCACTGAGGCTTCAGGCGACAGCCGGTGCAACTGGCTCGATTCAGGTAGCGATGCAGCGTCTGTCCCTTCTCGACGGTCGTAAGACGGCGCGGGAGCAGCTCGCCCGCCGGACAGCGATAGACGTCTTGATCGGGCTGGTAGACGAAGTCCTGCTTGCCGAAGCGACCCGCCGCCTTGGCGCCTGAGGTCAGGGGCTTCGGGACGTAGGGCGTCACCCCCATTGTCTCGCAGGCCAGGATCTCCTCACCGGAGAAGTAGCCCCGGTCGGCCAGCACATCGAGCGCCTCCACGCCCATCGCGTTCTTGGCTTTCTCGGCCATCGACGCCAGCTGCTCCCGGTCGCTACCGGTCATCACCACCTCGTGGGCGACGATCAGGTGATGCTCGCCTTCGACGGCGGACTGGACGTTGTAGCCGACGATACCGCTGCCCCGGCCGGACGTCGCCATGGCCCGGGCGTCGGGGTCGGTCAGGGACACCTGGCCGTCAGGCGATGCCTCGACCTCGGCCTGCATCGCCTTCAGCATCGTTATCTGGGCGCGGAGCCGATCGATCTTCTCGATGAGGCGGCCTGACCGCGCCTCGGTCGCTTCGCTGTCCTGCCGGTCCGCCGTGTCCAGATCCTGCAGATAGCCGGCGATGTGCTCGGCGACCTGTTCGATCCGCCGCTTCACCTTGTAGGCGGTGAAGTTGCGATCGCGGGTGTTCACCGCCTTGAACTTGGAGCCGTCGATGGCGACCAGCGCCGAGCCGAACAGGCCGAGCTGGCGGCACAGCACGACGAACTGGGCGCACGCCGCCTGGATCGCCGGGCCGTTCTCGCGGCGGAAGTCGGCGATGGTCTTGTGGTCCGGCGCCAGCCGGCCCGTCAGCCACATCAGCTCGACGTTGCGCTGCGCCTCGCGCTCCAGCCGGCGGCTCGACTGCACCTTGTTCAGATAGCCGTAGACGTACAGCTTCAGCAGAGTGGCAGGATGATAGGCCGGTCGCCCCGTGGCCGCCGGCGTCATACCCTCGAAGCCGAGACCCTTCAGGTCGAGCTCGTCGACGAAGACATCGACCACCCGAACGGGATTGTCGTCAGCCACATAGTCGTCGAGACATTCGGGAAGCAGCGTCTGCTGCCGGCGGTCTGAACCCTGGACGAAGCGGCTCATATCCACCTCCTGATGACCTCAGAAGGCTACCCTGATTTGCCCGATCTGACTGGGTTTTCACACAGCCTCGGTCGATAGCCGTCTGTCGCCCAGGGGTCGTCGGCCGACACCGTCAAGGACCCTGATGGGACCGGGGGCCTCTGCGTCATGGGCTTCAAGGCTCACCCCACGCCGCCGGCGGCGAACGCGCTGCGCTCGGACCTCCCGCAGGCCGATGTGTGATCTTGCGACGCAATCGCCCGAGTATTAAACTGGCGGCCCATGCCCGATCGCCTCCATGTGAATCGCCTCCTGGCGCTGATCCCGGTCGAGCATCAGAGCTTTATGGCCCGGTTGGATGGGGTGGTGAACCAGACCCTGACCGGGCTCAGGGTGGACGAAGGCCGCCGCCGCGTCCTGGCCGACGCTCTTGTCGGACGACTGGCGCTGGCGCTGGTGGCCGAACCCGGTGTGGGTCTGGACGTGATGGCGGGCCTTTCCGCCCTCGTCGCGGAGGCCGAACGACGGGTGACGGTCGCCGAAGAGACCACGCTGAGGCAGGCGTCGGTGCTGCTGCACTGTGAGCTGGGCCGGGCCCCGCACCGCCTGCACTGACGGCGACGGCGGCCGGACGATCGGCGGATCGGACTCGCGGCGAGCCGTCCCGTCCGTGTAGATTGCCGACCTGACGTCGATCGGGGCCCTTATGCAGACATCGCACTTCTTCCGGGCGTGGGCCCGGGGCGTGGCCGCCGGGGTGGCGATCGCGATGCTGGCGGCCTGCGGCGCCGAGGTCACGCCCCGCTATGGCTTCCGGGTCGTGAACGCCTATCGCCACGACACCGCCGCCTATACCCAGGGGCTGATCTGGGTCGACGGCCAGCTGTACGAGAGCACGGGGAAGTACGGCGCGTCGACCGTCCGGCGGGTCGAGCCGGGCACGGGCGCGGTTCTGGAGTCGGTGGACTTGCCCGACGACGTGTTCGGCGAGGGCATGACGATCTGGAAGGGCAATCTGGTCGTGCTGACCTGGCAGTCGGGGCAGGGGCTGGTGCTGGCGCGCGACGGGCTGTCGACCGTCAGAACCTTCACCTATCCGGGCGAGGGCTGGGGCCTGACCCATTCGCCGGACGAACTGATCATGAGCGACGGCACCGCGGAGCTCCGGTTTCTGGACGGGGACACATTCGCGGAACGGCGGCGGCTGACCGTCACCCATGACGGGCAGCCGGTCGAGAAGCTGAACGAGCTGGAATGGGTCCGCGGCGAGATCTGGGCCAACATCTACCAGTCCAACCTGATCGCGCGGATCGACCCCGGGTCGGGGGTGGTGGTCGGCTGGATCGACCTGACCGGGCTTCTGCAGCAGGGCGGCGTGCCCGCGCCGGAGGCCGACGTACTGAACGGCATCGCCTGGGACGCCGCGTCCGGCCGGGTCTTCGTCACCGGCAAATACTGGCCCCGACTGTTCGAGATCGAGGTCGTCGAGCCGGGCTGACGCCGGTCGACGGGGGGTCGCCCTGTCGCGCCGTGCAGGACCGCCTCGGCCTCCGGGCTTGAGGCCGCGCGGCGCCTGCGTTACATGTAACGGATGAGCAGCTCCGCAAAGCGCGTCGCCGAGCACCGGGCCAACCTGCGGGCGCAGGGCCTGCGACCCGTGCAGATCTGGGTTCCGGACACACGGGGGCCTGAGTACGACGCGCGCATTCGCCGGCAGATCGAGGCCCTGAAGTCCGATCCAAGAGAGCAGGCCCTCGTGCGCGAGCTCGAAGAGTTCCTGGATTGGGACGACGAGGATTGACGCGCGGCGACGTCGTCATCGTGGTCATGAAGGGCGATTACGGGAAGCCGAGGCCGGCCTTGATCGTGCAGGCCGACCGATATCGCGGCCACAGCTCGATCACGGTCGCGCTCATGACGAGCACCCTGACGGAGATCGACGACGTGCGGCTGACGATCGAGCCCTCTGCCGAGAACGGCTTGCAGATCACGACGCAGGTGCAGCTGGACCGTCTGCAAAGCGTGCCGACCAGCCGGTTGAGGGATGTGATCGGCCGCCTGACGCCCGCCCATATGGCGGCCGTCGATCGGGGCCTGGCCCTGTTCCTCGGCATCGCCTGAGGCTAGAGCCGTCCCCATGCGCCTCGCCTTCATGGGTACCCCCGAATTCGCCGTGCCGTCGCTGGCCGAACTGATCGCCGCCGGGCAAGAGGTGGTGGCCGTCTATTCCCAGCCGCCGCGGCCGCGCGGGCGGGGGCAGAAGCTGACGCCGTCGCCGGTGCAGGCCTTTGCCGAGACGATGGGGCTGCCGGTCTTCACGCCGGAGAGCATGAAGGCGGCCGAGGCGATCGAGACGTTCCGCAGCCTCGATCTGGAGGCCGCCTGCGTGGTCGCCTACGGCCAGATCCTGAAGCCCGAGGTGCTGGAGGCGCCGCGGCTGGGGTGTCTGAACCTGCACGGCTCGCTGCTGCCGCGCTGGCGCGGGGCGGCACCGATCCAGCGGGCGATCATGGCGGGCGACCGCCAGACGGGCGTGCAGATCATGCGCATGTCGGCGGGGCTGGACGAGGGGCCGATCCTGCTGAGCGAGGTGCTGGACATCGCCCCGGACGACACGGCGGGATCGCTGGGCCAGCGCATGGCGCACGTCGGTGCCGCCCTGTGGCCGCGGGCGCTGGCGGCGCTGGAGCGCGGCGGGCTGGAGGCGGTGGAGCAGGTCGGCGAGGCCACCTATGCGCGGAAGATCACGCCGGCGGAGGCACGCATCGACTGGAGCCGCCCGGCGGCCGAGGTGGACGCCCACATCCGCGGCCTGTCGCCCGCCCCCGGCGCCTGGTTCGAGGCCCCCGGTCCCGACGGCCCGGTGCGGATCAAGGCCTTGAACAGCCGCGTCTCCGCGCGCGGGTCGGGCGCGCCGGGCGAGGTGCTGGACGGCGAACTGCGCGTGGCCTGCGGCGACGGCGTGGTGCGGCTGATGACCGTCCAGCGCGCGGGCAAGGGCGCCCAGCCGGCCGAAGAGATGCTGCGGGGCTTTCCCATCGCGCCGGGCACGGTCCTCCCCTCAAGCAGCGAGCCGCCGCGCGGCGAGCGGTAGGGGAGACGAGGGATGCCGCGCTATCGCCTCACGGTCGAATACGACGGGTCGGCCTACAACGGCTTCCAGGTCCAGGCCGGACAGCCGACGGTGCAGGGCGCGATCGAGACGGCGCTGACGGCCTTCTGCGGCGAGACGGTGCGGCTGTTCGCGGCGGGGCGGACGGACACGGGGGTGCATGCGACCGGTCAGGTGATCGGCTTCGATCTTGAGAAGGCCTGGCCCGCCCGCACGGTGATGAACGCCCTGAACGCCCATCTGGTCGACGAGGCGGTGTCGATGCTGGACTGCGTCGAGGCCGATCCCGAGTGGCACGCGCGGTTCTCGGCCACCGGACGGCGCTATCTGTACCGGATCCTGAACCGGCCGGGGCGGCCGGCGCTGGACCTCGGGCGGGTCTGGCACATGAAGAAGCCGCTGGACGCCGGGGCCATGCACGCGGCGGCGCAGGCTCTTGTCGGGCTGCACGACTTCACCACGTTCCGGGACGTGAACTGCCAATCGGCCTCGCCGGAGAAGACGCTGGACGTGGCCTCGGTCGCGCGGGTCGGCGAAGAGGTGCGGCTGACCTTCGCGGCGCGCAGCTTCCTGCACCGGCAGGTGCGGTCGATGACAGGCAGTCTGGTCGAGGTCGGCTTGGGGCGGTGGTCCGCCGAGGACCTGAAGGCCGCGCTGGACGCCCGCGACCGGTCCGCCTGCGGGCCGGTGGCGCCGAGCGACGGACTGTATCTGACCGGGGTGGAGTACTGAGCTTCTCCCTCCCCACGAAGGGGAGGGAGAGCGGGATCAGTTCCGGGCTTCGTTCGAGGCGCCGGTGACGGCGTCGCCGGCGGCCGAGACGTCGCGGCCGACGCCGGCGATGGTGTTGCAGGCCGACACGGCCATGGCGGCGGCGATCAGGGTCAGGGTGACGATCTTCTTCATGGGTCAGTCTCCAGGGGTTGAACCTGCGCCGGGAACGCCAAGCGTGGCCATTGGGTTGCGCGGGCCCCATCGCCAAGACGCCGCACCGTCTGCTAACGCGACCGGATGAGCCAGCCGCAGAACACCGCCGCCCGCCGTCTCGTCGAAACCCTGGTCGCGAACGGGATCGACAAGGTCTTCTGCGTGCCGGGCGAGAGCTATCTGGCCGTGCTGGACGCCCTGGCCGACGTGCGCGACCGGATCGAGGTCATCACCTGCCGGCACGAGGCGGGCGCCGCCAACATGGCCGAGGCCTATGGCAAGCTGACCGGCAGGCCCGGGGTCTGCATGGTCACGCGCGGGCCGGGCGCGACGCATGCCTCCATCGGCGTGCACACGGCGCATCAGGATTCCACGCCGATGATCCTGTTCGTCGGCCAGATCGCCCTGACCGACCGGGGCCGCGGGGCCTTCCAGGAGGTCGACTATCGCGAGGTGTTCGGTGGCCTGGCCAAGTGGGCGACCGAGTTGGAAAGCCCCGAGCGCACCGTCGAGGTGGTCGAGCGCGCTTTCGCCACCGCCCTGCAGGGGCGCATGGGGCCGGTGGTCGTGGCCCTGCCCGAGGACCTGCTGCACGCCGACGGCGGGCCGGCCCCCAAACGCCCCGTCATGCCGGCCAGGGCGGGGCTGGACGCGGCGACGCTGGCGCAGATCGGCGACCGGCTGAAGGCCGCCGAGCGGCCGCTGATCGTGGTCGGCGGATCCGGCTGGACGACCGGGGCGGCGGGTGCCCTGGCCGACTGGGCCGAGCGGCACATGATCCCGATCTCGGGCTCGTTCCGGCGCAAGGACATCATCGGCAACGACCGGCCCAACTATGCCGGCGACCTGGGGCTGGGGTGCAATCCGAAGCTGACGGCGCGGGCCCGGGCGGCGGACTTAGTGATCGCCATCGGCGCCCGGCTGGGGGAAAACCCGACCCAGGGCTACACCCTGTTCGACCGCGACCACACGGGGGGCGTGCTGGTGCACCTGCATCCGGGGCCGGAGGAGCTGGGCCGGGTGTGGCCGACGCTGATCTCGGGCGTGGCCGACAATTCGCTGGCCGCGCTGGCCCTGACGACGCTGGAGCCGGGCCGCGACTGGGCCGACGAGGCCCGGGCGGCCAACGAAGCCTTCCTCGCCTTCTCGACCCCGGTGGAGGTGACCGGCGCGGTCAACATGAGCGTGTGCATGCAGCACCTGGGTGAGGCCCTGCCCCACGACGCGATCATCACCAACGGCGCGGGCAATTTCGCGGCCTGGCTGCACCGCTTCTATCGCCACAACACCTGCAAGACCCAGCTGGCCCCGACATCGGGCGCGATGGGCTACGGTTGGCCCGCGGCCATCGCCGCCAAGGCCGTGGACCGCGACCGCGAGGCGATCTGCGTCGCCGGCGACGGCGACTTCCTGATGACGGGTCAGGAGATGGCCACCGCCGTCCAGCACGGGCTGAACCCGGTGGTGATCGTGGTCGACAATTCGACCTACGGCACCATCCGCATGCATCAGGAGGGGCACTATCCGGGGGCGGAGCGGGTCATCGCCACCGACCTGAAGAACCCCGACTTCGTGATGTGGGCGCAGGCGTTCGGGGCCTTCGGCATCCGCTGCGAGACGACCGAAGACTTCCCCGCCGCGCTCGAGACCGCCCGCGCCGAGGCCCGCACCCGCGGCGTCCCCGCCCTGATCCACCTGATCACCTCGGCCGAAGACATCGCGCCGGGGCGGACGATCAGCGGGCTGCGCAAGGGCTGACCATGCCCTTCACCGCCACCGTCCTGACCATGTTTCCCGAGGCCTTTCCGGGGCCGCTGGGCGTCTCGCTGATCGGGACGGCCCAGCACGAGCGGGGCCTGTGGAAGCTCGAAACGGTTGACATCCGGGGCTTCAGCGACGATAGGCGCGGCTTCCTGGACGACACCCCCGCGGGTGGCGGTGCAGGAGCCGTGCTCAAAGCGGACGTGGTGGCCCGGGCGGTGGACAGCCTTTCGGGACCGAAGCGGCCGCTTTTGTACATGAGCGCCCGGGGTCGGCCCCTGACCCAGGCGCGCGTCAAGGACTGGGCCACGGGCGACGGCATCGTCGTGCTGTGCGGCCGGTTCGAGGGGGTGGACCAGCGGGTGCTCGACGCCCGGGGGTTCGAGGAGGTCTCCGTCGGAGACGCGGTCCTGGCCGGTGGCGAGGCGGCGGCGATGGTGGCGATCGAGGCGTGCATACGACTGATCCCCGGAGTGCTCGGCTCAGGCGAAAGCCTGTCGTCCGAGAGTTTCGAGGATGGGCTTCTGGAGCATCCGCAGTACACGCGACCGCGGACGTTCGAGGGTCTGGAGATACCCGAGGTGCTGCTGTCGGGCGACCACAAGAAGGTCGCGCTCTGGCGTCAGGAACAGCGGGAGACGACCACGCGGGAGCGGCGACCGGACCTCTGGTCGGCGCATCTCGCCAACTTACAGGCAAAGAGCGCAAAAGCTCGAGGAGACTGAGATGAACATTCTGCAGACCATCGCTGCCGAAGAAAAAGCCCGCGTCCTGGGCGACCGCAAGATCCCGGACTTCCAGCCCGGCGACACCCTGCGCGTCATGGTCAAGATCAAGGAAGGCGAGCGCGAGCGCATCCAGGCGTTCGAAGGCGTCTGCATCGCGCGTGACGGCGGCGGCATCAATGAGACCTTCACGGTCCGCAAGATTTCGTTCGGCGAGGGCGTGGAACGGAAATTCCCGATCCTGTCCCCGAACATCGACGCCATCGAGGTGAAGCGTCGCGGCGTCGTGCGGCGCGCCAAGCTGTATTATCTGCGCGACCGTCGCGGCAAGTCGGCCCGGATCGCCGAGCGCCAGACCGTGCGCAAGGGCGTGGAAGTGCCGTCCGAAGGCGCCGCCGACGCGGCCCCGGAGTCGACCGAAGGCTGATTTCGGCCTCGCCGCGATCCAGAGTTCCAGAAGGCCCGGGCGCATCGTCCGGGCCTTCGTCGTTCCTGACGGGACATGACGCGTCAGGCGAGCGGGATTGCGGCCGGAAATGGGCGCGCTAGTGTGCGGCCAAGCCTGATGGCCTTTCCCTTCTGGAGACTGACATGCGCCTGTTCCCCGCCCTGCTCGCCGGCGCCGCCCTCGCCGCCGTCGCCCTGCCCGCCGCCGCGCAGGATCCCCTGCCGAACGCGGGCCCCTACTACATCATGGACATCACCGACGAGAACATCATCCTGGCCTCGGGCGGCACCCGGTCGCGTCGGGGTGCCGAGGCCAGCGTGACCATCTCGGTCGTCAGCGCGGCCGGCTCGGTGCAGGACGGCATCGCCCGCCTGGACATGGCCTACCGCTTCCAGTGCTCGCAGCGGACCTTCAAGACCCCGGGCGCCTCGGCCTATGGTCTGGACGGCGGCTTCATGGGCGGGATCGACGACGATCAGGACTGGACCGCGGTCAACATGACGGCGACCAGCGCGGTGATCATGGCCTACGCCTGCGACGGGACGCTGCCGGAGGGCATCGAGCCGATCGACGGCGACATCAACGTGATCGCCGAACGCTACCGCGAGATCTCCGCCGGCGGCTGATTGCGGCGCGACGGAATGAAAAAAGGCCCCCGGCGAACCCGGGGGCCTTCCTCGTTTCAGGCGGACCGCCTCACATCGGCAGCGGGCACCCGTCCGGGGTGGTGGTCGTGACCGGCCGGCCGTCGGTGCCCTCCAGCGCGTGCTTGAGGTCGCGCATCTCGTCGTGCCCGTCCTTCACGACGACGTAGGCGCGGCGCACCAGTTCGCGGGTCGTGGCCGACAGGTTCTCGTCCTCCAGCGCGCGCTCGAACTTCGCCTTGATGAAGTCCTCGCCGTTCTCGACGGAGTTCACCACCGCCTGTTCGTCGCGCAGAAGGGCGTGTTTCACGTCGAGGAAGGCGCGGTGGGCCTTGGCCAGGATGGAGCCGTCGTCCTCGGGCTCGGCGCCGAGGCCGCGCACGGCCGTCTGCAGGTCGGCGGCGACCCGGCGGCGCTCGCCCGCGCGCTTGACGAAACGGTCGCGCCAGGCGGCGACGTCGGTCTCCTTGGCCGCCTCCTCATAGCCGTCGGCGCTGTCCAGCGTGGTCTCGATCAGGCCATTGAGGGCGTCGATGTCGTGTCGGTTGGCGTCGGTCATGGCTTTGCCTCTCATCGGGGAAGATGAGACCAAAGCGCCCGCCGGGCCGGCGAGTTTCAGCTTGGCCGTTGAGATGTCGCTGAATCTACAGCCGCGTCCGGAGCGACCACAGTTCCGGGAAGCAGCGCCGCGACAGGGTCTCGGCCAGATAGGCGACGCCCGCCGTGCCGCCCGTGCCGGGCCGCCGGCCGATGATGCGCTCCACCGTCACCACGTGCTTGTGCCGCCAGGTCAGCAGGGCGTCGTCCAGATCGACCAGCTTTTCGGCCAGCTGGTACAGCTCCCAGAACTCGCGCGGGCGGCGATAGACCTCCAGCCAGGCGTCCTCGACGGCGGGGCTGGACTCATAGGGCTTCGCCACGTCGCGGTTCAGCACCGCGTCGGGCAGGGGCAAGCCCGCGGCCGCGAGGCGGGCGAGGGCATCGTCGTACAGGCTGGGCGCCGCCATGGCGGCCTTCAGCGCGTCATGGGCATGGGGGCGGCCGACGTGGAACTTCAGGAACCGCTCGTCCTTCAGACCCAGCATGGCCTCGAACCGCCGGAACTGGTCGCTCTGGAATCCGGAGGACGAGCCGAGAACCTCGCGGAAGTTGAGATAGTCGGCCGGGGTCATGGTGGCCAGGACGTCCCAGCTCTGGGTCATCACCGCCTGGATGCGGCTGATGCGGGCCAGGCTCTTGTAGGCCGGGACCAGATCGCCGGCGCGGACCAGGGTCTGGGCCAGCGCCACCTCGTGCAGCATCTGTTTGAGCCACAGCTCCTTGGTCTGGTGGATGACCACGAACAGCATCTCGTCGTGCTGGTCGGAGATCGGCTTCTGGGCCGACAGCAGGACGTCGAGGTCCAGGTAGCCGGCGTAGGTCATGTCGCGCGCGTCGGTCATGCGCCCTTCTGGCCGCAGGCCGGACCGGGCGCAACTACAGCCAGCCGCGCTTCCGGAACCAGGCCAGCGGCAGGATGGCCGAGACGACCATGGCGACCAGGGCGGCGGGATAGGCCCACGGCCAGGCCAGTTCCGGCATGTGGTCGAAATTCATGCCGTAGATCGAGGCGATCAGCGTCGGCGGCAGGAAGGCGACGGCCGCGACCGAGAAGATCTTGATGATCGACGACTGCTGGATGTTGATCAGGCCCAGCGCCGCGTTCAGCTGGAAGTCGACCGACGCCGCGACGGCGTGGTTGTGGTCGGTCAGGCTGCGCGCGTCGCGAGTCAGGGAGGCGAGGTGGTCGCGGGCCTCGACGTCCTTCTCGACACGGTCGTCCAGCCCGAGGAAGACGAAGGCGCGCATCAGCCCCGCCAGGCTCTGCTCCAGCCGGGCATTGGCCAGACGCGCCCGGCCGAGGCGGTTGATGA
This sequence comes from Alphaproteobacteria bacterium, assembly GCA_018820275.1. Taxonomy (GTDB): domain Bacteria; phylum Pseudomonadota; class Alphaproteobacteria; order Caulobacterales; family Caulobacteraceae; genus Brevundimonas. The sequence continues at coordinate 34,066 of JAHJOO010000010.1, forward strand.
AGGGCTCGAAACTGGTGGCGCGACCCCGTTCGGCAAAGATCTCCTCGCCGACCTCCTGCACCCGCGCGGCGCTGCGCGACAGCACGTCGGAGGTGCGGTCGATGACCATTTCGAACAGGTGCAGCGCCAGGCCCGGGGCGGTGGAGCAGGCCGCCTCGTCGCGCTCCAGCGCGGCCTCCAGCATGGCGAAGGGGCGCGGCTCGAAATAGCGGATGGTCACCAGCGGGCCCGGGGTGACCACGAAGGTCACCGGGTCGAGGAAGGGCACCTCCTCGTCGCCGCGGTGCAGCAGGTCGACGGTGACGTAGGTGGCCCCGCGCTCGCGGTAGAAGCGGCTGGACGCCTCGATCGCCGCCATCTCCTCGCGCGTGGGCAGGGGCAGGCCGCCCAGCGCCGTCTCGACCGACAGCTCCTCCTCGCGGGTCGGGGCGACCAGATCGATCCAGAGCACGTCCGGGTCCAGCGCGCCCGCGAAGGGCGCGTCGAGGACGCGGCATCCCGGTTCGCCGCGCCGGTGGATCCGGATCATGGAGGGCGATCAGCCCAGGTGGAACGGCAGGGAGGCGATCCGCGTCGGGCCGCCCAGACGCTCGTTGTGGACGAAGCCGTAGACCGGATAGACCGAGGAGCCGAGGTCGTTGATCGGGGCGTACCAGACCTTGACCGCGCTCCAGTCGCCGGCGTCGGAGACGTCGGCCACGGTGACGTTCTCCTCGATCTTGCCGCGGCTGCCGCCCCAGTTGGCGTGGGTGATGCGGATGACGCGGTCGGTGAGGATCTCCGACACCACCGCCACGTGGCCGCGGGTCATGCGGCCGGTCGGACGGAAGACGAGGACCGAGCCGACCTCGGGCGAGTCGCCGGTGCGGTACTGGCCCTGGGCGCTCTGCCACCAGGTCCACGCGTCGCCGCGGATCTCGATGCCGGAAGTGAGGCGGGCGAAGGTCACGCACTGCCAATACGGCGCGTCAGCCCGGGCGATTTGAGGGCCGACGGCGGAAAAGCCGATGACCGTTGCAACCAGGGCGACCGCGAGCCGTTTCAGCATGAGGCGCGCTCCGTTCCGTTGAGACGAGGGGCTTGAGTAGCCGAATTCACCCCGCGGGGGAAACCCGGGCGGGCGATTTTTCCGCGATCTTTTTCGCCTGGCCCGCGTCCGGACCCCGTCCGGGCAGGCGACGAAGCCAGGTGCGGGCGGGTTTTTCCACAAGATGATGGGCGATCGCGGCCGCGACCACGGCCCCGAAGACGATCCCCAGCCAGATCGGCAGGGAAAAGACCTTGTCGGCGTCACCCGTCAGCCGCGCGAGGCCGTTCACGGCGACCAGGGTCCACGGGATCAGCACCATGTACAGAGCGTAGGAGATCTCTCCCAGCCAGACCGCGAAGCGACTGGACAACGGCCCGGCGCGGACGTTGTCCAGCGACGCCAGCGACAGGATCAGCATGCCGCCCAGAAGGACGATGAAGCCGTCCCAGGCCTGGACCGAGGCGGCGGCGACGATCAGGACCAGCGCCAGGGCGCTGAGCAGGCCCGGACGGGCGACGCCGCCGCGACGATGGACGAGGTAGAGGGCGCAGCCGAGGGCGAAGCACGGCACGATCCGGAGCGCGCCCCAGCGGATCGTGGCCTGGGTCAGGGGAAAACCGGCAAGGTTCTGGAAGGCGACGTAGAGAGCCAGAAGCGCGGCCGCGACGGCGACGACGGCCAGCCACGGGCGGGCGCGCAGGGCCCAGGCGGCGGCGGCGAAGGCCGGGAAGGTCAGATAGGCGAACCACTCCGCCGAGATCGACCAGGAGGGGTGGTTGAAGGCGGCCTCGGGGGCCAGGCCCCAGGCGTGCAGCATCAGCAGATTGGCCGGCAGCGACGCCCAGTCGATGACCCGCGCCTCCATGGCGATGCCGGCCAGACCGGCGCCAATCGCCAGCGCCATGACGCCCAGCAGCGTCACCAGATGCAGCGGATAGACCCGGGCGATCCGCGCCCAGAGGAAGCCCTTGTAGCCGAAGCGCCGCGTGCCGAACGCCTCCAGATAGACGTGGCTGAGGATGAAGCCCGACAGGACGAAGAACAGTTCGACGCCCAGATAGCCCTTGGCGGCGAGGTGCGGCGTGAAGCCGACGTCGAGGAAGGGCCAGCAGGTGTAGAGCACCACCCAGGCGGCCGCGACGAAGCGCAGGGCCGTCAGCGGGCGCAGGTCGGCCGGGGCGATGGGGCCGGCGTCGTCGGGAGAGGGCACGGCTGTCATGCCGCCACCCTGCCCTCAAACCGCTTGGAGAAGCGTTAAGGCGCGGCCGGGGCCGGTTCGGCGACGGGACCGCTCTCGCCCGACGCCATGACGGCGGCGCGCGAGGCGGCGCATCCCTGCAGCGTCTTGTCGCCGATCTCGACCCGCGCCGTCAGCGGATACAGCCGGTCGCTCATGCCGTCGGAGCAGTCGGTGTCGATCAGGGTGACGGTGATCGTGCGCCCCGTGTCGGTCGCCCCGGTGAAGACGGCCAGGGTGCCCATCAGCTCGACGTCGCCGCGCGGCGCGACCTCGCGGGGGATGTCGACGCCCTCGTAGGCGATGCCGTCCGGCCCGATGTCGACGGCCCAGAACGGCTCGGTGCCGAGCGCGCGGACCGGCTGCCCCAGGTCGACGCCGCCCAGCGTCGGCGAGGGCGGGGGGGCCGGGGTCGACGGGGCGGGCGCGGACTCCCCGCAGGCGGCGAGGGCGAGCGCGGCGAGGGACGGCAGGATCAGACGCATGGGCAACTCCGGCAACCGTCGGCATCGGACGCGGCCCGGCGACGGAGGTCAAGGGCGGCGGTTCGGGTTAGGGTGGGGAATGACGAATCACGTCGCCGACAACGCCCCCGTGGCCTGGGAGTTCTTCGCCGGGGGCGGGCTGGCGGGGATCGGGCTGGGCGGCTGGCGCGTCGGCTTCGCCAACGATCTGGACCCGGGCAAGGCGCGGGCCTTTCGCGGGAACCATCCGGGGGTGCCCTTCCGCGAAGGCGACGTTGCGGCCCTGACGCCCGCCGACCTGCCGGGACGGGCCGATCTGGCCTGGGCGTCCTCACCCTGTCAGGACCTGAGTCTGGCGGGCGCGCGGGGCGGGCTGGCGGGTCGAAGGTCCGGAGCCTTCTGGGGCTTCATGGCGCTGATGCGCGCGCTGGACGCCGAGGGCCGGGGTCCGGACCGGATCGTGGTGGAGAACGTCTGCGGCCTGCTGACTTCGGGCGGCGGCGCCGATTTCGCCGCCGTCTGCGCGGCGCTCTCGGAAGGGGGTCGACGCGTGGGGGCGCTGGAGATCGACGCGGCGCACTGGCTGCCCCAGTCGCGGCCGCGGCTGTTCGTGGTGGCGGTGCGGGGCGAGGCGCCGCCGGAGACGACCCGGCCTGTCGCCCCCTTCCATTCCCCGCGTCTCGTGGCCGCGCATGACCGGCTGCCCGAGGCGGTCAGAGCCGGCTGGGCGTGGTGGTCGCTGGCCGCGCCGCCGCGCCGCAACCTCGACCTGGCCGGCCTGCTGGAGGCCGACGACCGGGTCGAGTGGTTCGACGCGGCGCGGACCGCCGCGGCGCTGGCGCTGCTGTCGCCCCTGCACCGCCGGCGGCTGGAGGCCGAGCGGGCGGCGGGCGGGCGGCGCGTCGCCGCGGGCTATCGCCGCGTCCGGATCGAGGACGGCGTCCGCGCCCAGCGGCTGGAGCTGCGCTTCGACGGCCTGGCCGGATGCCTGCGCACCCCGGCGGGGGGATCGTCGCGGCAGATCGTCGTCGTGGTCGATGGGCCCCGCACCCGGATGCGCTGGCTCACGGCGGGCGAAGCCGCGCGGCTGATGGGCGTGCCGGAGGGCTATGTCCTGCCGGGGTCGGCGTCGGCGGGGTTGAAGCTGATGGGCGACGCGGTCGCCGTGCCGGTGGTCCGCGCCCTGGCCGAAGGGCTGCTGACGCCCGGTGCCGGCCGTCGCGCCGCCGCCTAGTCCTCGCCCCGGTCCCGGCCCGGGTCCAGACTGTTGTCGACGCGGTCGTCCCAGCCCTCGCGCGAGGACTTGAAGGCCAGGGCCATCAGCCCGGCCGCCAGCGCCACGCTGCCGAGGATGCCGAGGCCCAGCGCGATCCAGCCGTGCAGCGACATCGGCGCGCCGCCGATGGCCCGCCACAGCCAGGCCGCGCCGAAGGTGGCGGCGGCCGCGGTCAGCAGCGCCAGCAGGAGAGCCAGAAAAAAGCGGACCAGACGCGAGGTCATGGTCCGCCTTCTAGTCCGGAACGGGCGTCAGGCCCATGGCCTCAACGCCGCACCCATTGCCCGGAGGCGTCGCGCCACCACTGGCCGCTGGAGATGCGCGGCCGGACGATGGTCTCGAAGGCCCGGGCCGCGGCGACGTCGGCGCTGACCCCGGTCTCGGCGGCGGCGCGGGCATAGGCGGCCCGGCGGCCGTCGTTGGTCACCCGCACGGCGGTCTGCAGCCCGGCGTCGGTCGAGGCGACGCGGAAGCCGAGGTAGCCGTCGGCCTGTTCGCCGACCGTGCCCTCGGCCTTGGCGCGGTCGACCAGCGCCTTCTGCTCGGCGGACTGGGCGAAGGCGGCACCGGCGGCGGCGAAGGCCAGGGCGGCCACGGCGGCGACGGCGACGAAGGTCTTGCGGAAGGTCATGGTCTCTCTCCCCCGTTCAGGTTCAGAACAGGTTGGGGTTTTCCTGGAGCAGCTGCTCCAGTTCGCGGTCGAGGCGGACGCGCACGTCGGCGTCCAGCTTGGCGTAGATCTGGATCGGATCGACCTGGAGCCTCACCGTCGGCGTGCAGGCGGCGATCGAGACCGCGGCCAGTCCGACGGCCAGACGGGCGGCGGCGCGATTCAGGCTGGGGCTCATGGGGTCATCCTCGAATGCGTTCGACGCCATATGGCCGAGCCAGGGATGAACGCGGTCTGAATGGGCCAACGCGACGGCGTCAGTCGGGGTTCCCGGCCCCGTCGCGCGCCCGCTGCACCGCCAGCAGATCGCCGATCAGCTCATTGATGTTCAGATCGACGTCCAGCGTCAGGTCGATGCCGGTGTCGGACGGCAGGGGCAGGTCCGTGCGGGTCAGGAAGTCGCGGCGGATCAGCTCCAGCCAGCCCAGACGCAGTTCCTGCCGCACCGGCGGGTCGTGCCGCCCGAGGATGTGGAAGCGCAGGGCCAGTCGGCCGCCGTCGGTGCTGTCCAGGGCGGCGGTCAGCTCGTCGAAGGCCAGGTTCTCCATCGCCTGATAGGCCAGCTGCTCGACCGTGCCGGGCGGCACCGCCTCGCCGCCCCCGTCGGCGTCGAGCCCCGACAGGGCCTCGCGCTGGATCGACAGCCGGCCGGGCTGGACGGCGTACAGGCTGCCGCCCTGCACCGTCGCCCCCTGCCCCGGCGTCCAGGTGAAGGGCACGCGGCCCGAGACGACGGCGTCGACCGCGACCTGGCCGGCCAGGCCGGTGGGCGCGATCAGCTGGCCGATCTGGATCCGGTCCAGCAGCAGGACGCCCGACCACGGCTGGTCCGGGCCCAGGGGCAGGGCCAGCGGCTCCAGCGTCACCGTGCCGCCGGCCGCGGCGACCGAGGCGGCGGCGAGGTTCAGGGTCGCCTTGTCGAGGCCGAACGTCAGGCTGAATTCGGTGGCGTCGGTCAGGGCGGCGACCTTCTCGATCGTCACCGTCTGGTCCGGGGCCGTCTCCAGCGGGGCCAGGCTGGTCAGGGCGATCCGGCCGGACAGGCCCTCGACCGGCCCGGCGGGGCTGTCGAAGTCCAGGTCGTCGAGCGTCAGCAGGCCGCCGCTGGTCCCGCCGTCGGGGTCGGCGGTCCAGTCGATCCGGCCGTCGAAACGGACCCGGCCGGACACCGGGGACCGGACCAGATCGGCGCCCAGGGGCGTCAGGGCCGAGGGCTGCAGGCCGCCCTCGGCGAAGCTCAGGTCTTCGGAGACGATCCGCACCCCGCCGGCGCCGGTGCGGCCATCGTGGCCGAGCGTCAGCCGGCCGACGGCCGTCGCGCCCTGCGACAGGTCGAAGGTACCGGCCCAGCGATCGTTCGCCAGCTCCGCCCGACCGGCGGCGGCCAGCGGATGGAAGCGCAGCGGGTCGGTGGCGTCGATCACCCGGGCGCGCTCGACCCCGACCGTCAGGGCGAGGCCCGCGCTGGAGCCGCGGACTGCCAGCGGGCCCTCGGCCTCCGCGAACCGCAGGGCCAGGAAGGGGGCCTGGGCCTCGACGCGAGTCAGCCGCCCGTCCACGCGCCAGCCGCCCTCGGCCACCGTGACCAGCGGGCGGCCGGTCGGGCACAGGGCACCGGTCACGTCGACGACGTCGTTCTCGCCCAGCTCCAGCCGCTCGACCGTCAGGGGCGTGCAGCGCGCGGCGGTGAAGGTCAGGCCGGCGGGCGTGGTGGCCAGACGGCCGGCGGCGTCCACGGTCACGCCCCGGCCGAGCCCGAACTCCAGCGCCGCGCGGCCGGACAGGTCGGCCTGGAAGCCGGCGCCGGTCATGCGCCAGCCGGAGACCCGCACCCGCGCGTCGGGCAGGCCGCCGCCCCGCAGCGCCAGATCGAAGGCGCCGCGCGGCGCGGTGCCGGGGGCGGCCAGGAGAACCGGCCCGCCCGCCCGGGTCACGAGGACCGTACCGCCCGACCGGGGCCGGATCGTCAGGCCACGCGGCAGGTCCAGCGTCGTGCCGTCCGGCTGAACCGACAGGGACACGGCCGGCGCGGAGAGGGAGACGTCCGACAGGGCGCGCTTGAGCGTGGCGAGCTCCGGCACGTCGTCGCCGGCCGGGGCCCCGAGGATCGGCCAGCGGCCGCCCGCGGCGGCCAGCGATCCGTCGAAGCCCAGCCGCAGCGGCCCGTCCGCGACCCCATCCAGCGCGCCGCGCGCGGCCACGTCGGTGAGGACCAGCTCGCCCGCGGTCAGGCGCGACGCCCGCAACAGGACGGGGCCGGACGCCTCCACCGCGCCGCCGCGCCCGCCCAGCGTCAGGTCGGTGGACGCGAGCGACAGACCCCGGACCTGAACGCCGTCGGTGCGCAGCCCGCCGGCGGCGATCGTCATGGGGCCGTCCAGCCGCCACAGGGGCGCGCCGTCGTCGAAGGCCAGACGGGTGCGGGCGCCGGTCGTCCGGACCCGCGCTTCGGTCGCCCCGATCGCGCCGTCGAGCCCCGCGGCGCGCAAATCCAGCGTGGTCAAGCCGGTCAGGGACAGGTCTTGGCCCGCGCCCGCCGCCTCGCCGACGAAGGACAGGGTCGCGTCCAGGCCCCGCGCGTCCCAGCCGCCGGCCGTGATGCGGTCCAGGGCGACCGCGCCGTCCAGCCGTACCGGCCCGTCGGCCGAGCGCCGGCCGAGATCGGGCCAGGCCGCCGCCCCCGTCAGGCTCAACCGCAGCCCCGTGCCGGCGACGCCGGGAAGGTCGGCCGCCGCCGCCGCAAGGGTCAGGTCGAACCGGGTGCGCTCCGCGACGGTGGCGGCCGTCAGCCGCCCGCCGACGCCCCGGGCGAAATGGGCGCCCCGCCGGTAGTCCGCCGCCGGCAGCAGGGCCTCGAGCGACGTCAGCCGGCCGTCGGCCACCCGCGCGTCGCCCACCATCGTCGTGCGGCCCCAGTCCGAGTCCAGCCGCAGCGTCGCCCGCTCCAGCAGGATCACGGGGCCGACCTGATCGGTCCGGGCCGGGCGACGCGCCATCTCGTCGATCAGGGGATCCAGCTGTCCGAAACCGAGACGCCGGCCGGTCCAGCGCGCCCGCACGGTCGGTCCGACCAGCCGCACGCGGGTCGGCGTGGGCCCGAGGCCGCCCGCCCGCCACGGCGCGCCCACGGTCCAGTCGATCTCGATGTGCGGCGCGATCACCTCGGGGTTCGCCGGATCGCCGAGCGTCACGGCGCCCGTCATTCCGTCCAGTTCCAGCCGGTCGACGCGGACCTCGGCCTCGACCCCGCGCCGCTCCAGCCACAGCACCACCGCCTCGCGGGCCAGGGTCCGACGGCCCAGCCAGGCGGCGATCAGGAGCACCAGCAGGATCGCCAGGACCACCCCCGCGACCCGGGCCGCGCCCGCCCGGCGCCCGCGGCGGGCGCGGGTCGGCGACGGCTGTTCCGTTTCGGTCACGCTCACGGCCTCAGGCCAGTGCAGCCGGACGGGCGCTGCGTTGCATTCCGGGCACGGCCAAGTGGCGCAAAGGTCACTTTCAATCTCGTGGTCAAGCTGAGCTCGAACAGCCGGTCCGGGCCGCTGATGTTCACGTGCCGTTCTGCCGTTTCCACTGCCGCGCCGCCTCGAAGTTCTGTTTCCGAACCTTGGAAATACACAAGCCTGCCTTCGGGTTTAACGAATGGTAATGGAGATGCTTCACACCGGGGGCCTGAGAGGCTATAGCCGGGTCGCGCTTCCGGGGGGACCGGGCCGGCGCGAACCTTGCTTGTTAGTGGTTTGGCGCCGCCGGGCGTCGTCGATTGCCGGGTACCGATGGCTCAGTTCGATCCACGTCGCCAGCCCATGCGGTTGGCCCCCCACGTGTTCACCGTGCTGGCCGCCGTGGCCGTGACGCTGCTGGCCGGCAAGGTCTATCAGCCGGTCCGCGCCGAAACCCTTCCCCCGATGACCGCCGAGCAGCTGGACGCGCTGGAAGCGCGCGCCATGGCCAACGCCGGTGCCCAGGCCGGCCTGACCGCGCCGGAAGCCGTGCCCGTCCAGATCCGCAACGGCGAGACCTTCGAACAGGCCATCCGCCGCACCGGCGTGGGCGTCGACGACGCCCGGGCCGTGGTCGCCACCATCGCCGGCGCCTTCGACGTCACCCAGCTGCGCGCCGGACTGAAATTCGAGACCGCCATCGCCCGCCCGCGCGGCGGCCGCGGCGACAGCCGCCTGATCGGCCTGACCATGCGCACCGGCCCGGCCAGCCAGCTGACCGTGTCGCGCACCTACGACGGCGCCCTGCGCCTGCGCGCGCTGGAGGAGAAGGTCACCCACGAGACCGTCGTCCTCAAGAGCGAGGTCAAGGGCTCGCTCTACGCCACGGCCCAGCGCATGGGCGCCTCGGGCGCCGTGACCCGCAAGGCCGTGCAGCTGTTCTCCCACAAGTTCGACATGGACCGGGACATCAAGGGCTCGGACGAGTTCACCCTGGTCTTCGCCCGCACGGTCACCGAGACCGGCCGCGTCGTCGAGACCGGCGAGCTGCTCTATGCCGAGCTGAAGGGCCAGGTCTTCTATCGCTACAAGCCCGTCGGCGGCGGCGAGACCCAGTATTTCGACGCTTCGGGCAAGAACACCCGCTCGGCCTTCATGCGCACGCCGCTGGCCGGCGGCTACCGCATGAGCTCGTCGTTCGGCTATCGCCGCCACCCGATCTCGGGCTACCGCCGGATGCACCAGGGCATCGACTTCGCCGCCGGCACCGGTACGCCCATCGTGGCCCCCGCCGACGGCGTGGTGGTCGAGGCGCGGCGCTGGGGCGGCTATGGCAACTGGCTGCGCATCCGCCATTCCAACGGGCTCGAGTCCGGCTATGGCCACCTGTCGCGCTATGCGCCCGGCATCCGCGCCGGCCAGCGCGTGCGTCAGGGTCAGGTCGTCGCCTACGTCGGCTCGACCGGTGCCTCCACCGGCCCGCACCTGCACTACGAGATCTGGCGCAACGGCCAGCGGATCAATCCGGCGGGCGTGAAGACCCAGGAAGGCACCGTCCTGTCGGGCGCCGAACTGACCGCCTTCCGCGCCGAGAAGTCGCGCATCGACCGCATCATCGTCTCGGGCGGCGAGCGCCGCGCGGGTCAGGCGTCCCAGCTGGCGGCCGGCGCCAAGGGCTGATCCCGGCGCATCTCCGACACCACCGCGACCAGCCGGGCCAGATCGTCCGGCGTCGACAGCCGGTGATCGCCGTCGGGCACCAGCTCCAGCCGGACCTTCGCGCCCGGCAGGCGGTCCAGCAGGGCCAGCTGATGCGTCCACGGCACGACGTCATCCCTGCGGCCCTGCAGCACGTGCACCGGGCAGGCGATCGGCAGGTCGGCGTCCAGCAGGCTCCAGTCGCGCGCCTCGTCGAACATGCGACGGGTCAGGGCGTAGCGGCCCAGCCCCGGCTCCTCGATCTCGGCCCGGCCGTCGCGCAGGATCGCCTGCCGCACGTGATCCTCCAGCGCGGGCCACATCAGCCGGTCGGTGAAGTCGGGGGCCGGGTTGATCAGCACCAGTCCCGCCATCCGCGCCGGCCGTGCCTGGGCCAGCAGCAGGGCCACCCAGCCGCCCATGGACGAGCCCACCGGCAGGACCGGGCCTTCCAGATGGTCGACGAGGGCGATCGCGTCCTCGCGCCAGCGGCCGACGGTGGCCTGCTCCCAGTCGCCGGAAGAGGCCCCGTGGGCGAAATGGTCGTAGCGGACGAAGCTCCAGCCGTGCTCGCGCGCCGCGGCGTCCAGCGCCAGCGCCTTGGTGCCCTCCATGTCCGAGCGGAATCCGCCGATCCACAGCACGGTCGGGCCTTCGCCGGCCACGCGCCGGAAGGCCAGGGTCTCTCCGTCGGGGCGGGTCAGGGTCTCCATCGGCGGCCTCCTCTCGCGCTTCGGCGCTCCGCCTGATAGCCAGAGGCCGTCCCGCCGCGAAGAGGAAAGCGCGTGCCCGCCCCCCAGGTCCTGTTCGTCACCTCCAACCGCATCGGCGACTGCGTCATCTCCTCGGGCGTGATCCGGGAGATCGGACGGCAACTGCCGGGGGCGGAGATCACCGTCGCCTGCGGCCGCCCGCCCGCCCCCCTGTTCCGCGCCGCGCCCGGCGTGGTCGAGGTCATCCCGTGGGACAAGAAGCCCCTGTCGGGACACTGGTTCGCGCTGTGGAACCGCGCGCGGAGCACGCGCTGGGATCTGGTCATCGACGTGCGCGGCTCGGCCCTGGCCTGGGGCCTGAACGCGAAGCGGCGCGTGGTCTATTCCCGCCGGCTGGAGACGGGTCGCCGCAAGGTCGAGACCGCCACGGCCATGATGGGGGCGACGGAACCGCTGCACCCCGAGATCTTCCTCGACGACCGCGCCCGGGCCGAGGCGGCGGCGGTGATCGACCCGCAACTGGCGGGCGGGGCAGGGCACGGCCCGATCCTGGCCCTGGCACCCATCGCCCACCAGCCGGGCAAGAGCTGGCCCGCCGACCGCTGGGGCGCCCTGGTCGAGAAGCTGAAGGCCGAGCCCCGGTTCGACGGCTGGCGCTTCATGCCGGTCGGCGGGCCCGGCGACCGGCCCCCCGCCACGCCGGCGCTGGAGGCGGCGGGACCGCGCGGGATCGACTTCGTGGGCAAGGGCGACATCCTCGCCTCGGCCGCCGCCATCGACCGCGCCGCCCTGTTCGTCGGCAACGATTCCGGCCTGATGCACGTGGCCGCCGCCGCCGGCCGGCCGACGCTGGGGCTGTTCGGCCCGACCGAGTGGTGGCTGTATGGGCCCTGGGGCCCGCGCACGCGCACCGTCGCCTCCAACGAGGTGCGGGGCCAGTTCGCGCCGATCGAGGACCTGACGGTGGACCGTGTCTTTTCCGCCGTGATCGACCTGCACGACGCCTTCCCGCGCGCCTGACTCCGGGCCCGCCTTGAAGAAAAGGCCGCGCGACGGCATATTGGGGGCGCGGAGAGGGACCGCAGGCGCACGCGCGCCCGCCCCTCACTGCGTTTGAACAGACAAGGAACCGACGCCCATTCGTAGACCGATGCAAGCGCCGCCCGTGAAGGACGGCCCCCCGATGAACCAGGACATCCGCGCGCCGCGGGTGCTTCTGATCGACCAGAACGGCGAGAAACAGGGCGTCATGCCCCTGTCGGCCGCGCTGGAGGCCGCCGAGGAGGCGGGCCTGGACCTGGTTCAGATCGTGTCGACGTCCGAGCCGCCGGTCTGCAAGATTCTCGACTACGGCAAATTCCGCTTCGAGGAGCAGAAGAAGAAGGCCGCCGCCCGCAAGAAGCAGAAGGTCGTGGAGCTGAAGGAGATCAAGCTCCGTCCGAACATCGACACCCACGACTACGACGTGAAGGCCAAGGCCATGACGCGCTTCTTCGAGGAGGGCGACAAGGTCAAGGTGACCCTGCGCTTCCGCGGCCGCGAGATGGCCCACCCCGAACTGGGCATGAAGCTGCTGAACAAGGTCCAGGCCGACTTCGACGAGGTCGCCAAGGTCGAATACGCCCCCCGCATGGAGGGCCGCCAGATGATCATGATCCTGGCACCGCGCTGAGGCCCGTCCGACGCCGCTGAATTCCGGACGCCCCGCCCGCAACGGCGGGGCGTTTTCGCGGGTGCCCATTGCCTTCGCGCCCCGCTTCCCCTAAAAGCCGCGCCTTCGCGTACCGGACCGCCGGGCGAACAGGCATGCCTGGGCGGTCTTCATCAGGGCAGAGGCCGGATCTTTTTCCGGACCTTCAGCCCCCTCAAGACAGAGAGTGAAAATGCCGAAACTGAAGACGAAGTCGGGCGCCAAGAAGCGCTTCAAATTCACCGCGTCGGGTAAGGTCAAGGCCGGGGTCGCCGGAAAGCGTCACCGTCTGATCAGCCACAACTCGAAGTACATCCGTCAGAACCGCGGCACGCAGGTCATGTCGGACGCCGACGCCAGGAAGATCAAATCCTACATGCCGTACGCCTGATCGGCGCGCGCATCGATCTGATCTCCCAGCTGAATTTGAAAGGATAGCGACATGGCTCGCGTCACCCGGGGCGTCACGTCCCACGCCCGTCACAAGAAGGTTCTGAAGCAGGCCAAGGGCTTCTACGGCCGCCGCAAGAACACCATCCGCACGGCCAAGGCCGCGGTCGACCGCGCCGGCCAGTACGCCTACCGCGACCGCCGCAACAAGAAGCGCTCGTTCCGCGCCCTGTGGATCCAGCGCATCAACGCCGCCGCCCGCCTGCACGACATGACCTATTCCCAGTTCATGCACGGCCTGTCGCTGGCCGGCATCGAGATCGACCGCAAGGTCATGGCCGCCCTGGCCGCCGACGACGCCGGCTTCGCCGCCATCGCCGGCAAGGTCCGCGAGGCGCTGGACAACAAGGCCGCCGCCTGATCTTTCCGGACACGGAAACCGCAAAAGCCCCCCGGCCCGCGCCGGGGGGCTTTTTCATGTTTCCCGCGCGAAGGGATGCTCTCACCGGTTGAGATCCCCGCCGTCTGTGAAATAACGGACGACGGGCTCAGGGGTGCGTGATGTTTTCAGGTCTTCGTCTCGTCCTTGCGGCCACGCTGGCCGTCATGGCTCCCGCGGTCGGGGCCGCCCAGACCCCGACCGGCGTCGCGGAGCCCGCCCCCCTTTCGGCCTACGGGGCCCTTCCGGCGGTGGAGCTGGTCGCGCTGTCGCCGACCGGGCGGCGGCTGGCGTTCGTGGGCGTGTCCGGCGAGGCCCGCGTGCTGTCGGTGGTCGACATGGACGACCGGACGCTGGTCGGTCAGGCCGGGATCGGCGACGTCAAGGTCCGCGACGTCCAGTGGATCGACGAGGACCAGGTGCTGGTCACCGTCTCCTCGACGGAGTTCCTGCCCGATATCGGGCTCGGCAAGGAAGAACTCTACTTCGCCCGCGTGTTCGAGCCCGGCGCCGATCGGGTGACGCCGATGCTGGCGCGGGATCCCGACATGTTCCCCGCGCTGCTCGGTCCTGCCGAGGTGGTCGGGAGCGAGGCGGGAATCCTGCTCGTCCGCGCCCACTCCTTCACCTCAGGCTCCGGCCCCGACCTCTATCGGCTCGATCCGAAGAGCGGTCGCGCCCGGTTCGCCGAGCGCATGAGCCGGGAGGTCGACGACTACGTTCTCGACCCGGCCGGCCGCACGGTCGCCCGGTCCGAGTATGACCAGCGGACGCAGGTGTGGAGCCTGCACCTGCGCGAGGGCAGCGGGTTCCGCGAGGTCTGGCGGAGCGAGGCGCCGATCGACTGGCCGGGGCTGATCGGCCTGGGCCTGGACGGCGCCAGCGTGGTGGTCGTCGCCGACCGGCCGGACCTGGATCGCGGAGGCCGCGCGCCGGCCCGGTTCTTCGACGTCGACCTGAAGACGGGGGCCTGGCGGCCGCTGCGGTTCGAATTCGACCCGACCGGCATGCTGTTCCATCCCGCGACGCGGCGTCTGATCGGCGCGATGCGGGTCGAGGAAGACGGCGTGAGGTACGCCTTCTTCGACGACTCGGCGCTGGTCCTGTGGACCGCGGTGGAAACCGCGCTGCCCGGACGATCGCCGAAACTGGTCGGCTGGAGCGACGACCTGACCAGCGCGGTAGCCTTCACCAGCGGCACGGGAGATTCCGGATCGTACCACTTCATCGATCTGACGCTCGGCGCGCTCACCGACGTCGGCGCGGCCTATCCGGACATCCGGCCGGATCTGGTGGCGCCGATCATGCCGCTGTCCTATCGCGCGGCGGACGGTCTGGAGATCTACGGCTACCTCACCCTGCCGCCGGGGCGCGAACCCCAGGGACTGCCGCTGGTCGTCCTCGCGCACGGAGGTCCCGCCGCGCGGGACACCGCAGAGTTCGACTGGTGGGCACAGGCCCTGGCGGCGCAGGGCTACGCTGTTCTCCAGTCGAATTTCCGGGGGTCGGCGGGATATGGCGAGGCCTTTCTCGAGGCGGGCTACGGCGAGTGGGGCCGCAAGATGCAGACCGACCTGTCCGACGGGGTGCGGCATCTGGCCGGCGCAGGCGTGATCGACCCGGCGCGCGTCTGCATCGTGGGCGCCAGCTACGGGGGCTATGCCGCCCTGGCGGGGCCGACGCTCGATCGCGGGGTCTATCGCTGCGCGGTCGCGGTGGCCGGCGTGTCCGATCTGCGCCGCATGGTCGAGCACGAGGCGGCGCTGGGCAGCCGGCGCAACAACGAGGCCGTGCGCTACTGGAGCCGCTTCATGGGCGCCGAGCGCCTGGGCGACCGGTCCCTGGACGAACGGTCCCCCGCGCGACTGGCGGAGCAGGCGGACGCGCCAATCCTGCTCATCCACGGCCGGGACGACACCGTGGTTCCGATCTTCCAGAGCCGGGCCATGGCGGACGCCTTGCGCCGCGCCGGCAAGCCGCACGAACTGGTCGAACTGGCGGGCGAGGATCACTGGCTGTCCGGTGCCGAGACGCGTCAGCGCGTGCTGGCCGAGACGGTGAGGTTCCTGAAGACGCACAACCCGACGGACTGACCGCCCCGGGGATGACGAAACGCGTCGCGGCCGCTACAGGCTGCGCGACATGACCGACCTGAACCAGCTCGAATTCGATCTGATCACCGCCATCGGCGGCGCGGAGACCTCCGCGGCCGTGGAGGAGCTGCGCGTCGCGGCCCTGGGCAAGTCCGGCACGATCTCGGGTCTGCTGAAGGGCATGGGCGCCATGAGCCCCGACGAGCGGCGCGACAAGGGGCCGGTCATCAACGGCCTGCGCGACCGCGTGTCGGCGGCCCTGACCGCGCGCAAGGCCGCGCTGGAAGCCGCCGAGCTGGACGCCCGGCTGCTGGCCGAGCGCGTCGACCTGTCCCTGCCGGCCCGGCCGCGCCGCAAGGGCGGGGTGCATCCGACCATGCAGGTCATGGACGAGATGATCGCCCTGTTCGCCGACATGGGCTTCGCCGTCGCCGAGGGGCCGGACGTCGAGGACGACTTCCACAATTTCACGGCCCTGAACTTCCCGCCCAAACATCCGGCGCGGGAGATGCACGACACCTTCTTCCTGAAGCCGGACCCGGAAACGGGCGAGCGCAAGGTGCTGCGTACCCACACCAGCCCGGTGCAGGTGCGCACCATGATGACGCAGACGCCGCCGATCCGCATCATCGCCCCCGGCCGGACCTTCCGGAAGGACAGCGACGCCACCCACACGCCGATGTTCCACCAGGTCGAGGGCCTGGTGATCGACCGTGACGTCCACATGGGCCACCTCAAGTGGACGCTGGAGACCTTCGTCGCCCGCTTCTTCGAGCTGGACGGGATCGACGCCCGGTTCCGCCCGCACCACTTCCCCTTCACCGAACCCTCGGCCGAGATGGACATCCGCTGCGACCGCGCGGGCGGGACGCTGACGCTGAACGAGGGCGACGACTGGATGGAGATCCTCGGCTGCGGCATGGTGCATCCCAATGTGCTGCGGAACTGCGGGATCGACCCCGACGAGTTCCAGGGCTTCGCCTTCGGCATGGGCGTGGATCGCCTGGCCATGCTGAAATACGGCATCCCCGACCTGCGCCCCATGTTCGATGCCGACGTCCGCTGGCTGGCGCACTACGGCTTCTCCCCCTTCGCCGCGCCGAGCCCGGCGTCGGGCCTCAGCTGACGAGAGACGGACCATGACCGAGACTCCCAAGGCGACCTTCGCGTCCAACGAGGCCTTCGGCCGCGCCCTGGTGGCGCGCCAGACCTTCGAGAAGGAGGCCGTCTGGCTGCCCCTGCTGACCGTGCACCACTGGAACGCCGGCCAGATGTCCATCAAGGGCAAGACCTTCACCGACTGCCTGATCGAGGGCCCGGCCGTCATGGCCGTGATGGGCGACACCCGGTTCGAGGACTGCGCCATGGGGATCACCACCGACATGCGCACCCTGCTGTACCGGCCCCTGGGCGAAAAGCTGGCCGGGGTCGTGGGCTTCGAGGACTGCCATTTCGTCCGCTGCAAATTCCTGCAGGTCGGCTTCACCGGCTCCGAGGCCCTGCTCGAGGAACTGCAGACGAAGATCATCAAGGCGTCGGACGGCGTGAAGCCCGAGGGCGCGATCCAGTGAAATTCACCCTGTCCTGGCTGAAGGACCATCTGCAGACCGACGCCGACGCCGCGACCGTGGCCGACGCCATGACCCGCGCCGGTCTGGAGGTCGAGGAGGTCCACGACCCGATCGCCGCCCTGGCCCCCTTCACCGCCGCCCGGATCGTCTCGGCCGCGCGCCACCCCCAGGCCGACCGGCTGCAGGTCTGCCAGGTCGAGACCGTCGACGGCATGAAGGAGATCGTCTGCGGCGCCCCGAACGCGCGCGCGGGCCTGATGACCCTCTATGCGCCGATCGGCGCCTACGTGCCCGGTCTGGGCGTGACCCTGGTCGAGAAGCCGGTGCGCGGCGTGGTGTCGAACGGCATGCTGTGCTCGGCCTCCGAGCTGCAACTGGCCGACGAGAGCGACGGCATCCAGGAGCTGGCCGACGACGTCCGGGTGGGCGAACCGGCGGCGGGCATCTTCGGCGCCGAGCCGGTGATCGACTTCGAGGTGACGCCGAACCGGCCCGACTGGCTGGGCGTCGCCGGCATCGCCCGCGATCTGGCGGCCGCCGGTCTGGGCACGCTGCAGACGCCGGAAATCGTCCCCGTCCCGGGGGTCTTCGCCAATCCGGTCACGGTGCGGCTGGACGCGCCGGAGATGTGTCCGGCCTTCGCCGGGCGGGTGATCCGCGGCGTGAGCAACGGCCCCTCGCCCGAGTGGCTGAAGCGGCGGCTGACGGCGATCGGCCTGCGCTCGATCAACCGTCTGGTCGACGTCACCAACCTGATCTCCTGCGACCGCGCGCGGCCCCTGCACGCCTACGACATGGCCAAGCTGGTCGGATCGGAGATCGTCGTGCGCGGCGGACAGGCGGCGACCGACACGGGCGAGCCCGAGCACCTGATCGCCCTGGACGGCAAGACCTATGCGGTCGGCCCGACCCACTGCGTCATCTCCGACGCGGCCGGCGAGCGGCCGATCGGTCTGGGCGGCGTCATGGGCGGCGAGTCGACCGGCTGCGACGAGGCGACCACGGACGTCTTCCTGGAAAGCGCCTGGTTCGAGCCCCTGGTCATCGCCCAGACCGGCCGCGACCTCGGCATCGGCTCGGACGCCCAGTATCGCTTCGCCCGCGGCGTCGACCCGGAGTCGCTGGTTCCGGGGATCGAGCTGGCGACGCGGCTGATCCTCGATCTGTGCGGCGGGGAGCCGTCGGAGACGGTGCTGTTCGGCCAGGCCCCGGCCGCGCCGGCCGGCTTCGCCTTCGACCCCGCCCGCGTCGCGTCCCTGACGGGGCTGGCGGTGACGGAGGACCGGATCGCGGACATCCTGACCGCGCTCGGCTTCGCCGTGGCGCGCGGGGCGACCTGGCGGGTCACGCCCCCCAGCTGGCGGCGCGACGTCGAGGGTCCGGCCGATCTGGTCGAGGAGGTCGCGCGGATCGTCGGCTACGACGCCCTGCCGTCCACCCCCCTGCCCGACCTCGGTGCCCCGGCCCGCGGCGTGCTGAACCCGCGTCAGGCCCGCGTGCGCATCGCCCGCCGCGCCATGGCGGCGCTGGGCTGGTCCGAGGCCGTGACCTGGTCCTTCCTGAAGCAGTCGACCGCCGTCCTGTTCGGCGGCGGGTCGGAGCGGCTGGTGGTCGAGAACCCGATCGCGGCCGATCTGGACTGCATGCGGCCGTCGGTGCTGCCCAATCTGATCCAGGCGGCGGCGCGCAACGCCGCGCGCGGCCACGCCGACGTGGCCCTGTTCGAGATCGGGCCGATCTATCCGGGCGACGGCCCGGCCGACCAGCGCACGGTTCTGGCGGGCGTCCTGTCGGACCGCGCCGCGCGCCACTGGTCGGGCAAGGGCGAGGACGCCCTGTTCGCGGTCAAGGGCGACCTGACGGCCGTGCTGGAGCGCATGGGCGCGCCGGTCGCCTCGCTGCAGCTGGCGCAGGGACAGAACCGCGACTGGTGGCACCCCGGCCGCTCGGCCCGGCTCCAGCTGGGCCCGAAGACGGTCGTCGCCGAGTTCGGCCAGCTGCACCCGCGCGTGCTCAAGGCGCTGGACGCCGACGGCCCCCTGTACGGTTTCGAGATCGTGCTGGAGGCCCTGCCGGAACCGCGCGGGCAGAAGTCCAGGTCGCGCGGTCCCGCCGATCTGCCGGTGCTGATGCCGCTGACGCGCGACTTCGCCTTCGTGGTCGACGACGCCGTGGCGGCCGGGGATCTGGTCCGCGCCGTGGCGGGGGCCGACAAGGCCCTGATCGCCGGGGTGTCGGTGTTCGACGTCTATCGCGGCGCAGGCGTGCCCGAGGGCAGGGCCTCGATCGCGCTGGAGGTCACGCTGCAGCCGCGCGAGGCGACCCTGTCGGAGGCCGAGATCGAGGCGCTGACGGCCAGGGTCACGGCGGCGGCGGGCAAGCTGGGCGCGACGCTGCGGGGCTGACGCGCCTCATCGCGGCAAGGTCCCGTTAACCTTGCCGCCGCAAGGCTGACGCAATGGACGGCGAGGCTGCGCCTCGTCGCAAATTCTCGCCGAACGGGGCCGTTTCGCCATGCATCGTCGTCACCTGATCCAGTCCGGTCTCGCCCTCGGCGCCACCTCGGGGCTGGCCGCCTGCGCCACGCCGAACGCGGCCCCGACGACCAACTATCCGATCGACCGCGATCGCCAGGCCCCGGCCTACACCTCCGAGGAACTGATCGCCGCCGGATCGCGCGAGCTGGGCATCGCCGCCGAGGCCATCGGCGGGGCCATAGAACGCATCTTCGCCGAACAGGGCGACAGCCCCACGGCCTACATCGCGGGCGAGGAGGGCTCCGGCGCCGTCGGCGTGGGCGCGCGCTACGGCCGCGGCGCCCTGCACATGAAGGATCTGACCGCCAGCCAGGAGGTGTTCTGGCAGGGCATCTCGATCGGCTGGGACGTGGGCGGCAACGCCAGCCGGGTCTTCACCCTCGTTTACGGCCTCTACTATCCGGACATGATCTACCGCCGCTATCCGGGGGTCGAGGGCTCGGCCTATCTGGTGGGCGGCCTGGGCGTGAACTACCAGCAGGCCGACGGCATCATCCTGGCCCCGATCCGCACCGGCGTGGGCCTGCGTCTGGGCGCCAATGTCGGCACCATGGCCTACAGCCGCCAACGCAACCTGCTGCCGTTCTAGGCCCGCCTCGAGGTTCGGATGTGGCGGCCGGGTCGGACGCCGCGCCCTTGGGGACATCACCGGTCTCTGTAGTCTGAGGCTGCGTCCGCGGGACAGGATCGGCACATGACCAGAGCTCCCGTCGCAGGGCCCACGCAGGGCGAAGCCGGTTTCCAGCTTCTGGTCTCCATGACCGGCAAGGCGAGCCCCGCCAAAACCGCGGAAGGCGACAAGCCCGTGTTTGCGTACATCGCCACGCTGCCGCAGCCGCAGCGGGGC
Source organism: Alphaproteobacteria bacterium (assembly GCA_018820275.1). Taxonomy (GTDB): domain Bacteria; phylum Pseudomonadota; class Alphaproteobacteria; order Caulobacterales; family Caulobacteraceae; genus Brevundimonas. The sequence continues at coordinate 54,164 of JAHJOO010000010.1, forward strand.
ATCGCCGAGCGTGTCGACGCCCTTGCCGCCGGTGCGCTGCCCGAGCTTCGGCATGCCGTGAAATGGGGAATGGCCTACTACGGCGTCACCGACGGCTGGTGTTTCGCGTCGGGCGCCTTCGTCGGGCACCTGAAGCTGATGTTCATTCGAGGCAATGAGCTTGAACCTGAACCTCCCGTGACGCCGACGGGAATGGGCAAGGCCACACGGGGTGTGGACATCTCGACGCTGGACGACCTCGATGAGCGCCAGATCGTCTCCTGGATGAAGCAGGCAGCCGACAAGCCCTTTTCCGCCGGCAAGAAGCGTTTGCAGGCGGACTGACGGACCTCAGGTCTGCCGGGCGATCAGCGCCTCGAGCCCCTCGCGGTATGATGGATAGCGCGGCCGCCAGCCCAGTTCGGCCTTGGCGCGGGCGTTGGAGAGGCGTTTGGAGTCGCGGTAGAAGCGGCGCATCTCGTCGGACACCGCCGGGTCGGTCCAGTCGACCTCGGGCGGAGGCGGCAGGCCCAGACGGGCGGCGGCCCATTCGACGACTTCGTCGGCCGGCGAGGGCTCGTCGTCGCACAGGGTGTAGATCCCGCCCGGGCGGGGGCGCGCCATCGACGCCAGAAAGCCCCGCGCGGCGTCGTCCTCATGGATGCGGTTGAACACCTGCCCCGGCTTGCGGACCCGGCGCGCCGAGCCGTCCTGCAGGCGGTCGAAGGGCGAGCGCCCCGGCCCGTACAGGGCCGGCAGGCGGAACAGCTGCACCGTCAGGCCCAGACCCTGGGCGATTTCCAGCCAGGCCCGCTCGGCCCTGACGCGGCGCGCGCCCTGCAGCGTCGCGGCGTGCAGGGGATCGTCCTCGAAGGCCCAGCCGCCGTCGCGGTCGCCGTAGACGGCGGTGGACGAGACGTAGCCGATCCAGTCCGGCCAGACGTCGCCGCCCAGACAGGGCTCCAGCGCCCGCAGGCCCGGGCAGCCGTCGGCGTCGGGCGGCGCGGTGACCAGCAGGGCGGAGCAGTCGGCCACAGCGCGCGCCAGAGCCGGGGCGTCGGCCGGGTCGACGGCCGTGACGCCTTCGGCCTCCAGCGCCGCCCGGCGACCGGCATCGCGCGACGTCGCCGCCGCGGACCCGCCGGCCCGCCGCACCAGACGCGCGGTCGCCCGTCCCAGCCGTCCGCCGCCGAAGACCAGAAGGCGCGTCGGGCCGTCGCCCCGCCGCATCAGGCGATGCGGGCCGTCGGAGCGGGGGCGGGGCTGGCGGCCGCCGCCTCCAGCGCCTTTCCGCGTTTCGCGTTCCACGCCGAGACGCAGGGGATCTTGCTCATGTCGACGCGGTCGGCGTAGCGGCGGGCGACGTCGGTGACCTCGTCCATCAGGCCCTGGGCCAGGGTGATGGGCTTCAGGCCCAGGTCGCGGAACTGGTCGTTGGCCACGACCAGCTCGTTCTCGTCGGCCTCCTGACGCGGATTGGCGACGTTGTGGACCTCGGCGCCCGTCATGCCGGCGATCATGGCAGCGAGGTCGCGCACGCGGCGGCTCTCGGTCATCTGGTTGAGGATCTTGACCCGGTCGCCGGGCGCCGGCGGGTTGTTCAGCGCCAGCTCGACGCAGCGCACCGTGTCCTGGAGATGGATGAAGGCCCGCGTCTGGCCGCCCGAGCCGTGCACCGTCAGGGGATGGCCGACCGCCGCCTGCATCAGGAAGCGGTTCAGCACCGTGCCGTAGTCGCCGTCGTAGTCGAAACGGTTGATCAGCCGCTCGTCCCTGCGGGTCTCCTCGGTCTGGGTGCCCCAGACGATGCCCTGATGCAGGTCGGTGATCCGCAGCCCGTCGTTCTTGGCGTAGAACTGGAACAGCAGGGCGTCCTGGGTCTTGGTCATGTGGTAGATCGAGCCCGGATTGGGCGGGAACAGGATTTCCTGCTCCGCCGGGCCGAAATCGGTGTCGACCGTGACCTTCAGATAGCCCTCGGGGATGCGTAGGCCGGCCGTGGTGTAGCCGTACACCCCCATGGTGCCGAGGTGCGCCAGGTGGACGTCCAGCCCGCTCTCGACGATGGCCGCCAGCAGGTGGTTGGTGGCGTTCAGATTGTTGTCGACGGTGTAGAGCTTGTGCCGCGCCGACTTCATCGAATAGGGGGCGGCCCGCTGCTCGGCGAAATGCACCACGCTGTCGGGCTTCCAGTCGCGGATCAGCGCGACCAGGCCGTCGAAGTCCTTGCCGACCGTCAGGTCGACGAAGCCGATCTCGCGGCCCGAAATCTCCTTCCAGGCGGCGATGCGCTCCAGGATGGGGCGGATCGGCGTCAGGGACTGGACCTCCAGCTCCGCGTCGATGGCGCGCCGGCTCAGGTTGTCCACGACCGTGACGTCCCACCCGCGCGCCGACAGATGCAGCGCCGTGGGCCAGCCGCAGAAGCCGTCGCCGCCCAACACCAGAACCTTCATGGTCGCTCCTCGATCACCGTCGAACCTGCCTAGACCATGCGGCCGGTCGGTCAAGCCGGGCTTGTCGAGCGGCCGCCCCGGGCGCAAGCTTCGCTGACGGGGAACGGGGGCGAGGGCCCGCCGTTCCGGTCTGTGCAAGGAGATTCATGATGACCGACCGCCTCATTCCCTCGACCGCCGCCCTGCTCGCCGCCCTGACGGCCGCCGCCTGCGCGGCCGGGCCGACCTCCGGCAACACCTACGAGTCCGAATTCGCCAAACTGACGGCCGACTGCGAGCGCCGCGGCGGGATCCTGGCGACCAACGGCCAGCAGACCGGCGACCCCGCCCGCGACTACGTCTGCGAAATCCGGGGCCAGCCCTCCAGCCGCATCCGCTGACGCGCCCGGCCCTGTAGATGCTCGATCACATCGACTCTGGACGATATAGCTATCCGATTGTTTACCAGAATGTTTTTCTGAAAAACAGCTGGCCGTCAGAGTCGACCCAAGTTCGTTCTTGCCGACTCAAATGGGCCATAAGCTCGTAAGCACCGACTCCGTTCTGCCCCCGCCCAAGCTCAGCCTTGACTTCGTTGGCGGCTTATCTCGGCGATCAGACGATCAGCGTCCTCGCGCAACCAGATGCAGGCTTTGACCATTCTGTCTAACGGTTGAACACTTGTCCGGTGCGCCTTCGTGGGCCTGAACGCCTCCCCATCGAGACGAGATCTCATTTCTCCACCCAACATATAGCGATCATTGAATTGCATCAGTTCAGTAAATCGTATGTCGTGTTTGCGACCATTCGATCTGGTTGACTGGAGATATCCCTTCTCGATTGCCCCCATCAACTCGCGCCATGTTACACCGATCGCCAACTCCACATCGCGGGTCGATAGGTTATACTCGTCGCTACAACGTCGCGGCTTAATCGCGTCAAGGTATTGGTTGAGATCGCGGCACGATACGACGATCCTATCGAGCAGCTTTCCGCTGGCCCTTAGCGCGTTGACTTCAATGACGCCATCTCTGATAGCCGCTAGTGAGGCGGACCAGTACTGGGGATGGACCCTTCCGGCCAAGGCCTTCGAAAGCTGGGTGCCGCGAACTTCGTTGGTTGCCCGTGACGGAAATCGTAGCGCTTCGAGCTGATCGGCCAACTTCAGCACAGGACCCAACCCATAACGAGGTGCGCCGCCACCCATAATGACAGCATCCTCGTCGAGGACCCGTTCGAGCAATCCATCGTCCGCAAGGTATTCGGAGCAATAGCTCGGAACGCCGATCTGACTACAGGCACCGATCGAGCTGCGAGACTGTCTTAGGGCTCCCAAAGACGACATGAGCCCGGAGCGGTTGAAGATGACGCTGCCGTCGCCCTCCAGGTGCCTTCCTGCAAGCACGTGTCTCGAAGTTGGAACGATGCGTCGGATCGTCGACCAGTCGGTTCCAAACTGCTTCGCGGCGGCGAGTCCCCCGATGACATTCGCCTCTTCGCTCAAGCCCGCTTTGATACGATGCTTCCCGACAAAGCCTGCACGGGCCAACGCTAGTGGGCGTTCCCGACGAATTTCTGCACCTACGAAGTTGGCAGAGCTTGTGTACAAATGCCGGTACAACGATCCAAAAAGATCGCGCGTCACGCCGGCATCTTTGAAGGGCGAGCTCGCAAGGTAGTCTGCGAAGCTCTGAGGCCAGCTACGGATGAAGTCGTACCCAGCAGCGAGGTGCTCGACGTCAAAGTCTGTGAAGTCGCCGCTACCGATCTTATGCGATGGTGGCCCGATCAGCCTTTGATCCTGGCGGACTTTCGCCTCCCCAAGTTCAACGATCATCGCGAAAACGTCGCCGTGGTCCCATTGGTGAAAGCGTTCCGGCAGGCGGACGACGGCTTGTCGACGAACTTCCCCGTCTGGGTCGATAATCTTACAAGCCTCGCTGGCCGCGTGCCGGAACTTCTGCGGTATTTTCTCAGAACGGCCGGTCAGAAGAGACTGACTGCAGACTTCGCAGCTCCAAAGCTCGCTTGTTCGAGTCCAACCTTGGGCCTCCCCGCAGTGGGGGCAGCTATGCGAAAGACGCTCAAATGTCGTTGGGTCAAATTTGATAGGGCGGATTTGCCAGACGGCCTTGTGTACTTGCCCGTCCTGAGCGGCCAAGGGGGCGTAGGAACGTCGGACAGACTCAACGTATTTTCGTGGCAGAGTTGCTCCAAACCAGTCGATTTCATCCCCACGGATTCCCCTCTCGACCCGAGGATGCATGCGGGCTCGTAGGTCCTGCGAGGATGCGGAAAGTAGGGTCGACAAGGCGTCTACCTGGTCAATCATCGTATAGGGGGCGTGATTTATATTGGGGGCTTCGATACCTGCGAGTGCGATTAGCTTGTGAGCGCGGTCGATCACGTTCGCCTCACAAGACCTAATCAGGATCGAGTGAAAGCTCTCGCCCTGTCGCGGAACCACTGATGCGAACAGAGGTCGCAGCGGTGCTCCAATCGAAACAATAGACGCGCCTGTCACTTTCCGGCCCTTCTGTCGGAGAGGCCTTCAGAAAAAGGGTTCCTGGAGCGCAGACCCATACGGACGAATCCGCTGTCTGTTGCTGCCGCCAAGTCAGCCGTTGTTAGTTCGTCGCGGCCGTCGAGGGTCATCTCCACGACAGCGCCCTTAATCAGGTTGCAGATTGAACCCAAAACTCCGCCAGTAACTTCAGCAATGCATTCCGCAGGACGGTCCTGCAACAGCGATTTGGCGTTCTTCGCTATACCGCGCCTTTCAACTTCTACTAGATAACTAGCCAAAAACTTATTGAATATTGCGACGTCGTCGTTGTCATCGACGTCCAAAGCAGACAGATCCGCCTTCGGAAGGGAGCGTTGGACAAGCTGCTTGTTTGCTTTGAATGGGTCCCAAGCCGCCTCAATGCCGGAGATCACCACGCCTGTGTTCCCTCCGATCAAGAAGCGCTTGACCGTTTCACCGACGGAATGCGCCGCCACTAACTTTTTCTCGTCGGCCGGAACATAGGCGACGAGTTGATTGTCACTTCGCAGAACGTGGTGGAACTCGTCGATGACCAAGAGCCGGGTCTCGGCCGCCTTCAGATAGGTCCGTACACGTTGGAGAAGGAGCGTCTCACTCCCGCGTTGGTATCCCGTTTCATACCCAAAGGTGCTGATTGCCTCGAGAATATTCTGGGCCAACCCCTTTCGCGTGATGTTGGCGTCGAGAGTCACATGCAGGACCGGAATCTCGCGTTCAGCCAATTTTTCTGGCGTGTTTTTCGCCGCTGCGAATGACCGGATGATTGTCGACTTCCCCGACTGAGACGGGGCGATCATGGGCATGCAGAGCGTGTCGCCGCCGTTGGCATTTCGGGCGTGCTCCATGAGTAGGTCGAAACTCTCGTGGATCGTTTCCAAGCGGGGATGCCGTACGAGAATTCCGTCCATCTGCAGGCGCCGCTGGGCTGCAAGGGCGCTTGGAGCGGTCATTGGTCTGCTCCCGCGGATTCGACCTCGTCGATGAGGGCGATCCAGTCGGTACCGGCCAGTGATGAGTCTTGTGCTGTTTCTGCGGCCTGGCGATCAGTGATTACGGGGCGGCTGACCTTCTTGGGGCCGCGCCCGGCACTTGCGCGCACGGGGCCCTTCATAGCCCGTGCGTCGACCCGATTAGCCACGGTTTCAATCGGGACTATGTTCCGTTCGTTGAAGTCTTGAGTTGCCCGTGCAGTAGCCGAGGCCACGGAGGCTGCCTCAGTCTGGAGAAGCCTCTGGCTCTGGCGACGGTTTCCAATCAGACGGTGGGTCACGAATGACCTGATCTTGGCGTTAAATGCCACCAAAGCTTCGCACCGCTCGACTTCGGTGGAGAACTTCAGGCCCGCGTCGATCGCAAACTGGGTAGCCTTCTTGTGAAGGTGTTCAGACAGATTCCGAGTGTAGAGCTGCTGTGTGCAGTCGAGGGTGACGTACGTTTTCCGTACATCGTTCCAGACAGAGATTTTGGAGATGTCTTCAGGCCAGTATTTGACCTTCACATCCACGGTGCCTGCTCGCTTGCCCCGTTTGGGGGCCAAGGGGAGGAGGTCGTTCAGCAAGTCGAATACGTCGTCGGAGCGGTAGGTCAGGTCCAGATACTGGATGCCCGCTCGGTCGAGGGTAAACGTACCTGCCAACTTGCTGAGAGAAAGATTGAGCGAGCGGAGATCTGACGCATAGCTTATGCCGTAGAGTTTCTCATTGCGGCGCCAAGCGTCTTCGGGAACTGCCCGAATACCAGAGTGGTAATTTCTGCCGTAGATTTCGACCACATAGTGGTAGATCAGTTCGTCAAGCTCCGAGAGGAGGAGCACGGCGTCGGCTTGTGGATCAATTCCGTGTTTGCGAAGCTGTTCAGGCGGCATCGGCACTGAGCCGGCAAGCTTATGAATGCATCCGGTGTTGAGCGTTTTGAAGAAGCGCTCGCCCACTCCCTTGTACTCGGGGGTCTTCACCGGAGCCCATTTGACGGCGATCCCAACATCGGCGCACGCGTCCCTAAACGAACCGCCCGATTGCTCCCAGGAGTTGTCGACAAGGACTGTCTCTGGCACACCAAAGGCAGGCCAGACATGGGGGATATTCGGATACTTCGCCGCGAGGCTGCTCTTCTCGGTGCAGACTTGGCGCAGCGTTGCCATGGCCGTCTCAAGGCTCGGCGGCGTGAAGCTCAGGTGGGCCGCCAAGATGCAACGTGAATAAACGTCTATGGCCACGGTCAGCCAAGGGCGGCCTACCGGCACAAAGTTCACGTCGTCGATCACGTGACAATCCACGATCGTGCTGTCGATGATCACCGTTTCGAGGATACGTGTCGGCTCGACCCCTGCCCGGAGGGGTTTGAACATCTTTGCGACTTTCGCCCCCTGCCGGCTGCGTGTCCGGTCATAGTCGGCGTGCCGAGTCAGGCGACGGCGGATCGTCGAAAGCCCTGGGCGCTTCAGCTCGGGCAATCCACGAGACGTCCGCACACGGTTCATTTCGTGGACGTCAACTGCCACGGTGGCGAAGACGTCTTTCACCGTCACGCGGCGGTCGGACCAGAACGGCTCGGCGGCTGTCGACAGGCTCTGCTCGATCTCAGGCGCGAGACGAGGGCTCGCGCACGGCACGAGACGGTCACCCATATACTTGGGCCGACGCTTTCCTGGCATTCCTCTCGACCTCAACCAGTCGCGGATTGCACCAGGACTCGGACAGGCGAGGGGCTGATCCGGGCACTGTGGGGCAATCGAAGATGCCCATGCCATCAGAGAGGCGTCGCTCTTCGAGACCGGGCATGCGTCGAACTGCTCGCAGAACCAGCGACGGACATTCCTGCTGAAGTACCGAGGACTGCTCGGCGCACCGACAGGTTCGTCGAACTCAGCCAGTTTGTCCGCTGCATGCGCCAAATGATCTGACCAGACGACCGCTCCTTCGTTGTAGGCCGCGTTGAAATCAGCTTGGGAAAGCCGGAACACCGAGTGGTCGTCGTCGGCCATGAACTGGATGAGGCGTTCCCCTGTATCCGTGTGGATTTGGTTCAGGACGGCGCAGGCTCGGCCCCGGACGACGAGCTTTCGACCCACTTGAAGATTGTTCTGGGCGCTGCTCATTTGAGCGCTCCGCCGAGTGCGACAGGCGCATCGTCGGTGAGCGTGAAGGACTCGTCGATCGCGAGGTAGCGACGGGCGACCATGGCCGAGAATTTGGCGACGGCGATTTGCCCCGCACCAAGAGCGCGGGTGACTTGTCCGAACCCGCACAAAGCCTCGCTCTCAAAGACAGATTGAACAGCGTGAACGTCGGCGATTGTGATGGTCGTTCTACGCCGGCTTTGGATCAGATCCACCACGGGGAACCGCGCGGACGCGCGGTAGTCTGCAAGATCGAGGCATTCGAAGGTCCAACCCAGCGCGGCATACGCGCGCCCTGCCGCACTCAGTTTCGCTTGGTAGTCCGCGTCGCCTTTGTCGCGGCCCTTGATCTCAATGATGCGCCTCGTACCGTCCGACAGAATGTCTTCACGGTCAGGCGTGTAGGTCGCCGCACGACCCACCATGCGCATGCGCAAAGTATGAGGCTGCGCACGATATGAAACGACCGCATCAGTAAGTTCGGCCAAATGGAACCCGAACAGCTCGGTACCCGCTTCCCACGGCGCAGCGGCACCGTTCTTCACACTGAAATACATGCCGACAGTTCGTGCGCGGCGTCCGTCCACGATGGGCCGTATTGGCAAGCCATCTGTTCTCTCGACGAGCTCGGCGAAGAAGCCGTTCTGGCCCGTGAAAACATCACGGCTCGTCAGCTCCGTGACAGCACCTCTTCCATCCTTCTGCGTCCAGGTTGCGGACGTGTACGGCCTCTCCATCATCAGGTTTCCTCCTCGTGAGCCACTTGCTGGTGGCAGATCATCCTCCCGGGCTATCCGGCGGTTCGACGACATCGCCGAACATCATTGGGAATATTTCGTAATGACGGCTGAGTCAACACCAAAAGTAAAAATTCGTCATGAGCGTCGCATCCGCGCTTGAAAGCTGCTATGCAGCGCTATGGCTACAGCAGGGGAAACGGTGAAGTTGGTCGCGGCGGCTCTAGCGCTCCCGGAAGCGACTGTGACGTCGTACTATCGGGTCATCAGGGATGCTGGCGTGATCGCCAAGGGCGGGCGGGGCCGTAGCGCGCCCCATCTTTCCGCACTGGACACTTCCCGCTTGGTGATCACCCTCATGTCAGCTGAAGCTCTCTCCGAAGCACCCGAGATCACCCGATTGATCGGCAATACAGAGTGCCAGTATCTTGAGGGGATGGACCCCGACGACGACCCGGAGCATCCCACGACCGGCACTCTCGAAAGCATCCGATTCGAAGATGCCTTGGCTCAGCTAATCGCTTTCCGCGCTCCGTCTTCCCAATCCGTAGGCAGCCCGGTGTTGGGAGACTTGGGTTCAGATGCGCTGTTTGTTCGCGTAACAGCCACACGTCTTACAGCCGAAATCGAAATTGATGGGTCGACGGTCGAATTCCAGCACGGCTACGACGAATACGTCGTCACTGATCCAAACGACTGGGCAAGGTTATCCATTCGAGAGCGGCTTGAAAGGCGGCCGGTCCTTGAAGGGATGAAGGTGACCCGGCAGATCGACCACCTCGCTATAAAGAAGATTGCGTCAGGTCTCCCCGCCCAGAAGGCTGAAGAGATCGAATAAGCCCAACCTCCCGCCGACGACCGTTTCAATGCCGGGACTGAGGGGCAGGGGGAAACTTAAGGCCGGTCCCCGGCCTCCGTCCCTGTCGATCGCTCAGCCTACAAGGTCTGATCAGCCCCCTGGGACCGCCGCCGTCTCATCTGCACCGGCTGGTCTTCCGTCGAGAGACGCACCCCAGATCCGAGCCCGTCTGCAGCGGGGATGAACACAACGCCTGCAGCAGACATCAATGTCACTAGCAACCGAGCGTTTGCTGGCGTGATCGGTGCAAACCCATTCACCGCCTCAGCGCGCTTGATCGTGTTTACCGCCAAGCCCGTCAGCTCCGAGGCCTGCAGCACTGACAAATTTAGTAGGCCGCGGGCCGCCCGAAGTTGGGCGCCAGTCGGATGATCGGGAAGGCGACGACGGGATGCCACGAATTTAGACTTGCCTTTTAAGACTCAGTTTGAATTGATAAGGACCAGTTAGACCTTAGGAGTATGACATGAGGAAGGCCAGAAAGCCCATTTCCAATGACGGCTTGGGCATCCACCAAGTCCGCGCTCGGCTGGAGCACAGCTTTGGATTGACGGTGCCGACAGGGAGCCTGTGTGCCCCGGGCGCGGGTCCCAAGGGCGGTCAATGCATCGACTTGGAGACCTATCGGCTGAAACGCGGGGGCGTGGGCGACGAGTTCGATGGAGGCCCTGTCGCCACCACTGAGGGCCGCCAGCGTTTGTTGGCTGAAATCCGTTTGAGCGCGTCGGCCGATGACCACGCAGGTCGCGAATGGGCGAAAGTCGCGGACTTTCTGGCTCGTCAGTTTCGCACCCGGCCGATTATGGCGTCGGACCCGCCGGGCTGATCGTCAGCTCCCGTATCGGACGACGAACAAACCGCTCCCACCCGTGCGATCTAGAGTGGTCGCGAGCAGAAAAAGAGCTCCGTGCCGACCCCAACGATTACCCTGCAACTGACGCGAGACATCGATGATGATCCCGCCAAGGCTCTCGATGGGCCGGGCGTCTACGCCCTGTTCTGGGCCTGTCCCTCAGACAGTTCGGCGTCCGAGCTGGTTCCGATATGCACGGGTGTCGCCGACACGACCCTACGGGTGCACATAGCTCTGAATGTCCTCGGAAGCGCTGAGACATCACTCATTCGAGCAGCACTCGGGTTGATGCTGCGTGACCATCTTGGTCTGGTCCTCGCCTCTGCAGCTACGACGACCGGCGTCCATCTTTTTCCAGAGCAGCGACTGACCAAGTGGCTGTGCGCCAACACCGTGATCGGGTACGGGGCGGTCGATAATGATGTCGATGCCGAAGCTCTAGTTCGATCGTTCGACACCGGCGAAATTACGATTGTGGGCATCTCCCCGGAGGAGCTGGCCCAGAGGTTGGTGTAGTCGTCACGATCGCAGCACGGAGATAGGTGCTCCCGCTGGCAATCCATGCCATCCCCGCAAACCCGCGGCGTCTCCTATTAACTCAGGTGTCACGGCACCAATGCGCCAGAAGCAGACATTGGCAGGAAGCCGGACTCCGGACATTCAGCTCGGCGGTCGCAGGTGGGCTCTCGACCCAAAGCGGACGATGGCCGGGTCCGCTGCGAACCCGGCAAGGGGTCACAGGTCGATTTGCTCGGAAATTTCCAAGGCGTCGTCCACTTCGATACCAAGGTAGCGGACCGTGCTTTCTGGCTTTCAATGGCCGAGAAGCATTTGGCACGCACGCCGGTTGCCGGTCTTCTTTTAGACGAGTGAGACTTTTGTCCGCCTTATTTTCGAGGGCGGCGGGGCAGGGGATCGAAGGCCGGGTACGCCGAACACCACCTGAGCGCCGAGGCCGCCTCCTCAGCGGAAGCGCCAAGCGTCAGGTCCCTCGCACGGCGCGAGCCGGAGCCGACGGCGCGCGGTTCGCAAACGGTAGCCGCACAACAGGCGAGTTCAATGGTTGCCCGATCGACAGTCTCTCGGTCGGGACCATGGTTTTGCGCCACGAGGCTGACGGATGGCGGATCACGCACATCCACTGGTCTTCACGCGCGGCGCGCTGATTTCGCGATCAGGCGGCGGGAGCCGCAGACGCTCTCTTCTGGGTGAGCCAGGCGTCGATCAGGGTGATTTCGCGCTCCTGCGCCGTGATCACGTCCTGGGCCAGGTTTCGGGCCTGTGCGTCCTTGCCTTGCGCGAGTTCCACGCGGGCCATCGACACGGCGGCGACGTGGTGACCTCGCATCTGCTTCATGAAGTCGATGTCCGCGTCTCCGGTGAAGGCCGGCATCGCCTCCATCATGGTGTTCATCGAGGCCTTGTAGCCTTGGGTGGCGACGGAGTCGCCGGGCGCAGCCGCGGCCATGCCGCCCTCCATCGCGCCATGGGATCCCGCCGTGGCGGCGGGCTCCGGAGCGGCCGCGGCGGGCTCTTCGGCTTGCGGGGAACAGGCCGCTGACAGGGCGCAGGCGGCGAGGACGAGACTGATGCGTTTCATGACGGCTCCTTGGGATCCCGACGTTAGCGACCAGGCGGTCTCGTTCGTTCCGTCGGCACTACCGTCCGGCCCGCGCTAGGAGTTCAATCAGCTCGCCAGCCTTGGCCTTGCGATCCTCGGGATCGTCGCCGGTCATGGCGCCCATGACGCAGTGGTCGAGGTGATCCCGCAACACTTCGGTCTCCACGCGATGGAGCGCGGCCCGGACGGCCTGAAGTTGGGTCAGCAGGTCGACGCAGTATCGGTCGTCTTCGACCATGCGGGCGATACCCCGCACCTGGCCTTCAATCCGGCTCAGCCTGTTGAGGACCTTGGGTTTCGTGTCGGTTTGCATGCGGCCTGTCCTCCTGAGCCCGTTCATATACCCCAGACGGGTATCTTGCGATATACCCCCCATGGGTATATGTGAGCGCTTCGGTCAGCCGGAGAGAGCGACATGTCCACGCATCCTCACAATCATGCCCCAGATCACGCCTGCTGCGCCGCTAAGGCCTCGGATGGCGCGGCCACGGTCAAGGATCCCGTCTGCGGCATGTCGATCGATCCGGCGACCGCCGCGCACCGAGCCAGTCATGACGGACAGGGCTATTTCTTCTGCTCGGCGGGGTGCCGGACCAAGTTCATCGGCGATCCGGCGCGTTACCTGAATCCTCGTGTGGAGGCCGAGCCGGTCATTCCCGGCGCCATCTACACCTGCCCGATGCACCCCGAGATCCGGCAGGAAGGCCCGGGCTCCTGCCCGATCTGCGGCATGGCGCTCGAGCCGGAAACGGTCACGGCGGAAGCACCGCCCAATCACGAACTGCTCGACTTCACCCGGCGCTTCTGGGTCGGTCTGATCCTGACCCTGCCGGTCTTCGCCCTCGAGATGGGCGGGCACCTGACCAATCTTCACATGCTCATCCCGGGTCAGATGTCGAACTGGATCCAGTTCGCGCTGGCGACCCCCGTCGTCCTGTGGTGCGGCTGGCCCTTCTTCGAGCGCGGCTGGACATCGCTGCGCACCCGCCGGCTGAACATGTTCACCCTGATCGCCATGGGAGTCGGCGTGGCGTGGCTCTACAGCGTCGTAGCCGTCGTCGCGCCAACCCTGTTCCCGCCCGCTTTCCTGAAGGCCGACGGAAGCGCGCCGGTTTATTTCGAGGCGGCGGCGGTCATCACCGTGCTGGTCCTCGTCGGACAGATTCTGGAACTGCGCGCCCGCGAACAGACCTCGGGCGCGATCCGCGCCCTGCTGGACCTCACGCCCAAGACCGCGCGCCGGATCCGGGACGGTGTCGATGAAGATGTCTCGCTTGACCAGATCGCCGTCGGCGACCGCCTGCGGGTCCGACCCGGAGAAAAGATCCCGGTCGATGGCGAACTCCTGGATGGCCGGGTCGCTGTCGATGAATCCATGGTGACCGGCGAGTCCATGCCGGTGACCAAAGACGTCGGCGACCGGGTAGTGGCCGGCGCGCTCAACAAGACCGGATCCTTCATCATGCGCGCCGACAAGGTCGGCGCCGACACCCTGCTGGCGCAGATCGTCCAGATGGTCGCCCAGGCCCAGCGCAGTCGCGCCCCGATCCAGCGGCTGGCCGATACGGTCTCCGGCTGGTTCGTCCCCACGGTGATTGCGATCGCCCTGCTCGCCGCCGTCGTCTGGGGCCTGGTCGGTCCCGAACCCCGTCTGTCCTACGCCCTTGTCGCCGCCGTTTCGGTGCTCATCATCGCCTGCCCCTGTGCGTTGGGCCTGGCGACGCCGATCTCGATCATGGTCGGGGTGGGGCGTGGCGCGCACGCCGGCGTCCTGATCAAGAACGCCGAGGCGCTCGAGCATTTCGAGAAGGTCGATACCCTCGTTCTCGACAAGACCGGCACCCTGACAGAAGGGCGTCCGTCGGTGACGGCGATCCTGCCTGCTGAGGGCTTCGCCGAGGCAGACATACTGCGTCTCTCGGCCAGCCTCGAGCGCGGCAGCGAACATCCGTTGGCCGACGCGATCGTCCGGGCCGCCAAGGACCGGGACATCCCCCTTTCCGAGGCCGTGGACTTCGACAGCCCGGTCGGCCGCGGCGTTCGCGGGTCGATCGACGGCCGCCAGGTCGCCTTGGGCAACACCCGTTATCTCGGCGAGCTTGCGATCGACGTCTCCGCGCTGGAGCCGAAGGCGCAGGCGCTCCGCCACGACGGCGCCACCGCGATCTTCGTGGCGATCGATGGAATGGCGGCCGGGGTCATCGGCATCGCCGATCCCATCAAGGCCACCACGCCGGCGGCGATCCTCGCCCTGAAGGCGGCCGGTCTGCGACTGGTCATGATGACCGGGGACAACCGGACGACGGCCGAAGCGGTCGCGCGTCGCCTCGGCATCGACGAAGTCCAGGCGGAAGTCCTGCCGCAGGACAAGGCGTCGGTGGTTCAACAGCTTCGTTCGCAGGGTCGGATCGTCGCCATGGCGGGGGACGGCGTCAACGACGCCCCTGCCCTCGCCGCCGCCGATGTGGGTGTCGCCATGGGAGCGGGTTCGGACGTCGCCATTGAGAGCGCCGGCGTCACCCTGCTGGGCGGCGATCTGCAAGGCATCGTGCGCGCACGGCGCCTGTCCCGCGCGGTGATGGGCAATATCCGCCAGAACCTCGTCTTCGCCTTCGGCTACAACGCCCTCGGCATCCCCGTGGCGGCCGGTCTGCTCTATCCGGTGTTCGGCTGGCTTCTCTCGCCCGCCCTGGCGGCGCTCGCGATGGCGCTCTCCTCGGTTAGCGTCATCGGCAATGCGCTGAGACTGCGGGCGGTGAAGCTCTAGCCGACGGTCTGCCCCGCCGTCCCTCCCACCGACGCACGCGAGGAACCGGCGGCGACGGCCCGGATTGAACCGGACGTCCGCCGCCGTCTTCAGGCATTCGCAGCCCACGGCGATGGCAAGCTGACATTTCTGAAGAGGAAACGGACGATGTCTCATCAACAGATGGATCACGGCGGGCCAGGCGGCGCTCGTGGACTGGGCCCTTACCCGAGCCTGTACCTCGAGTTGGCGCTCGATTTCGTCATCATGTACCTGGTCATGTACACGATGATCGCCACGCTCGGTCACTTCTACCTCAACCTGAACAACGTCTACATGACCCTGATGATGGTCGCGCCGATGGCGCTCCTCATGCTCGTCTTCATGCGGTCCATGTATCCTTCGCGCAAAACGAACCTCGTCATTGGAGCGGTCGCGGTCGCGATCTTCGTCGGCAGCTTCATCGGCATGCGAACCCAGGCGTTCGTCGGCGACGACGAATTCCTGCGGTCGATGATCCCGCACCATTCCGGGGCCGTGTTGATGTGCGAGCAAGCGTCCCTGACCGATCCGGAGATCATCGCCCTGTGCGACGGCATCGTGCGTGGCCAGCAGGAGGAGATCGCCCAGATGCAGGCGCTCCTCGAAAAGCGTCGCAGCTGACCACTGACTCCCCGGGAAAGGCGTCACCCGCGGGGTGTCCCTCCATGAGGGGAGCGCCCGTGCAGCGCGTAGAGTTGTAGAAGGCCGGGATCGGCCGAACGTCTGGAGACTGAGTATGCGTCGTTTCAATCCCGCGCCTTTCATCGCCGTGGCGGCGGCTGTGGCTTTTGTCGCCGGGCCGGCTGCGGCCCACGCCCGGCTCGTCGGCGCCACGCCGGCGCCCGATTCGACCGTGGCCGCGACCCGGTCGATCAGCCTGACCTTCAGTGAACGCTCGGTGCCCGCGTTTTCCGGCTTCGACATCGTCGATGCTGCGGGGGAAAAGGTCGCGATCCGGACCTCGGTCGCGGAGGACGGCAGGACCCTGACAGGGACCCTGGCGCGCCCGCTGACCGCCGGCGCCTACCGCATCGACTGGCGTATCGCCTCGAGTGATGGCCACCGCATGACGGGGTCCTACACCTTCACGGTGCGCTGACCGCATGCTCGAAGTCGCGGTCATCGCGCTCCGCTGGCTTCAATACAGCGGCGCCGTCGTCCTTCTCGGCGCGCCGCTGTTTCTGCTCTACAGCTTCAGGCGCTCCGACGCCCCGAACCTCGCCTGGGCGCGTCCTGCGCTGATCTACGCGGCGGTCGTCGTCGCGCTCGGCTCGCTCGCCGCCCTGGTGGCGCAGACCGCCGTCATGGCCGGATCGCTGAGCGAAGCCCTCAAGCCGGCATCTCTGTCCTTCATGGTCACCGGCACAGCCTTGGGCATGACCATGGTCGTCCGGGCCGGCGTCGCCGTGCTCGGGCTTGTCGCATTGATCGCCTTGAAGCCGGGGCGTTTGCTGTGGTGCCTGACCGTCGCGGGGGGGTTTATTGTCGCCGCCAGCTTCGCGTGGACGGGTCACGGCGCGGCCACCGAAGGACCCGGGGGGCTTCTCCATCTCGTCGCGGACATCGTTCACGCCGTGGCTGCCGCGTTGTGGCTGGGCGCCCTGGCGGCCTTGGTGATCCTGATGCTGCGCCGGGCCGAACCGGACCATCTCGCGATCCATCGGGCCCTTCATGGCTTCGCCGGGCTAGGGACGCTCGCCGTCGTGTTGCTGGTGCTGACCGGGCTCGTGAATAGCTGGTTCCTGATCGGCCCCGAACGCGTCTCTTCCGTCTTAGCCAACCTCTACGGCCAGCTTCTGGTCGCCAAGCTCGTCCTTTTCGGTTTGATGCTCGCGCTTGCGGCGAGCAACCGGTTCCGTCTGACGCCGACGCTGGGCTCGGCCCTGCAAGCGGGCGCCCCCTCCGCCGCACTGCGCGATCTGAGGCGCAGCCTGGTGCTGGAGGCGGGACTGGGACTGGCTCTCCTTGCCGTCGTCGCGGTGATGGGAACCCTGGCGCCCCCAGCATCTCTGTGACCGTCGTCGGAGATCCCGGAAAGGTCAGAATGAGGTTGTCGCCGTGCTCGTCGTTTGAGGTATGATTAGGGCAATGTCGTTCCTGCGCCACGACCTTTCCCGATTGACCACTGCGCTCCTCGCGGCGCTGGCGGTGCTGTTCGTGTCCACGGCGTCAATGGCGTGCGAAGTTCCAATCGAGCAAGACATGGCGTCCATGTCGATGAACGGCGACAGCGGCCCTTGCGAGCATAAGACCGTGACGATCTCCTGCCAGAAGGCATGCCTGGTCTTCTGCCAAGGTCTCATTCCGCAGGGTGGCGGTCTCACCCCTGCCCGCCTTTACGAATCCGTCCGCTATCCATCTCTTGATGCGCGACATGCCGACTTCACTGCGGAGGCAGACGACCCGCCTCCACGAGCCTGATCCTGCTTTACAGAAGAACGACTTCATTCAATCAAAACAGAGATCAAAACCATGAAACGCACTCTCACCATCGCAGCCCTGGTGCTGCTGGCTTCCGGTTCCGCCGCCTTTGCGGCCGC
The DNA here is from genome assembly GCA_018820275.1 of Alphaproteobacteria bacterium. Taxonomy (GTDB): domain Bacteria; phylum Pseudomonadota; class Alphaproteobacteria; order Caulobacterales; family Caulobacteraceae; genus Brevundimonas. The sequence continues at coordinate 71,642 of JAHJOO010000010.1, forward strand.
GCCGGACGCCGTGGCTCAGCTGGCCTGCGCTTGCTGCGACGCCATCGCGGCGTGTGCCGAAGCCTGCACCTGCTGCTGATCGCTTGATCGGGGACGCCCGCCCGCGAGGGCGGGCGTCTTTGCTTTCTCAACGACGCTTCAACAAGCGCGCTCAAACGGAGCGGCCCGCATCCAGCGTCGTGCCGCAGCATCCGTCACCCCGGTGCGCGCGACGACCAGTGGATGTGGTGGATGCGCCAGCCATCCGCGTGGCGCTTCAGCACCATCGTCTCGGTCGTCAGGCGGTCCACCGCGCGACCGTTGAACTGGCCGGTCGTGCGGCCCTCGGTGGTGATCCAGGCGATATCGCCACTGGCCCAACCTGATCTCCGCGTCACCGCCGCCTCCGACGCCGCAGCAAAGGCGGCGTCCGAACCGAGGTGATGGGACGCATATTCGTCGCGCGATCGCTCGGCGCCGCCTTCTTCGAAGATCATCACGTCCGGCGCCATCAGGGCGAGAGCGGCGGCGGTATCGCCGCCCTTGAGCGCGGCGTGGAACCCGTCGACGACCGTGACCGCACCTGCTGCTTCCGCCGCGACCATGCCCGCGGCCTGGTCGTGGCCGTGCGCGTGATCCTGCGCGAAGACGGGCGTTGCGGACAGCACAGAGAGCGACAGCGCCATGGCGAGAGAAGTGCGGGACATTACAGGCTCCGGATTAGTTGGTGAGGGTGGATGGGCGCGATCTGGGTCAGACCGGTTGGTTGTGTCGAGCGAACACGCGAGGCGCGCCCGATCGGAGCACCAGCAGGGTGTCATAGGGCTCGTTGTGGCCTTGCGGCGTCTCCATGCCCGGCGAACCGAGCGGCATGGCCGGCACGGCGAGACCGATCGCCGCCGGCCGTTGGTCGACCAGCCGGATAACGTCCGACGCCGGGACGTGGCCTTCCACGAGATATCCGTCGATCAGCCCGGTGTGGCAGGAGGCCAAGGCGTCTGGAAAACTTCTGGCGATCCGGATCGGCCGGAGATCGGACAGGACGTTCACCGTGATGCGAAATCCAGCTTCGCGCATGTGCGCGATCCATCCGTCGCAGCAGGGGCAGGTCGGTGTCTTGTAGACGACGAGATCGCGCGACGGACGCGACTGGGCGCAAGCCGACCCACTCGACCCGATCATGACGGCAGCCCCCAACAGCAGGCGACGGTTCAGTGTTGCGGATGTCAAAACGGCTCTCCTTGATCGCTGTGAACGGAACGTCTGGCCTCGACGAGGTCGGCGCCTTTTGGCGCCATCCGCCCCCGGATCCACCGTCGGCCCGGACGCTCGACGTAGACATGGATGGCGGCCGCGACGGCGAGCGTCAAACCCAGCATGGCGGCCAGCTCACCCAGGCCCATCCGGTAGTCGCCCGGCCAGCCGGCGAACGCCTGCGCCGCGTTGCGCCACGCCATCAGGATCGGGATGTGGACCAGATAGAGGGCGAACGAGGCCTCGCCCGCAAACAGGGCGGCGGGATGGGACAGGAAGGTCCGCACGCGCGCCTTGGCCAACAAGGCGAGCGACAGGATGAAGGGACCGGCCGCCGCCACGATCATCCGATCATCTGCGCCGATCTGCATGAGGGCGAGCAGCGTCACCGTAGACGCCATCGCGCCGATCACCGCCATCTTCGCAGAGGGCGTCCAGCGTTGACCGAGGTAGTAAAGACCGATGCCGTAGAGAAATTCGGGGACGATACGCAGGATGCCCATGCTGTCCTCGGCGCGAGGCAGGACCCGTCCGAACTGGACTCGATAGACGGCGTCGAGCGCAACAAACAGAAGTGCAGCGAGCCCGATCAGGACCCAAGGTCTGGCCCGCAATCGCAGCGCCAGAGCCGCGTAGGCGGGAAACGTCAGATAGGCGAACCACTCGGCGGACAGAGACCAGGCCGGGCCGTTCCAGAGCGCCAGGGACTCGCGCGGAAACCACGCCTGGACGAGCAGCAGGGTGCCCGCGAAGTCGGCGGGGTTAAACCGGCCGGGCTCGAGCCCGACGCCGAGCAAGGGTGCGATGAGTACGAGCCCGAGCATGGCCAGGAGGACGAACAGGTGGGCTGGGTAGATCCGCGCGAAGCGCGCCGCGAGAAATCGCCTGTAGTCCGGCGCCCGATCCCCTTGCAGGTAAACGTGCGTGAGGATGAAGCCCGACAGGATGAAGAAGACATCCACGCCCAGCCGCCCGCGATTCAACAGGCCTGCGCTCTCCTCCGGGAGCGTCCAGTAGAGCTGGAAATGGAACAGCACCACGCCGAGCGCGAGAAAAAACCTCACGCCGGTCAGCGGATCGAGCACGTCGGGAAAAGGAACCCGTGCGGGGTCGGCTTTTTCGCTCACAACGCTCCCCCCCGGACGACAGGGCCCTTCCTGGTCGTTCTCTGGTATCTACGCAGGCGACGGCCCCTCCCCTCGTGAGGGGATTGGCGGGCCGGCGCGTATGGCAGATGGGGCGTGACGCAGGTGCGCAATGACTGACGACATGAACAGACTGATCTCAGCGGTCGAGGTGAACGACGCCACCCGGCTCGCGGGCGTGGAGGAGGCCGTCTGGGCGCGCATTGGCGAGCGCCGGGACCGTGCCCGCATGGGTCAGGTCCGGGTCGCCGCCGTGGCCCTCGCACTGATGATCGGCGTGGTAAACGGAGGCCTGATGCTCATGGCGCCCCGGCCCGAGCCGTCCGAGATGCGGATCTTCACGGTGTCGGCTGGCTTGTCGCCGCTCGCCGGGCTGGACGCACGGGGATGAGGGCGACCTGGAAATCCATCGTCATCACCGCGATCCTGGCGGCGCTGGCCAGCGGCGCGGCGACCTGGGCGAGCGCGACCTGGATCATGCGGGAGCGGCAGCCGCCCAGCCTGCACAGCGTCGTTCATGAACAGCTGGATCTGAGCGCCGAGCAGGATCGCCGGCTTGACGTCATCGAAGCTCGCTTCGCCGCTCGCCGTCCGGCCCTGGAGGCCGAAGTTCGCGCCGCCAATCGCGAGCTGGCCGCCGCCATCGCCGTTAGCGACGGCGACACGCCGCTGGTCCAAGCGGCGGTTGATCATTTCCACGCGGCCATGGGCGATCTCCAGAAGGCGACGATCACCCATGTCTTCGAAATGCGGTCCGTGTTGACACCGGCCCAGGCCGAGATGTTCGACGCCGCGGTCGTCGAAGCCCTGCGCGACGACGCCGGCTAAGCGCGGCGCGTGGGGGCCGAGGAGAGCATACAGGTCCGCGCGGCCGGCGGAGACCGGGCCGCCTTCACCGCCTTGATGACCGCCACCAAGGCCGACCTCTACCGGTTTGTCCGCCGCTACGTCGGCGACGAGGCCGAGGCGCACGACGTTCTTCAGGAAGCCTATGCGTCCGCCTGGCTCGCCCTGCGGCGGTACGATCCGGCACGACCCTTCGACGTCTGGCTGCGCTCCATCGCCCTGAACAAATGTCGTGACTGGAGCCGTCGGCGCGCGGTGCGCCGCGTCGTGCGCGGAGTCATGGGTCTGGACGCCTCCGAAGCGACGGCGGTGGGCGACGACGCGCCCATGCCCGAAACGCGGCTGGACTATCAGCGGAGGGCTGAGGCCTTGCAACGCGCCCTGTCCGACCTTCCGGACGCCCTGAAAGCGCCGCTCCTGCTTGCCACGCTTGAAGGGCGGTCCCACGCCGAGATTGCCTCCATCCTTCACATCACGCCCAAGGCCGTGGAAACCCGCATCGCGCGCGCGCGCAAGAAGCTGGCGGAAGTGTTGGCCTGGGCTCCGAGCGAAGGCGCTTGACCTTGCCATGATGGGAAGGTGCACAAGGTCGCGATCCCGCCGGCTGTGGCGACCTGACGCAAGGGATGCGCCGCCGGGATGCGTATTTGAACGAACGGCTGAATAGCCGGCCAAGGAACTTCTCGCTGATGTCGACCCCACGCCTCGATCGCCGAATGCTTCTTCGTGGGGCCGCTGTCGGCGGCGGCTTGCTGGGGCTGCAAGGCCTGCTTCCTGCATGGGCGCAGACGGGGTCGGCCGGTTTGCGGGCCGACCTGCCGACGCTGACGGGGCCGAACATCGACCTGACCGTGGGCCACTCCCCCTTCACGGTGGGCGGACGCACCGGCCATGCGGTGACCATCAACGGCGTCCTGCCGGCGCCGCTGCTGCGCCTGCGGGAGGGCCAGAACGTCCGGCTATCCGTCGCCAACAGCCTGGACGAGGACACCTCGATCCACTGGCACGGCCTGCTCCTCCCGTTCCAGATGGACGGCGTGCCGGGCATCAGCTTCCCCGGCATCAAGGCCCGCGAGACCTTCGTTTACGAGTTCCCGATCAAGCAGTCGGGCACCTTCTGGTATCACAGCCACTCCAACCTTCAGGAGGCGATGGGCCACTACGGTCCGATCGTCATCGACCCGGCGGGCGCCGATCCCGTCGCCTACGACCGCGAGCATGTGCTGGTCCTGTCGGACTGGAGTTTCATGCATCCGCACGAAATTCTGGCCAAGCTGAAGAAGAGCCCCGGCTACTTCAACCAGCAGCGCACCACCCTCGCGGGCCTCATGGACGGCAGCGACCGGATGAGCCTGGAGGAGCGACGCATGTGGGGCCAGATGCGGATGGACCCGCGCGACATCCTCGACGTCACTGGCTCGACCTACACCTATCTGATCAACGGCCACGGACCGCAGGAGAACTGGACCGGCCTGTTCCGACCCGGCGAGCGCGTGCGGCTGCGCATCATCAACGCCTCGGCCATGTCGATCTTCAACATCCGCATCCCCGGCCTGCCGATGACGGTGGTCCAGGCCGACGGCGAGAACGTGCGCCCGGTCGAGACCGACGAGTTCCAGATTTCGGTCGCCGAGACCTATGACGTCATCGTCCGGCCGACGGAGGATCGCGCCTACACCATCGTGTCCGAAGCCATCGACCGCTCGGGGATGGGCCGGGCGACCTTGGCACCGCGCCTGGGCATGACGGCCGAGGTCCCGCCCCTGCGCGAGGTTCCGAACCTGACCATGCGCGACATGGGCATGGGCGGGATGGACCACGGCAACATGGCCGGAATGGATCACGGCGCGATGGCCGGCATGGACCACGGAGCCCCGGCGCAGGGCACGGCGCCGGCGGGCGAGATGGCCGGGATGTCCATGGCAGGCATGAACATGCGCGACCCCGAGAACGCCCCGCCGGACATGGCGGTCGGCGTCGGCGTCGATGCGATCGCCATGGACCCCGCCAACCGCCTCGGCGAGCGTCCGATCGGTCTCACGGACGTCGATCACCGCGTCCTCGTCTACACCGACCTGGTGTCGCTCCAGCCCAACAAGGACCAGCGGCCGCCGTCGCGGACCATGGAAATCCACCTGACCGGCAACATGGAGCGGTTCATGTGGGGCTTCGACGGCAGGAAGTTCAGCGAACTGGTCGAGCCGATCCGCTTCGAGCGGAACGAGCGGGTGCGGGTGACCCTGGTCAACGACACCATGATGGCGCACCCCATCCACCTGCACGGCCACTTCTTCGAACTCGTGACCGGCGGCCCTGTGGGGCATCAGCCGCTGAAGCACACGGTCAACGTCGCGCCCGGCGGCAAGGTGACCTTCGACCTGACCGCCGACGCGCCCGGCGACTGGGCCTTCCACTGCCACATGCTGATGCACATGCACGCCGGCATGTTCAACGTCGTGACGGTGCGGCCCATGGACGGAGCCGCCCGATGAACCGCCTCGCCGCCGCCCTCGCTCCGCTGATCCTCGCCGCCAGCGCCTTCAGCGCTCAAGCCCAAGACCCTCACGCGGGCCATGTCATGCCGGCGACCCCGACGCCGACGCGACCGGTGCCTGCTTCGGTCACCACGCCCCAGACTCCCGCCCGGCCGGCGACGCCGGACCTGCACGCGGGCCATGTCATGCCTCGCGCGCAGACCCCGCCCGCAACCGATCCTCACGCCGGCCACCAAATGCCGGCTCAGCCCCCGACCGTCGATCCCCATGCGGGTCACGACATCTCGGCCCCGGCGCCGGCCCAGCCTAATCCACACGCGGGCCACGACATGTCCACCATGGCCCCCGCTCAGGCTGATCCCCACGCCGGGCATGACATGTCGACTATGAGCATGGGGCCGCCCGACGTGCCGACCAGCGCCGACAATCCCGGCCGCCCTCCGGAGGACCCGCTCCCGGCCGCCGCCCTGGGCGGCCCGGTCCACGCCGCCGATCTCGTCTTCGGAGCCGAGGCGATGGCCGCCTCACGCCGGACCCTCGTTCGCGAGAACGGCGACGTCCGCACCACGGCCGTCATCATCGACCGCCTCGAAGCCGGCTTCGGCGACAGCGAGGAAACCTGGCTCTGGGACGTCCAGGGCTGGACCGGCGGCGACATCAATCGCTTCTGGTGGAAGTCCGAGGGCGAAGGCGACTTCGGCGGCGAGCTCGAGGAGGCTGAAGTCCAGGCGCTCTACAGCCGCGCGGTCACGCCCTTCTGGGACGTTCAGGCCGGCGTGCGTCAGGAC
>JAHJOO010000011.1 GCA_018820275.1 Alphaproteobacteria bacterium
CATCATCGACACCCCCGGCCACGTGGACTTCACCATCGAGGTCGAGCGTTCGCTGCGCGTCCTCGACGGCGCTGTGACTGTTCTGGACGGCAACGCCGGCGTCGAACCGCAGACCGAAACCGTCTGGCGTCAGGCCGACAAGTACAAGGTTCCGCGCATCGTCTTCGTCAACAAGATGGACAAGATCGGCGCCGACTTCGACAAGTCGGTCGAATCGATCCGCGACCGTCTGGGCGCCAAGGCCGTGCCGATCCAGTTCCCGATCGGCGCCGAGTCGGCCCTGAAGGGCCTGGTGGACCTCGTCCGCATGAAGGCGGTTGTCTGGGACAATGACGGGCTGGGCGCGTCATACGAAGATCAAGAGATCCCCGCCGACCTGATGGACAAGGCCGTCGAGGCCCGTCAGTACCTGATCGACAACGCCGTCGAATTGGACGACGAGGCCATGGAAGCCTACCTCGAAGGCAACGAGCCTTCGGAAGAGACCATCAAGAAGTGCATCCGTAAGGCCGTTTTGACCGGCGCCTTCTATCCGATCCTCTGCGGCTCGGCCTTCAAGAACAAGGGCGTGCAAACCCTGCTGGACGCCGTCGTCGACTATCTGCCGTCGCCGGTGGACATCCCCCCGACCAAGGGCATCGACTACAAGACCGAGGCCGAGGTCGAGCGCAAGGCGTCCGACGACGAGCCCCTGTCGGTTCTGGCGTTCAAGATCATGGACGACCCCTTCGTCGGCTCGCTGACCTTCTGCCGCCTGTATTCGGGCAAGATGGAAACGGGCATGGGCCTCTTGAACTCGACCCGCGACAAGAAGGAACGCGTCGGCCGCATGCTGCTGATGCACTCCAACAACCGCGAGGACATCAAGGAAGCCTACGCCGGCGACATCGTCGCCCTGGCCGGCCTGAAGGACACCCGCACCGGCGACACCCTGTGCGACCCGATCAAGTCGCCGGTCATCCTGGAGCGGATGGAATTCCCGGCGCCGGTGATCGAGATCGCCGTCGAGCCCAAGTCCAAGGCCGACCAGGAGAAGCTGGGCGTCGCCCTGGCCAAGCTGGCCTCGGAAGACCCGTCCTTTACCGTCTCGACCGACCACGAGTCGGGCCAGACGATCCTGAAGGGCATGGGCGAGCTGCACCTGGACATCAAGATCGACATCCTGAAGCGCACCTATAAGGTCGAGGCCAATATCGGCGCGCCGCAGGTGGCCTATCGCGAGTCCATCAGCCGCAAGGCCGAGATCGACTACACCCACAAGAAGCAGACCGGCGGTACGGGCCAGTTCGCCCGCGTCAAACTGGTGTTCGAGCCGGGCGAGCCGGGTACGGACTTCGTCTTTGAATCCGCCATCGTCGGCGGCGCGGTGCCCAAGGAATATATCCCGGGCGTCGAAAAGGGCCTGAAATCCGCCAAGGACAACGGCCTGCTGGCCGGCTTCCCGGTCATCGACGTCAAGGCCACCCTGGTGGACGGCGCCTTCCACGACGTCGACTCCTCGGTCCTGGCGTTCGAAATCGCCGCTCGCGCCGCCTTCAAGGAACTGCGCGAGAAGGGCGGACCCAAGCTGCTGGAGCCGATCATGGCCGTCGAGGTCGTGACCCCGGAAGAGTATCTGGGTTCGGTCATCGGTGACCTGAACGGCCGTCGCGGCATGATCCAGGGTCAGGACATGCGCGGCAACGCCACTGTCGTGAACGCCTTCGTGCCGCTGGCCAACATGTTCGGCTATGTGAACACGCTGCGCGGCATGTCGCAGGGCCGCGCCCAGTTCACCATGCAGTACGACCACTATGAGCCGGTGCCGCAGCATGTCGCCGACGAAGTGATCAAGAAATACGCCTAAGCTTTTCCTTTCGGAAAAGCGCACCTAAAAGCGCCCGGTCCCACACCGGGCGCCCTTAACCCCCAGACTGCAGGAACCCCCGGTTCGGGGACCTAGGAGCTAGAGAATGGCCAAGGAAAAGTTCGAACGCACGAAGCCGCACTGCAACATCGGCACGATCGGTCACGTTGACCACGGCAAGACGACGCTGACGGCGGCGATCACGATGACGCTGGCGAAGGCCGGCGGCGCCAAGGCGATGAACTACGCCGACATCGACGCTGCGCCGGAAGAGAAGGCGCGCGGCATCACGATCAACACGGCGCACGTGGAATATGAGACGGCGAACCGTCACTATGCGCACGTCGACTGCCCCGGCCACGCCGACTATGTGAAGAACATGATCACCGGCGCGGCGCAGATGGACGGCGCGATCCTGGTGGTTTCGGCCGCTGACGGTCCGATGCCGCAGACGCGCGAGCACATCCTGCTGGCCCGTCAGGTCGGCGTGCCGGCCCTGGTGGTCTTCATGAACAAGGTCGACCTGGTCGACGACGAAGAGCTGCTGGAGCTGGTCGAGATGGAAGTGCGCGAGCTCTTGAGCTCGTACCAGTTCCCGGGCGACGAGATCCCGATCACCAAGGGGTCGGCCAAGGCCGCGACCGACGGCGTGAACCCGGAGATCGGCGAACAGCGCATCCTGGCGCTGATGGAAACCGTCGACAGCTACATCCCGCAGCCTGAGCGTCCGGTGGACCTGCCGTTCCTGATGCCGGTGGAAGACGTCTTCTCGATCTCGGGCCGCGGCACCGTGGTGACCGGCCGCGTCGAAAAGGGCGTGATCAAGGTTGGTGAAGAAGTCGAGATCGTCGGCATCCGTCCGGTCCAGAAGACGACCTGCACGGGCGTCGAAATGTTCCGCAAGCTGCTGGACCAGGGCCAGGCGGGCGACAACGTCGGGGTGCTGCTGCGCGGCACCAAGCGTGAAGACGTCGAGCGCGGTCAGGTTCTGTGCAAGCCGGGTTCGATCACCCCGCACACCAAGTTCCTGGCCGAGGCCTACATCCTGACCAAGGAAGAGGGCGGCCGTCACACCCCGTTCTTCACCAACTATCGTCC
>JAHJOO010000012.1 GCA_018820275.1 Alphaproteobacteria bacterium
CCTCCGCCGCCGCCGCCGCCCGTCGCGCCGCCCCCTCCGCCCCCTCCACCGGCCCCGACCGATGTGCGCATCTCCGACGCGCGGGCGCTGGCCGAGGCCGGCGACCTCGCCGGAGCCGAGCCGCTTTACGTCGCCGTCGCCGAACAGGCCGAGGCCCAGGGCGACCCCGTCGCCGCCTCGGCGGCCTGGATCGAGGTGGCCAAGGCCCGCGCCGGTCTGGGGCGGGAAGACGGAGCCGACGCCGCCGTGGGCCGCGCGGTGACCGTGGTCGAGACCGCGCTCGGCCCGCGGTCGACCGCCCTGATCCCGGCGCTGCTGGTGCAGGCGCGCCTGCGCTACATTCAGGGCCGCCATGAGGACGCGCTGGCCGTCGCGGATCGGGGCCTGTCCCTGACCGGCGATCCGGACGCCCGCGCCGATCTGATCCTGATCGCCGACCTGACCTATGAGCGCGGCAAGAACCTGGACGTGCTGGGCCGGTTCGCCGAGGCCGAGACGGCCGCCCGGACCGTAATCGCCCTGCGCACGGACCTGCTGGGGTCCGGGGACCCCTATGTCGGCGACGCGCTGAACCAGCTGGCCAACGCCCTGATGGCCCAGGGCCGCTATGCCGAGGCGGAACCGGCCCAGAGGCGGGCGCTGGTCATCTACGAAGCCGCCTACGGGGCCGAGGACGAGCAGGTGGCGCTGGCGCTCAGCAATCTCGGCAACATCCTGCGCCGCACCGGGCGGCTGGACGAGGCGGAGCGGGCGCACCGGCGGGCCGTGGCCATTGCCGGACAGGTGGAGAACCCGGTCCTGCTGGCCCAGACCCTGACCAACCACGGCTGGCTGCTGCATCTGACGGGACGCGGCGATCTGGCCGAGCCGGTGTTCCGGCAGGCGCTGGCCATCGCCCTGGAGCTGGTCGGTCCCGATCATCCCTTCACCGGGATCGCGACGGCCAATCTGGGCTTCAGCCTCGTCGATCAGGGCCGCCACGCCGAAGCCCTGCCGCTGTTCCAGACGGCCCTGCCGGTGCTGGAAGCGGGTCTGGGCGCGGACAGTCCGGACCTGGTCACCACCCTGGACGGGTACGGCCAGGCCCTGATCGGCCTGGACCGGCCGGCGGAGGCCGAGGCGCTGATGGTCCGGTCGGGCACAATTCTGGCCGCACGTCAGCCGGCCGGGCACCCGGACGCCGTCTTCCAGGCGGCTGACCACGGCGGCTTTCTGGCCCGCGCGGGCCGTCCCGGTGCAGCCCTCGGCGTGCTCCGTCCAGCCCGCGACGCCCTGTTCCGGCGGGACGGGCGGCGGCTGGAGGGCGGCGACCCGACCCGCCGCGCGGCCCCCCTGTTCCGGCGCATCGTCGAGGCCGCCTGGCTGGCGAATTCGCCGGACTGAATCGGCCTCGCGCCCTTGACGCCCCGCCGCGCCGGACCTACTTCCGCGGCGCGTTAGCACTCGGGCGCGGCGGCTGCCAAAAGCGCCGGCGTCCGGGGGCGCTCAATCATCAGAGGCCCTGAAAGGGAGAACTACAGATGGCGTTTCGTCCGCTCGGCGATCGCGTGCTGGTCAAGCGCGTGGAAGAAGAATCCAAGACCAAGGGCGGGATCATAATCCCCGACACCGCCAAGGAGAAGCCGCAGGAAGGCGAAGTCGTCTCCGTCGGCCCCGGTGCCCGCGACGACAAGGGCGTGGTCAACGCCCTGGAGCTGAAGGCCGGCGACCGCATCCTGTTCGGCAAATGGTCGGGCACCGAGGTCAAGATCGACGGCGAAGACCTGATCATCATGAAGGAATCGGACGTCCTGGGCGTGCTGTCGTAAGCACCCGGCGACCAACCTTCTTTCCCACGAAATCAGATAGATAGGAGCTGCCTCACATGGCCGCCAAGATCGTTCAGTTCAACACCGACGCGCGCGACAAGATGCTGCGCGGCGTCAACGTCCTCGCCAATGCGGTGAAGGTCACCCTCGGCCCGAAAGGCCGCAACGTCGTCATCCAGAAGTCCTTCGGCGCCCCGCGCTCGACCAAGGACGGCGTCTCGGTGGCCAAGGAGATCGAGCTGGAGGACGCCTTCGAGAACATGGGCGCCCAGATGATCCGTGAGGTCGCCTCCAAGACCAACGACAAGGCGGGCGACGGCACCACCACCGCCACCGTCCTGGCCCAGTCGATCGTCCAGGAAGGCCTGAAGTCGGTCGCCGCCGGCATGAACCCGATGGATCTGAAGCGCGGCATCGACAAGGCGGTCACCGCCGTCCTGGCCGAGATCAAGGCCTCGTCCAAGAAGGTGTCGAACAACTCCGAGATCGCCCAGGTCGGCACCATCTCGGCCAACGGCGACGTGGAAGTGGGCGAAATGATCGCCCGCGCCATGGAGAAGGTCGGCAACGAGGGCGTCATCACGGTTGAAGAAGCCAAGACCGCCGAGACCGAGCTGGACGTCGTCGAGGGCATGCAGTTCGACCGCGGCTACCTGTCGCCGTACTTCATCACCAACGCCGACAAGATGCAGGCCGAGCTGGAAGAGCCCCTGATCCTGCTGCACGAGAAGAAGCTGTCCAGCCTGCAGCCCATGCTGCCGATCCTGGAAGCCGTCGTTCAGTCGGGCCGTCCGCTCCTGATCATCGCCGAGGACATCGAGGGCGAGGCCCTGGCCACCCTGGTGGTCAACCGCCTGCGTGGCGGCCTGCGCGTCGCGGCCGTCAAGGCGCCGGGCTTCGGCGACCGCCGCAAGGCCATGCTGGAGGACATCGCCGTCCTGACCGGCGGCCAGGTCATCTCCGAGGACCTCGGCATCAAGCTCGAGAACGTCACCCTCGACATGCTCGGCAAGGCCAAGAAGGTCACCATCACCAAGGACGACACCACGATCGTGGACGGCATCGGGGAGAAGGACGCGATCGAGGCCCGCATCGGCCAGATCAAGAAGCAGATCGAGGACACCACCTCGGACTACGACAAGGAGAAGCTGCAGGAACGTCTGGCCAAGCTGGCCGGCGGCGTCGCGGTCATCCGCGTCGGCGGCTCGACCGAGGTCGAGGTCAAGGAGAAGAAGGACCGCGTCGATGACGCGCTGAACGCCACGCGTGCGGCCGTTGAAGAAGGCATCGTCCCCGGCGGCGGCATCGCCCTGCTGAAGGCCACCAAGGCGCTGGAAGGCCTGCAAGGCGACAACGCCGACCAGACCGCCGGCATCGCCATCATCCGTCGCGCCATCCAGGCCCCGATCCGGCAGATCGTCGAGA
>JAHJOO010000013.1 GCA_018820275.1 Alphaproteobacteria bacterium
AAGGGCGCCAACGACTATGCCGACATCGCGGGCGCCGACGTCTGCATCGTCACCGCCGGCGTGCCGCGCAAGCCGGGCATGAGCCGCGACGACCTGATCGGCATCAACCTGAAGGTCATGAAGGCCGTCGGCGAGGGCATCGCCAAACACGCCCCGAACGCCTTCGTCATCTGCATCACCAACCCGCTGGACGCCATGGTCTGGGCCCTGCAGAAATTCTCGGGCCTGCCGAAGGCGAAGGTCGTCGGCATGGCCGGCGTGCTGGACTCCGCCCGCTTCGCCGCCTTCCTGGCCGAGAAGACCGGCGTGTCGATCCAGGACGTCCACGCCTGGACCCTGGGCGGTCACGGCGACGACATGGTGCCGATGGTGCGCCACTCCACCGTCGGCGGCCTGAGCCTGCCCGACGCGGTCAAGGCCGGCTTCCTGTCGCAGGCCGACCTGGACGCCATCGTCGAGCGCACCCGCAAGGGCGGCGGCGAGATCGTGGCCCTGCTGAAGACCGGCTCGGCCTTCTACGCCCCGGCGGAATCGGCCGTGGCCATGGCCCGCTCCTACCTGCTGGACCAGAAGCGCGTCCTGCCGTGCGCCGTCTGGGCCGCGGGCGAATACGGCCTGACCGACCTCTACGTCGGCCTGCCCGCCCTGATCGGCGCCGGCGGCGTGGAGAAGATCGTCGAGTTCACCACCGACGACGCCGAGAAGGAGATGCTGGCCAAGTCCGTGGCGTCGGTCCAGGGCCTGATCGAGGCGTGCAAGGTTGCGGATCCGTCGCTGGCCTGACTAAACTTGGAATCGAGTAGAGCCCGCTGGAGAGGCACGCCTCCAGCGGTCTCTCTTGTCGTTCGGACGCCGCGCAAGAGGCAGTCAGAAGCGCCTCTTGCGCCATGATCTGGACCACTGCCTCAGGACCGCTTTTGATTGCGCCTACGGGCACGCAAGGCGCGTCAACGGTCAGCGGCGCTCTAGCACCGGAGGTTCTGCATCCGTCCAGCACGGCGCAAGCGCCTCTTCCGCCAATCCCACCCAATCCTTCAAGAAGCCGACGGTCGCGGTCATGTGGACCGTCGCGAAGGCATTGTCCGCCTGTCGCGCGAGCCCCCATACCTCACCCGGTCCGCCGATGGTCGCAGGTCCCGGCGTCGGTCGCAGGCTGGACTGGGCCGTCACTCCGGGGATGCTGAGCTGAAGCCCGGGCAGGTTGGTCATGTCGATCACCACCTGCGTCAGCGCCGGGCAGGCCGAAGAGTCCGTCCAGCCTTCGACCACGGGGCCATCGGCCGTTCGCCTCGATCGGCGCGCCACGCGCACCAGCTCAACTCCTGTGGCCCTGTTAAGGCTGTATATCTCCACCTCGCGCACCGAATTGACATGGTTGGCGAAGCCCGCCACGAAAGTCGTTCCGGCCGGGGCCCTGGCGCGACTTTGCTCCACGAGGGTCTGGGCGGATGCCGTCGAACCCACCAAGCACGCGGCCGCCACTGTCAGGAATGCGGCGGGCTTCACGGACATGGCTGACCTTCCGGATTCACTTCCGGCCCCTCTATTCCCGCAATCGCCGCTTGGCGGTTCTGAGAGTCGTATACAGTGATCTTAAGTGGCCCACGGACTTCATAGCTGCCGAAATCGTGCGCGGCCACATACAGTCGAGCCGCCGAACCGCTTCCGGGCATCAGTGACTCCCGCTGCTGCTGGCTGAATGTCAGCACACCCTGATCGTCGAGTTCTGTAGATGAGCCGGATGGCAGGAACCCGCCAACATTGTGAGTGTGGACTGTACCGATGATAACTGCGCCGGTGCCGGGCGGGGTCCAGTCTAGCTCGACGACCGCGCGCGTTTCGCCGTCGCCAGCTCCTGAGGCTTCATAAAATGTATGTTCGCCAGCTCGCATTGGCCCGTGAATGATCGAGCCATCCGGCATCTCCCACAGCACCGCGCCATATTCCCTGTCATTGAAGTCCTGCTCGTTCGGAAACTGGGACCGAGCGAAATCGCGCAAATCTTTAACCGCCTCCGCCGCCGCCGCGTCGGCGTTCCAGTCCAGCGCTGTCTCGGGCGACGCGCAGGGATCTGTGCTCGTGGGCGGGTCCGGCTCCTGGCCGATCTCGATCGGAATTGGGCCCTCCGGGTCCTCGCCATAGCCCTCACCGCTGCGGACCGGAAATTGTCCGTTTGGCCAGCGCCTCTGGCCCCTCACCACGATGTCGTCGACCTGTGTGGGCGGCGGCGCCTGCGTCATCGGCGGCTCCTTCGCGCTGCCGACAACCTGCACGTAGCCCCCTCAACCGCAAGTCACGTCGCGGTGATCACCCCTCCTCGTCCGCCGCCATGCCCATCATGTGGAAGCCGGCGTCGACGTGGATGACCTCGCCGGTGGTCGAGAAGCCCAGGTCGGAACACAGCCACAGGGCACAGCCGGCGACGCCCTCCATGCTGGTGTCCTCCTTCATCGCGCTCATCTCGCGGCCCTTGGACAGCATGCCGCGTCCGCCCGAGATGCCGGCCAGCGACAGGGTCCGCATGGCGCCGGCGCTGATGGCGTTCACCCTGATCCCCTTCGGCCCCAGGTCGCGCGCGACGTAGCGGGTCGCGGCCTCCAGCCCGGCCTTGGCCACGCCCATGGTGTTGTAGTTCGGGATGGCCCGCTCCGACCCCAGATAGGTCATGGTCACGATCGACCCGCCGTTGGGCATCAGCTTCGCCGCGCGCTTCGACACGTCGACGAAGCTGAACACCGAGATGTTCATGGCCAGCAGGAAGCTGTCGCGCGTGGTGTTGTCGACGAAGCTGCCCTGCAGCTCGTTCTTGTTGGCGAAGGCGACCGAGTGGACCACGAAGTCCAGCGTGCCGAAGCTCTTTTCCAGCTCGGCGAACAGGGCGTCCATCGAGGCGTCGTCGGTGACGTCGGCCGGCACGATCAGCTTCGCGCCCACGCTCTCGGCCAGCGGCCGCACCCGGCGCTCCAGCCCCTCGCCCAGATAGGTGAAGGCCAGCTCGGCGCCCTGGGCGGCCAGCTGCTGGGCGATGCCCCAGGCGATGGAGTTGGCGTTGGCCACCCCCATGATCAGGCCCTTCTTGCCCTTCATCAGCTCGCCGGCGGGCATGTTCCAGCTGGATTCGGCCATGAGAGTCTCCTTTGGGGCCTGACGCTCGCGACGCGGTCGCTCGCTGCTTGAGGCCGGACATGTGCGATGTGTGCGGGGTAGCAGCCCGCGCCGCGCCGCGAAAGTCAGCCGGCCTTGGCCGTCCGCCACTTCGCCAGCCGCTCCAGCAGGGGCGTCGCCGTCACCCCGTGGATGACGATGGAGGCCAGGATGACGAAGCCGACCACGGCCCACAGCCGCTCGCTGTCGCCGAACTCCCCGTGGTTGATGCCGTAGGCGACGTAGTAGACCGACCCCACGCCCCGGATGCCGAGGAAGGCCAGCAGTACCTTCTCGCGGATCGCCAGGCCCGCCCCGACCAGGGACAGCAGCCCCGCCACCGGCCGCACCACCAGCAGGATCGCCAGCGCGACCGCCGCGTCCACCCACGTCAGGCTGGCCAGCAGCCCGTTGGCCAGCGCCCCGCCGAACAGCACCAGAAGCAGCATGATCAGCAGCCGTTCGATCTGGTCCGACAGGTCGTGCATCACCTCGTGGAAGGCGTGGTCCCGCTCCCAGTTGCGGATCGTCACGGCCGCCACGAACACCGCCAGAAATCCGTAGCCGTGCGCCAGCTCGGTGGCCGCATAGGCGATGAAGGTCGCCGCCAGCGCGATCAGGCCGTCGCCCAGCTTCGACAGCTCCCGCTCCGAGCCCCGGAACAGCAGCCAGCCGAACGCCGCGCCGACCAGCCAGCCCACACCCAGACCGGCCAGGATCTTCCAGCCGACCTTGACCAGCCCCCAGTCGGTCAGGGCCTCGACCGAGGCCAGCCCGCCCAGCGAGGCCAGGATGGCCAGATGCACGAAGGGAAAGGCGAGGGCGTCGTTCAGGCCCGCCTCGGAGGTCAGGCCGAAGCGCACCTCGTCCTCCCCGCCCGAGCGCGGCGGCCCGACCTGGACGTCCGAAGCCAGCACCGGATCCGTGGGGGCCATGGCCGCGCCCAGAAGCATCGCCATCGGCAGGGCGAACCCCAGGCCCCAGACGCCCAGCACGGCCACGGCCGCGATGGTCAGCGGCATGGCGATGGCCAGCAGCCGCCAGGTCGTCGACCAGCTTTTCCAGCCGACCTTGCGGTCCAGCTTCAGGCCGCAGCCCATCAGGCTGATGATCACGACCAGCTCGGTCAGCCTCTCCGTCGCCGTGTCCCAGGTCCGGGGATCGGGATCGAACGCCAGCAGGCCCGACGAGAACACGCCCACCCCGACCGCGACGCACAGGATGGCCAGGGTCAACGGCAGCCGCTTCAGCCCGATCGGGGCCCAGCTGACCAGCATGACCACGAGGCCGAGGCCCAGCAGAAAGAGAATGTAGGGGTCGGCGGTCAGGGCAGGGCTCCGGCGTGATCGCAAAGAAGGCGTAGGGCCCGCGTCGGTTCCCGGCAAGCCGACGGCCGTGCGGGCCGAGCCCTGGAAACATGAAAAGTCGTCCGATATCGGACTTACTTTGCTGCTTTCATTGGAAAAGTTTCACACTCGGCCAACCGGTCGTTAAGCGCCGACGGCTAAGCCTAGCGCCCATGGCCCGCACATCCGGGCCGGGAGGGCGCATGGCGCGGATCGGCGACTACATCGAGGCGGCGGCACCCGTGTCCCCCAACACCCGGGGCGCGGAAGTCTATGAGCGCTTCCTGGCCGAGCCCAACACCCTGGTCATCGCCGTGGTCGACGGGGACCGCCGCCCCCTGGGCCTGATCGAGCGCAACGCCTTCACCCTGCGCATGGCGGGCGCCTTCGGCCGGGAGCTCTACGCCAAGCGCCCGGTGTCGGCCCTGATGAACGACCGGCCCTCGATCGCCCGCGCCGAGGACGGCGCCGAGGCCTTCTTCGCCACGATCGATTCCAGCGAGGCGGCCTCGCTGCTGGGCGGCTTCATCGCCGTGGACGGCCAGGGCCGCTACGTCGGGGTCGGCGCCATCCTGCAGGTGCTGCAGGCCGGCAGCGCCCTGTACAAGCGCCGCGCCGAGGAGATGGGCGAGCTGGCCCGGGGCCTGGCCGCCGCCGAGGCCCGCGCCCGCGCCTCCAGCCGGGCCAAGTCCGAGTTCCTGGCCGTGATGAGCCACGAGATCCGCACGCCACTGAACGGGGTGCTGGGCGTCGCTGCCCTGATGCAGCGGCTGCTGACCCAGGAGGAGTTGCGCCCCCACGTCGACACCATCGTCGAGTCGGGCCAGGGCCTGCTTCGGCTTCTGACCGACGCCCTGGACATGTCCCGCGCCGAGGCGGGGCTGCTGGCGCTGGAGCCGGCGCCGCTCAGGCTCTCGGAGCTGGCCGCCGATCTCGACCGGCTGTGGCGGCCCCGCGCGGAGGAAAAGGGTCTCGGCCTGACGGTCGAGGCCAGCCTCGAGGGCGCCGACGGGATCATGGCCGACGGCGTGCGGCTGAAGCAGCTGTTCAACAACCTGATCGGCAACGCCATCAAGTTCACCGAGGCCGGCGGCATCCACGTCACCCTGGCGGCCGAGGCGGGGGCTGCCGGCGTCCGGGTGACCGGGGCCGTCGAGGACAGCGGTCCGGGCGTGCCGGAGTCCGCCGCGGCGACCATCTTCGAACCCTTCAACACCGGCAATGCCGGACGCTCCAGCGCGGGCGCCGGACTGGGCCTGGCCATCTGCCGCCAGATCGTGGAGCGGATGGGCGGGACCATCTCCCTGTCCACCGCCCCGACCGGCGGAGCCCGGTTCGCCTTCGACGTCTCCGCGCCGGCGGTCGAAGTGGAGAGCGGCGGGGACGCCCCCATGGCCGCGCCCACGCCTCACGAAACCCTCCACGTGCTGGTCGCCGACGACAACGCCACCAACCGCTTCCTCGCCGGCAAGCTGCTGGAACTGTTCGGCTGCACCGCCGACATGGTCGAGGACGGCCGTGCCGCGGTGGAAGCCGCGTGGACCGGCGCCTACGATCTGATCCTGATGGACATCAAGATGCCGGTCATGGACGGCGTGGAGGCCACGCGCGCGATCCGCGCCCTGGGAGGGACGGCCGCCGGCCTGCCGATCCTCGCCCTGACCGCCAACGCCGAAGACCGCGACGCCGAATCCTATCTGGCCGCGGGGATGGACGGCGTGGTCCAGAAGCCGATCCAGCCCGACGTCCTGCTCGACGCGATCCGTCGCGTTCTGACCCCCGTCGAGACTCCCGACCGCGCCGCGGCGTGAGCCCTCACACCTTCGACAGGATCAGCGTGCCGTTGGTGCCGCCGAAGCCGAAGCTGTTGGACATGACGTGCGTCAGTTCGCCGTCGTGGCGCTTGCGCAGGATCGGCATGCCCTCGAACTCGGGGTCGAGGTTTTCGATGTGGGCGCTCTCGGCGGCGAAGCCGTGCTTCATCATCAGCAGGCAGTAGATGGCTTCCTGAGCGCCTGCGGCCCCCAGAGAATGGCCCGTCAGCGACTTGGTCGAGCTGATCATCGGCATGTCGTCGCCGAAGACGTTGCGCACCGCCCCCATCTCCTTGCTGTCGCCCACCGGCGTCGAAGTGCCGTGCGGGTTCAGATAGTCGATCTTAGGATTGCCGGCCATTTCCAGCGCGATCTTCATGCAGCGCTCGGCCCCCTC
>JAHJOO010000014.1 GCA_018820275.1 Alphaproteobacteria bacterium
CTTCAGCGCGGTGTCGGCCAGACCCTTACGGGCGCCGTGGGTGGAGTTGAAGTATTCAAGGACGGTCAGGCCTTCCTTGAAGTTCGAGGTGATCGGCGTTTCGATGATCTCGCCGGAGGGCTTGGCCATCAGGCCGCGCATGCCGCCCAGCTGCTTCATCTGGGCCTGCGAACCGCGGGCGCCGGAGTGGGCCATCATGTAGACGGAGTTGACGTCCGGCCGCTCGCCCTCGTGCAGGACGCGCGGCTGGGCGATTTCGCCCATCATCGCGTCGGCGATCTTGTCCGTGGCCTTGGCCCAGGCGTCGACGACCTTGTTGTACTTCTCGCCCTTGGTGATCAGGCCGTCGGCGTACTGCTGCTCGTATTCCTCCACCTGGGTGCGGGTGTCGGCGACCAGACCGGCCTTGGCGGCCGGGATGACGATGTCGTCCTTGCCGAACGAGATGCCGGCCTTGGCGGCCTCGCGGAAGCCCAGACCCATCATCTGGTCGGCGAAGATGACCGTCGCCTTCTGACCGCAGTGGCGATAGACCTGATCGATCAGGTTGCCGATCTCCTTCTTGGTCAGGTTCTTCTCGAGCAGCCGGTAGCCGATGTTGACGTCGCGCGGCAGCAGGTTGGCCAGCTTCATGCGGCCCGGGGTCGTGTCGATCACCTTGGTGACCAGCTCGCCCGACGCAGCCATCTCCGTCCAGCGCGCCTTGATGCGGCTGTGCAGGGTCACCACGCCGGCGTCCAGCGCCGCGTCGATCTCGCCGATGTTGGCAAACAGCTTGCCTTCACCCGGCTCGCCGTCCTTGACCAGCGACAGGTAGTAGAGGCCGAGCACGATGTCCTGCGACGGCACGATGATCGGCTTGCCGTTGGCGGGCGACAGGATGTTGTTCGTCGACATCATCAGCACGCGCGCTTCCAGCTGGGCCTCGAGGCTCAGCGGGACGTGCACGGCCATCTGGTCACCGTCGAAGTCGGCGTTGAAGGCGGCGCAGACCAGCGGGTGCAGCTGGATGGCCTTGCCCTCGATCAGCTTGGGCTCGAAGGCCTGGATGCCCAGACGGTGCAGGGTCGGGGCGCGGTTCAGCAGGACGGGGTGCTCGCGGATGACCTCCTCGAGGATGTCCCAGACCTGCGGCTGCTCGCGCTCGACCATGCGCTTGGACTGTTTGACGGTGCCCGACAGGCCCTTGGCGTCAAGGCGCGCGTAGATGAACGGCTTGAACAGCTCCAGCGCCATCTTCTTGGGCAGGCCGCACTCGTGCAGCTTCAACTCGGGGCCGACGACGATGACCGAACGGCCCGAATAGTCGACGCGCTTGCCCAGCAGGTTCTGGCGGAAGCGGCCCTGCTTGCCCTTCAGCATGTCGGCCAGCGACTTCAGCGGCCGCTTGTTGGCGCCCGTGATCACCCGGCCGCGGCGGCCGTTGTCGAACAGGGCGTCGACCGACTCCTGCAGCATCCGCTTCTCGTTGCGGATGATGATGTCCGGCGCGCGCAGCTCCATCAGGCGCTTCAGGCGGTTGTTCCGGTTGATGACCCGGCGGTACAGGTCGTTCAGGTCGGAGGTGGCGAAGCGGCCGCCGTCCAGCGGCACCAGCGGACGCAGTTCCGGCGGGATGACCGGCACGATGGTCAGGACCATCCACTCCGGTTTGTTGCCGGATTCCAGGAAGGCCTCGATCAGCTTCAGGCGCTTGGAGGCCTTCTTGGCCTTCATCTCCGAGGGGCTGTCGGCCAGCTCGCCGCGATGCTTCTCGGCCTCGGCGTGCAGGTCGATGCCCATCAGCAGGTTGCGGACCGCCTCGGCGCCGATCTCGGCCGTGAAGCCGTCGTCGCCGAACTCTTCCTGGTAGCGGTAGTATTCGTCTTCCGTCAGCAGCTGGTTCTGCTTCAGCGGGGTCAGGCCCGGCTCGGTGACGATGTAGTTCTCGAAATACAGGACGCGCTCGACGTCCTTCAGCGCCATGTCGAGCATCAGCGAGATGCGCGACGGCAGCGACTTCAGGAACCAGATGTGGGCGACGGGCGAGGCCAGTTCGATGTGGCCCATGCGCTCGCGGCGGACGCGGGCCAGGGTGACCTCGACGCCGCACTTCTCACAGATGATGCCCTTGTACTTCATGCGCTTGTACTTGCCGCACAGGCACTCGTAGTCCTTCGTCGGGCCGAAGATGCGGGCGCAGAACAGGCCGTCACGCTCGGGCTTGAACGTGCGGTAGTTGATGGTCTCGGGCTTCTTGATCTCGCCGAACGACCACGAGCGGATCTTTTCCGGCGAGGCGAGCGCGATCTTGATCTGGTCGAAGGTCGGGGCGACCGGGACCGGGTTGAAGATGTTCAGGACGTCCTGGTTCATCTTGATTCCTTGCTGCGGGATCACCCGCGAAAATCGATGAGGAGTGGGGTTCAGGGAGCGGACCGCCCTCCCCCGCCGGGCGGGAGAGGGCTCAGGATCCGGATCAGCTGTTCTCCAGCTCCACGTTCAGGCCCAGCGAGCGCATTTCCTTGATGAGCACGTTGAAGCTCTCGGGAATGCCGGCCTCGAAGCTGTCGTCGCCGCGGACGATGGCCTCGTAGACCTTGGTGCGGCCGGCCACGTCGTCGGACTTCACCGTCAGCATCTCCTGCAGGGTGTAGGCGGCGCCGTAGGCTTCGAGCGCCCACACTTCCATTTCCCCGAAGCGCTGTCCGCCGAACTGCGCCTTGCCGCCCAGCGGCTGCTGGGTGACCAGCGAGTACGGGCCGATCGAGCGGGCGTGGATCTTGTCGTCCACCAGGTGGTGCAGCTTCAGCATGTAGATGTAGCCGACCGTGACCGGGCGCTTGAAGCGATCGCCCGTCTGGCCGTCGTACAGGATGGACTGACCCGACTTGTCCAGACCGGCCTCGACCAGCAGACGCTCGATGTCGTTGATGTGCGCGCCGTCGAACACCGGCGTGGCGAAGGGCACGCCCTTGGACAGGTTGCGGGCCAGTTCGATCAGGTCCGCCTCGTCTTCCGGCAGGGGCGTGGCCTTGCCGTAGATGTCGGTCAGACGCTCGATCAGGGCCTTCTTCTGTCCGCCGTGCTGCCAGTCGTCGAGCAGGGCAGCGATCTGCTTGCCCAGACCCGCCGCGGCCCAACCGAGGTGGGTCTCGAAGATCTGGCCGATGTTCATGCGCGAGGGCACGCCCAGCGGGTTCAGCACGATGTCCACCGAGGTGCCGTCTTCCAGGTACGGCATGTCCTCGATCGGCAGGATCTTGGAGATGACGCCCTTGTTGCCGTGACGGCCGGCCATCTTGTCGCCGGGCTGAAGCTTGCGCTTCACGGCCACGAAGACCTTGACCATCTTCATCACGCCGGGGGGCAGTTCATCGCCGCGCTGCAGCTTCTCGACCTTGTCCTCGAAGCGACGGTCCAGGGCCTTCCGGGCGTCCTCGAACTGGCGCTTCATCGCCTCCAGCTCGCCCATGGCCTTTTCGTCGTCGAGCGCGATCTGCCACCACAGGCCGCGCGACAGCTCGCCCAGCTTCTCCTCGGTCACGGCGCCGCGGCCCAGGCCCTTGGGCCCCGAGGTCGCGGTCTTGCCGACCAGCAGCGGCTTCAGACGGCCGTAGACGTTGCGCTCGAGGATGGCGAGCTCGTCGTCCCGGTCCTTGCCGAGGCGTTCGATCTCGGCCCGCTCGATGGCGACCGCGCGCTCGTCCTTGTCGACGCCGTGGCGGTTGAAAACGCGCACGTCGACGATGGTGCCGGCCACGCCGGGCGGCAGGCGCAGGGAGGTGTCGCGCACGTCCGAGGCCTTTTCGCCGAAGATGGCGCGCAGCAGCTTCTCTTCCGGGGTCATCGGGCTCTCGCCCTTCGGCGTCACCTTGCCGACCAGGATGTCGCCCGGCTGGACCTCGGCGCCGATCGCCACGATGCCGGCCTCGTCGAGGTTGCGCAGGGCCTCCTCGCCGACGTTCGGGATGTCGCGGGTGATCTCTTCCGGGCCCAGCTTGGTGTCGCGGGCCATGACCTCGAACTCCTCGATGTGGATCGAGGTGAAGACGTCGTCGCGCACGATGCGCTCCGAGATCAGGATCGAGTCTTCGAAATTGTAGCCGTTCCACGGCATGAAGGCGACGAGGGCGTTGCGGCCCAGGGCCAGCTCGCCGAGGTCGGTCGACGGGCCGTCGGCGATGACGTCGCCGGCCTTCACCTCGTCGCCCACGCGCACGATCGGACGCTGGTTGATGCAGGTCGACTGGTTGGACCGCTGGAACTTCGACAGGCGATAGATGTCGACGCCCGAACGGCTGGCGTCCTGCTCGTTGGTGGCCCGCACGACGATGCGGGTGCCGTCGATCTGCTCGACGACGCCGTCACGCTTGGCGACCACCACGGCGCCGGAGTCGACGGCCACGACCGCCTCCATGCCGGTGCCGACCAGCGGCGCGTCCGACTGGACCAGCGGCACGGCCTGACGCTGCATGTTGGCGCCCATCAGCGCGCGGTTGGCGTCGTCGTTTTCCAGGAAGGGGATCAGGGCGGCGGCGACCGAGACGACCTGTTTCGGCGACACGTCCATCATGTCGACCGTGTCCTTGGCCAGCAGCTGGGAGTCGCCGTTGACGCGGCCCGGGACCAGATCGTCGACGATCTCGCCGTTCCTGAGCTCGATGTTGGCCTGGGCGATGACGTGCTTCGCCTCTTCCATGGCCGAGATGTAGACGACGTCGTCGGTGGCCTTGCCGTCCTTCACGCGCCGGTACGGGCTTTCGATGAAGCCGTACTTGTTCACCCGGGCGTGGGTGGCCAGCGAGTTGATCAGGCCGATGTTCGGGCCTTCCGGCGTCTCGATCGGGCAGATGCGGCCGTAGTGGGTCGGGTGCACGTCGCGCACCTCGAAGCCGGCGCGCTCGCGCGTCAGGCCGCCCGGGCCAAGCGCCGAGAGACGGCGCTTGTGGGTGATCTCCGACAGCGGGTTGGTCTGGTCCATGAACTGCGACAGCTGCGAGCTGCCGAAGAACTCACGCACCGCGGCCGCGGCCGGCTTGGCGTTGATCAGGTCGTGCGGCATGACCGTGTCGATGTCGACCGAGGACATGCGCTCCTTGATGGCGCGCTCCATGCGCAGCAGGCCGACGCGGTACTGGTTCTCCAGCAGTTCGCCGACCGAGCGGACGCGACGGTTGCCCAGGTTGTCGATGTCGTCGATCTCGCCGACGCCGTCCTTCAGGCCGACGAGGATCTGCAGGACCTTGAGCACGTCTTCCTTGCGCAGGACGCGGATGTCGTCGGCGACCTCCGGGGTCTCCAGACGCATGTTCATCTTGACCCGGCCCACGGCCGACAGGTCGTAGCGCTCGCTGTCGAAGAAGAGCGACTGGAACATGGCCTCGGCGGCCTCCGGCGTCGGCGGCTCGCCCGGACGCATGACGCGATAGACGTCGAACAGGGCGTCCTCGCGGCCGGTGTTCTTGTCGATGCGCAGGGTGTTGCGCATGTAGGCGCCGACCGTGACGTGGTCGATGTCCAGCACGTCGATGGTGGTGAAGCCGTGCGACTCCAGCAGCTCGATGGTCGGACCGTCCAGCTCGTCGCCGGCCTCGGCGTAAATCTCGCCGGTCTCCATATTGACCGCGTCGGCGGCCAGATAGCGGGTCAGCAGGGCGTCGGCGGCCAGCGACAGGGCCTTGGTCGTGTCGCCCAGCTTCTTGGCCTGGCGGGCGCTGATCTTGGTGCCGGCGGGCGCGATGACCTCACCGGTGTCGGCGTCGACGAGGTCGAACTCCGGCTTCACCCCGCGCCAGCGTTCGGCCTTGTACGGCGTGACCCAGCCTTCGCCGCGCTTCTCGTAGGGCACGGTCTCGTAGAAGGTCTTGAGGATCTCCTCGCCGTCCATGCCGAGAGCCATCAGGAAGGTCGAGGCCGGCAGCTTCCGACGGCGGTCGATGCGGACGTAGACGATGTCCTTGGCGTCGAACTCGAAGTCCAGCCACGAGCCGCGGTAGGGGATCACGCGGGCGGCGAACAGCAGCTTGCCCGAGCTGTGCGTCTTGCCCTTGTCGTGGTCGAAGAAGACGCCCGGCGAGCGGTGCATCTGCGAGACGATGACCCGCTCGGTGCCGTTGACGACGAAGGTGCCCTTGTCCGTCATGAGCGGGATGTCGCCCATGTAGACGTCCTGCTCCTTGATGTCCTTGACCGAACGGGCGCCCGTTTCCTCGTCGGCCTCGAACACGATCAGGCGCAGCTTGACCTTCAGCGGCGCGGCATAGGTCATGTCGCGCTGGATGCATTCCTCGACGTCGTACTTGGGCTCCTCGAACTCGTAGGAGACGTACTCGAGCACCGCGCGCTCGTTGAAGTCCTTGATCGGGAAGACCGACTTGAAGACGGCTTCGATGCCTTCATCCGTGCGCGTGCCGGGACGGCCGTCGCGCTGCAGGAATTGCTCGTAGGAGGCGCGCTGCACCTCGATCAGGTTCGGCATCTGCACCGCTTCCGGGATGCGGCCGAACGAGTGGCGGATGCGCTTCTTGCCGGTGAACGAGGTGGCGGAGGCGATCTGGGCGGCGAGCGCGAGACCGTCGATGGACTTGGCCATTCTGTCTTCCCAATGAGGGACCCGGGCAGGCCCCTTTTCAATGCGGCGGCCCCGGCCCGCCGAACGGCGACCCGGGACTTCGGTGTTTCGGCGTCCACCCTCGGCCCGATCCGGGCCTGGACGCCTGAAATGTGAGGCTCCCTTGGGGAGGAGCGCGCCTTCGCACCGGTCTGAGGGCGACGAACCGGGCCTCGGCGCTTTCGCGCGGACTCTTTGGAGAGAATGCGGGAGGCGCTGGTATACTCGCTTTGACGGCGAAATAAAGGCCCCGGGAAAAAAGTCGGGCCGTCTGTCGAAATCGAGGCCTCTGGCGCGTCTCCCCGCTGTCGGACAGGATCGGGCAGGCCGATCCGCGACGGGGAGACAAACCATGCAGTACGCGCTTCTGATCTACGAGAACGAAGCCCAGGCCTATCCGAAGGGCGAGGCCGACGACGCCTGGCGCGACATCCTCGCGGCCCACACCGCGTTCGGCGGCGAGGCGGCCCAGGCCGGCGTCATGCGCGGCGGGGCCGGGCTGAAGTCCGCCACGATGGCGACCACGGTGCGGGTGACGCCCGAGGGACGCACCGTCCACGACGGTCCCTTCGCCGAGACGCGCGAGCAGCTGGGCGGGCTCTATATGATCGAGGTCGACGACCTGGACGCTGCCATCGACTGGGCGAAAAAGCTGCCCATCGCGCGCGACGGGTCGATCGAGATCCGCCCGATGCTGCCGGCGCCCGAGGGGCTTTGAACGCACTCGACCGCGCGTTCCGGGAGGCCGGCGGCCGGGTTGTCTCGGCCCTCGCCGCCGGTTTCCGGGATCTGGATCTGGCGGAGGAGAGCTTCGCCGAGGCGTGCGTCCGCGCCGCCTCGGCCTGGGCCGCCGCGCCTCCGGCGGATCCGGCGGCGTGGCTGTACGCCGTCGCCCGTCGCATCGCGCTGGACCGGCTCAGGCGCGGGGCGACCGCGGCCGCTCACCGTCCCGACACCCGCCCGCCGGAGCCGACGCCGGAGGACCACGCCATGCGTCTGGACGAGCCCATACCCGACGAACGGTTGCGGCTGATCTTCGTCTGCTGCCACCCGGCCATCGCCCCCGACACCCGCGCGGCGCTGACGCTGAGGACGGTCTGCGGCCTGACCACGACCGAGGTGGCGCGCGCCTTCCTGTTGCCCGAGCCCACGCTGGCGCAACGACTGGTGCGGGCGAAGCGCAAGATCGCCGAGGCCGGTGTACCGTTCGAGGTTCCGGGGCCGGAACGGTGGGCCGACCGTCTGGACGCGGTGCTGTCGACGATCGAGATCGCCTATGCCCAGGCCCACGCCGACGCGGCGCTGGCCGGGCCCCACGCCGAGTTCGCGCGGGAGATGCTGGCGCTGTCGGCACTGCTCGCGCGGCTGATCCCCGGGGAGCCCGAGGTCGCCGCCCTCGCCGCGTCCCTCCATCTTGCCGAGGCCAGACGCGGCGCCCGGCTGGACGCGGACGGAGCCATGGTCCCCCTGACCGGACAGGACGTGCGGGACTGGGACCCCCGGCTTTGCGAGGCCGGGGAGCATCTGCTGGCGCGGTCCGCGGCCCTGTCGCGCGAAGCCCGGCGCCCGCCGGGTCCGCGCGCGCTGCAGGCGGCGATCCACGCCGCCCATGCCTCGCGTCGCCGCTCGGGCGTGATCCCCTGGGACGAGGTGCTGGGGCTGTACGACGCCCTGCTGGCGCTGCGGGACGATGCGGTGATCCGGACCAACCGCGCCGTGGCCTTGGCGGAGGTGGCGGGTCCCGCCGCGGCCCTGACCGAGCTCGATGCGGTGCGGGCGGTGGACTGGCTCCCGCTCCACGCCGCCCGCGCCGACATGCTGGCCCGGCTGGGCCGCCACGGCGAGGCGGTGGCGGAATACGACGCGGCGCTTTCCCTCGCGCCGAACGCGGCCGAAGAGCGGTTCCTGAAGCGGCGCCGCGCTGCTAGCGTGGCCGCATGATCCGCGCCCTCGCCCCCCTCGCCGCCGTCCTGACCCTCGCCGCCTGCGCCACCGCGCCGGAGCCCGTCGCCCCCCTGCCCGCGCCGACCCAGGCCGAGTGGGAGGCGAACCAGGCGGAGTGGCTGGCCTTCAACGCCCGTCAGCCGGGGTGGACGACGACGGAAAGCGGCCTGCAATGGCGGCGCGTCGGGCGCGCCAATCCGTCCGGCGCGCAACCGCGGCCGGAGGACACGGTCAAGGTCCACTATCGCGGCGTCTTCACCGGTGGGCAGGAGTTCGACAGTTCCTACTCGCGCAACGAGCCGACCGAGTTCCCGCTGAACCGCGTCATCAAGGGCTGGACCGAGGGCGTCGGCCTGATGCGCGAGGGCGAGACCTTCGAGTTTTTGATTCCGGGCTCGCTGGCTTACGGCGAGCGGTGGGTCGGCGGCGAGATCCCGCCGAACTCGGCCCTGCGGTTCACGGTGGAGCTGCTGGAAGTGAAGCGCGCCGACTAGCGCTTCAGCAGGCGGTCGCGGGCGGCATTCAGCCGCGCGGCGAGGCCCTCGGTGCCGCCCTGGTCCGGATGGGCCCGCGCCATGAGACGGCGCCAGGCGGCGTTGATCTGCGCGGCCGTGGCCTCAGCCCCGACCCCCAGAAGCGACCGCGCCTCGGCGTCGTCCATGTCGGTCCGTCGCGGCAGGTCCCGCCTGCGGGAGGCCAGTGTCAGCCACAGACCGCCGATCGCCAGCGCCGCGGCCAGGATCCACGATCCCCGGGCGCCGGCGAGGGCCGCGCCGCCCAGCATCACCGCCGCCAGAAGGGTCGCGCTGACCCGCCAGTGCCCGCGCCCTGCCCGCTCCGTCTGGCGGCCCAGCCGGATGAGGGCCCAGAGCGCGATGGCGGCCAGCG
This sequence comes from Alphaproteobacteria bacterium, assembly GCA_018820275.1. Classification (GTDB taxonomy): domain Bacteria; phylum Pseudomonadota; class Alphaproteobacteria; order Caulobacterales; family Caulobacteraceae; genus Brevundimonas. The sequence continues at coordinate 9,425 of JAHJOO010000014.1, forward strand.
CGAGGACGATCAGGATCATCGCCGCTTCAGGTCGGCGCGTCCGGCACGGTCCCGGCTCCGAGGTCCAGCGCCTGCATCAGCCCGCGCATCTCCTGTCGGGCCGCGACGTGGGCCAGGGAGACCGCGACCGGCCGAACGTCGGCCGAGAGGTCGGCGACCGTCAGGCCGAAGGGGAAGAGCTCACGATATATGACCCGGTCGCGCAGCCCGGGGCCGACGCGGAAGCCGACCCGCCGCGCCAGGGCGGCGACGCGCTCGTCCAGGCGCTGGCGGTTGCGGGCCGCCGCGACGGCCAGGCGGTTGGACAGCACGATCCAGTCGATGGGCTTGCCCCCGGCCATGGCGCGGCGCTTGCGGGCCTCCCAGACCGTCTCGGCGTACATCGAGGGGCGCTTGACCTCCAGCGTCACCGGATCGACCTGGCCCAGCATGTCGAAGTCGACGAAACTGTCGTTCATCGGCGTCACGATCTGGTCCGCGGCGGCGTGTGCGGCGCGGGTGATGGGCGTGTCGCCGCCGGGCGTGTCGATGCAGACGTAGTCGGCGACGGCGCGCGCCTCGGCCAGAGCCTGCTCGAACCGCTCCATCTGGGTCGCCTCGTCGGCCAGGGCCAGCGTGACCCCGTCGCCCATATCAGGGGCGGCCGGCTGGGCCAGGCTGACGGCGTTGCCTTGAGCCCAGGCGGCGCGGTTCTCGAAGAAGCGGCCGAGCGAGCGCTGGCGCAGGTCGAGGTCGAGGATCGCCACGCGCCGGCCGGCGTCCAGCAGGGCGCAGGCGACGTGGATGGCGAGGGTCGACTTGCCCGCCCCACCCTTCTCATTGCCGAAGACGATCACATGGGCGGACATGCCGCGAACCCCCGAACGCGTGGCTGGAGCCGGGGAGTGACCCTATTTGAGGACGACTTCAAGCCCCGCGCGCGCACCAGGGCCCGTCGACCCGGGCGGCGGCGCAGATGGACGCGGCGGCGTCCGCCGGGGCAGCGACCTTCAACCGCACCAGTTCGCGACCGCCGACGGTCACCGGCTCATAGCGCGGGGTAAGGCCGGACAGGGCCCCTTCGCCCTGCAGCTTCGCCCAGGCGGACTCCGCGGCCTGCCGGTTCGAGAAGGCGCCGAGCTGGACCAGCCGCGTGCCCCCCCGCCTCGCCGGCATCACGGCGGGACGAAGCCCCGCGGCCTGCCGCTTGACCTCCTCGACCGCCGCCTCGGCCACGACCGGCGCGGCGGCCTTGACCACGGCGGGAGCCAGACCGTCGCGGGCGTCCCACAGGTCGTGCGGGTCCATCACCTCGACCTTCAGGGGTTCCGCGCGGCGCAGCCCGATCTCCGCGGCGCTGCGGGGAGCCCTGGCCTCGCCCGGACGCTCGAGCGAGACGGGCACGTCGGAGACCACGCGGGCCAGGTTCTCGAAGCGCGCGGACTCGCCCTCCACCGCGCCGCAGGCGGACAGGGCCGAGCCGACGAGCGCGACCAGGACTGGACGGATCAGGGAACGCAGGACCATAAGCCCACCGTAAACGCGGGTCTTTGAAGCCCGGTTCACGAACAGGCTTAAGCGGCGGAGTTAACGCGGAAACCATGATCAGCGCGGACGCTCCCCTGCCCGTGGTCCGGTCCGTCGCGGGACTGCGGGACCTCATCGGCGGCTGGAAGGCGCAGGGACGCACGATCGCCTTTGTGCCGACCATGGGCGCCCTGCACGAGGGCCATCTGGACCTGGTGCGCGAGGCGGGGCGGCGGGCCGATCAGGTCGTGGCCAGCGTCTTCGTCAATCCGGCCCAGTTCGCCGCGCACGAGGACCTCGGCCGCTACCCCCGGCAGGAGGCGAAGGACGCGGAGCTGCTGGCCGGCGCGGGATGCCATCTGATGTACGCGCCGTCGGTGGAGGAGATGTATCCGGACGGCGCGACGACGGCGATCGCGGTCGGCGGGCCCGCGGAGGATCTGGAGGGTGCCTTCCGGCCGCAGATGTTCGGCGGCGTCGCCCTGGTGGTGGCCAAGCTGTTCAATCAGGTTCGGCCCGACGTCGCCGTGTTCGGCGAAAAGGACTGGCAGCAGCTGGCCGTGATCCGGCGCATGGTTCGCGACCTGGACGTCCCGGTGGAGATCGTCGGCGTGACGACGGCGCGGGACGGGCACGGTCTGGCCCTGTCCAGCCGCAACGCCTACCTCGACCCGACCCAGCTGGATGTGGCCCGGCGCCTGAACGGCGTGCTGGCCGAGGCGGCGGCCCGGGCGAGGTCCCGCACGCCGCTGGCCGCGGTCGAGCGCGAGGCGCACGCCGCCCTGCTGAAGGCCGGGTTCGAGCGCATCGACTATGTCGCCGTCCGCGACGCGGAGAGCCTGGCCCCGTTCCGCTCCGGCGTCGTCGAGGGCCCCGCCCGCGTGCTGGCCGCCGCCTGGATCGGCACGACGCGGCTGATCGACAACCTGGCGGTCTGAGGGCTCAGGGCACGGTCCCGACGACGCCGTCGAGGCGGTCCTCCGGCACGGCAGCGTCGACGAGGGACAGGGTCCAGCCGCGGTGGGTGGCGAGGCCCCAGCGGCCCGCCCCCGGACCGAAGTCGGCCCCGCCGCTGGAGACGACGACGCGCCGACCGGGGGCCAGCGACGCCGGATCGATGCGGCCGACGGCGAGGGCGCGGGGGGCCGAGCGGCCGCAGCCGTCGAAGACGCGCAGGTCCGACCAGTCGGAGCGGAGACCCAGCCACCACGGATGGTCGGCGTTGAGCGCCAGCACGGCGACCCCCTGCCCCTCCGCGGCGAAGGCAAGCGCCGCCTCGGCGTCGGGGGCCTCGATCAGGGTCGCGGCCTGGCCGAAGCGGCGGCGGGCGGCGTCGACGGCGCGGCCGGAGCCGTCGGGGGCCCAGACGCGGACCTGGGTCTCGGTCTGGCGGGCCAGGCCCCAGCCGACGATCTCGCGCCAGAGGCCCTCGACCGCGCGGGTCTGGTCGGGATGGGCGCCGCCGGTCATGCGGGCGAGGACGGCGGCCTCGCGGTCGGGGCGGAGCGGGAGGTGCGCGCCGGACGGCGCGTCCTTGGCCTTGCCGACACGGTCGGCGAGGGCCAGGCGGCGCTGGAACAGGGCCAGCATCTGGTCGTCCAGCTGGTCGATCTCGTGGCGCAGGGCCCCGAGGGTCATGTCATCGGCGGTCTGCGGGCGGGCGGAAGCGAGGGAAAGGGTCACGGTTTCGGCTTTCGATGAGGAGGAAGGATACCTCGCCGCTTCGTCAGAAGCGGTCGCCGGCGAGACGTGCGGGTCAGACCCGCGCCTCAGCCGGCGCGTCGAAAGCCGTAGGCGTAAAAGGTCGCGGCCGCGGCGAAGGCGCGGGCGACGGAGGCGCTGACGATGGCGGAAGCGCCGGTCATGCGCCCATGAGGCCCGAGGCCGCGGCCGGCGTCAAGCGGGCTCGCGGCAGAGGAGAACGAAGCGGGTGCGGTTCTCGGCCATTTCCTGCATGTCGTTGCGCAGGATGGTGAGCCCGTAGATCTCGGCGGCCGGCGGCGGGGCCAGGGCGGCGCGGCTGCGGTCCTCGGCCTCAGCCACGGCGCGGGCGGCGCCGGCGGTGTCGAAGGCCTCGACCTGGGCCAGTTTCAGCGCCGCGATCTGGGGCTGGCACTGGGCCAGGGCCACGGGATGGCTCTCGACCGTCTTCAGATCCGCAAGGCGCGCGCCCTCGACGCCCATCAGCGCCAGCCGGATGGGGCGCCAGACCTCGGTGATGCGGTGCAGGCCGGACTGTTCCACGAGCGTGGCCGCGGGTTCGACCCGGCCGACGATGGCATTCTCGACGGGGATCAGGGCGCAGTCGCAGTCGCCGGAGCCGACGGAGTCCAGCGCCTGCTGGAAGGTCTCGAAGCCGACGGCCTGATCCCACGGCCGCAGGGCACCGCACGCCTCGTGGCTGAAGGCGCCCGGCGCGCCCTGGAAGGCGACGCGGCCGGGGCGATCCGCCCCGCCGCCGATGGATCCGCGGCCGACCACGTCAGGCCGCCTCGGCGTCGGCACGGCGGCCGGACTTCAGCCGCTCGGCGACGAGGAAGGCCAGCTCCAGCGCCTGGTCGGCGTTGAGGCGCGGGTCGCAGTGGGTGTGATACCGGCTGGACAGGTCGTCCTCGGTCAGGGCCTGGGCGCCGCCGAGGCATTCGGTGACGTTCTGGCCGGTCATCTCCAGATGGACGCCGCCGGGGTGCACGCCCTCGGCCTCGGCCACGTCGACGAAGGTGCGGACCTCCGACAGGATGCGGTCGAAGGGGCGGGTCTTGTAGCCGTTGGCCGCCTTCAGCGTGTTGCCGTGCATGGGGTCGATCGACCAGACCACGCGCTTGCCGGCGGCCTTCACCGCCTTCATCAGGCGCGGCAGGCGGTCGCCGACCTTGTCCGCGCCGAAGCGGCCGATCAGCGTCAGCCGGCCCGGCACGTCGTCGGGGTTCAGCACGTCGATCAGGGGCAGCAGGTCGTCCGGCTCCATGGTCGGGCCGCACTTCAGGCCGATCGGATTGCGGATGCCGCGGGCGAACTCGACGTGGGCGCCGTCCAGCCGGCGGGTGCGCTCGCCGATCCAGAGCATGTGGGCCGAGGTGTCGTACCATTCGCCGGTCGCGCCGTCCTGACGCGTCAGGGCGCTCTCGAGGTTCAGCAGCAGGGCCTCGTGGCTGGTGAAGATCTCGACCTGGCTGAGCTCCGGATGGGTCTGCGGCGTGATGCCGACCGCCTCCATGAAGGCCAGCGCCTCGGCGATCTTGTCGGCCAGCTCGCGATAGCGGGCGCCCGGGCCGTGGTCGGCAAAGCCGAGGGTCCAGCGGTGCACGTTGTAGAGGTCGGCATAGCCGCCGCCGGCGAAGGCGCGCAGCAGATTCAGGGTCGAGGCCGACTGGTGATAGGCCTTCAGCAGACGCTGGGGATCGGGCACCCGCTCCTGCTCGGTGAAGGCCATGCCGTTGACGATGTCGCCCCGGTAGCTGGGCAGGGTGACGTCGCCGATGGTCTCCAGCGAGGAGGACCGCGGCTTGGCGAACTGGCCGGCGATGCGGCCGACCTTCACCACCGGCTTGCGGCCGGCAAAGGTCAGGACCACGGCCATCTGCAGGATCAGGCGGAAGGTGTCGCGGATGTTGTCGGTCGAAAACTCCTTGAAGCTCTCGGCGCAGTCGCCGCCCTGGAGCAGGAAGGCCTCGCCCGCCTCGACCTGGGCCAGGCGCTCGCGCAGGCGGCGCGCCTCGCCGGCGAATACCAGCGGCGGCAGGCCCGCCAGCTCATGCTCGACGGCCGACAGGGCGGCCGCGTCGGGCCAGTCCGTCGGCATCTGACTGACGGGTTTGGTTCTCCAGCTCTCGGGCGTCCAGCGGCTCATGCCGCCAAGATAGGCCGGAGATGCGGGCGGAACAATGAACGACGGGCGCGTGATTTCGCCCGTCGTTCCCGGCGGGTCAGCCCACGCGGCCCGTGGCGGCGGTCAGGGCGTCGACGTCGGCCAGCATCTGCACCTCGTCGCCCAGGATCATGACGCCGGGGGTGGTGGCGAAGGCGGCCGGTGCGCGGTCCAGCGCCTTCAGGGCGGCGGCGACGCCCTCACCGAAGGCGAAGATCGGAATGCCCGCCGCCTGCGCACGGCCCACCATGTCGCGCAGCACGTCCAGATCCGCTTCCGGCGCGCCCGCCGGGATGACCAGCGCCTTCAGCGAACCGTCCGAAAGGTTCTCGACCGTGGCCGTCGGCATGACCAGCACGCCGCCGTCCGAGATCGGGCCGTCGGACATGGCCATGGGGGCCAGGGACAGGCCCTGGGCGCGCAGGGCACCTTCGGCCTCGCCCATGTGACCGAAGCTCATGGAGCGGCGCATGGCCAGGCCGACGCGGGCGCGGATGGGCGCGGGGCGGTAGGCCTGACGGCCATAGGGACGGGCGGACGGGGCTTTGCGTTGGGCGTGCAAGACGACTCCTTCAAGGTTCACGATGCGCCGAAAGCCGATCGACCGGCCGCGCAGGCGCGCGGTCGGCGAGAGAGATCGAAGGTTCGGATCAAGCCAAGATAGGGAGGACGGCGCCGAATTTCAAATCGGGGCCGGAATTGCCGCCGCGCGCCGCCGCGTGACGGCGGAGTTGGGGCGTCAGGTGCCGCGGCGCTGCATGGCCTCGCCCTTTTCGATCATTTCGCGCCCTTTGGCGGTCATTTCGGCGGCGCAGCGCTGCTGCACCGAGAAGAGCTGTTCCACGGTGGAGAGGGCGGCGTACTCGCCCGCGACGTTGATCCAGTCCGTGCCGGGCGTGCGGCCTTCCAGCCGGCCCAGATAGTAGAACAGGCCGGGGCTGAGCTGGGCGGCCATGGCCTCGTCGGCGGTGCCCATCAGCACGACGACCAGGGCCATGCACTGCATGTCGGCCGCGTCCTGCGGATTGGGCGGCAGGACGGGGTCCTGGGCCGCGGCGGGGGCGGCGAAAAAGGCCAGCGTGGCGGTGGCGGCGAGGGCGGCGAGGGTCTTCATGGTCAGCTTCCTTGGATGACGACGGCCAGGACGGCGTCGGCGGCGACCTGATCGCCGGGGATCACGTGGATCGCCTCGACCGTGCCGTCGAAGGGGGCGGTCAGGGCGTGTTCCATCTTCATGGCCTCCAGAGCCACGACGGGCTGGCCCTTGGTGACGGCGTCGCCGGCCTTGACGGGGACGGAGACGATCTTGCCCGGCATGGGGGCGCGCAGGGCGCCATCGGAGGCGGCGGCTGAGCCGGCTCCTGAAGGCGCGGTTGTGGACACGGCATAGGCAACGCCGCGTTCGAAGGCGACCGTTCCGGCGGAGGTTCCTATGATGCTGGCGGCGTAGCCTTCGAAGATCGCTTCATCGGCGCGCTCGCGCCCACCGTTGACGAAGATGGTCTGGGCGAGCACGTGCTGGCCGTTCAGCCTGAACCCGATGGCGTCGTCGAAATGGCTCCACGGGCTGAAGCGATCGCCCGCCTCTGCGGCGGACCGCAAGCGGAAGCCTCGAGCGACACCAGCGAGGCCCTCGGGCGAAAGGCCGCCGGGCATAAGCCCCTCCCCTTCCGCCGCGATGAATCCGGTGTCGACGTCGCCGGACACGAACCTCGGGTGCTCCAGGCACCGCACGAGGAAGCCGGCGTTGGTGCGGACGGGCCAGACCTCGACCTGGGCGCAGGCGTCGGCGAGGGCCTGGGCGGCGGCCTCGCGCGTGTCCTCGTGCACGATCAGCTTGGCGATCATGGGGTCGTAGAACTGGCTGACCTCGCCGCCCTCATAGGTGCCGGTGTCGATTCGCACACCACCCCTTCCCCTCGAGGGGGAAGGGGTGGACGAACGGTCGCCGGAGGCGACCGGAGGACGGGGATGGGGTGGAGCCGACGGCGTGGACGGTTGTGTGCCGGTGATGCGGTCGGAGTCTCCCGAGCCCGGCGGGTGAAAGCGTGCCTCCACCCCCTCCCAACCCTCCCCCCTCGAGGGGGAGGGCTCAGGAAATTTGAAATGCTCCAGCCTGCCGATGCTGGGCAGGAAACCCGAAGCGGGATCTTCGGCATACAGCCGCGCCTCCATGGCCCAGCCGGTGATCGTCAGCTCGTCCTGCTTCAGCGGGATGGGCTCGCCGGCGGCCACGCGGAACTGCCATTCGACCAGGTCGACGCCGGTGATGGCCTCGGTCACCGGGTGCTCGACCTGCAGGCGGGTGTTCATCTCCATGAACCAGATGCGGTCGGCGCGCAGGCCGTCCGAGGCGTCGGCGATGAACTCGATGGTGCCGGCACCGCGGTAGTCGACGGCCTTGGCGGCGCGGACGGCGGCGGCGGTGACGGCGTCACGCGTGGCTTCGTCCATGCCGGGGGCCGGGGCCTCCTCGATCACCTTCTGGTGGCGGCGCTGCAGCGAGCAGTCGCGTTCGAACAGGTGGACGACCTCGCCCCGGCCGTCGCCGAAGACCTGCACCTCGATGTGGCGCGGGCGGGTGATGTAGCTCTCGATCAGGACGCGCGGGTCGCCGAAGGACGACTGCCCCTCGCGCTGGGCCGAGGCCAGGCCGTCGGCGAAGTCCTCGGCGCGCTCGACCAGCTTCATGCCCTTGCCGCCGCCGCCGGCGACGGCCTTGATCAGGACGGGGAAGCCGATGCGCTTCGCCTCGGCCGTAAGGGTCTCCAGCGACTGGTCCTCGCCCTGATAGCCGGGGGTGACGGGGACGCCCGCCTCGATCATCAGCTTCTTGGCCGCGTCCTTGAGCCCCATGGCGCGGATGGACGCCGGCTTGGGCCCGATCCAGACGATGCCCGCGGCCTCGACAGCCTCGGCGAAGTCGGCGTTTTCGGACAGGAAGCCGTAGCCCGGGTGGATGGCCTCGGCGCCCGTATCCTTCGCCGCCTGCAGCACCTTGGCGGCATCCAGATAGCTGTCGCGCGCGGGGGCCGGGCCGATCAGGACGGCTTCGTCGGCCTCGCGCACGTGCAGGGCGTCGGCGTCGGCCTCGGAATGGACCGCGACCGTGCGGAGGCCCATGCGGCGGGCGGTGCGGAAGACGCGGCAGGCGATCTCGCCGCGATTGGCGACCAGGACGGAGGTGAACATGGAAAGGTGATTAGCGGGTCGGGGGCGACGGGAGAAGGCTGGGCCTGCGTCGGCGGGCTGAAGGTTCATCACAACGAACACAACGAAGGCACGACGAGCACAACGGGGCCGGTGGATCACAAGCCGCCCGCAGGGCGATTCCCTGGAGGGATTGGGCCTGCGGCCCGCGCGCTCAAGCCACGCTCGGTCCCGTCGTGTCCTTTGTGCCTTCGTTGTGTTCGTTGTGATGAACCCTTTTGCAGACCGTCACTCCGCCCAGCGGGGCTTGCGCTTGTCGAGGAAGGCGCGGACGCCTTCCTGGCCTTCGTCGGAGACGCGGGCGCGGGCGATGCGGCGGGCGGTGTCGTCCATCAGACCACCGTCGATGTGTTTGCCCGCGACGTGGTGGACCAGGCGTTTGCTGTCGCCCATGGCCCCCGGCGCGTTGGCGCGCAGGCTGTCGCTCAGCGTGGTGATCATGCCGTCCAGCGCGTCGGCGTCCGGCAGGACCCTGTCGATCAGGCCGACGTGGGCCGCATAATCGGCGTCGAAGGCGTTGGCGGTCAGGAACAGCTGGCGCGCCTTCCTCGGCCCGACCGCCTCGACGACGTAGGGGGCGATGGTGGCGGGGATCAGGCCCAGGCGGACCTCGCTGAAGGCGAACTTCGCCCCCTTGACCGCCACGGCCATGTCGCAGGCGGCCACCAGGCCCGCGCCCCCGCCCATGGCCGCGCCCTCGACCAGGGCGACCGTCAGGGCGGGCACGTCGTGCAGGGCCTTGAGCATCTTCGCCAGACCCATGGCGTCGTCGCGGTTGTCGCCCTCGGACCAGTCGACGGCGTCGCGCATCCACGACAGGTCGGCGCCGGCGCAGAAGGTGCCGCCCGCGCCGCGCAGGAAGACCACGCGCACGTGGTCGGCCCCGTGCAGGGTCTCGAACGCCTCGTGCAGGGCGGCGATGGTGGCGGCGTCGAAGGCGTTCTTCTTGCCCGGCCGGTTGATCGTCACGAACACCACGCCGTCGGCGGTGGAGCGGATCTGGACCAGGTCGTCGTTGGCGTCGGGCGCGGCGTCGGCCAGCAGGGGGTGGGAGATGGCGTTGATCTCGGCGGCCTCGGCGTCGGTGATGTCCAGCGCGTTCAGGTCGGCGTCGGTGGGGGTGTTGGCCATGGTGCGTCTCCTGCGGTTCGTCGCCTATAACGCGCGGAGGGCCGAAGGGGACAGGGAAGCTTGACGATGGCGACCAAGGCCGAGGAGCGCATCCGCAAGACCAGCGTGGCCAGCGTGCACGTGCACTATGTGAACAAGGCCGCGAAGGCGGGGCGCGGGCGGGCCGAGGTGGATCAGGTGATCCGCTGGCTGACGGGCTATTCGCAGGCGCAGGTCGACGCCCTGCTGGCGGACGGCACGACGTTCCAGGACTTCTTCGACCGCGCCCCGGCGATGAACCCGAACCGCTTCCTGATCACCGGCGTGATCTGCGGCCACCGGGTCGAAGAGATCGCGGACCCCTTCATGCGCGAGCTGCGCCACCTCGACAAACTGGTCGACGAGGTGAGCAAGGGGAAGGCGATGGAGAAGGTGTTGCGGGCGGGGTGAGGAGGCCCGGGTGCCCATCGAGATTCCGTCCTCGCCCATTGCGCAAGTTCCATTTCTGACCGACACAATCGGTGATGGCATCGCTCAGGAATGCAATTGTTCTGGCCGGTGTGTTGGCGGGCATGGGATGCGCCGACAATGACGCCGCGAACTCGACCGCCAACGCCGAACTGTCAGGCACAGGGTCGGTAGAGCCGGATCTCCTAATCCTACAGAACTATGTCGGCTTGGCGTCGCCAAACCAATCTGTTTGTCGAATTGAACTGCTTGAAAACCACAGCGCCATGCAGGTGCTGTCAGGATCACGCGGTACCGGCGGGGCGACCTGCTATGACGATGGTAGGCGCTTGCTGTATTTCCCAAACTTCGGTGACTGCTCAAATCCGCTTGGTGATCAGCAGACACAAGCGGCTCTCACTTCCCGAGAGGCCGCGTCGGAATTGAGCCGGTGCATGGCAGTGGCGAGGAACAGCAGACCCGACGCGACCAGGTCGATCGTCATGACCGCCTCGATGCCTGACCGAACCGAGAGCATCGACGCCTTCAATCAGTTCTCGATCGATGTTTCCGGCCTGGCATCCCATGGCGCCTTGCCCGTGACCCATCTCGGGACGGCGAACGGGATTCTCTGCCTCGAAACGGACAGGCCGGAGCGGGTCGTCGAAGACATTGAGACCGCCGAGATCGTGGACGGACAGCTCGTCAACTATGAAATCCGCGACGAGAGTTGCGCCACGGCGTCCGTAGCCCTCACCGATCTGCAATGGCCTCAGAGACCCTGACGGATGGCACGGCATCGCGGTTCGAGACTATAGACCGTCAGTTGCGCGCCAGGGGTTCAGCCTGAAGGTCCCTTGCTGTTCGAGACGCAGTTCCGCCCGGCAAGCCTACCGTCTTTGGCCATCACATCCTGAACACGCCGAAGTCCGTCTCCGGGATCGGGGCGTTCAGGCTCGCGGAGATCGCCAGGCCCAGCACGTCGCGGGTCTGGACCGGGTCGATGACGCCGTCGTCCCAGAGGCGGGCGGTGGCGTAATACGGGTTGCCCTCGTCCTCGTATTTCTGGCGGATCGGGGCCTTGAAGGCCTCGGCGTCTTCCGGGCTCCAGCTGTCGGCGTCGCGGTGGACGGTGGCGAGCACCGAGGCGGCCTGTTCGCCGCCCATGACGCTGATCCGGCTGTTGGGCCAGGTGAAGAGGAAGCGGGGGGAATAGGCGCGGCCGCACATGCCATAGTTGCCGGCGCCGAAGCTGCCGCCGATCAGGACGGTGAACTTGGGCACCTCGGCCGAGGCCACGGCGGTGACCAGCTTGGCGCCGTTCTTGGCGATGCCCTCGGCCTCGTATTTCCCGCCGACCATGAAGCCCGAGATGTTCTGCAGGAAGACCAGCGGGATCTTCCGCTTGCAGGCCAGCTGGATGAAATGCGCGCCCTTCAGCGCGCTTTCGGAGAACAGCACGCCGTTGTTGGCCAGGATGGCGACCGGATAGCCCCAGATGCGGGCGAAGCCGCAGACCAGGGTGGTGCCATAGTCGCGCTTGAACTCGTCGAAGTCCGAGCCGTCCACGGTGCGGGCGATGACCTCGCGCACGTCATAGGGGGCGCGGACGTCGTCGGGGATGATGCCGTACAGGTCCTCGGCCGGCAGGGCGGGGGCGCGGGGCTCGCGCACGTCCAGCGGCACGTCCTTGACGGTGTTCAGATTGGCGACGATCGAGCGGACGATCTCCAGCGCGTGCTCGTCGTTCTCGGCCACATGGTCGACGACGCCGGAGCGGCGGCTGTGGGTCTCGGCGCCGCCCAGTTCCTCGGCCGAGATGACCTCGCCGGTCGCGGCCTTCACCAGCGGCGGGCCGGCGAGGAAGATGGTGCCCTGGTTGCGGACGATGACCGTCTCGTCCGACATGGCGGGCACATAAGCCCCGCCGGCGGTGCACGATCCCATGACGCACGCGATCTGGGGGATGTCGCGGGCCGACATGCGGGCCTGGTTGAAGAAGATGCGGCCGAAGTGGTCGCGGTCGGGGAAGACCTCGGCCTGGTGCGGCAGGTTGGCCCCACCGGAGTCGACCAGATAGACGCAGGGCAGACGGTTTTGTTCAGCGATTTCCTGCGCCCGCAGGTGCTTCTTCACCGTCATGGGGAAATAGGCACCGCCCTTCACCGTCGGGTCGTTGGCGACGATCATGACCTCGCGGCCCGAGACGCGGCCGATGCCGCAGATCATGCCGGCACCCGGTGCCTCGTCGGCGTACATGCCGGTCGCGGCCAGCTGGCCGATCTCCAGGAAGGGCGAGCCGGGGTCCAGCAGGCGCTCCACCCGGTCGCGGGGCAGCAGCTTGCCGCGCGACGTGTGCCGCTCGCGCGCCTTGTCCGAGCCGCCGCGGGCGGCGGTGGCGACGCGGTCGCGGAGTTCGTCACGCAGGGCGCGGTTGTGGGCGTCCAGCGCCCTGAAGGCGGGTGAGGACGTGTCGACGGTGCTGGTCAGCCTGGGCATCCGCCGGGTTTAGGCGGGGCAGCGGCGGAGGGAAAGTGGCGCCCTTCTCCCCTTGGGGGAGAAGGTGGGCGGCGGAGCCGCTCGGATGAGGGGTAAGGCGGCGACGCGCTCATCGGCAGCCGGCCAGCTGGTGGCCAGAGCCCCCTCATCCGTCTCGCTCCGCGAGCCACCTTCTCCCCCGAGGGGAGAAGGGGCCTACCTGACGAACTCGTAGGTGCAGACCGGGCGGTCGACGAGGGGGCGGCCGTCGGCGTCGGTGACCCATTCGCCCTTGTCGTCGCGGCGGGGTTCGAAATTCCGCTCGTTGCGGTCACCCAGATAGACGCCTTCGAGGATCAGCCGGGTTTCCGATTCCAGGCGCGCGGTGCCCTCCACGTCGAGCAGCGGCGGGGTGAAGTTGCCGCCTTCGGGGGTCAGGACGATCGCGCCGGTCGCGGCGTCGAAGGTCATCGGGCCCCAGTAGTCCACATAGCTCTCGAACGGCTGGTACGTGACGTTGAAGCGACCGTCGCCGGTGACCTTGAGCTCGCGCACGGGTTCGCCGGGTTCGCGGCCGGGGTCACATTTGACCCGGTCCTGACGCCAGGTGCCGGTCAGGACGGGCTCGTCGCGGCCGACGATGAGGGTGGAGACCGAGGACTGGGACGCGAGGACGCGGGCCGAGACGGTCAGCATCGTCCCCGAGGGCGCGTCGGCGGCCAGGCGCAGGCGGCCGTCCCGCGACAGGGTCGCGGCACCCGCAGGAGTCACGGCGACGTCGCGCAGACACGCGAGAGCGACCGGCTCCGGCGGCTGATGCGGGCCCTCGAACCAGAAGGCGGTGAGCGTGAGCGCGGCACCCTGGCGGGCGACGGGCGGATCGAGGGCGATCATCAGCCCGCCTTCGCCGGCAGGGCAGACCAGATCAACGGCCAGCGGACGGTTGGGACTGCCCTCCTCCGGCGGTTCGGGCGTGGCGCAGGCCGACAGCGACAGGGTCGCGACGGCGGAGATGGCGATGATCCGCATGAGAGGCTCTCCACTGGTCCGGAGCGTCACTGTACACGGCCCCGGTGCCACCACATCTGACCGTTCGTGACCGGGGCGGGGAATCTGCGATAGTCCGCCCATGAGCCCCGGTCGCCGCGACACGCTGGACGCCGCCCTGCATGACCTGTTCGCGCGGGAAGCGGCCAGCCGCGCCAGCTGGTTCGCGCTGACGGGCGGCGAGCGGCTGTTCGCCGAGGGCGACCCGGCCGACACCCTGTATCTGCTGCGCGCCGGGCGGCTGGGCGTGTTCGGCCACGAGGGCGGCACGTCGCAGTTCCTGGGCGTGGTGCGGCCGGGCGAGCCGGTGGGCGAGATGGCCATGCTGGCCGGGACGACCCACACCGCCGAGGTCGTGGCCCTGAGGGACAGCGAGATCCTGGCCCTGCCCCGCGACGCCTTCTTCGAGACGGCGCGCAGCCATCCCGACCTGATGGTGGAGATGGCCCGGCTGATGATCCGGCGCGCGCGCGACCAGAAGAGCGCGGCGGCCGAGCCCAGCGTGTTCGGCTTCATCTCCGCCCGCCCCCGGCCGATCCGGGCCTTCGTCGAGCGTCTGTGCGCCGCGATCCAGGTCATGGGCTTCACCTGCAAGGTGGTGGACCATTCGGCGCTGTCCAGCGTGGCGGACTGGTTCACGCGGGTGGAGGACGCCCACGACTATGTCCTGTACGTCGCCGAGCAGGACGAGCCCGCCTGGGCCAATCTGTGCGCGCGGCAGGTCGACCGGCTGTTCGTGGTGGGCGATCCCCTGATGGCGCCCGACGTCGGACGTCTGCCGCAGAATCCCCAGCTGGAGGCGCGGCGGCGGACGGATCTGTTGCTGCTGCGCGATCCGCGCATGCCACGTCCGGCCAACACGCCGGTGTGGCTGAAGGCCGTGAACCCCGGCCGCTGGTTCCACGCCCAGGACGGCGACGCCAACGACGCCGAGCGGATCGCCCGGGTGGTGACGGCGACCTCGGTCGGGCTGGTGCTGTCGGGCGGCGGGGCGCGGGCCTATGCCCACGTCGGGGCCATCGACGCGCTGAGGAAGGCGGGCGTGCCGTTCGATTTTGTCGGCGGGGCGTCGATGGGTGCCATCGTCGCGGCGGGGCCGGCGCTGGGCTGGAGCCAGGCCGAGCTGGAGGCACGGCTGCGGCGCGCCTTCGTGGAGTCCGACCCGCTGTCGGACATCACCTTCCCGATCGTGGCCATGACCCGGTCGCGCAAGGTCGAGCGGCTGCTGGACGAGGCCTATGGCGACGTCGAGATGTCGAACATGCCCCTGCCCTTCTTCGCCGTGTCGACCAACCTGACCAAGGGCGGGATCGAGGTGCACCGGCAGGGCTCGCTGAAGCGGGCGATGCGGGCGACGATCAGCATCCCCGGCGTGATGCCCCCGGTGGTGCAGGACGGTCAGGTGCTGGTCGACGGCGCGGTGATCGACAACTTCCCGACCGCCGTGATGCGCCAGTTCAACGCCGGGCCGATCGTCGGCGTGGACATGAGCCAGGCCCGCGGCGTCGATCCGCAGGGCCTGAAGAACCCGCCGTCGTGGTGGAAATGGATCACCTCGGGCGCGTGGAAGCGGGGACCGCCGATCGTCGGCGTGCTGATGCGCGCCGCGACCCTGACGACCGACGCGGAGCTGGAGCACGCGCGGGCGCGGGCGGACCTGCTGATCCAGCCCGAGCCGGAGGGCATGGACATCCGCGACTGGAAGGCGTTCGACGTGGCGGTGCAGGCCGGGCGGGCGGCGGCCGAGGCGGCGCTGGCCGGGCTGGACGGACCGGTGACGGATCTGCGGCGGCCGAAGCTCAGCCCCGACGCGCCACCAGAAACAGTCGCGGAAACGGCAGCAGCACCGCCCCGGAAACGCGGCGCGGGAAGGCCCCGGAAAGCGCCTCGCCCAGCCGGGACAGAAACGCCCGGCTGAGGTCCGGGTCGTCGGCCAGCGCCGCCAGATGCGGACGCAGGCCCGCGCCCTTCAGCCACTCCAGAACCGGATCCGGACCGTGCAGGGCGTGCAGATAGGTGGTCGACCAGAGGTCGATCTCCTCGCAGATCGGCGACAGCAGGTCGTGATAACCCTCGGGCGAGAGCGGATCGTCCGGCGCGGCCACCGACGCCAGGCGCGCCGCCCAAGGCCCCTTCGATGAGACCTCGGCCACCACGCGGTGATGCAGCGGCGCGGCCCGAAGCGGCATCTGCACCGCCAGCGCCCCGCCCCCGGCCAGGGCCCGCGCCAGCCGCGGAAACAGGGCGGCGTGATCCGGTGCCCAATGCAGCGAGGCATTGGCAAAGATGAGGTCCACGGGGCCGTCGGGCGACCAGGCCGAGACGTCGCCTTCGACCCACCGGACGTCCTCGGGCCGGGCGCGGCAGGTCTCCAGCATGGCGGGGTCGCGGTCGAGGCCGTGCACGGCGGCGTCGGGCCAGCGGCGCTTCAGCAGGGCCGCGTGACGCCCCGTGCCGCAGCCCAGATCATGGATGACGCGGGGGGCCAGATCGGACGGCAGGCGCACCAGCAGGTCCAGCGCCGCGCGGTCGCGCTCGGCCTCGAAGCGGTCGTACTGGACGGGGTCCCAGGGGGCGGCGGTCATGCGCTCTCCGCTTGGGATGGATGGTACCGCCTCTCAGGCTTGAACTGAGGACCTCCGGCTCCACAAACCGGCGCTCTAACCAACTGAGCTAAGGCGGCGCATCATCGCGAGGGGCGTCATCTAGCGGGGTTGGGAGGGGGGATCAAGCGGGGTTTGGGCGGTAGGTCGTAGCGGCAGGGGCAGGGGTAGGCGTCAGGGGTAGGGGTAGGGACGCGGCCGGCAGGAAGACCGCCGAGCCAGATCTTCACTCAAACTGCAGTCTGCCATCCCTGCCCTACCCCTACCCCCTACCCCTACCGCCTGAGCGTCAGGCGTAACCCCGCTCCCGGATGTAGGCTTCCAGTTCGGCGATCCGGGTCGAGTCCGAAGGGTGGGTCGAGGCGAACTCGGGCGTATTGACCTGGCGCTGCGCGGCCATCAGCCGCCACAGGGCGACGGACTCCGAGGCGCGGTAGCCGGCGCGGACCATGTAGTCGACGCCGAGGCGGTCAGCCTCCAGCTCGTCGCGGCGCGAGAAGGGCAGCAGCACGCCCAGCTGGGCACCGAAGCCGCCCAGGGCCCCGACCGCCTGGCCGTAGTCGCCGGCCACGCCCTGGGCCGCCTGGATGCCGATGGAGGCGATGGCGGTCGAGGAATAGCGCTCGGCGGCGTGCTGGGCGACGACGTGGCCGACCTCGTGGCCGAGGACGGCGGCCAACTGGTCGTCGTTGCGGACCAGGGCGAGCAGCGAGGTGGTCACGCCGATCTTGCCGGACGGCAGGACGAAGGCGTTGGGGTTGTCCGAGACGAAGACGGCGTATTCCCATCCGCGCCCGGTCAGGCCCGCGGCCTCGACGATCCGGCCGCCCACGGTGCGGACGCGGGCGTTCAGCGCGGCGTCGCGGGACACGGGCTGGGTGCGCAGGGTCTCGGCCCAGGCGGCGTCGGCCTGCTGCTGCAGGGCGGAGTCGTCGACGATCAGGAACTGGTTGCGGCCGAGGCTCTCGTTGTAGGCGCAGGCCCCGACGGACAGGGCGGAGACGCAGGCGGCGACGGCCAGCGGGACGGGACGGAACAGGCGGCGCATCGGCGGCTCCCCAGGATTTCGGACTGCCGTCCTAACGTCGAACGGCCAAGGTAGTTCAGTCCGCCACCCGGCCAAGAAAAAAGCCCCGCGGCGCGAACCGCGGGGCTCTTCGGTCTCAAACCTCGCGGTCCGTCACTGTTCCGAGATGCGGAACGGCACGTTGACCACGATCGTCGCGTTCTCCGCGGCGCCGTCGACGGTCCGCGGCGACAGCTGGCCGCGTTCCACGATGCGGACGGCGGCGCGGCCGAAGCCGTAGCCCGAGGGGCTTTCCGACACGACCTGGCAGTTGGTCGGCCGGCCGCTGCGCGGCACGGTGCAGCGCACCGAAGCCTGGCCGCTGGTGCCCGACTGCAGGGCCCGATCGGGGATGTCCCGCTCGGTCGGCGTCGGACGACGCGACCACGACGGATTGGTGATCGTCGAGGGCCGGGCCGGAGCCGGCGGAGCCGGCGGCGGCGGCGGACCGGGAACGATGACCGGCGGCGCGGTGTATTCGACGCGGTCTTCCTTCTTGGTCGCTTCGATGTTGACCGTGATCGGCGGCGGCGGCGCCTGGGTGTTCAGGACCGGCTCGCGGATCTGCAGCTTCGGCGGCGGAGGCGTGTCCGGCGGCGGGGGCGGCGGAGGCGGAGGCGGCGGCGGCGGCGGGATCGGCTCGATGAGCTCCACCTCGACGGACTCGTCGACGTAGTTGAACTCCTTGAGCTTGAACTTCTGCGCCGCCAGCCAGGCGAACATCAGGGCGTGCAGCGCCAGGATGAAGATGCCGATGCCGATCAGGACCGGCAGGGGCACACCAAGAAAGCCCTTCGACTTCGGCGGATCCAGCAGCGGATTGCGGCGGGGGGTGACGGGGGTGTCGGTCATGGCTTAGGTCCTCGCCTCCCTCACTGCTCGTTCGCGTCTTCGCCGACCAGGGCGACGGAATAGAATCCGTTGTCCTGCAGCGCGTTCATGACCTGCATGAAGTCGCCGTAGCGGGTCTGCTGGTCGGCGCGGATGAAGATCCGCTCGTCCGCCGGGTTCCGGTTCGGAAGCTGCGTCTGCAGCTCCGCCCCCAGTTCGTCGACGCTGGTCCGGAAGTCGCCGATGTAGACCCGGCCGTTCTCCTGGATCGAGATGTAAACCGGCTTCGGCGGGTTCTGGGCGGGCTTGGCGACGGCCTTGGGAAGCGCGACCTCCACCGACACGGTGGCGAGCGGGGCCGCCACCATGAAGATGATCAGCAGCACCAGCATGATATCGACGAACGGCGTGACGTTGATCTCGCTGTTCTGTTCGATCTGGTACTTGCCGCCTCCGCCGCCGGAGAGTTTGGCTGCCATACGGCTTACGCCCCCTTGTCGAGCTGACGCGAGATGGCGTTCAGGAGTTCAGCCTGGAAGCCGTCCGAGCGCGTGCCAAAGCCGGCGATGCGGGTGTTGAAGTAGTTGTAGAAGATCACCGCCGGGATGGCCGCGAACAGGCCGATGCCGGTGGCCAGCAGGGCCTCGGCGATGCCGGGGGCGACGACGGCCAGGTTGGTGGTGTTGGTGTTCGCGATGCCGATGAAGGAGTTCATGATCCCGTACACGGTGCCGAACAGACCGATGAACGGACCGGTCGAACCCACCGAGGCGAGGAACTGCTGGCCGCCGGACAGGCGCTTGGACAGGCCCGACTGGACGGCGGCCACGGCGGACGAAGCGCGCGAGATGGCCGAGTCGCGGTGCTCGCCGGTCACGTTCAGGCCGGCCGAGCGCGACAGCTCGATCTCTTCGGTGGCGGCGGCGGCCATGTCGGCCATCGGGTTGCCCTCGAACTCGTCCGACGTCGCGATGCGGCGCATGTCGGCGATGGTCCGGGCACCGCGGAAGGCTTCGAGGAAGCGGTCGGTCTTGCCGCCCAGGGCGCCGAACTCGAACAGCTTGATGAGCAGCAGGGCCCACGAGAAGACCGAGGCCAGCAGCAGGCCGATCATGACGACCTTCACGACGATGTCGGCTTCCATGAACATGCCGACGACGGTCAGCTTGCCATGTTGTTCGCCGCCGACGGCACCCGGCTCGGCCGGCTCTTCCGCGGTGGTGGCGGCCGCGTCGGTGGCGGGTCCGGTGGTGGGGGGCGCCGCAGGGGTGGCGGTCGCCTCGGCCGCGGCGGGAGCCGCCGGGTCCTGGGCGAACGCGGGAGCGGCGGCCATGAGGACGGCAGCGCCGGCCATGGCGAGGATGATGTTCGTCTTCTTGCTATCGAGCATTTTTCGCCAGTTCCTGCGTTGGTCTGACCCGTGAAAACCAATGAAACCCCGGAAATCCGGCGTTCCGTGAATCCTTGAAGCGCCGGTCCCGCGCCCTGCGGCGACGGTTCCAACGCATCCGACCGTAACCGGTTGCCGTCCGAGCTGCGCTCGATCCGGGCCGGTCAGGGCCAAGCTGCTTTGACGAAGCCATAACAGCCCGTCAAGACCGCGTTCCCGCTTTTCTCCCGGCGCGGGAGCACGGCGGTTCGACCGTGACCGTGGTCGCACAAAGCGACATTTTCGTGATGGTGAACGGAGGGGGGCCCCGGGGGGCGGGCGGGGTGGTGCCTGGGGGCGGATTCGAACCACCGACACGCGGATTTTCAATCCGCTGCTCTACCAACTGAGCTACCCAGGCTCAGGCACTCCTCGCGAGGAGCGGGGTCTGTAGCGAGGGCGGGCGGGCTTGTCCAGCGCCCGATGTCAGTCCTCGCGCGGCTCCCCCGGTGCCTCTTCCTCGAGCGGCTCACCGGGCACGGCGTAGACCCCGCCCAGCCAGCGCTGGAGGTCCACGTCGGCGCAGCGGCGCGAGCAGAAGGGGCGGTATTTGGCGTCGGACGGCGCGCGGCGGCAGATGGGGCAGTCGCTCATGGTCGCTCCTCGACGATCATATGGGCGCCCGCGGGCAGGTCCGCATCGATGCGCAGGTCCGCCCGCGGACCGAGGCGGGCCATCAGATCGACGGCCGGCCCGGCAGCGGCCGGCGGGAGCCTCAGCGTCAGACGCGGCGCGGCGCGGTCCTCCAGCAGGGCGAGGCGCAGCGCCCGGACGCCAGCGAGGGCGGCGGACAGGGCGGGGCCTCCGGCGCGCGAGGCCTCCTCGAGCGGCGCGCGGCCCCATGGCAGGCTGAGCTGCAGCAGGCCGAAGCGGCTGAGGGGGCCGAAGGCGACCTGCGGGCCGGCGAAGGCCGCGCGCGCGGCGGCCATGGCCGTCTCGCCGTCCTGGGCACCGCCGATCAGGTCGACGACGACCAGACCGCCCCACGACTTCAGCCCAATGAGGCGCGCGGCCTCGGCCACGCCCCGGCGATTCGCCCGGTCGCGCGCGGCGCGGGGCGCGTCGGCGGCCAGATCGAGGTCGACGGCGATCAGGGCACGGGTGCGCTGCACGGCGACGTCGAGGCCCAGGTCGGCGAGGACCACGCGATCCGACAGCGCCTCCTCGTGCGCCTCCATGGCGGCGCGGATCGCCTCGGCCCCCTCGACCGGGGCCACGCCGGGCGCGAGGACGGCCAGCGACTCGCGGATCGTGGGCCCCGGCTCCAGCAGGCGCGGCGCCCCCTCCCCCGCGCCGAGGCGGCGCAGCGTCGGCCCCTTCGACTCGCGCGGCTCGGCGACGACCTCGAACTCGAGCCGCTCGCCCACGGCCCCGGCCTTGCCCGGCAGGAAGCCCGGCGGGCCGTCGCAGCCGAGGTCGACGAAGGCGGCGTCCATGCCGCGGGCCCGCTCCGTCACCCGGCCGACGACTCGCGCGCCGAGGCGATGGGCGGCGGTAACACCCTCGCGGTGGATGAGAAGATGGGTGAAGCGGCCGTCACGGGCGACGACGCCGCGGGTCTCGCCCGGCGTCTCGTCCAGCCAGGCCTCGACCGCGCTCACGGGCGGCGCCAGCCCAGGCCGTGCAGCAGCTGCGCCGTCTCGTAGAGCGGCAGGCCCATCACGGCCGGATGACTGCCGACGATGCGGCGGACGAAGGCGCCGGCGGGGCCCTGGATGGCGTAGCCGCCCGCCTTGCCGCGCCAGTCGCCGGTGGCCAGATAGCCGGCGATCTCGGCGTCCGAGAGCGGCTTGAAGCTGACGCGCGTCTCGACCACGCGGGTCGACAGGCGGTCGTCGCGGGCCACGGCCACGCCGGTGAAGACGCGATGGTTGCGACCCGACAGCAGGCGCAGGAAGCGGTCGGCCTCGGCCGCGTCGGCGGGCTTTTCCAGCAGCCGGCGGCCGACGGCCACCACGGTGTCGGCGGCGAGCACGATCGCCCCGGGCGACCGGTCGGCCACCACGCGGGCCTTGGACCGCGCGAGGCGGTCGGCCAGGCGCGGCGGGGTTTCGGATTTCTGCGGGGTCTCGTCGACGTCGGCGGGATCGACGCGGTCCGGGACGACGCCGATCTGGGCCAGAAGCTCGAGACGGCGCGGACTGGCCGAGGCCAGGATCAGTTCGGGGCGCGGGGCCTGGGGCGCCATGGGCGCGACCGCCTTACTTGAAGCGGTAGGTGATGCGGCCCTTGGTCAGGTCGTAGGGCGTCATCTCGACCAGCACCTTGTCCCCGGCCAGCACGCGGATGCGGTTCTTGCGCATCTTGCCGGCGGTGTGGGCGATGATCTCGTGGTCGTTCCCCTCGAGCAGCACGCGGAACGTCGCATTGGGCAGCAGTTCGCTGACCACGCCGGGAAACTCGAGCAGTTCTTCCTTCGCCATTTGGCCTCTCTCGCCCCGGGAAACGATCCGACGCGCCGGGCGACCGCGCGTTCAAGGCGCGGGCCTATGCACGAAAACGGCCGCGAAGTCGAGGCGGACGACCCTCAGGATCGGCGGAACAGGGCGCAGACCAGGGTGAACAGGCGTCGCGCCGTCTCGTGGTCCACGTCGATCTTGCCCTCGAGGCGCGCCTTCAGCGCCTCGGCACCTTCGTTGTGCAGGCCGCGGCGACCCATGTCGACGGCCTCGATCTGCTGGGGCGAGGTGCCGCGCAGGGCCTCGTAGTAGCTGTCGCAGATGCGGGCATAGTCGCGGATCACGCCCTTCAAAGGGGTCAGGGACAGGCCGTGCGCGCGGGCGTAGTCCGGTCCCGTGACGTCGAGGACCAGCCGCCCGTCATGGGTGGAGAGCTTCAACCCGTACGGCCCGCCGGACGCGCCGGCGGGGGCAAAGTGATTCTTTTCGACGAGGTCGAAGATCGCCACCCGGCGCTCGTGCTCCATCTCGGCCGTTGCCGGGCCGAGCGAGGCGGCGTCGAGGTCGACCGAGGCCAGGCGGTGATCGGTCACGGGCGCGCCTCCCGCAGATCCGCCCCGTCGTCGTTCTCCGGGTGGGCCGGCGCGGTCTGGGTCTTCCAGCGGGTCGTGAGATCGGCCACGACCGCGTCGAGACACTCGACCTCGACCCCGAGATCGCCGCCGCCGGCGAACATCAGGATGACCTGCCCGCCGGGGGCCTCTTCCGGCAGGAAGTGGATCGCCAGAAGTTCCAGCGCCGCATCGGGACCGCGGGGCAGCTGACGGCTGCGCACGGACATCACGTCCCCGAACTGAAGCGCCGACAGCACGCGCGTGCCCCCGCACTCCCAGCAGAAACGGCTGAGCGTCACCGTCAGCCGGCGCGCCGACTTTTCCCACACGACGTCGCGCGGCCGCAGGATGGCGTCCTGCAGCGCGGCGGAAATGATCTGCAGATCGTCCTCGTCCTGGGCCAGCAGGCGCAGGGGCTCGGGCGGCGTCGCGGCGGGCGCGTCGGTCATTCGTCCCCCTTCAGCCGTCGGATCGTCGCCCCGCACGCGGTCAGTTTCTCTTCCAGCCGCTCGAAGCCGCGGTCGAGGTGATAGACGCGGTCGACGATCGTCTGGCCCTCGGCGACGAGGCCGGCGATCACAAGGCTGACGGAGGCGCGCAGGTCGGTGGCCATGACGGGTGCCCCGATCAGATGATCGACCCCCTTCACCAACGCCTCGCCGTTCTGGACGTGGATGTCGGCACCGAGGCGGCCCAGCTCGGGCGCATGCATGAAGCGGTTCTCGAAGATGGTCTCGCGGATGCGGCTTTCGCCGTCGGCCAGCGTCATCAGCGTCATGAACTGGGCCTGCAGGTCGGTGGCGAAACCCGGATAGACCTCGGTCTCGACGTCCACCGGGCGCAGGCGGACCGCCGGGTCGCGACGCACGATCACGCCGTCGTCGGTGGGAGAGACCTCGACCCCTGCCTGAATCATCTTTTCGGAAAGGGCCGTCATCAGGTCGGCGCGGGCGCGGGTCAGGCGCACCTCGCCCCCCGCCATGGCCGCGGCGACGGCGAAGCTGCCCATTTCGATGCGGTCGGGAATCACCGACCAGTCGGCGCCACCCAGCGAGGTGACGCCGGTGATGGTCAGGACGTCGGTGTCGATGCCCTCGATCTTCGCGCCCATGGCGGTCAGGCAGCGGGCGAGGTCGCCGATCTCCGGCTCCATGGCGGCCCGGCGCAGGACCGTGACGCCGTCGGCCATGACGGCCGCCAGCAGGGCGTGCTCGGTGGCGCCGACGGAGACGAAGGGAAACTCGATCTCGGCACCCTTCAGGCCGTTGGGCGCGACGGCGGAGACGTAGCCCTCGTCCAGCTGGATGGCGGCACCGAGGCGGCTCAGCGCGTCCAGATGCAGATCCACCGGGCGGGCGCCGATGGTGCAGCCGCCGGGCAGCGAAACCCGGGCGTGGCCGGTGCGGGCCAGAAGCGGACCCAGGACGTTGAAGCTGGCCCGCATCTGGCGGACCAGATCGTAGGGGGCGAAGGTCGAGGTGATCTCGCGCGCGTGGAACAGGGTCTCCTGCTCGCCGCCGTGACCGTTCTCGGTGACCTCGACGCCCAGCGCCTGCAGCAGGCGGCCCAGGAATTTGGTGTCGGCGAGGCGCGGCATGTTGGTCAGCCGCAGCGGCTGGTCGGTCAGGATCGACGCGGCCATCAGCTTGAGCGCGGAGTTCTTGGCGCCGCTGACCGGAATGCTTCCGTTCAGACGGGCGCCGCCCTGGATGGCGATGCGGTCCATGTCGATCCTGTTGCGCCGGGGTCACGCCCGGTCGGTCGATCTCTCTAGCGCGACCGTGCCGCACTGCGAAAGGGCGGCGGCGGAGGGATCAGGATGAACTTCCGTTGCCGGGCGTTTCCGGGGCGGGAGGCGACGCCTTGCGGCGCTTGAGGTTGGCGCGCAGGGCCTGGGCCAGCCGCGCCTCCCGCTCTGACGGGGTCCGGCGCGAAGACGTGGGGGACGGCGGATCGCGGTCTTCGGTCATGCGGTCCAGCTTCGCCGACCGCGGATCGCACGTCGACGGAAATCGGGGCTTCCCCCCGGGGGATCGCTTCGCTATACGGCCGCTTCCTCAGATTCCGCCGCCGTAGCTCAGTGGTAGAGCGCATCCTTGGTAAGGCTGAGGTCGTGGGTTCGATTCCCCCCGGCGGCACCACTAATCGATCGACGATCCGGCCCCCCGCAGGGGCCGGTCGTCGGCGCCGAGGGCCCGTCCCCAGTATGACCGGTCATAGCCGTCGTAGCCGTAGCCATAGGGCCGGCCGCGCGGACCTTCGCCCTCGGACTGCTGATAGTGCAGCGACACGCGCCCGCGCTCGCCGACCGGGGTGCTGACCGATCCGCCGAAGGCGCGATAGCCGCCGGTGCCGACGGACACGGACACCTCGCCGAAGGTACGGTTCTCATCCCAGATGGGCACGCCGGACGCGTCGCCGCGCGCGGGGCTGCGGTCCAGCCAGGACTGGATCTGCGGGTCGATGCGGATGACCGGCGGCTGGGCCGGCGGCGGCGGATCCTGTGGCCCGACCGTGGGATCCAGCAGCAGGACGAGGGCAGCGATCAGCATGGGCGGGTCTCCCGTTCGATGCCCACCGTAAGCGGGAATGCGGCCAAGGTCAGGCGACGCCGTCGCCGCGGTTCAGCGGGTCCGGCAGGGGCTGGCCCGCCTCGACGAAGCTGAGCGCCACGGAGTTGATGCAATAGCGCAGGCCGGTGGGCGGGGGGCCGTCGGGGAAGACGTGGCCCTGGTGCGAATCGCAGCGGGCGCAGCGGGTCTCGACCCGGACCATGCCGTAGCTGCGGTCCTCGATGGCCAGGACGTGGGCCTCGTCCACCGGTTCGGTGAAGCTGGGCCAGCCGGTGCCGCTCTCGAACTTGGTGCCCGCGCGGAACAGGGGCAGGCCGCACATGCGGCAGCAGAAGACGCCGGGGCGCTTCTCGCCCAGCAGGACGCCGCAGAAGGGTGCCTCGGTGCCGTGGGCGAGGAGGACGCGTTTCTCCTCGGAGGACAGATCGGCCTCCAGCGCGACGCGCTGGGAGTCGCTGGGCGGGGTCAGGTCGTAGCCGGTGGGGGACGTGGTCATGGCCCAGACATGGGAAGGGCCGGGAGAGGTTTCACCCCCTCCCGGCCCCGACCGGCGACTCGGCGTCGCGCGGACGCCCTAGAACAGGGTGGCGACCCAGGCCTTGACGGCGTTCTCGTCGGCCGGATTGCCCGTGTAGGTCAGGCCGGCTTCCGGGGTGTAGGGCTGCAGATGGCCGCGGGCCCGGCCGGTCCAGGCCTTGTGACCGTATTCGAGGTCGGCGTAGTTCGACGGCAGGCGCAGCAGGGTCGGCTCCACGAAGATCGAGCCGCCCGAGGTGGCCGTGCCGACGAGGCGGACGTTGGGCAGCTGGACCAGCAGGTCCAGCAGGTCGAGGCAGGCACCGGCGCAGCCCTGATCGACGAGGACGACGACCGGACCCTGAACCGGGTTGGCGGCGCCGGTGTCGGCCGGGGCCGGGCGCCCCTGCAGGCTGAAGGTGTCCTGACCGGCGGCCAGGGCGGCGTCGAAGGCCTCGACCACCGCACGGGTCTCCTCGATCACGGCCGGGTTCTCGGCGGCGAAGGCGGCGTCGCCCTCCATCCGGCCGAGGGTTTCGGCGAACCAGGCGCGGTTGTCGGGGGTGGCGCGATAGGTGATCGATTCGGCGGCCGGCTGGCGGCTGACGGTGTATTCCGGCGACCAGATGCGGTTGGCGACGCCATAGGCGCGGCGCAGCGAGGTGTACTCGTCCTGGCTGGCGGCCCGCAGGTCCAGAACGAAGCCGTTCGGCCCGCGCAGCGAGTCCACCGCGCCCTCGAGCTGGGTGTTGAAGGTGCGCCAGTCGGCCTCGTCGGCCAGGGTGTTGACGCGCAGCCAGGGGCGGCCGCCGACGTCCTCGATGGCCAGCGGCTCGGCACCCGGCATGAAGACGGTGGCGCGGTAGGCGGCCTCCATCGCCTGCGGGCTGACCGGCTGGATCTCCAGGGTCACGTCGCGGGGACGACCGCGGCCCGACTGGAATTTGCAGGTCTGCGGCACGCCGCGGGCGAACGGGTTGTTGCGGTTCCACAGCAGGTAGGGGGCGGAGTAGACGCGTCCGGCCTCGGTGGTCAGGTCGCCCTCCCACAGGTCCAGCTTCTGCTGGGCGAATTCCTCGATCGGAACGCCGTTGCACTCGGTCACCACGGCGCCGAGCTGGGGCGCGCGGCGCAGGCCGGGCTGGACGTAGGTGACGACGTACTTGCCGTCGCGCCAGCCGGTGGCGACGCCCGCCCACGAGGTGGCGAAGTACGGGCCCAGCAGGTCGAAGGTCGGGTCGATGCGGACGCTGGGGTCCCGGAAGCCGTTGGCGTAGTAGCGCATCAGATAGGCGTGGCTGTCGCCCGAGTTGACGCGGCCCGAGAAGCCCTGGGCCTGGGCCAGGCCGTTGTCCAGCCAGGTCCGGAACGCGTCGCTGGCGACGCCGGGCGTGGTCAGGGCCGGGTGGTTCTGGCGGATCTCTTCCTCGGCCTTGGTCAGGTCCTGCACGGCGAGGGCGCGGAAGTCCTGTGCATGGGCCGCGGCGGCGCTCAGGGTCATGACGAGGGCGGACGCGGCGGTCAGCAGGCGAAGGGACATCGGGAACTCCGGGTAACCGTTCGGGCCAAGCGGCCGGGGATGCGGGCGACGTTAAAGCGTCCGGAGCGAAGCTTGCCAAGCCCGGACGCCGACGGCGCGAACCCGCGTTCCGGTTTACTCCCACGCGCTCGCGGCCTAATCGGGGCCGGACGATCACAAATGTTTCAGGCCCAGCGAGCGCCGTTTTCAGCCCATGTTCAAGAAGATCCTGATCGCCAACCGCGGCGAGATCGCCGTCCGCATCATCAAGACCTGCCGCAGGATGGGCATTTCGACGGTGCAGGTCTTCTCCGAGGCCGACGCGGGATCGCTGGCGGTGGAGATGGCGGACGAGGCGGTGCTGATCGGCCCGGCGCCGGCGGCGCAGAGCTATCTCTTGGCGGACCGGATCGTCGAGGCGGTGAAGGCGACGGGCGCCGAGGCCGTCCATCCGGGGTTCGGATTCCTGAGCGAGAACGCGGGTTTCGCCCGGCGGCTGCGCGAGGAGGGCATCGCCTTCATCGGCCCGAACCCCGAGGCCATCGAGGCCATGGGCGACAAGATCAGCTCCAAGAAGCTGGCGGCCGAGGCGGGCGTGTCGACGGTGCCCGGCCACATGGGCCTGATCGAGACCCCGGACGAGGCGGTGCGGATCGCCAACGAGATCGGCTATCCGGTGATGATCAAGGCCTCGGCCGGCGGCGGCGGCAAGGGCATCCGCGTGGCCCACGGCGACGTCGACATGGCCGAGGGCTTCGCCGCGGTGAAGGCCGAGGCGCTGAACGCCTTCGGCGACGACCGCGTGTTTCTTGAAAAATTCATCGTCGACCCGCGCCACATCGAGATCCAGGTGCTGGGCGACAAACACGGCCACGTGGTCCACCTGTTCGAGCGCGAATGCTCGATCCAGCGCCGGAACCAGAAGGTGATCGAGGAGGCCCCCTCCCCGCTTCTGGACGAGGCCACGCGGATGGCCATGGGGGCGCAGGCCGTGGCCTTGGCCCGGGCCGTCAACTACGACAGCGCCGGCACGGTCGAGTTCGTCGCCGGTCAGGACAAGTCGTTCTATTTCCTTGAGATGAACACGCGTCTTCAGGTCGAGCATCCAGTGACGGAGCTGATCACCGGGGTGGATCTGGTGGAGCAGATGATCCGCTCGGCCTGGGGCGAGAAACTGGCCTTCGCCCAGTCGGACCTGAAGATCGACGGCTGGGCCATCGAGAGCCGCATCTATGCCGAGGACCCCTATCGCGGCTTCCTGCCGTCGATCGGGCGGCTGGTGCGCTATGAGCAGCCCGAGGAAGGCGAGCGGGACGGCTACGTCGTGCGCAACGATTCCGGCGTCCGCGAGGGCGACGAGATCAGCATGTTCTACGACCCCATGATCGCCAAGCTGTGCGCCTGGGCCCCGACCCGCGACGCCGCCATCGACGGCATGGCGCGCGCGCTGGAGGACACGCACCTGACCGGGCTGGGCCACAACGTGCCCTTCCTGGCGGCGGTGATGGAACAGGACCGGTTCCGCTCGGGCCAGCTGTCGACCCGCTACATCCAGGACGAGTTCCCTGACGGCTTCCATGGCCTGGCCCCCGACCGCCGCCGGCAGGATGTGATGATCGCCGCCGCGGTCGCCATGAACGAGGTGCTGACCGAACAGGCGGGCGATCCGTCGGACCGCACCGACTGGATCGTCCTGATCGATGGCGAGGCGCACGGCGTGTCGCTGGGTTACGACGACGACGAGGTCCTGACGCTGGATCTGGCGGGCGAGGACCGGGCCCTGCGGCTGGCCGACATCGACTGGCGGCCGGGGCTGGGCCAGTTCCGCGCGGTGCTGGACGACGTGCCCTTCACCGCCGGGGTGGCGAGGGCCGCGGACGGCTTCTCCATCCGTTCCGGCGCGTCGCGGGCGCGGGTCCGCGTGCTGACGCCGCGCATGGCCGAGCTGTACGCGCGGCTGCCCGAAAAACAGGCGGCGGACACGTCCAAACTGGTGCTGAGCCCCATGCCGGGTCTGGTCGTCGCCGTGCCGGTCGAGGTCGGGCAGGAGGTCAAGGCCGGCGAGACCGTCGCCATCATCGAGGCCATGAAGATGCAGAACATCCTCAAGGCCGAGCGCGACGGCGTGGTGAAGGCCGTCGGCGCCAAGGCCGGCGACCCGGTCGCGGCCGACGACGTGCTGGTGGAGTTCGGCTGAGACGCCGACGCGGCTTTCCTTTCGGATCCGGCTTGTGCCTATTGCGGGTCAGCCCGAAGGAGCCTTCCCCATGCGCCTCGCCCTCGCCGCCTGTCTGTCCGCCCTGCTCCTTGCCGCCGGAGCGGCGCCCGTGCTGGCCCAGTCCCCGGAGCGCGGCGAGCGGTGGGTGGGGCGGATGGCGGCGCTGTCGGACGACGCCATGGAGGGCCGGAGGGTCGGCACGCCCGGCTATGACCGGGCCGCGGCCTGGGTGGTCGGCGAAATGGAGGCGCTGGGGCTGAAGCCCGGCGGCGTGGACGGGGGCTGGTACCAGCCGATCCGGTTTCTGGAGCAGACGGTCCACCTGGGCGCCTCGAGCGCCGAACTGACCGTCGGCGGGGCCACGCGGGCGCTGACCCTGCCGGCCGATGCGGTGGTCGGCGGCGGCCGCACCCTGCCCGCCACGATCGACGCGGAGCTGATCTTCGTCGGCTACGGCCTGCACATCCCCTCGGAAGACTACAGCGATCTGGACGGGGTCGACCTGACCGGCAAGATCGCCGTCTTCATCAACGGCGCGCCCACCGGCCTGCCCAGCCTGACGCTGACCCATGCGCGGGCCCAGCGCACGGCGGGGCTGATGTCGCGGGGCGCCGTGGGCACGATCAGCCTGGTCCCGCCGCAGGCCGACCCGACGGGCACCTGGGCGGGCGTGACGCGCGGCGCCGCGCGGCCGGGCTTCTTCCCCGACACGGGCGAGCGCCCCTTCGCCGAGATCGTCCTGCATCCGGACCACGGCGCCGGCCTGTTCGCCGGCGCGCCGAAGTCGCTGGACCAGATCGTGGCCGACGCCCGCGCGGGGGCCCCGCAGACCTCCTTCCCCCTGGACGCGCGGCTGAGCGGGCGGTTCGTCGCCACCAGCACGACGGTGGTCTCGCCCAATGTGATCGGCGTGCTGCCGGGGTCGGACCCCGAGCTGGCCGACGAATACGTGGTCATGACCTCGCACCTGGACGGCTACGGGATCGGCGAGCCGGTGAACGGGGACGCCATCTACAATGGCGCGCTGGACAACGCCTCGGGCGTCGCGGCGCAGCTGGACATCGCCGAGCAGCTGATCGCGGCGAAGCCCCGCCGGTCGATCCTGTTCGTGATCGTCACGGCGGAGGAGCGGGGCCTGCTGGGCTCGCGCGCCTTCGTCGCCAATCCGACGGTGCCGCGTGAGAGCATCGTCGGAAACCTGAACTATGACATGGCCCTGCCGATCATTCCTCTGACCGGCGTGAATGTGCTGGGGGCGACCGAGAGCACCTTCGGCGTCCACGCGGCGGCGGTGAGCGCGGAGATGGGCCTGCCCCTGACGCCCGACCCCTTCCCGGCCGAGAACCGCTTCATCCGCTCGGACCAGTATTCCTTCATCGCCGCGGGCATCCCGGCGGTGGCGTTCAAGTTCGGCTTCGCCGCCGGCACGCCGGAGGCGACGACCATCCGGACCTTCAACGAGACCCACTATCACAAGCCCACCGACGACATGACGACCACGCCGATCCTGGTCGAGGACGAGATCCGCCTGCACGACTTCATCACGGCGCTGGCGCTGCGGATCGCCAACGCGGACGACCGGCCGACCTGGAACGCGGACAGCATCTTCGGGAAGTGAGTGCGGCGACGCGGCGCGCGCCAGCGGGGCTGGACAAGGGAAGTGAGCGCGCTTAATGCGACCCGCTCTCATTCTCACTCGCGAAAGTCATCCCGCCGTGCGCGTCTCCCCGCTGCTGCTCGCCGCCTCCACCCTGGCCCTGATCGCCGCCCTGCCCGCGCATGCGCAGCAGCGGGACGCGGAGGCGACGCAGGTCGAGGACGTGATCGTCACCGGGTCGCAGGTAGCGATCAGCCCGGCCTATGCCGGCGGGCAGGTGGCGACGGGCGGGCGCGTGGGGCTGTTCGGCGCGCTGGACGTGATGGACACGCCGTTCGCCACGGCCAACTACACCGAGGAACTGGCCCGCAATCAGCAGGCGCGCAGCGTCGGCGACGTTCTGCAGAACGACCCGGTGGTGCGTGTCACCAAGGGCTTCGGGAACTTCCAGGAGCTGTACGTGGTGCGCGGCTTCCCCGTGTACTCCGACGACATGACCTACAACGGCCTGTACGGCGTGCTGCCGCGCCAGTTCGTGGCCGCCGAGCTGCTGGAGCGGGTCGAGGTGTTCCGGGGAGCGACCGCCTTCCTGAACGGCGCGGCCCCGGGCGGGTCGGGCGTCGGCGGGGCCTTCAACCTGATGCCCAAGCGCGCGGGGGCCGACCTGACGCGCCTGACGGCCGGCATCGAGGGCGGCGGCGAGCTGTATGGCGCCGCCGACGTGTCGCGGCGCTTCGGCGCGGATCGTGACTGGGGCGTGCGGCTGACCCTGGCGCGGCGCGACGGCGAGTCGTCGGTCGACCGGCAGGAACGGACGCTTGACGTGATCGGCCTGGGCGTCGACCGCCGCGGCGCCGGGGCGAGGTTCTCGGCCGACATCGGCTATCAGGACCACCGCATCGACGCCCCGCGTCCGACGGTGACGCCGGCCGGCGCCGTGCCGACGCCGCCGGACGCCAGCGGCAACTTCGCCCAGCCCTGGACCTATACCGACGAGCGCCAGCTGTTCGGCGCGGCGCGCGGCGAGTTCGACCTGGCCCCCAGCGTCACCGCCTGGGCCGCGATCGGCGGACGCGACGGACGCGAGGCCAATGTGCTGGCCAACCCGACGGCCCATCCGGACGGGACCCTGTCGGCCTATCGCTTCGACAACGCGCGCGAGGACTCGGTGCTATCGGGCGACGTCGGCATCCGGGCGGAGCTGACGACCGGCCCGGTCGCGCACCGGCTGGTGGCGTCGGCCTCGTCGGTCAGCCTGAAGTCGCGCAACGCCTATGCCTTCTCCAGCTTCGCGGGCTTCGGCTCGGACCTGTATACGCCGGTGGACGTGACGCCTCCGGCGGCGAACTTCTTCGTCGGCGGCGATCTGGACGCGCCGGGAGTGACCGAGCGCGTGCGCAACTCGTCGTTCGCCGTGGCGGACATGATGAGCCTGCTGAACGGCCGGCTGCTGGTGACCGCGGGCGCGCGGTTCCAGGACATCCGCACGCGGACCTATGACTACAACACCGGTGCCCTGGGCTCGTCCTACGACAGCGACGCGGTCACCCCGGCGTTCGCGGTGGTCTACAAGCCCAACGACTGGATCTCGATCTACGCCAACTATGCCGAGGCGCTGGTTCCCGGCCAGATCGCCCCGGCGACCAGCGGCGGCGCGCCGGTGACGAACGCGGGCGAGGTGCTGTCGCCCTTCCGCGGCGAGCAGGCCGAGGTCGGGTTCAAGTATGACGTAGGCCGGTTCGGCGGCACGGTCAGCCTGTTCTCGACCACCCTGCCCAGCGCCTTCGTCGAGGGCGGCGTGTTCGCGGCCAACGGCGAGCAGCGCAATCAGGGGCTGGAAGTCACCTGGTTCGGCGAGCCGCGCGACGGCCTGCGCGTGCTGGGCGGTTGGACGCTGATCGACGCCGAGCTGCGGCGCACGGCGGGCGGCGCGCTGGACGGCAAGACCGCGATCGGCGTGCCGGAATTCCAGGCCAATGTGAACGTCGAATGGGACCTGCCCATGGTTCGGGGTCTGACCGTCGAGGGCCGGGTCGTGCACACCGGCACGCAGCCGGTGAACGCCACCAACACGGTCGAGCTGGACAGCTGGACCCGGCTGGACGCGGGCGCGCGCTGGAGCTTCGACGCGGCCGGCAATCCGCTGACCCTGCGCACGCGGGTCGAGAACGTGCTGGACGAGGACCAGTGGGTCGCCGTCGGCGGCTATCCGGGCGCCAACTATCTGACGCTGGGCGCGCCGCGCACCTTCAGCCTGCAGCTGTCGGCGGAGTTCTGACCGGCATGACGCCGGCGGCGATCCGGGGCTGGGCGTGGGCGCATCGGTGGTCGAGCCTGGTCTCGACCGCCTTTCTGCTGATGCTGTGCGTCACCGGCCTGCCGCTGGTGTTCAGCCACGAGATCAACGACGCCCTGCTGCACCAGGAGTGGGAGCCGGCCGCAGCGGACCGGATCAGCCTGGACGCCGTGCTGGACCGGGCTTTGGCGAACCATCCCGGCGACGTGCCGGCCTTCATGAGTTTCGACGAGGACCGGCCGGTGGTGAACGTCACCAGCCGGGCACCCGATGCGCCGGCGGGCGTCTATAATTTCCAGCCGCTGGACGCGACCAGCGGCGAAGCCGCGCCGCCGGTGGCGGGGCATCCCCTGGTCGAGTTCCTGCTGCAGCTGCACACCGACATGTTCCTGGGCCTGCCGGGGATGCTGTTCCTGGGCGCGATGGGCCTGCTGATGGTGATCGCCGTGGTGTCGGGCGTGGTGCTGTACGCGCCCTTCATGCGGCGGCTGGAGTTCGGCACGGTGCGGCGGGAGAAGGCGGCGCGGACGCGGTGGCTGGACTGGCACAACTTGCTGGGCATCGTCACGGTCGCCTGGGTGCTGGTCGTGGGGGTGACGGGGATCGTCAACACCCTGGCCGTGCCGATCACCACGCACTGGAAGGACACGGCGCTGATGGCGCTGGTCGACGCCGAGGATGCGCGGCCGTTCGACCCGGCGAACCGCGCGTCGCTGGATCAGGCGGTGCGCGACGCCCGGGCCGCCCTGCCCGGCATGACGCTGCAGTTCGTGGCCTTTCCGGGCACGGACTACACCACCGACCGGCACTATGCCGTCTTCTTCCACGGCGACA
Source organism: Alphaproteobacteria bacterium (assembly GCA_018820275.1). Taxonomy (GTDB): domain Bacteria; phylum Pseudomonadota; class Alphaproteobacteria; order Caulobacterales; family Caulobacteraceae; genus Brevundimonas. The sequence continues at coordinate 43,586 of JAHJOO010000014.1, forward strand.
GCCCGGTGACCGAGCACCTGATCACCCCGGCGCTGATCGACGCCCGGACGGGCGAGTTGACGGCGGTGGCGCGGCCGCCGTGGTACGTCTCGCTGCTGTCGCTGTCGCAGCCGCTGCACTTCGGCGACTACGGCGGGATGGGGCTGAAGATCGTCTGGGCCCTGCTGGACCTGGCGACGATCGTGGTGCTGGGCTCGGGCCTGTACCTGTGGTGGCCGCGTCGCAGGAAGGCGGCATGAGCCCCGCCCGCCACGCCACGCCGCGCACCTTCCTGTGGCCCGCGATCATCGCGGTCGTCAGCCTGACCGGTCTGGTCGGCGCGCTGCTGGGGGACGGCGCATGGGACCCGGTCGGGGCGCTGATGCTGGGGGTCGCCACCTGTGCGCCCGTGGCGGCCGTGTTCGTCAGCCGACGCCGATCGGCGCCTTGAGCACCACCCGCAGGCCGGGCGAGGCGTCGCGCCACGTCAGCTCGCCGCCCAGCTGGCCGACCAGGCTCTGGATCATCAGGGAGCCGAAGCCGTCACCGACCTCATGGCCGCCCTTGCCCTCATCCTCGACGACCATGCGGAAGACGTCCGGCTCCTCGTCGAGGCAGACCCGGATCGGGCCGGGATTGCCGTCGTAGGCGTATTTCTGGGCGTTGATGATCAGCTCGGTCAGGATCAGGCCCACGGTCACGGCCCGGCTCGCGTCCATACGGATCGGGGCGAGGTCAGCCTCCAGCATCGCCCGCCAGTCGGCGCCCATGGAGCCCCCCAGATCGTCGACCAGTTCGGCGACGTAGCGCGCCATGTCGACGCTGGCCCCGGCCTCGGCGCGATACAGACGGCTGTGCACCATGCCGACGGCGCGGACGCGGCGGCGGGCCTCGTTCAGCTGCTCCGCGGCCGCCGGTTCGGCATGCCGCGCCTGGAGGCCGAGGAAGGACGACACCAGGGTCAGGCTGTTCTGCACCCGGTGATTGACCTCGCGGATGAGGAAGCCCTGCTGTTCCAGCCGCAGGTCGCGCTCGCCCAGAGAGTCCTGGAGCGAGCGGTTGAGGCCGCGCAGGCGGCCGACCGCGGCGACATCGAGCAGGGCGTCGCGCAGCCGGCCGGCGGATTCGACCTGGGCCGCGGTCCAGCGACGCGATCGCCCGCGCACGGTCTCCGACCACGCCTCGAAGCTGGCCCGGGGCGTGAGCACCCCGGCGGGACCGTCCTTGACCGCCGTCGTGGGGTTTCCGGCCCAACGGACGGTCTCCACGATCTCGGCGCGGAACCAGAGAATGGTCAGCGGCTGCTCGCCCGCCAGATGGACGCCGAGCAGGCCGCCGGCCTCGGTCGCCCAGGCGGCGGCCGGGGGATGCTGCCGTCCCAGCTCATGGGTGGCGACGGGCCGGAGCCCGGGACGTCCGGCGACCCAGGCGGCCAGTTCGGCGACGGCGGACCCGTCAGGGGCGACTCCGAAACGCGCCACGCCGTCGGGGCCGACGACGGCCACGCCGTCGGCGTCGACCAGATCGGCCAGGTCGCGGCCCTGGGCGGCGAGGGACGCGGCCAGCGGGCGATCCGGCGCGATGCGTCCGATGAGCTCATGCTCGAGCTGACGCAGCCGCGTGCGTTCGCGATACAGCTCGGCGTCGCCCCTCGACTTGATCTGCCGGGCCAAGGATCTGGCCAAGCTGGTCGCGGCGAGGCGCTGTTCGAAGGGCAGCACCTGCGGGCGCGACGCGTGGCAGGCGACGAGGCCCCACAGGTCGTCGTCGACGATGATCGAGACCGACGCCGACGCCCGGACGCCCATGTTCTTCAGATACTGGAGGTGGATGGGCGAGACGCTGCGCAGGCCGCAGTCGCTCATGTCCAGCGGCGCGGCCGCCTGCGGCAGCAGGGGCTGGGGCACGTAGTGCGAATCGGGGATGACGCGCACCGGATTGCGCAGATAGAGGGCGCGCGCCTGCTTCGGGATGTCGGTGGCCGGGAAGTGATGATTGTCGAAGGAGTCCACTTCCGCCGCGCGGGACTCCGCCACCACCTGACCCGCCGCGTCCTCGAGGAAGCGGTAGATCATGACGCGGTCGTAGCCCGTCAGCCGGCGGAACGCGTCCGCGGCCCGCTCGCACAGGGCCCGCACGGTCGACGCCCGCTCCAGGGCCGCGCCGGCGGCGTCCAGCCGGCTGATCAGCTCGACCCCCAACTGGGCGGCCTGGCTGCTCTGTTCGATCTCGACGATCAGGCCGGCGGGGTTGGGGCGGACGATGACGTCGTAGTCCAGCCCGTTGGCGGCGCGCCAGCGACCGGCGAACCCCTCCTGGTCGACGGCACCGACGGCCTGCAGCCGCTTCGCCACGACCTCGCCCAGCAGGTCGTGCGCCGCCCGTCCCAACCACGAGGGGCGACCCGTGAGCGCCTGGATCCGGCCCGCCTCCCGCAGGACGTGCAGGTCGGCGGGATCGAGGACGAACAGCAGACCGTGCGGCTGGATCGCCTCCGGCACGTGTATGGGCTCCCGGTCGCAGTCGTTGAGCGGGACCGGGGCCAGGGAGGCAAGGGGGTCGGTCACGCGGCGCGGCTCACTGTCGAGAGGGGGACGAGCGCGGCGCGCGCGCGGTCGAAGGCGACCCCGGCCGCCGCGACGACATCGGACGGGATGGCGCGACCGTCGGCGACGGCCGCCTCCAGAAAGGCGAGGAAGCCGATCCAGCGCGGGCCGACGCCGACGTCGGGGGGATCGAGGAAGTCCAGTCCGGTCAGGTCGAGGCCGTCGCGGCGCATCGCCTTGCGCATCACGCGTCCGCCAAGGGCCGAGCCCTCGGACACGTAAAGCCAGCCGAGGACGGCCGACAGGTCGCCGGGCGGGTCGGCGACGGGGGTGTTGGATGTGGATCCGCCCAAGGTCGCCACGGCCCGTTCCAGCGCGGCCACCCGCTCGCCGGGCCGCACGTCGGCCGCGTCGAGGACCGGCCGGAAGGCCGCCGCCACCGCATCGGCCTCACGATGGAACTGCAGGAGGCCGGCGACGGCGTCGCCCCGGCGCGCGGTATCGCGAAGGCGGGCCTCAAGGTCGGCTTCGACCTCCAGACGCTGATGCTGCGGGGCGGTGGCCGCGCGCAGCGCCTCATGCACGAAACTGACTTTCACGCGCGGACGCTAGCAGGGCCTTGTGACGATGTCACAGCTTGGCCGTGTAGGGCCCGCCCTCACTGACTCTGGCCGGTGGCGCGCGCGATGCCGTCCATCAGGGCGGCGGCGGTGATCGGTTTGGACAGGTGCATGTCGGCACCCGCGGCGAGGGCGTCGTGCCGGTGCGCCTCCATGGCGTTGGCGCTGAGCATGATCACCGGCGTGCGCGCGCCCGCGCCCTCGAAGGCGCGGATGGCGCGCGTGGCGGCCAGACCGTCCATCTCGGGCATCTGCATGTCCATCAGGACCACGTCCCAGCCCCCTTCGCGGAAGGCCGCCACCGCCTCGCGCCCGTCGGCGACCATGGTGGTCTCGCAGCCGTGGGCGTCGAGGATGAGCCGGACCACCTTCTGGTTGACGGGATGATCCTCGGCCACGAGCACCCGGAGGACGCGATCGGGCGTCGTCGCCTCCTCGGCCTCGTCGTGACCCGCCAGGGTTCGCGTCAACGGCAGACGGATCGAGAAACGGCTGCCCACGCCGGGCGTCGAGGTCGCCGAGATCGTGCCCCCCATGACCTCCATGAGCGACCGGCAGATCGCGAGGCCCAGCCCCGTTCCGCCGAACCGGCGCGTGATCGAGCCGTCGGCCTGGGTGAAGCGGTCGAACAGGGTGGCGGCGGCTTCCGACGAGAAGCCCACGCCCGTGTCCTCGACGTCGACCATCAGCACCGGGTCCGGCGTCCCGTCCACGACGTCGATCTGGACGGCCACCCCGCCGACGTGGGTGAACTTCACCGCGTTCGAAAGCAGGTTGGTCAGCACCTGACGCAGGCGCAGGGCGTCGCCGAGGAACCAGCCGTGGGCACCGTCGCCGCGGGCCACCTCGAAGACCAGCCCCTTTTCCGCCGCCTTGACCGAAAGCATCTGCAGCGGACCGTCGAGCGCCTCCTGGAGTTCGAAGGGCCGGATCTCCAGCTCCAGCCGGCCGGCCTCGATCTTGGACACGTCCAGCAGGTCGGAGACCAGACGCTCAAGGCTTTCGCCCGACGTCCGCACCAGTTCGACCAGCTCCTGCTGCACGGGGGAGAGGTCGGTGCGCGCCAGGGCGTCGACGACGCCGATGACCCCGTTCAGCGGGGTGCGGATCTCGTGGCTCATGTTGGCCAGGAACTCGGACTTGGCGTGGCTGGCGGCCTCCGCCGCCTGTTTGGCTTCCACAAGGTCGCGTTCCGCCGCCAGACGGTCGGTCACGTCGCGGGCGACGGCATAGATCCGGTCTCCGTGGCGCTGGGCCCGCCATTCGACGGTGCGGTAGGAGCCGTCCTTGTGGCGATAGCGGTTGACGTGACCGAGGATGGGATCGTCCGGCCGCCGGTTCTCGACCTCCCGGGCGCTCTCGCGGGTGCCGGGCAGGTCCTCCGGATGAACCAGGCGGAGAAGGGGGCCGCCCTCGATCTCGTCCGGTCGCCAGCCGAGCGTCGTCTCCCATGACCGGCTGACCTTGACCACGGAGCCGTCGAGCGCCCGGATGCAGAGCAAATCCAGCGAAACCTCGAAGAAATTCCCCAGATCCTCAGCGATGTCGAAGCGCCGGCGCGGCCTCTCGAACTCGACATGACTCATGGGACGCTCCGGTACTGGCCCGGCGGGAGGGCTCACGCCAGCCTTGCACCGATTCCGGCGTCGCGCGCCTCCACCGTGCGCACCGGCCCGAACACGTCCTGAAACGACGCCATGAGGGCGGCGTCGGCTTCGTCCATCGTCGCTGGCACGCCGAGATCGACCAGGCTGGTGACGCCGTGCTCGCTGATGCCGCAGGGCACGATGCCCCCGAAATGGAGCAGGTCCGGTTCGACGTTCAGGCTGACGCCGTGGAAGCTGACCCATTTGCGGACCTTCACGCCGATGGCGGCGATCTTGTCCTCGCGGGCCCAGCCGGGTCCCTTGCGTTGCACCCAGACGCCGACCCGCCCGTCGCGGACGTCGGCCTCTACCCCGAACCGGTCCAGGGCCCCGATGAGCCAAGCCTCCAGCCCGCGCACGAAACCGCGCACGTCGCGGCCCCGCGCGGTCAGGTCCAGCATGACGTAGGCCACGCGCTGGCCCGGTCCGTGATAGGTGAACTGGCCGCCGCGCCCGGTCCTGTGCACCGGAAAGCGGGCGTCCAGCAGGTCCTCGTCCCGGGCGGATACGCCGGCGGTGTAGAGCGGCGGGTGCTCCAGCAGCCAGACCCGCTCGGGCGCCCGTCCCTCGGCGATCGCGGCCGCGCGCGCTTCCATTTCGGCCACCGCCTCCGGGTGATCGACGCGCCCCGGCGAGACCACCCACTCCACGGCGGCACCGTCGGCGCGAATCAACCGCGGGTCGCCGGAATTTAAGGCTTGGGAAAGCATGGCCGACCAATGTGGGGCGTCGGAGCGCCATGCAACACCCTGTCGCCGCCAGTCAGTTCGAGTCCGCGTCCCCCATGAGCCAGATCGAAGCCGTCGACGTCGAGATCTCGGTTGTGTTGGGGCGATCCGTGCTGCCTATGGCGCAACTGCTGAAGATGGGCCGCGGCGCGGTCATTCCGCTGGACGCGTCGGAGCACGACGAGGTCTGGATTCTGGCCAACAACCACCCCGTGGCGCGCGGCGAAATCTCGATCCACGAAGACCGGATCTCGATCACGGTGACCCGCGCGGCCGACGTCTACGACTACATGGCGGGCGCCGCGTAAGCCGCCTCTTCCCTTTCCTCCGCACCTGGGCTATCGCCCCCGCTCCGATGCGAGCGGTCGTGGCGGAATTGGTAGACGCGCAGCGTTGAGGTCGCTGTTCCCTAACCGGAGTGGAAGTTCGAGTCTTCTCGACCGCACCATCTGACTTTCGAAGGACGCACATCGGCGAAACGCTGATCAAACAGGGAGGACGACGCGTGAGCATCGACGCCATCGCCCCCCCTGCGCCCGGGATCGATCACGAGGCCCTGGACGAGGACTATGTCCTGACGCCGGCCTTCGTCGAGAAGGTGGTCGACGCTGCCGACGACGGCGACGGCATGCGGCTGCGCGATCTGACAGAGGATCTGCACCCGGCCGACGTGGCCGACCTGATGGGCTTCCTGACGGCCGAGCACCGCGGCGTGGTGGTGCAGTGGCTGCCCCCGGACCTGCTGGCCGAGACCTTGCCCGAGCTGGACGACGGCATCCGCGAGGAGGTGCTGGAACGGGTTCCGCACCTGACCCTGGCCGAGGCGCTGCAGGAGCTGGATTCCGACGACGCGGCGGCGGTCGTCGAGGACCTGGAGGACGACCAGCGCGAGAAGGTGCTGGCCGCCATGCCCGAGATCGACCGGGCGGCGATCGAGAGCTCGCTGGGCTATGCCGAGGACTCCGCCGGCCGCCTGATGCAGCGCGAGGTCATGGCCGCGCCCCAGTTCTGGAACGTCGGCGACACGATCGACCACATCCGGGCCCAGGGCGAGGACCTGCCCGAGCTGTTCTTCGACATCTATGTGGTCGACCCGCTGAACCGTCCGGTCGGCGGGGTTTCGGTCAGCGGCCTGCTGCGCATGCCGCGGGCGACGAAGCTGGCCGACATCATGGAGCCGGTGAACGAGATCACCGTCGACCAGGACCAGGAAGAAGTCGCCTACATCTTCGAGAAATATCACCTGATCTCGGCCCCGGTGATCGACTCCGCGGGTCGACTGGTGGGCCAGATCACCGTCGACGACATCGTCAACATCATCCAGGAAGAGAACCGCGAGGACATCCTGCGTCTGGCCGGCGTGTCGGACGAGGACCGGGGTTCGACCATCCCCGAGATCGTCCGCGGCCGGGTGCCCTGGCTGGCGGTGAACCTGTTCACCGCGGCCCTCGGCGCCGGCGTGATCGCCTTCTTCGGCGGTACGATCGAGCAGATCGTGGCGCTGGCCGCGCTGATGCCGATCGTCTCGGCCATCGGCGGCAACGCCGGCACCCAGGCGCTGACGGTGACGGTGCGCGCGCTGGCGACGCGCGAGCTGAACAGCTCCAACGCGCGCCGGACCTTCTTCCGCGAGCTGGTGGTCGGTCTGGCCAATGGCCTGGTGCTGGCGCCGCTGATCGGCGTGGCGGCGGGCTGGTGGTCGGGCGACTGGCGCATCGGCGCGGTGATCGCGGCGGCCATGGTGCTGAATCTGATGATCGCGGCCTCGGTGGGCGTGCTGACGCCGCTGACCCTGTCGAAGCTGAAGCAGGACCCCGCGGTGTCGTCGGCGGTGTTCGTCACGGCGACGACGGATTTCTTTGGTTTCCTGATCTTCCTCGGTCTGGCGACGGCGGTGCTGCTCTAGACCGGCCCGGGGCTTGCTCCGTCGCCTCATGAGCGAAACCCGTCGTCCCGATCTGGAACACCCCGTGTCCGAACCCGCCGCCCCCGTCCGCCGCAAGGTCTCCCGCGAGGGAGTCGTGCTGCTGAAGAGCTTCGAAGGCTTCCGCGCCCGCGCCGAACGCGACGCCGGGGGCTGGGTCATCGGCTATGGCCACCGGACGTCGGCCCGCGAGGGTCTGACGGTCGGCGAGGCCGATGCGGAGCTGCTGCTTCAATACGATCTTCTGCCGGTGGTGAGCGCGCTGAACGCCCTGCCGGTCGCGCTGAACGCCCATCAGTTCGACGCGGTGGCCAGCTTCGCCTTCTCGGTCGGCGTCGAGCGGTTCCTGGCCTCCGACGTTCACGCCCGGCTGGCCGAGGGCCGGCCCGAGGCGGCGGCGGAAGCCCTGCTGGCCTGGACCGAGCCGTCGCCCGCCGTCGCGGGCCTGCGCCGCCGCGCCGCCGAGCGGGCGCTGTTCCTCGCCGATCCCGAGCGCCCCGTGGCCCTCGCCGAGCTGCTCTCGGCCCCCCTGCCCGCAGCGAATCCGGTGCCGGCTCCCGTGGTCGAGGCGCGCGCCGCCGCGGTCGCCGCCCTGCTGGGCGAGGACGAGGGCGAGGGCGAGGGTGACGACTCCGCGGCTCCGCCCTCGACGCTCCTCCCGCCCCCCCCTCCGCTCGTCGTGCCGGCCTTCGGCCCGGCCGAAGCAACCCCCGTCCCGGACGCGGATCCGGTGCCGGCGGACGACGGCCCAGCCCTGTCCGAGCCGGAGCGGGAGCTGGAACTGGAACCGCAACCGGAACCGGAGCCGGAGACAGAGACGGAGACGGAGACAGAACGAGGGACGGAGCCCGCCGCCGAAGCCCCCGCCCCGGTGACGCCGCCGCAGTGGGGCGCGCGCTACGGGGTCCCCGTGGTCGGCCCCCTGCCCGGCTTCGGGATGCCCGCGCCGTCGCCGGTCCCGCCCGCCAGCCTGACGCCGTCGCCCCTGCCCCCGGTCGAGGTGCCGGCCGACGCGCCTGCGGCCGCCGAGGCGCCCGCCCCGGCTGCCCAGACTTGGCCGCAACCGGTCCAGTCCCCCTTCCCGGCCCCCGTCGTCGAACCCCTGGTCCTGACCCCGCCGCCGGAGGTCGAGGCGGCCCCCGCGCGCCCGGCATGGGGAGAGGAGGAGCGCCCCGTCGCCTCGCCCGCGCAGGACCCCCTGTTCGTGGACGCGCCCTCCCAGGTCTCGATCCTGCGTCACGAGGAGGACCCGGCGACGCCCCCCCGCTTCGACTGGAGCGAGACGGGCATGTACGTGATCATGGGCGGGTTGGGCCTGGTCTCCTGCGCCGTCTCGGCCGCGGCCTTCCGCGTCGCGGTGGAGGATCCGTCGCCGATGGGAGAGACCACCGCCGTGGCCTGGACCCTGGCGGTGATCGGCGCGGTCTGCGTCGGGGCGGCCTCGTGGCACCTCTGGGTGCGGACCACGCGTCGCAAGGCCTGACGCTTCGCACGTCGCGTGAACGATGCTAGGCGGCGGGCATGAGCATTCCCTTCGCCCCCCAGAGCATGGAATTCGGTCTCGGCGAGAACGCCGACGCCATCCGCGAGACCACCGCCCGCTGGGCCGCCGACCGGCTGGCCCCGCGCGCCGCCGAGATCGATGAAAAGAACGAATTCGCTCGCGACCTGTGGCCCGAGATGGGCGAACTGGGCCTGCACGGCATCACCGTCGAGGAAGAGTTCGGCGGCCTCGGCATGGGCTATCTGGAACACGTGGTGGCGGTGGAGGAGGTGTCCCGCGCCTCGGCCTCGATCGGCCTGAGCTACGGTGCCCACTCCAACCTGTGCGTCAACCAGATCCGCCGCTGGGGCACGCCGGAGCAGAAGGCGAAGTATCTGCCGAAGCTGATCTCGGGCGAGCATCTGGGGTCGCTGGCCATGTCGGAGGCCGGCTCGGGCTCGGACGTGATGTCGATGCGGACCCGCGCCGAGAAGAAGGGTGACCGCTACGTCCTGAACGGCACCAAGTTCTGGATCACCAACTCGCCCACGGCCGAGACCCTGGTCGTCTATGCCCGCACCGGCGACGGCAATGGCGGGGTCACCGCCTTCCTGATCGAAAAGGGCATGAAGGGGTTCAGCGTCTCGAAGAAGCTGGACAAGATGGGCATGCGCGGCTCGGACACCGCCGAGCTGGTGTTCGAGGACTGCGAGGTCCCGGAAGAGAACATCATGGGCGGCGAGGGGCGCGGCGCGGCCGTGCTGATGAGCGGCCTGGACTATGAGCGCGCGGTCCTGGCGGGCGGTCCTCTGGGGATCATGCAGGCGGCGCTGGACGTGGTGCTGCCCTACCTCCGGGACCGCAAGCAGTTCGGCAAGCCGATCGGCAGCTTCCAGCTCATGCAGGCCAAGGTGGCCGACATGTACGTGGCCCTGAACAGCGCCCGGGCCTACGTCTACGCCGTGGCGCGCGCCTGCGACCAGGGCAAGACGACCCGCTACGACGCGGCGGGTGCGATCCTGCTGGCCAGCGAGAACGCGGTGAAGGTGTCGCTGGAGGCGGTGCAGGCCCTGGGCGGCGCGGGTTACACCAAGGAGTGGCCGGTCGAGCGGCTGGTCCGCGACGCCAAGCTGTACGACATCGGCGCCGGGACCAACGAAATCCGCCGCTTCCTGATCGGGCGGGAGCTGCTGGGAAGCTGACGAGGGACCCGCCCCGACGCCCGACACGGCCGGGGCCGGAAGCCCCCGGGACCGAAGGGTTCAGTCCGTCATCTGAGCGTCCTTGCGAAAGCTTCATTGGCGAACCGGCGTGAGGCTCGCTAAGCACCTAGCTCATCCCCCGCCCCGGTCGCCCATGTCCGATCCCGACTACGACTACGAACACGACGCGCGGCCGTTCTCCCGGGTGCTGGAGGATCTCGGCGCCAAGGACGACCCCAAACTTCATCTCGGCGAACTGGTTCACGCCTTCGGGGAGCGCGGCTTCGGGGCCTTGATGGTGTTCCTCGGCATGATCAACGCCCTGCCGCTGCCGCCCGGGTCGACGACCGTGCTGGGCGCGCCGCTGCTGCTGCTGTCGCTCCAGCTGTTGTTTCGGTCCGAGCAGGTGTGGATGCCGAAGTGGGCGCTGAAGGGCTCGGTCGACCGCAAGGCCTACCGCGGCGGCGTGGCGCGCGCCCTGCCGACGATCCGCAAGTTCGAGCGGCTGTCGCGGCCCCGCCTGCTGTTCATGACGTCCGAGGCGTCGCAGATGCTGATCGGGCTCGCCTCGCTGCTGCTGTCGGTCATCCTGATCCTGCCGATCTGGGGCGGCAACATGGCCCCGGCCCTGATCATGGCGGCCTTCGGTTTCGGCCTGATGCAGCGGGACGGCGCCTTCGTCATCGCGGGCTGGGCCGGCGTCGTCGGCTTCGTCGCCTTCGCGTGGCTGGCCTGGGAGGTCATCTGGCGCGTTCTGAAATGGACCGCGGACGCCTGGCTGGGAGTCCTGACCTAGGCACCCGCCGCGCGACCGGCGACGCGGCCCAAAAAGAAAAGGCCGGGGTTTCCCCCGGCCCCTCCTCACGTGGGCGTCAGCCCCGGAACAGCGACAGCACCAGCTGCGGCGTCTGGTTGGCGATGGACAGGGCCTGGACCCCCAGCTGCTGCTTCGTCTGCAGCGCCTGGAGCTTGGCGCTCTCCTTCGCCAGATCGGCGTCCACCAGGTTGCCCACGCCCGACTCCAGAGCGTCCGTCAGCTTGCCGACGAACGTCAGATGGGTGGTCAGGGCCTTGGACTTGGTGCCCAGACGCGCGAGCGCGCCGGACACCGCGTCGATCGAGTTGGTCACCGCCGTCAGGGCGCTGGACGCCTTGGTCAGGGTGTCGATCGCCTGGGTCGTGGCCACGGTGACGATGGACCCACCCAGCGACAGGATCTCGGCGGCCACCGTGATGGTGGCGGAGCCTTGAGCGTTCGCCAGGGCGTTGAAGCCGGTCGCGCCGGTCTTCAACAGGTTGATCCCGTTGAATTCGGCGTTGTTGGTGACCGTCGCGATCTGGTCGCGCAGCGCCTTGAAGTCCTCGTTCAGCGCGGCCCGGGCCGCCGTCTTCAGCGACGCGTCGGTCGCCGCCAGTGCCTTCTCCTTCAGCTGGAGCAAGAGGTCGGAGACCGTCTCGCCCGCCGCCAGTGCGACGTCGACCGCGGCGACACCCCGGTCGAGCGACTGTTTGACCGCCCCCAGGGCGCCGATGTCGGCACGTTGCCCCTGGGCGATGGCCCAGATGGCGCCGTTGTCCTTCACGCTGGCGATCTTCTTGCCGGTGTTGATCCGGTTTTGCGTGACCGCCAGGTCGGCGTTGGTGGCGTTCAGGTTCTGGAGCGCGATGAGCGCGCCCACGTTGGTGTTGACCGAGTTGCTCATGGTCGGGTCCTTCCGTTCTGGTCGGGGGGTCTGCGGCCTTCTGACCGCTGAACCGGTTCTGGTTCGACCCGCGCGACGCAAGAACGGGGCCGTGAAGAACCCCCTGAAAGTCCTTATGGAAGCCCGCGGCGGCGTCGGGCGAGCCGCGAAACAAATGCCCACCCGGGAAGAAGTTGCCGTCCGCTTCGTGACTCGCCCGGCCAGGCTATTCCGACGGGGCCGGCAGCGGCGGAGGCGGCACGATCGCCTGATGGAGGATGTTCATGACCCGCTGGAGACCGTCCGGCGGCCCCCTGTCCACCGCCTGTACGGAGATGTGATACTTGGCGGACGTGTCGGTCGAGCGGACGTTTTCCTTGTGCGAGGACACCGAGCCGCGAATGTTCAGCCTGGCCGAGCCGGCGCCCCACCGCTGCTGAACCGTCAGATCGCCGGAAATCGCCGAGTTCGTCGAGTCGGTGTTCCGGGTCGATGACTTGACCTCCATGTCGAAGGTGACGTCGACGGTGGTGACCAGCAGGGCCGGCACGTTGACCAGGGCCAGAAGCGGCACGTCGAGTTCGATCGTCTCGGTTTTCGCCAGCCCCGTGGCGGGGTCGGCGATCTGTCGATTGAAGCCGAACTTCGCCGTGCGCACCGGGCCCAGCGCATTGGGATCTTCGGGATCGGCACTGTTTCCGGGCGGCTGAAAGCCGATGATGCGGATGAAGTCGGCGGTGCTGTTCGCCAGCATCATCTGCGCCTCGGCGGCGGCGACCAGCGGACCGCTGATCAATTGGGCGATCGGCAGGCCTTTGAACTCCTCGACGGCTTCAGTCATGGCAGGCGCCCTCCTTCAGGGTTTAGTCTCCGCGCTTCGGCGACGGAGTTTGGGGTTCGACGTCAGGCCCCACGGGGCGCGGCCGGGGGCGACGCGGTTTCGGCCGCGGCGCCGGAGGCGGGGCGGGCGGCGGCCGCTCCGGGCCGCCAGTGCCGGGGTCGGGCCTTGGCCGATAACCCTGCGTGCGGATCAGGTCGTCGATCAGGCGAGAGAGGGCTTCAGGGCGTTCCAGTGCCTCCACCACCAGGGTCACGCGGGCCATGGTGCCGCGCTTGGCGGGGTCGACGCTGGACGTTGGATCGACCGTCAGCGTGCTGCGATGTCGGGGGCCGTCGGCGCCGGCCGGGACGTCAGCGGAGGATGAGTCCGTCAACTCACCCAACTCAAGGTCGAACTGCACGTCCACCTGCCTGATGCGCATCGATCCATGAGGCACGAGCGCAAGCAGCGGCACGGAGTATATGTCGGTCTCGCCCGGCCTGGCATCGGCGCGGACGGACGGCAGGCTCAGCTCAAGCGTCCGCGGCCTGTCCCCATCCAGATAGGCCCTGAGCCCCTCGATCTGTGCGCGTTCCATCAACGACTGGGCGTCGTTCATGGCACCGGCGACGGCTTCGACGAGCGCCTCTAGCGGGACGAAACGCGACATGCGGCAGTCCCTCCCGGCCAGCCAAGCTTGACTGCATGGACCACTCGCGGAGGTTTAGCAACGTAACAATGATATCCGGGAGCGTATCAGGCCGCCTCGACGGCCTGGGCGAGGCCCTGCATCACCATGCGGTTGATGTCGATCAGGGCCTCGAAATCCTCTTCGCCGCGCATGACGGCCGAGGAGTGCCGGCTGACGAACAGGCTGATCGAGATGATCTGCGCCTTCAGCGGATTGTTCAGGGCGTTGTCGGGATCGGAACAGTCGGTGGCCAGGGTCGACCAGAGCCGACGGTTCCAGTCCAGCGCATCGATGCGCGTGGCGATGTCGTCGGCCGGCACGGTGGCGGCGTGCATCAGCGCGCGCGTCACCTGGCCGAACAGCCGATATTCCAGCTCGCGCGGGGATTCAGCCCGCGTCGCCGCGGTCTTGTACGCCTGAAGCGACATTCGACAGCTGTTCCTCGTAGTCCACAAGTTTGCGGGCCGACATCAGGGCCTTGTAGTATTCGCGCGCCATCACGTGCCGCGAGGCGGCGACGCATTCCGCGAGGATGTCCGGGTTGCGCGTCGCGCTCATGAACTCCGACAGGCGCAGGGCAAATTCGTCATAGACGCGGGAGGCCGCGGCCTCGTCCAGGTACATCATCATGACCGGGAAATAGACGCGGGCGGCCGGGGTCTTCACGTCCTCGACCTGCATGATGTCCTTCTCGCGCAGGACGCTGGCCTTGTTCTGGAGGATGAGCACGCCGCGGCGGTCGCCGTTCTGGACCACGGCCCCGTTCAGCACGAACTTCTCGCCCGGCTTCAGCGACAGTTTCAACGGCATGGTGCGGCTCTCCCCGGCCCGCGCGATCGGACGCTAGTCGTCACGGGGCTGACGCAGGATGAACGGACGTGGTTAACCAGGTGTTGTGACGGGTCGCCGCAGGATCGTCGGACCTTCGGATTTCCGCGCGAGCCGCCGCATGACCGCCTCCCCCGCCGTCCAGGACGTCACCGACCAGCCTCTGGTTCAGGCCCCCGCGCTGGTGGCGCGGGGCACGGCGGGCGATTCGGCGTCGGCGGACGCGCTGCGCCGCCTGTCGCGCAACCTGGCGGGCGGAGGGACGCGAAAGACGCAGAAGCGGCTGATGGAGCTGCTCAAGGCGGCCGTGGCGGCGATCCGTCTGAGCGACTTCGACGGCGGGGCGAACCGGGCGCTGGAGGCGCTTCGGATCGACGAGACCTCGGGTCTTGCCTGGCACGTGCTGGCGATCTGCCAGGAGAAGAGCGGCCGGTTCGTCGAGGCCCTCCAGGCCTATGAGGCGGCGCTGGCCCTGCTGCCGGAAGACCCGGCCATCGCCCACGACCTGAGCCGGCTGGCCCAGCGGCTGGGCCATCTGGAGATCGCCGAGAAGCTGCTTCAGAAATTCCTCGCCGCAGAGCCGGGCCACGTCGACGGGACCAACAACCTGGCCTGCGTGCTGCGCGAACAGAACCGCTACGACGAGGCGGTCGACCTGCTGCGGGGCATGATCCAGGTGGAGCCGACCAGCGCCCTGCTGTGGAACACCCTGGGCACGGTGCTGAGCGATCAGGGCCGGATGGGGGAGAGCCTGCCCTTCTTCGAGGAAGCCCTGCGGCTGGACCCGGATCTGGCCAAGGCCCGCTACAACCGCGCCAACGCGCGCCAACCGCTGGGCGACCTGGCCGGGGCTCTGGAGGATTTCGAGGCCGGCCTGAAGGGCGCCGAGCCCGGCTATGAGACGGCCATGATGCGGATGGCGCGCGCCATGACCCTGATGGGGATGGGCCGCATTCCCGAGGGGTTTCACGAGTACGAGGTGCGGCTGGACCCGGACATGCCGGACGCCATGCAGGTGGTGACGGGCTCGCCCCGGCGGACCGACGAGACGCTGGCGGGGCGGTCGGTCCTGATCGTCGGCGAGCAGGGTCTGGCCGACGAAATGGTCTTCGGCGGCTGCGTCGGCGACGTGATCGCGGCGGTGGGGCCGGACGGTGAGGTCCATGTAGCCGTGGAGCCGCGCCTGGTCGGCCTGTTCCAGCGGAGTTTCCCGACGGCGCGGGTGGTCGGGCACCGGACCGTGCGCGTCAACGGCAGGCTGCACCGGATCGTGCCGGAGGTGGACGAGGGGCGCGACGATAACCGGCCCGTCGATTTCTGGACGCCGATGGCGACCCTGCTGGCCGAGTTCCGGCCGACGGTGGACGCCTTCCCCGATCGGGCGGGCTATCTGACCGCCGATCCGGAGCGGGTGGCGAGGTGGACGGCCGAACTGAAGGCGCTGGGCCCGGGCCTGAAGGTCGGCCTGCACTGGAAGAGCCTGATCCTGACCGGGTCGCGGGGCCGCTATTTCTCCAGCTTCGACCGCTGGCGGCCGGTGCTGGAGACGCCGGGCGCCGTGATGGTCAACCTGCAGTGCGGCGACGTCGCCGCCGACCTGGCCGCGGCCGAGGCCGCCGGCGTGCGCATCTGGACTCCGCCGTTCGACCTGAAGGACGATCTGGAGGATCTGGCGGCCATGTCCTGCGCGCTGGACCTGGTGGTGGGCCCCGGCATCGCGGGAACCAACATCGCCGCGGCCGTCGGGGCCAACGTCTGGATGCTGACCGCCCCGGACGACTGGCACCTGCTGAATACCGACCGCTATCCCTTCTATCCCCGCACGCGGGTGTTCCGCCGCGCCTTCGACGGCTGGCCGGCGTGCATCGCCGAGGTGCGGGCAGCGCTGGACCTCATGGTGGCGCAGGCCGGGAACGCCGGGTGACGCGACCCGTTGTCGTCTCCAACAGGAGAGCGAAATGCCCGAGACCGACGAACAGGATCAGTCCGAGACCTTCGACGAGACCCATCTGGACGACGAGGGCGACACCGGGATGCTGCTCGACGAGCTGGATCCGGTGTTCGACGCCACCCAGGCCGTAGGCGACTCGGACGTCGACGACGATGAGGACGACGGCGACGAGGAGTCCGACGAGGCCGAGGATGGCCTGCGTCAGCGCGAGACGCTGGAAGCCGAGGCCGATGCCCTGCTGAACGCCGGCGAGACCGAAGGCGACGACGACGGCGAGCCGCGCGGCGGACCCGACGAGATCGAACTGGTCTACACCGGCCTGATGCGCGAGCAGCGCGGGGCCCAGGCCAGCGCCGCCCACTGGGAGGCCAAACGCCTCGCCGACGACGACATCGCCTCGCTGGGCTACGCCCCGGACGAGGCCCCCCAAACTCCGGAGACTCCGCGATGACCGACGACGCCCGCACGCCCACCGAAAAGCCCGACCAACTGGAGCCCCAGCTGGACGACGCGGAGGACCGGCAGGAGGCCCTGATCGACGAGGGCGTCGAGGAGACGTTTCCGGCCAGCGATCCGGCGACCCCGAAACGCATCACCTGAACGTTGTTAACCCCCGCGGTTCCGGGCTAGTTCTGCGCCCGAACCCGGGGGAGTCCGCCACATGGTCAGCCGCAGCCGCTTCGAAGGCACGTCGAACTACGTCGCCACCGACGACCTGCGCATGGCGGTCGACGCCGCCGTGGCGCTGGAGCGGCCGCTGCTGATCAAGGGCGAGCCCGGCACGGGCAAGACGGTGCTGGCCTACGAGGTCGCGGGCGCGCTGAAGGCCCCGCTGATCACCTGGCACGTCAAGTCGACCACCAAGGCGCACAACGGCCTCTACGAATACGACGCCGTCAGCCGGCTGCGCGACTCCCAGCTGGGCGAGGCGCGGGTCCACGACGTCCGGAACTACCTGAAGAAGGGCAAGCTGTGGGAGGCGTTCACCGCGCCGGTCCGGCCCGTCCTCCTGATCGACGAGATCGACAAGGCCGACATCGAGTTTCCGAACGACCTGCTGCAGGAACTCGACCGGATGGAGTTCTACGTCCAGGAGACGGACGAGACGATCCGGGCCGAGGTGCGGCCCATCGTGATCATCACCTCCAACAACGAGAAGGAGCTGCCGGACGCCTTCCTGCGGCGCTGCTTCTTCCACTACATCCGTTTCCCCGACGCGGAGACGATGGAGGCGATCGTCGCGGTGCACTTCCCCGGCATCAAGAAACGGCTGGTGGCCGAGGCGCTGAAGACCTTCTACGAGATCCGCGAGACGCCGGGGCTGAAGAAGAAGCCGTCGACGTCGGAGCTGCTGGACTGGCTGAAGCTGCTGCTGGTCGACGACGTGGCCCCCGAGACCCTGCGGGAAAAGACCCCCGGAAAACTCATCCCGCCCCTGCACGGGGCCCTGCTGAAGAACGAGCAGGACGTGCATCTGTTCGAACGGCTGGCCTTCCTGGCGCGCCGCGAAGGCGGCCGGCCCGGCGCCTGACGGTCACCGCCGTTACCTCGATTTCACTGGATATGGGCGTCGAACGGCGCAGGATGAGTTCAAAGGAAGAGTTCACCATGCGCCTTCATCCCTCCCTGCTGCCCCTGCTTGCCGTCGCCGGCCTCGGCCTGGCCGCCTGCGACGGCGAGCGGTCGGTCAGCATCTCCACCGGGGCCGCCTCCGACAAGCCGCGCGGCGTGCTGAAGGTGGTCGAGACCCTGCAGTGCCCGGAAACCCAGGGTCAGCTGACCCGCAAGGGGGCGGTCACGGACGGCGGGACCGTCTGCTCGTATGTGGGACCGCGCGGCGCCTCCGTCGAACTGCGGCTGGTCGCCGTGAAGGGCGACGCGACGGCCGTGCTTGAGGGCCTGGAGGCCGAACTGAGGCGCGACGTCGCGGGCGGCCCCACCGGCGAGGGCCCGCAGGTGGCGGTGAACGCCGATGGCGACCGCGCGTCGGTCCGCCTGCCCGGCATCAGCGTCGAGGCCGAGGGCGAGAAGGCCGACGTCCGCATCGGCGGTTTCCGCATCGAGGCGAAGGACGACTCGCCCGAGCCCGGCGCGACGGCGACCGCCACGGCCGACGGGGGCGACGACTCCGTGAGCGTGCGCGCCGACGCCGGGGGCGCGGAGGTCCGCGTGCGCGCCCAGGGGGACGCCACGCGCGCCAAGTGGATCCTGACCGACGGCGACGACGCCGCGACCGGATGGCGACTGGTGGGCTATGAGGCGCGCGGACCGCAGGGCGGGCCCCTCGTGGTGGCCCTGATCCGGTCCAAGGACGACGACAAGGAGGCGGCCTTCGCGGACGCCGAGTCGCTGGTGTCGCTGAACGTCGGGGATTGATCCCGGGGCCTCATTGCGTCACCTGACCCGCCGACGTCAGGATGCCGCCTTGCCCTCTCGCCCGCCCGCCAAACCCGGTTCCGCCCCAAGGGTCTCGCGCAAGCCCCCGCCGCGCGCCTGGCAGCGCATGCTGTCGGGACGACGCCTCGACCTGCTGGACCCCTCGCCGTTCGACATCGAGATCGAAGACATCGCCCACGGTCTGGCGCGGGTGGCGCGCTGGAACGGCCAGACGGTCGGCGAGCACGCCTTCTCCGTGGCCCAGCACAGCGTGGTGGTCGAGGAGATCGTGGCCCATATCCGCCCCGGCATCGAACCGAAATGGCGGCTGGCGGCCCTGCTGCACGACGCCTCGGAGTACGTCATCGGCGACATGATCTCGCCGTTCAAGGCGGCGCTGGGCGTCAGCTACAAGGATTTCGAGGCGCGGCTGGAGCATGCGATCCACATCCGCTTCGGCCTGCCGGCGAAGACCCCGCTGGAGATCCGGAAGCTGATCAAGGAGGCCGACAAGGCCTGCGCCTGGTTCGAGGCGACGCAGCTGGCCGGTTTTTCGTGCGAGGAGGCGCTGGGCTTCTTCGGCGCGCCGCCGGAGGGATACGACCTGCGCATCACGCCGCTGAGCGCGCCCGAGGCCCAGTGCCGGTATGTCGACCGCTACCGGACGCTGGCGGCGGCCATGGGCGCGGTGGCGGGCGCCGACGCCTGGCATACGGAGTGACCATGGCGGGTCAGGTCACGGGATTGGGCGTCCGCATCGGTCTGTCCGCCGTGGTCATGGCGATCCGCGACGGCCGCGCCTGTGTCCTGACCACCGCGGGCGACGACGGGGGCGGCGGGCCGGGACCGGCCGCCCTGCCCTTCGGTCCCTTCGATCCGGTCAGGGACCGGACCTTCGAGCGGGCCCTGCGCGATTTCGTGACGGCCCAGACGGGATTCCGGCTGGGCTTCGTGGAGCAGCTGTACACCTTCGGCGACGCCGGACGGGCCAGCCCGCGGGCGACCCCCGGGCCCACGGGCGACCGCGAGGTCTCGGTGGGCTATCTGGCGCTGACGTCCGAGGCGGCGGACCCGCCGGGGGCCGAGGCGCGGTGGACGCCCGTGCTCGACTTCTTCCCCTGGGAGGACCGGCGCGGCGGACCCGCCGCCGTCCAGCCGGCGATCGACGCCGCCCTCGGTGCCTGGGCCGGCGGGGATGCGAAGCGCCGCGCCCGCGTCGAGTCGCTGTTCGCCGCCGGCGAGACGCGCTGGTCCGAATCCCGCGTGCTGGAACGTTATGAGCTGCTGTACGAGGCCGGTGTGGTCGCCGAGGCCGCCCGCGACGCGAAGCGGGCCGTCGCGCCGGCGGCGCCCGGCCGGGCGATGGCCTCGGATCACCGGCGGATCCTGGCGACCGGCCTCGGGCGGCTGAGGTCCAAGCTGCGCTATCGCCCCGTGCTGTTCGACCTGACGCCGCCGACCTTCACCCTGTCGCAGCTGCAGGCGACGGCGGAGGCGGTGACCGGCGTCGCCCTGCACAAGCAGAATTTCCGCCGGGGGGTGGAGCGCACTGGCCTGGTCGCGCCCACAGGCGCGGCCTCCACCGGCACGGGCGGCCGGCCCGCCGCCCTGTTCCGCGCCACGGGTCTGGACCCCGCCGACGGCCAGGCGCCCGGCATTCCCCTGCCCGCCCTGCGGTGAGCCGCGATCCGCGCTTGCGCGCGGCGATGCGGATGATTAGAGAAGCCGCTCGCTTTCGACCGAAGCGTTTCGGCCCCGCGGAGAGGTGGCAGAGTGGTCGAATGTACCGCACTCGAAATGCGGCGTGCCTTTACGGGTACCGTGGGTTCGAATCCCACCCTCTCCGCCACTCACTCATTCGATCTACGGCGATCAGGCTGACACCGGGAAGTGCTCCCGACACTTCCGGACCTTGTCCGGCGTCGGAGACGGTCGTTCCGTCTGGGCCCGCCTGACCCTCATCCGAAATCCATGGCTTCAGCGAAAGCCGACCGCCGGTACGAGGCCGGACGTGGTCGGGCCGGTGGACTTCCGGCTCCGGACAAGGTTGAGTTCCGGCAAAGGGGTGCGGCCTTCAGGGACGGCGAAGGCCGCCCGGCGATGCCTCGGGGGATTACAGACACCATGACGCGCGCGTTCCTGACCTCGGTCATCCTGCTGGCCTTTGCCGGATCTGCCGCCGCCCAGACGCCTGAACCGGCCCCGCCGAGCGGCGACCCGGCCGCGCCGGCCGCCGACGCCCCCGCCGACGCGCCCAAGTGGGACGTGCAGAATCCGCCGGGACCGTCGCGCGACGTCTCCATCGACGTGACCCGCGGCACCTGGATGTCGCTGGACGTCAGCCCCGATGGACGGACCGTCGTCTTCGACCTGCTGGGCGACATCTATGTCATGCCGATCTCGGGCGGCGAGGCGCGCGCCATCGCCTCGGGCGTGGCCTGGGACATGCAGCCGAAGTGGTCGCCGGACGGCCGCCACATCGCCTTCACCTCGGACCGGGCCGGCGGCGACAACATCTGGATCATGGAGGCCGACGGCTCCAACCCGACCCAGGTGTCGAAGGAGAGCTTTCGCCTGCTGAACCAGCCGGAATGGACGCCGGACGGCCAGTTCATCGTCGCGCGCAAGCATTTCACCTCGGCGCGATCCCTCGGTGCGGGCGAGATGTGGCTGTACCACCGCTCGGGCGGAACCGGCGTGCAGATGACCGAGCGCCGCACCCAGCAGAAGGACACCGGCGAGCCGGCCTTCTCGCCCGACGGCCGCTATCTGTACTTCAGCGACGACGCCACACCGGGCACGACGTTCGAGTATTCCAAGGACGTCAACGAGCAGATCTACATCATCCGCCGCCTCGACCGCGAGACCGGCGAGATCGAGCCCTACATCACCGGGCCCGGCGGCTCGATCCGGCCGACGCCCTCGCCCGACGGCAAGTCGATCGCCTTCATCCGCCGCGTTCGCTACCAGTCGACCCTGTACGTCATGGACATCGAGTCCGGGCGCGAGACGCCGGTCTTCTCCGGCCTCGACCGCGACCTGCAGGAGACCTGGGCCGTCCACGGCGTCTATCCGGCGATCAGCTGGACGCCCGACAGCCGCGCCATCGTCTTCTGGGCCGACGGCCGCATCCAGCGCGTCGACGTCGCCTCGCAGGAGGTCGCCGACATTCCCTTCCACGTCGCCGACACACGCCGGGTCCAGGACGCGGTCCGCGTCCCGGTCGAGGTGGCGCCGGACACGTTCGATGTGAAGATGATCCGCTGGGCCCGCCCGTCGCCGGACGGCACGCGCGTGGTGTTCGAGGCCCTCGGCAATCTCTGGATCCGGGACCTGCCGACGGGCACGGCGCGGCGGCTGACGCGCCAGAACGACCATTTCGAGCTCTATCCCAACTGGTCCCGTGACGGCCGGTCGATCGTCTATGTGACCTGGGACGACGAGGCGCTCGGCGCGGTCCGGGTGGTCTCTGCCTCGGGCGGCGTGGGCCGGGTGATCACTCCGCGGCCCGGTCACTATGTCGAGCCGGTGTTCTCGCCCGACGGTCGCACCGTGGTCTATCGCGCAACGGGCGGCGGCTCGCTGATGCCGGCGCTCTGGACCCGCGACCCCGGCGTCTACCGCATCCCGACCGCCGGTGGAGACGCCGTCCTGATCACCGATGAGGGCACCAGTCCCCAGTTCGGCGCAGACGACGACCGCCTGTTCCTGTCCGGTCGGGACGGCGACAAGCGCACGCTGTTCTCGGTCGATCTGGACGGCGGCGACGCGCGCACGCACCTGACTTCGGAGTGGGCCAACGAGTTCGCCGTATCGCCGGACGGGAACTGGATCGGCTGGTCCGAGCGGTTCAATGCCTATGTGGCCCCCTTCGTGGCGGCCGGGCGCCCGATAACCGTCAGCGCCGACGGCAAGTCCCTGCCCCAGGCCCGGGTCACGCGCGACGCCGGCGACTGGCTGAGCTGGTCCGGCGACTCCCGGCGGCTGCAGTGGTCGCTGGGCCCGGAGCTGTTCACCCGCGATCTCAACGAGACCTTCGCCTTCGTCGACGGCGCGCCGGAGGATCTGCCCGAGCCGGCCGAGGCCGGCATCAACCTCGGCTTCCCGGTCGCGACCGATGCGCCGGAAGGGCGCCTGGCCATAGCCGGCGCGCGGTTGATCACCATGAACGGCACCGAGGTCATCGAGAACGGGGTCATCATCATCGACGGTGCCCGGATCGCAGCCATCGGCCCCGCGGCGTCCACCCCGATTCCGGCGGGCGTGCCCGTCCTCGACATGACCGGCAAAACCATCATGCCCGGCATCGTCGACGCCCACTGGCACGGTGCCATGGGGTCGAACCAGATCATCCCTGAGCAGAGCTGGGTCAACTACGCGTCCCTCGCCTTTGGCGTGACCACCATCTTCAATCCTTCGGCAGGCACCAGCGAGATCGTCGCCCACAGCGAGCTGGCCCGGAGCGGCCGGGTGGTGGCCCCGCGCATCTTCTCGACCGGGACCATCCTGTACGGCGCGAACACCGCGTTCACCGCCCAGGTCGACGACCTCGACGACGCGCTGTCGACGCTTCGGCGAATGCAGTCCGCCGGGATCACGACGGTCAAGAGCTACAATCAGCCCCGCCGCGACCAGCGCCAGCAGATCATCGAAGCGGCGCGCCAGCTGGACATGATGGTCGTGCCCGAGGGCGGCTCGCTGTTCCAGCACAACATGACGATGGTCATCGACGGCCACACCACGGTCGAACATGCGATCCCGCTGGCCCGGCTCTATGACGACGTCCACCAGCTCTGGCGCCAGACCGGCACGGCCTACAATCCGACCCTGTCCGTGGCCTATGGCGGCAGCTACGGCGAGAACTACTGGTATCAGGAAAGCGAGGTCTGGAAGCATCCGATCCTGACGCAATATGTGCCGCGCCGCCTGCTCGACGCGCGCGCGCGGCGGCCCGTCACCCTGCCGGACAATGAGTGGAACCACATCTCGGTGGCCCGCGAGGCGAAGCGACTGTCCGACGAAGGCGTCGTGGTCGCCATCGGTGCCCATGGCCAGCGTGAAGGTCTGGCCGCGCACTGGGAGATGTGGATGCTATCCCAGGGCGGCATGGCTCCGCTCGACGCCCTTCGCGCCGGCACGCTGAACGGCGCCAGGGCGCTGGGGATGGACCGCGATCTGGGTTCTCTGGAGGTCGGCAAGTTGGCCGACATGGTGATCCTCGACCGGAATCCGCTGGAGAACATCCGCAACACCAGTTCCGTGGCCTTCACGGTTCTAAACGGCCGGGTGTACGACGCGGGCATGAATGAGATCGCCCCGCGCCGGCGACCGCGAGCGCCCTTCTGGTTCGCCGGGGCGGACGGCGAGGCCCTGCCGGCGGCCACGGAGACGGAGACGGAGGTCGACGGGGACCACGGCCACTGACCTGACAGATGGGCGGGGCGGCCGGGCATGTCAGGTTCACCCTACGGCGACGAAAGTCCCCTGACCCGGCTCATGTCAGCACCCGGCCATGCTGGCGCTGCCGGGGTCGATCCGGCCGGCCGGGGTGCTGCTGACGCCGCCGAACTCGGACCATCCGCTGGTCCTCGACATTCTCGGTGCCGCTGACCGCCCGTGGGGTTCCACCCGGGATCTCCGCGTGCGCCGGTTCGCGCCCGGACCCTGCGCGCCGGTCAAATCCCGGCGCGGGGGCCGGAGCCCGCGCTGTCGGCTGATATTGCTTGCAGGCCCCGCAGCCGGGGGTGCGTCGGGATCAGGCCCGGGTGGTGGCGAGAAAGCGCTCCCGCACGCGCTCGGTGCGCTGCCGGACCTCGGCCAGGGCGTCGGTCTCCGCCGCCACCAGCATCTCCTCGAAGAGGCGGTGGAAATGCTCCCGCATGGCCGTGCGGGCCGCGCCCGGATCGCGCCGGCGCAGCGCCTCGAGGATCAGGGCGTGCTCGTCGGCGCGCGCGTCGCCGTCCTGGTGGCAGACCTTGGAATAGACCTGGGTCACACGCGGAAGTTCGCGCCGCATGCGCCAGATCAGCTGCACGCAGTGCTCGATGACCGGATTTCCCGCGATCCGCGCGATGGTCAGGTGAAACTTGCGATCCGCCTCCAGCGCCTGCTCGTCGTTCACGCCCGGCGCGGACATCGCCACCAGCAGGGCCTCCAGTTCGACGAGATCGGCGTCGGTGACGTGCGCGGCCGCCATGGCCGCGGCCTCCGCCTCGATGACCGCCCGGGCGGTGGTCAGGTCGAAGGCGCTCACGTCCGGCAGGGCACCCGCGGCCGACGGAACCTGGCGCGGCAGGACATAGACTCCGGAGCCGGTCTTGATGGCGATGCGGCCGCGCGCCTCGAGGGCGATCTCGGCCTCGCGGATCGTGACGCGGCTGACGCCGAACCGCTCGGCCAGATCCCGCTCGCCGGGCAGGCGGGAGCCGGCCGGAAACTCGCCGGAGTGAATCAGACCTTCGATCCGGGCCGCGATCGCTTGATAGAGGCGCTGTTCAGACATTCTCGACTCGGTCGCTTTCGCGAGGCGGCAGTAGACCCCGACCGGCCGGATCGTGGCAAGCGCCCGATCCGGCCGGCCCCGGGTCAGAAGCGGAAGCGCGCGCCCAGATAGTAGCGGGGCCCGTAGGTGTTGTACTCGCGGAAGGACCCCGGAACCGGCATGTCGTGGAAGCGCGGCTCGTCGTTCAGGTTCGAGCCTTCGAAGCTGAACGACAGGTTGCTGTTGACCCGCCAGGAGGCGCGGAAGTCGAACACCGCGGTGTCGCGGATGTACCGGTTCTGGGAGGGAGCGCCGACGAATTTCTGATAGTATTCCGTGCGGTACTTGTAGATTCCCTGAAACTCGAACGGGCCGATCTCGTAGTACATCGAGCCGGAGAAGACGTGCTGCGACAGGCCGAAGATGCCGGCCGGCTCGACGATGCCGGGCGTGACGACGCCGGTGGTGGGGTTGAACTGATCCCCCAGCCGCAGGTCCTGGGTCTCGAAATCGGAGTCCGCGTAGTTGTAGCTGGCCTTGAAGCCCAGACCGTCGAACGGCGCCGGCAGATAGGAGAAGCGGTGCGCGGCGGTCAGCTCGAAGCCGAACAGCTCGCTCTGGTCCTTGATCACCGTGTCCTGGATCACCGGAACCGTGACGTTGGCACCGTCGATGACGTAGCTTTCATTCAGCACCGTGGGCACGAAGCCGCCGTTGAAGACCTTGTAGTAGATCGCGGCGCTGAACAGGGAGTCCTCGTTCGGATACCACTCGAACGACAGGTCGCCGTTCCATGACAGCAGCGGCGGGGTGCGCGGATTGCCGTTGGCGGTGATGCTGTCGATCGCCGCCTGCACGGTCGGGAACGAGACGCCGCTTTCCAGCACGAAGGTGCGGCCCGCGCCGAGAGAGGACGGGTCCGGCCGCGACATGGCCCGGAACAGGCCGAAGCGGACCAGCTTGTCCTCGGCGACCTCGAACGCGATGTTGAGGCTGGGCAGCAGGACCTCGGACTGGGACTCGATGGTGACCGTCTCGAATTCGCCCGTCGGCACCAGGCGGATGGTCGAATCAGGATTGGTCACCACGTCGAAGCCGCCGCGCAGGCCCACCGAGGTCACGTCGGTGAGCACGTAGCGCAGACCGACGTTGCCGGTGACCGGCAGGCCGAACAGGTCGGCGTCGAACTCGCCCAGGACGTAGGCCGCGGCCGTGTTCTCGGTGACGTCGCGGTTGGCGATGTTGCGGGTGTCGGCGTTCGGCCCCGTGTCGTCCACGCCGGTGAAGGCGGTGAACAGGCAGCGCGCGTCGAAGGTCGCCCAGCTGGTGATCGTGTTGCCGCGGGCGTTGCTGAGGAAGTCCTCCTGCGGGAAGTCACGGCGGCACGCGAGGTTGGCGTCCCGGATCGTGGCCGTGGTCGAGACGTTGATCTCCACGCGGTCGTCGACGTCGACGTAGGTGAGTTCCGAGAAGCGCGCGCCGGCCTTCACCGCGGTCCAGGCGCCGTCCAGCTGGTAGGTCCCGTCGAAGCGGATGGCCTTGATTTCGTTCTCGCGCACCAGTTCGTCGCGGCGGACCCGGGCCGCCGCCGAGAAGTTCTCATGCCGGTCCAGATCGAACAGGGGATCGACGACGATGGCCGGGACGTCGTTGCCGCGCAGGTCGAAGCTGTAGTTGACGCGCTGGCCGCTGGTCATGCCCGCATTGGCCGAGATCACGCCCGGGACGACGACGCCGTCGATGTCCCGGATGTTGGAGCGCATGCGGACCTGACGATCCATCTCACTGCGATAGGTCGAGGAGTAGGAGATGTCGGTCGACACCTCGAGCCGGTCGGTCGGGCGCCACTCCAGGGTGATGCCGCCGCCCTCGTACTGCTCGTCGCGGATGCGGTAGGTCGGGGTCGACTCGATGGTGGAGTTGCCGGTGTAGGCCAGCAGGATGCCGTTCTCGCCATAGACGCGGTTGTTGGCGCCGCGGGTGGTTTCGGAGAAGTTCAGGTCGTTGCGCTCTTCGGTGTAGGTGCGCTGCGAGCTCTGGTAGTCCAGCGTGACCTCGAAGGTGTCGTTGGGTCGCCACTGCACCGAGCCGAAGATGGCGTCCCGCTGGTCGTTCTCGATGAACTGCCGGTAGGTGCGGCTGCCCGCCGTCAGATAGTAGGGCGTGCCCGAATTGACCTGCGCCGCGGTGACCTGCGAGCAGTTCGAGCCGGTGGCGACCACCTGGGCCGCGTTGCAGGCGATCCAGGTGGAGCTGGACGTCATCAGCTCTTCGGGATTGGTCCCCTCGAGGCTTTGCACGCCCAGGGAAATGCCCAGTTCGCCGCCGCCGGGCAGGTCGAACTGATCCACGTAGCTGGCCGTGCCGCGCCAGCCCACGCCCGCCGGATCCCGCAGGCGGTCGTCATAGCCGGCGTAGATGCCGCGGGCCTCGAACTGGATCCGGCGCCGTCCGAAATCGAGCGGGCGCAGCGTCTCCATGTTGATGATGCCGGCCACGCCGCCTTCGACGAAGTCGGCGCGCTGCGTCTTGTAGATGGCGACGGTGTTGATCAGTTCCGACGGGAACTGGTTGAAGTTGACCGAACGGTCTCCGGAGCCGTTGGACGCCTCGCGCCCGTTGAAGGTGGCGGCGCCCAGGAACGGTCCGAGGCCGCGGATCGAGATTTCGGAGGCGGCGCCCTTCTCGCGGTGGGTCGACGCGCCCGTGATGGTCTCGATCGCCTCGCCGATCGAGAGCGCGGGCAGGTCGCCGATGTCCTCGGCCGACAGCACGTCGGCGACGACGGTCGCTTCCCGCTTGCGCTCGATCGAGGACTGGAGCGAGGCGCGGAACCCGGTGACGACGACCTCGTCGACCTCCGTCGGGTCCTGCGCTGCCTCCTGCGCCAGGGCCTGGCCGGCGAGCGCCGACAGGGCGATGCCGCCCATAAGGGCGCTGCGCAAGGCGAAGACCCGCGCACGCGGGGCGTGGTGATGATGCCGCATGATGTTCCTCCCACCCCGATTTCCTCGGGTTTGCAGGGACGGTCCACCGATCAGGCCATCTTGTCAACCAATTGGTCTGAAGGCGCGGACCGTCTGGTAGGAACATGTGGCCAAATATCCCGACCTGCGGGGCCAAACATGGCTCTTTCGGCAATGAGGCCTGCTTTGTCATGCCAATATGCGCCTTTTGGCCTGACCACCCGGTTGACGCGTCGTCATCGGTCGGCATAGCGTCGTGTCCAATCGGGGCGCCAGACCCCCAGGGAGGAAGTCCATGCCGTCGCGCGTTCTCCGGGTCGCGCCGACCCTGCTGTCGGCGTTGCTGAGCCTGCTGCTTCTCACGCCCTTCCCCGCGGAGGCGCAGTCGCGTCGAACGGTACGCACCCAGGCCGAATACGGCCAGGCCGTGCGGGCCGCGCGCCCCGGCGACACGATCGTTCTGGCCGACGGGGTCTGGACCGACTTCCAGATCCTGTTCACGGGCCGGGGTCGCCCGGACGCGCCGATCACCCTCACGGCCGAAACGCCGGGCCGGGTCGTCCTCAGCGGACAGTCGAACCTGCGGATGGCGGGGGCCCACCTGGTGGTGTCGAACCTGGTCTTCCGCGACGGCTGGTCCCCCACGGGCGAGGTCGTGTCGTTTCGGCGCACCCGGACGGATCGGGCGACGGACAGCCGGGTGACGGGCGTGGTGATCGACGGCTTCTCGAAGCCCCGGCGGGACGAGAGCGACAATTGGGTCGCCATGTACGGCCAGCGCAACCGCTTCGATCACGGGCATCTGGTCGGCAAGACCAACGCCGGCACGACGCTGGTTGTCGTCCGGGACGCGGAGCAGGGCCTGGAAAACCGGCACCTGATCGACCACAACTGGTTCGGGCCGCGACCGATCCTGGGGTCGAACGGCGGCGAGACGATCCGCGTCGGAACCAGCCATGATTCCGAGTCCGACTCCTTCACGACGGTCACGGGCAACTGGTTCGAACGCACGGACGGCGAGGTCGAGATCATCTCGAACAAGTCGGGCGGCAACGTCTATCGGGGCAACGTCTTCTTCGAGGCGCAGGGTGCCCTGGTGCTGCGTCACGGCGACGGCAACCTGATCGAAGACAACGTCTTCATCGGCAACGGGGTGGCCAACACCGGGGGCATCCGTGTCATCAACCGGCGCAACGTGGTGCGCAACAACTACATGGAAGGCCTGTCCGGCACGGGCTTCGCCAGCGCGCTGACCATCATGTACGGCGTGCCGAACTCGCCGCTGAACCGCTACGTCCAGGTGACGGACACGACGATCGAGAACAACACCATCGTCGACGCGGCCCAGGTGTTCTTCGGCGCGGGCATGGATGACGAGCGGTCCGCCGCGCCGGTTTCGAGCCGGTTCGCGCGCAATCTGATCGTCAACCGCGACGGCGACGATCCGCTCCGGGTGCTCGGCGACATGTCGGGGATCGCCTTCGACGGCAACGTCCAGGCCCCGGCCGTCGGCCATCCCCTGCCCGGCTTCGAGGCGCGCGAGGTGGCGGTGGCGCGCGGTCGCGGCCGTCTGTTCGTCCCCGAGGGCGCCGAAGGCGTCGGGGCCCGGCGCGATCTGGCCTTCGTCTCGCGCGACGCCGTGGGCGTCGACTGGTATCCCAAGACGTCGGCCCGCGCCGAGCTGGACTCCGGCCGCGCCGTGGCCGTGCCGCCCGGAGAGGACACCCTGACCGCGGCGGTCGCACGAGCCGCTCCCGGGGATCGGCTGACGCTGTCGGCCGGCGACTATGTGGTGAACCAGGTGCTGGGCGTGGGCGCGCCGATCACCGTGCAGGGGCCCGCGGGCGGCGGTGCCCGCATCCTGTTCTCGCGCCCTACCCTGTTCGAGATCGGCCGCGGCGGATCGCTGAGGCTGGCGGACCTGTCCATCTCGGGCGCCTCGGCCCCCGACGAGGCGGGCAACGCCGTGATCCGCGCGCGCGAAGGCGCCGCCGGTCATCGCCTGCTGGTCGAGCGCGTGACCTTCTCGGACATGACGGTGAACCGGGCCTTCGACGTGTTCGCCGCCGGGCCGCGCACCCTGGCCGACCTGATCCGGCTGGACGGGGTGACCGTGCAGGGCCTGAGCGGGTCGGTGCTGGACCTGCATGCGGACATCCAGGATCTGGGCACCTACAACGCCGAGCGGGTCGAGGTCGTCGGCAGCACCTTCCGCGACGTGGCCGGGCCCGCCTTCGATCTGCATCGCGGCGGGACCGACGAGAGCACGTTCGGCCCGCGGCTGATCCTGACGAACACGACGTTCGAGCGCGTCGGCGGCGCGGGAGAGGAGCCCGCGTCGATCCGGCTGTACGGCGTCCAGCGCGCGGAGCTGCTCGACAACCGTTTCGTCGACGCGGCCCCGGTCCGCTTTTTCCGACGCGTCGGCGAGCCCGTCCTGGTGTGGCGCGGCAATCAGCTGACCCGCACCCCCGAACTCGTCACCAATGTCGTCGCCGTGGAGACCGTGAAATGAGCCGCGCCCTGTTGTTGACCGTTCTGGCCTGCGGCGTGGCGACGGCGCTGCCGACGGCCGCCGCCGAACGGCCACGTCCGGCCGCCGTGCGCCCCGTCGCGGACGACGCCGCCCCGGTTCTCGTCTCGCCCGCAGCCTGGGCCGAGATGGCCGCGTCGCGCGGCCGGTATCCCATGTTCGACGCGGAGGTCGCGCGGGTGGAGGCCGAGGTGCGGGCCGGCATGGCCGCGGGCGTGGACGTGCCGCAGCCGCGCGACCTGGGCGGCGGCGCGACGCATGAGCGCCACAAGGCCAACTACAAGCTGATCGCGGGGGCCGGCGCCCTCTACCGGATCACCGGCGACCGCGCCTACGCCGACTTCGCGCGCGACCTGCTGCTGGCGTACGCCGATCTGTATCCGACCCTCGGTCTGCATCCCGCCGGCCGGTCGCCGGTCAAGGGGCGGCTGTTCTGGCAGGCGCTGAACGATTCCGTGTGGCTGGTCTATTCGGCCCAGGGCTACGACGCCATTCGCGACACCCTGTCGCCCGAGCATCGCCGACGCATCGACGACGACGTCTTCCGCCGCATGGCGCGCTTCCTGTCCGAGGACAACGCCGACTATTTCGACCGCATCCACAACCACGCCACCTGGGCCACGGCGGGCGTCGGCATGACGGGCTACGTCCTGCGCGACTCCGCCCTGGTCGAGCGCGCGCTGAAGGGCACGGACCGGTCCGGAACGGGCGGCTTCCTGCGGCAGATCGATCTGCTGTTCTCGCCGGACGGCTATTACGCCGAGGGCCCCTATTACCAACGCTACGCCCTGGCCCCCTTCGTCATCTTCGCCCGCGCCATCCAGCAGAACGAACCGGAGCGCGGGATCTTCCGGTACCGCGACGGTGTGCTGCTCAAGGCCGTCGACGGCCTGCTGCAGGCGACCTATGGCGGGCTGATCGTCCCGGTCAACGACGCCCTGCTGGAAAAGGGGATCCGCAGCGAGGAGATCGTCACCGGCGTCGCCGTCGCCTACGCGCAGACCGAGGATCCGCGGCTGCTGTCGATCGCCGCGGCCCAGGGCCGGACCCTGCTGTCGCCCGACGGACTGGCGATTGCCCGGGGCGTGAGCGAGGGGGCCGGGCGTGACTTCGAGTTCCGCTCGCTGCGGCTGCGCGACGGCCCGGACGGCGACATGGGCGCGCTCGTCTTCCTGCGGCGCGGCGGGGCGAACGGACAGATGCTGGTCATGAAGAACACCCAGCAGGGACAGGGCCACGGCCACTTCGATCGCCTGAACTGGCTGTTCTACGACGGCGGCCATCCGGTGATCCGCGACTACGGCGCCGCGAGGTTCATCAACGTCGAGGCCAAGGACGGCGGCGGCTATCTGGACGAGAACGAGACCTGGGCCAAGCAGACCGTCGCCCACAACACCCTCGTGGTGAACGGCGCCAGCCATTTCGCGGGCGACTGGCGCGTCGGCGAAGAACACGGCACCACGCCGCTGCTGTTCGAAACCGAAGGCGCGACCCAGATCGCTTCGGGGCGCACGTCCGACGCCTATCCCGGCGTGACCCTGACCCGGACCCTCGTCCTCCTGGAGCACCCCGACCTGGGCTTCCCCATCGTCGTGGACCTGCTGCGCGCGGACGCGACGCGCCCCGGACTCTATGACCTGCCGCTGTATTTCAACGGTCAGATCGTCACCCAGGGGTTCGAGGCCCGGCACGCCCCGGAGGCGCGGCCGGTGCTGGGGGACCGCGCGGGCTACCAGCACCTGTGGGTCGACGCCCAGTCCGAAGCGGGAGCGGAGCCGCGCAGCCTGACCTGGCTGCTGGACGGCCGCTTCTACACCTACCGCTTCGTCGCCTCGGCCCCGACCCGCGCCCTGCTGGTCGAAAGCGGCGCCAATGATCCGAACTTCAACCTGCGGCGCGAGCAGGCCCTGATCCGCCGCATGGAGGGCCAGGCCGAGGCGGCCTTTGTCGGCGTGCTGGAGCCGCACGGCGCCTATGATCCGACCGCCGAGACCGTGAGCGGCTCCACCAGCCGCATCCGCGCCGTGGAGCTGATCGAAGGCGACGGGGCGGACGTGATCGTGATCACGCTGGCGTCCGGACGGATCGTGGCGCTGGGCATCGCACGGGAGATCACGGCGGAGGCCCGCCACCGGGTGGTCCGCGGCGGCCAGGCCTTCGAATGGACCGGCGCCTGGGCGCGCCTCGATCGGGAGACGCGCTGATGAAGTCCAGGCTCCGCTGGGCCGTGATCGGCCTGATCGCCGTCGCTACGGTGATCAACTACATCGACCGCAATGCTCTGGCGGTGATGTGGCCCGAGATCGCGCCGGAGATCGGCGCCACCAAGGAGGACTACGCCGCCCTGGTGACCGTCTTCATGGTCTTCTATGCCATCGGACAGTTCGCCTTCGGCAAGCTGTTCGACGCCATCGGCGTGCGTCTGGGGTTCGCCCTGTCGATCGGGGCCTGGTCCGTTTCGATCGCGCTGCACGCGGTGGCCAATTCGATCCTGTCGTTCAGCATCTTCCGCGCCCTGCTGGGCCTCAGCGAGGCCGGCGCCTGGCCCGGGGCCGTCAAGGCCAATGCCGAGTGGTTTCCGCCGACGGAGCGGGCCTTCGCCCAGGGCATCTTCAACGCCGGCGCCTCGGTCGGAGCCATTGTGTCGGCCCCGCTGATCGCCGTGCTGTTCCTGACGCTGGGCTGGAAGGGGACCTTCCTGCTGATCGGGGCGCTGGGCTTCGTCTGGCTGCTGCCGTGGCTGATCGTCTACAAGGCCGGGCCCCATTCCCACGCCTGGTCGGATGCGGCGCAGGCGGCGCTTGAGAACTCGAAGGTCCAGCCGGTCGAGGCGCCCGTGGGGATCACACCCACGGACGGGGCCTATGTGCCCACCGTGCGCCAGCTGCTGACCCACCGCCAAAGCTGGGGCGTGATCCTGTCGCGCTTCTTCCTCGATCCGATCTGGTGGCTGTTCGTCAGCTGGCTGCCGCTCTACCTGGCCGAGACCTTCGGGTTCGACATCAAGCAGATCGGCATCTTCGCCTGGGTGCCGTTCGTGGGGGCGGCGATCGGCAGCCTGTTCGGCGGCTGGCTGTCCGGCGTGCTGATCAAGTCCGGCCGGTCGATCGACCTGGCGCGCAAGCTGTCGATCACCCTGGGCGGCCTGGTCATGACCCCGTGCCTGATCGCCGCGCCGCAGATCACCGATCCGACGGTCGCCGTGCTCGTCATCGCCGGGGTGTTGTTCGGCTTCCAGGTCGCGATCGGCAACATCCAGACGATTCCGGGCGATCTGTTCGACGGCCGGTCGGTCGGCTCGCTGGCCGGGGTCGGGGGCATGGCGGCGGTCGCCGGAACCCTGATCACCACCTGGCTGGTGCCGGCCATGACGACGGTATCCTACGGCCCGATCTTCATCCTCGTGGCGGCCCTGGTGCCGCTGTCGCTGCTCTCCATCTGGCTGGTCCTCGGGCGCATCGCGCCGGTCCAGCCCCGCTCTCCAATCCAGAAGGAAGTCTGAATGCGGTTCCAGGACAAGCTCGCCATCGTGACCGGCGGCGGGCGAGACATCGGCCGTGAGGTGTCGATCCGGCTGGCCGCCGAAGGCGCCCGCGTGGTCATCGCCTACGCCAACGACGGCAACTCGGCCGAGGCGACGCTCGCGACCATCCGGGAGGCCGGCGGACAGGCCGTCGTGCACCGCGCCGATCTGACGAAGGCGGCCGAGGCGACCGGTCTGATCGACGCGGCGCTGACCGCGTTCGGTCCCTGCATCGACGTCGTCGTGAACCTGACCGGCGGGATGGTGGAACGCCGCCCCCTCGCCGAGATCGACGAGGTCTTCTTCGACACGGTCATGAACCTGAACCTGAAGTCGACCTACCTCGTCACCCGGGCGGCCGTGCCGCACATGGGTCGGGGCGGGGCGATCGTGAACTTCTCGTCCCAGGCCGCGCGCGACGGCGGCGGGCCCGGCGCGTCGATCTACGCCACGGCCAAGGGCGCGGTCACGACCTTCACCCGCGCCATGGCCAGGGAGCTGGGGCCGCAGGGCATCCGCGTGAACGCCCTGACGTGCGGGATGATCGCCACGCGCTTCCACGACGACTTCACCCGGGACGAGGTCCGCGCCTCCGTGGCCGCGGCCACGCCCCTGCGCCGCCAGGGCGACGCCGCCGAGGTGGCCCGGACGGTGGCCTATCTGGCGTCCGACGACGCGGCGTTCGTCACCGGCGTGAACCTGGACGTCAACGGGGGCCTGTACTTCTCGTGACCCCGATCCGGCGAGCGGCGGCGGCCGGGGCCCTTGCGGCCCTGATGTGTGTGTCGGCCGCGCCGCTCGCCGTGGCCCAGGTCGCCGGCGGCGACTCTCCCGCGCCGACGACCTGGGCCCCCTTGTGGGTCGCCTCCCCCGCGCCACCCCGCTTCGACGGCACGCCCGAGGCGCCCCTCAGCTTCGACGACCAGACCGTGCGCCAGGACATCCGCGTCGGGGCCGCCGCGTCGGGCCTGCGCCTGCGGGTCAGCAACGAGGTCGGCGAGGACGTGCTGTCGATCGGCGCGATGACCCTGGCCGGTCCCGACGGCGTCGCCCGGCCCGTCACCTTCGGCGGCCTGACCGCCGTGGACTTGCCGGCAGGGCAGGTGCTGCTCAGCGACCCGCTGGGCGTCCGGGTCGCGGCCTTCGAGGTGGTGACCGTCCAGACCTGGCTGCCGGGACCGACGCGCGGGGCCGTGCGGCGCACGCCGGTGCGGCTGGGCGACGGCAGGACGGACGTGCCCGCCGACGCGCCCCTGACCCGCCGGCAGTCGGTGATCTCCGCGATCTACGGCGTGAGCGATCGCGCGCCCGTGGTGGTCGTGGCCCTCGGCGACTCCATCACCGAGGGGGCCACCTCGACCCTGGGCGCCGACGCCGACTGGCCGTCGGTGCTGGCGCGTCGTCTGCATGCGGTCTGTCCGGGCGGCTACGTGGTGCTGAACGCGGGCATCAGCGGCAACCAGATCATTCGCCACGGCCGCAGCCCGAGCGCGCTGATGCGGCTGGACCGCGACGTCCTGTCCCTGCCCGGCGTGGACTTCGTCATCCTGATCGAGGGCATCAACGACATCCGGCATGCCGGCGACCCGTCGCGGCCGGGCCTCGACGCCGGGCTGGTGATCCTCGGCTATCGCCAGATCGTCGACCGGCTGGACCCGCACGGCATCCGCGTGCTCGGCGGCACCGTCACCGCCTTTCAGGACTCGGAACGCTACGATGTCCGGTCGGCCGACGCCCGGCGGGCCCTGAACGCCTTCATCCGCGAGGAGGGCGTCTTCGCGGGAGTCGTCGACTTCGACGCGGCCACGCGCGATCCCGAGCGGCCCGAGGCCATGCGCGCCGATTTCAGCCGCGACGACCGCCTCCATCCGAACGACGCCGGATACCGGGCCATGGCCGACGCCGTGGACCTGGACCTGCTGGCCCACCCGGACTCGGGGTGCTGATCAGCCGCGTCGGATGACCGGGGTCAGGGTGGCGTCGGCGTTCAGGCGCTGGCCCCGGCGGCCCGCGAAGATCAGCACCTCCTGGCCCTCGGCGGCCCAGCGCTCCAGCGCGGCGCGGTGCGGCGGGGCTCGCCACGCCTGGGGTCTGGCGGGGTCGCACTCCACGATCAGGCGTCCGCCGTCGACGTGCATCAGGAAGCCGCACACCGCGGGCTTCCAGCCATCGTCGAGCGCCTCGGTCAGCAGCCAGGTGCAGTTGAAGACCCGGCACGACCCGGGGCGCGCGTCGTAGGCGTCGCAGCCGCGCCCGCGCCGGAAGTGGGCGCACCATTTGCCGGCCGGCTTCTCCAGCTCGGTCACGCCCATCAGCTTGCAGCACAGGCCGCAGTCGCCGCAGGACTTCACGGCCGCGCTTGCGTCATTTGCGACTCGCTCGCAATATGAGAGTCGTTCGCAAGTGGAGGCGCGTCATGATGCTGCTGATCCCGGCCGCGGAGCTGATCGCCCGGATGCGGGCCGACCGAGAGGCGGACGGTCCGGCCGAAGCCGGTCCCGCCCGCCCGTCCCCAGGTCACTCAGACGCGGCGGCCGCGGCGGCGCGGGGCCAGCCGTTGTTGGCCAGGTCGGCGTCGGCAGTCTGCTGCATCGGATCGACCATGACCGAGGTCACCGTCTTGTCCGTCACGTGCTGCCAGGTGACCGTGCGGTTGTTCTGACGCCAGATCTCGGCCGGGATCTTCACCGTCTCGGTCGTGCCGTCGTCGTAGGTGAACTGCACGATGATCGGCATAACCACGCCGCCGACGTTGGAGAAGGTCAGCCGGTACAGCTTGCCGCCATAGGTCTGGGCCCGGCGGATCAGGTCGTCGTACTGGCCGTTCTTGGAGGCGGCCCAGACGCGGCGCTGTTCATCGGTGATCGGAAACTCGGCCGATCCGTCGTCCGACGGATTGTCCAGCGCCGGCATGCGGTCGACGAGGGGAACCCGGCCCTCGGCGCGATCCGCCAGCACGGTGACCGACGGCGGCTCGGGCGCGGGCGGCGTCGCGGGGCCTTCGGCCTGCGGCTGGCCACCTTGGGTGGGCCTCTCCATGGTGGCGACGACCACGCTGTCCAGCGAGATGTCGACGTGGTCGGTCGAGTAAAACCACCCACGCCAGAACCAGTCGAGGTCCATGCCCGAGACCTCTTCCATGGTGCGGAAGAAGTCGTACGGCGTGGCGCGCTTGAACTTCCAGCGGCGGCCGTACTCGGCGATGGCGCGATCGAACAGCTCGCGGCCCATCACGGTCTCGCGCAGCACCGTCAGGGCCACGCCCGGCTTCACATAGCCCTCGAAGCCGTAGTTGGTCAGGTTCTGGGCACCCGTCATCAGCGGCTGCTGGTTCTCGCTGAGCATGTGCCGGATGATGGCGCCGCGCGGCTCGCCCGAGGCGTCGAAGTCGGCGTCCCACAGCTTCTCGGCCTGGAACTCGACGAAGGTGTTGATGCCCTCGTCCATCCAGACCCACTGGCGCTCGTCGGAGTTGACGATCATCGGGAACCAGATGTGGCCGATCTCGTGGATGATCACGCCGGCCAGGGCGTATTTCACGTCCTCGACGCGCTGCGGCGTGCCGTCCGGCGCGCGGACAGGCCGGGCCCCGTTGAAGGTGATCATCGGATATTCCATCCCGCCGACCGGACCGTTCACCGACTGGGCCGTGGGATAGGGATAGGGGAAGGTCGCCTCGCCGTAGACCTCGAGCGCGTGCGCCACGGCGCGGGTCGAGACCTGGTCCCACAGCGGGCGCGCCTCGCCCGGATAGAAGGACATGGCCATGACCACCGGCATCTCGGGGTCGCCGTTCGGCACGCCCATGGCGTCCCAGACGAATTTGCGCGAGCTGGCCCAGGCGAAGTCGCGGACGTTCTCGGCGCGGAAGGTCCAGGTGCGGGCACCGTCGACCGCGCCCAGTTCGGCTGCGGCGGCCTCGGCCGGATTGACGATATAGACCGGGTCGGTGGCGGTCCGGGCCGCGGTGTAGCGGCGGCGCTGTTCGGCCGTCAGGACGTCGCGGTCGTTGACCAGGACGCCCGAGGCCGCGACCACGTGGTCGGCCGGAACGGTGATCGAGACCTGATAGTCGCCGAACTCGAGCGGGAACTCGGATCCCAGATAGGGCAGCTGATGCCAGCCCTCGTAGTCCGAGAAGGCGGCCAGGCGCGGGAACCACTGGGCCAGCTGGAAAATGCAGTCCGACTGGCCGTCAGAGGCGCGGAAGCACTCATAGCCCGAGCGGCCGCCGGTCAGGTCGCCGTCGCCGATGGCCAGGGTGTAGCCCATGTCGAAGGTGACGCGCTCGCCCGGCTTCAGCGGGGTCGGCAGGTCGATGCGCATCAGGGCGTCGTTGACCAGGAAGGTCATCGGCCGGCCCCGCGTGTCGGCGACCGTCAGATTGCTGAAGCCGCCTTCCCAGTCCTCGTAGATCAGCACCTGGGCCATGTCGAAGAGGCCGTAGGTGCCCTCGTCTCCGGTCGTCGAGGTGACGCGGTCCATGGAGTCCCGCTTGAACCCGTTCTGGTCCAGCAGCACCCACAGGAAGTCGATCTCGTGCGGCGAGTTGTTGTGATAGGTGACGCGCTGGCTGCCGGTCAGGCTGCGGCCGGCCTCGTCCAGGCGCACGTCGACGACGTAATCGACCTTCTGCTGCCAGTAGGCCGGTCCCGGCTCGCCGGTGGCGGCGCGATAGACGTTGGGGCTGGGCCAGTCCTCGCCCTCGAACTGGCGGAAGGCGTCCTCGTACTCGCCCTTGGACTGGTCGGCGGCACCGACGCTGACCTGGGCCTGGGCGGCGGAGGCCAGAAGCGCGAGGCCGGACGCGGCCACCATCAGAAGTTTCAGCCGCATCGTCGTGCTCCCGTCAAAAAGTCGAAATCGCGGCGGACCTTAAGCCCCGGACGACGTGGCGCAAGGCGCGGAAGGTTACGAAACGGACAGAATGTCGCGGACCGGGGCGACCGCTTGACCGTTCCAGTGTTACAGCATAGTGGAACGCACCATGACCGCCGCCCTCCCCCGCAACGCCGCCGCGACGGCCCGCAGTCGCGTCGACCTGTACGACGCCTTGCTGGCGCTGACGACGCGCGAGGAGGTCGACGCCTTCCTGTCGGACCTGTGCACGCCGGCCGAGATCCGCGCCTTCGCCGAGCGCTGGCAGGTGGCCCGCCTGCTGGACGCGGGCGGCAAGTCATATCGTGAGATCGCGGCCGAGGCCCAGGCCAGCCCGACCACCGTCGTGCGGGTCGCCCGCTTCCTCAAGGAGATGCCGCATCAGGGATACCGCCTGGTGCTGGATCGTCTCGCCGCCAACAGCTGAGTTGAAATCATGAGTACCGTGAAGGGGCGGCTGCGCATCGCCGTCCAGAAGTCCGGCCGTCTGTCGGACCGCAGCCTCGACCTCGTCCGCGACGCGGGTCTGAGGGTGGTCAAGGGCACCAACGACCTGCTGTACCGCATCGAGAACGCGCCCATCGACCTGCTGCGCGTGCGCGACGACGACATTCCGACCTTCGTCGCGGACGGCGTCTGCGATCTCGGGATCGTCGGAGAGAACGTGCTCGAAGAAGGCCGCAATGGGGGGCCCGTCGCCGAGGTCGTGATGCCGCTGGGCTTCGGCCGCTGCACCCTGAAGATCGCCGTCCCGCCTACGCTGGACTATGCCGGCCCCGCGTCGCTGGACGGCCGGCGCGTGGCGACCAGCTATCCGCGGGTGCTGAAGCGGTGGCTGGCGGAACAGGGCGTGACGGCCGACGTGGTGACCATGCGCGGCGCGGTCGAGGTCGCCCCGCGGCTGAAGCTGGCGCACGCCATCTGCGACCTGGTCTCGACCGGGGCGACGCTGGAGGCCAACGGGCTGGAGGCGCGCGAGACGGTGCTGGACAGCCAGGCCGTGCTGATCCGCTCGCCCGTGGCGCCGGAACCCGAGCTGGCCGACCTGCTGGAAAGCATCGTCGAGCGGATGGCCGGCGTCGTCGCCAGCCAGGGCGCGAAATACGTGATGCTGAACGCGCCGCGCGCCAACCTCGACCGCATCACCGCCCTGCTGCCGGGCGCGGGCGCGCCGACGGTGATGCCGCTGTCCGGCCGCGAGGACGCGGTGGCCGTCCACGCCGTCTGCCAGGAGGCGGTGTTCTGGGAGACGCTGGAGAAGCTGAAGGCCGAGGGGGCGTCCGCCATCCTCGTCCTGCCGATCGAGAAGATGATGTGATGAAGCGGTTCGACTGGGCGTCTCTGGACGAAACCGGGCGGCGCGAGGCGCTGGCCCGTCCCGCGCGCCGGGCCGAGGCCCGCGTGACCGACGGCGTGCGCGCCATTCTGGACGACGTGCGCGCGCGCGGCGGCGCGGCGGTGACCGAATGGGCGCTGAAGCTGGACGGCCACGCCCCGCGCCGGATCGTGCTGGACGCGGCGACCGTGGCCGACGCCCGCACGGCCTTGCCGCCGGCGGATGTGCGGGCGCTGAGGGTCGCGGCCGACAATGTGCGCGTCTTCCACCAGGCCACGCGGCCGGAGGACGGAGACTGGGTCGAGACGACGCCGGGCGTGCGCTCGCGGATCGCGTGGCGGCCGATCCGGTCCGCGGGGATCTATGTGCCGGGCGGCACCGCGCCGTTGTTCTCCTCGCTGCTGATGCAGGCGATCCCGGCGCAGGTGGCCGGCGTGCCCGTGCGGGTGGCGGTGACGCCGCCGGCGAAGGACGGGGGAATCCACCCGGCCATGATCCTGGCCGGCGCCGAGGCGGGGCTGGAGGAGATCTGGCTGATCGGCGGGGCCCAGGCGATCGCGGCGCTGACGTTTGGGGCGGCGTTCGACGGGGACGTCATCCCGGCGTGCGACAAGCTGTTCGGCCCCGGCAACGCCTGGGTGGCCGAGGCCAAGAAGCAGGCGGCGGCACTGCCAGGCGGGCCGGCGGTGGACATGCCGGCCGGACCGTCGGAGCTGATGGTCGTCGTCGACCGCGACGCCGCGCCGGAGATCGCGGCGGCCGACCTGCTGAGCCAGGCCGAGCACGACGTCGACGCCCAGGTGCTGCTGGTGTCCACCAGCCGGGCGACGATCGACTACGTCCTGGCCGAGGTCGAGGCACAGCTCGAGGACCTGCCGCGCGCCGAGGTGGCGCGGGCGTCGCTGGCCGAGGCCCGCGCCATTCTGGTGCGCGACCTCGACGCGGCGCTGGAGGTGATCAACGCCTACGGGCCGGAGCACCTGGCCCTGCAGGTCGAATATGCCGACGACCTGGTCGACGGCATCACCGCGGCCGGTGCCATCTTCGTGGGACGCCACGCGGCGGAGACCCTGGGCGACTATGCCGCCGGACCCAGCCACGTCCTGCCGACCGACGGCGGGGCGCGGACGCTGGGCGGCCTCACCACCGCCAGCTTCATGACCTCGATGTCGGTGCAGACCGTCGCCGCGCGCGGCGCGGCACAACTGGCCCCCGTGGCGGCGCGGCTGGCGCGGCTGGAGGGGCTGGAGGCTCACGCCCGGGCCGCGGATCTGAGGAGCGCCGGATGACCCTGCCCGCCCCCTTCCCGCCCCTCGTGTCCGGCGCCGAGGGCCTCGACCGCGCGCCGACCTCCGCCCCTGCGGTCGCCGCGCGCATGGTCGAAGTCTATGGCGTGCCCGCCGACCACGTCCTGCCGGTGCGCGGCGCGTCGCACGGGCTGGAGCTGATCTTCCGGTTGGCGGCGCGCGAAGGTCTGCGCGTGGACGCGCCGGACGCCCCGCCCTTCGACGCCCTGGCGAAACTGTACCGTCCCGCCCCGCAGGACGCCGCGCTCCTCGCAATGATCGTGCGCGGCCTCGGCTCGCCCGAGGCGGTCACGGAGATGGCCGATCGGATCGCGCCCGCGCTTTTGGTCGTCGACGAGGCGCGCGTGGAGTTCTCGGACCAGACCTCCGCCGCCCCTCTGACGCAGCGCCACGAGGGCCTGGTCGTGGTGCGCAGCCTGTCGCTGTCGCACGGACTGACCGGCGCGCGGGTCGGGGCCCTGATCGCCCGCCCGGCCACGCTGGCCCGGATCGTGGGGGTGATGGAGCCGCACGCGGTTCCGGAGCCGAGCCTGAGGCTGGCGCTGCAGGCGCTGGATCCCTCGCGCCTCGTCGAGACCGGGGCCCGGATCGCCCGCGTCCGCGACGAGCGGGCGCGCATGACCAAAGCCCTGTCGCGCGAAATGTCGGTCGAGCCCGGCGTCGGGCCGGTCATCGCGGCGCGGCCGGCCGACCTCGCCGGGGCCCGGGCGGCGCTGGCGCGACTGGGCGTGGCGGCGGAGGTGGAAGGCGACCGCCTGCGCCTGCCCGTCTTCGCCCGGGCGGAGCTGAACGACCGCACGCTGGCCGCCTTCGGCCTCGCGCCGGTCGGGCGGCCGCACCGGACCGGCCAGTCGGTGCGGGACACAAAAGAGACGCGCATCGTCTGCGCCGTCGACCTGGACGCGGCGGCGCCCGTCGCCATCCGCACCGGCGTCGGCTTCTTCGACCACATGCTGGAGCAGGTGGCGGCGCACGGCGGCTTCTCGCTGAGCTTGTCGTGCGAGGGCGACCTGCACACCGATCCGCACCACACGATCGAGGACAGCGCCATCGCCCTTGGGCAGGCGCTGAAGCAGGCGCTGGGCGAGCGGCGCGGCATCGCCCGCTACGGCTTCGTCCTGCCGATGGACGAGGCCGAGGCGAAGGTGTCGATCGACCTGTCGGGACGGCCCTATCCGGTGTTCGAGGGCGCGTTTTCGACCGCCTTCCTCGGCGACTATCGCACCGACATGACCGCCCACGTGATCCGCAGCCTGGCCGAGCACCTCGGCGCGGCGATCCACGTCTCGGTCACCGGACAGGATGACCACCACAAGACCGAGGCCGTCTACAAGGCGCTGGGTCGGGCCCTGCGTCAGGCGATCCGGGTCGAGGGCGAGGCCGTGCCTTCGACGAAGGGGGTGCTGTGAGCACCGTCGCGGTCGTCGCCTACGGCGCCGGTAACGTTGCCTCGGTCCGCTTCGCGCTGGAGCGGCTGGGCGCCGAGGTGCGGCTGGTGTCGACGGCGGCGGAGATCGATGCGGCCGGGCGCCTGATTCTGCCCGGGGTCGGCGCGGCCGCCTATGCCATGGAACGTCTGGGGGAGCTGGGGCTGATCGAGGCGATCCGGGCCTTCCCCCGTCCTCTGCTCGGCGTGTGTCTGGGCCAGCAGCTGCTGTTCGAGGGCAGCGACGAGGGCGAGGCGGAGCTGCTGGGCCTGATCCCCGGCCGGGTCCGCCGCATGGAGCCGGGTCCGTCGCGGCCGGTGCCGCACATGGGCTGGTCGCGGCTGGAGGTCGTGCGCGACGACCCGTTGCTGGAGGGCGTGGGCGACGACGCCTGGGCCTATTTCGTGCACGGCTACGTCTGTCCCGACGGTCCGGCGACCCTGGCGCGGGCGGAGTACGGCGGGCCGGTCCCCGCGGTGGTGCGCGCCGGGACCCGCTGGGGCTGCCAGTTCCACCCGGAACGGTCCAGCGCGGCCGGGGCCCGCATTCTGAAGAACTTTCTGGAGCTGCCCGCGTGATCGTCTACCCCGCCATCGACCTGAGGGACGGCGCCTGCGTGCGGCTGATGCACGGGCGGTTCGACCAGGTGACGCGCTACGACGACGATCCGGCCGCCCGGCTGGCGAGCTTCGTCGCGGCGGGCACCGAGTGGGTGCACGTCGTGGATCTGGACGGAGCGCAGGCGGGGCGCGCCGTTCAGCACGAACTGATCGGCCGGTTGGCGCGCTCGGGCGAGGTCAACATCCAGTCCGGCGGCGGCGTGCGATCCCGTGAAGACGTGGCGGCCCTGCTGGACGCCGGTGTGGCGCGCGTCGTGGTCGGCTCGCAGGCCGTGACGGCGCCTGGGGCGGTCGCGGACTGGCTGTCCGAGTTCGGGGCGGAGCGGATCGCCCTGGCTCTGGACGTGAACGTGCGCGACGGCGTGCCGGTGCCGGCGCTGAAGGGCTGGACCGAGGCCGCCTCCGTCGATCTTTGGGCGGCGCTGGACCGCTTTCCGCCCGGAACGGCGTCTCATGTGCTGGTCACCGACGTCGGCCGCGACGGCGCGCTGACCGGGCCCAATCTCGAGCTGCTGGCCGAGATCGTGCGGCGGCGGCCGGACCTGCGGGTGCAGGCCTCCGGCGGCGTGGCGAAGACGGCGGACCTGACCGCCGCGCGCGACGCGGGCTGCGCCGGGGCCATCGTTGGCCGGGCGATCTACGAGGGCCGCTTCACCGTCGAACAGGCGCTGGAGGCCGTGCGATGACGGCGCGGCGGATCATCCCCTGCCTTGACGTCAAGGACGGCCGCGTCGTGAAGGGCGTCCGCTTCGAAG
Organism: Alphaproteobacteria bacterium; assembly: GCA_018820275.1. Lineage (GTDB taxonomy): Bacteria > Pseudomonadota > Alphaproteobacteria > Caulobacterales > Caulobacteraceae > Brevundimonas. The sequence goes on from JAHJOO010000014.1 coordinate 87,888, forward strand.
GGCACCGCGACATGGGCGACGCCGCCGAACTGGCCGCGCGCTATCGGGACGAGGGCGCCGACGAGCTGGTCTTTTACGACATCACCGCCAGCCCGCAGGGGCGGACGCTGGACTATGGCTGGGTCGAGAGCGTGGCCCGCCTCCTGGACATCCCCTTCTGCGTCGCGGGCGGCATCCGCTCCGTCGAGCAGGCCGCGCGTTGCCTCGATCACGGCGCGGACAAGGTGTCGATCAACTCGCCCGCGCTGGAGCGGCCCGAGCTGATCTCCGAGATGGCCGAGCGGCTGGGCGGCCAGTGCGTGGTCGTCGGCGTGGACAGCCGCAAGGTCGCGGACGACTGGATGGTGCATCAGTACACCGGCGATCCCACCGCCAGCCGCGGCGCGGGCCGCCGGACGCTGGACTGGATCGTCGAGGCGCAGCGGCTGGGTGCCGGCGAGATCGTGCTGAATTGCATGGACGAGGACGGCGTGCGGCGCGGCTATGATCTGGAGCAGCTGGCGGCGGCGCAGTCGCGCCTGACCATCCCGCTGGTCGCCTCGGGCGGCGCGGGCGCAGCGGCGCACTTCGTCGATGTCTTTGAACAGGCGGACGTGTCGGGTGCCCTGGCGGCCAGCGTCTTCCACACCGGGGCGGTGCGCATCCCGGACCTGAAGGCGGAGCTGGCCGCGGCCGGCGTGGAGGTGCGGCCGTGATCGATCCGGATACCGTGGACTTCGACAAGGGCGGCGGCCTGATCCCCGCGATCGTGCAGGATGCGGACACCCTGCAGGTGCTGACGCTGGCCTATATGGACCGCGCCGCGCTCGCCGAGACGATCCAGAGCGGCGAGGCGACCTTCATCTCGCGCTCGCGCGGCGGGCGCTGGCGCAAGGGCGAGACGTCGGGTGACCGGCTGTTCGTGCGCCAGATCATCGCCGACTGCGACGGCGACGCCGTGGTGGTGAAGGTGCGGCCCGTGGGCAATGCCTGCCACCTGAACCGCGTCAGCTGCTTCGGCGATGAGGACGCGCCGGGACTGGGTCGTCTGGCGCGGCTTGAGCGGACGATCGCCGAGCGGGCCGAAGCGGATCCGGCCGAGAGCTGGACCGCGCGGCTGCTCGCCGAGGGCCCCAAACGGGCGGCGCAGAAGGTGGGTGAGGAAGGCGTGGAGACGGCCCTGGCCGGCGCGGCCGGAGACGACGCCGAACTGGCCTCCGAGGCGGCGGACCTGATCTATCACCTGCTGGTGCTGCTGAAGGCGCGCGGCCTGTCGTCGCAGGACGTGCTGGACGTGCTTGCCGCGCGCGCCGCGCCGAAGGGCGACCGCTGACCCCCGCGGGCGATTTCAGCGAGGCCTCACGCGGCGCTCATGCCCTGTGGGGCGCGGGAGTTCAGGGATCATCGTGTCCCGACCAAGGAGTTCCTCTCTTGATGTGCACGGCTCCCGCTGCCCCCTCCCCCCGCCTGAAGCCCGGATTTCATTGCCGAAATTTAAGAAGTGCGACGGGGCGAGGGGGGCTACAGCGTTCGATGACGTCCTCCCGACTTGTCCCTCTCTCCCAGGCTTGCCCCATGATCCTCCGTACGCTGATGGCGACGACGGCCTTCTCCGTGTTCGCCGTGACGGCCGCCGCCGCCCAGGACCGGCCGCAGACTCCGCCCCCGGCCCAGCAGCCGGCTGAGGAAGCCGAGGACGAGACCCAGGTCGAGGAGGTGGTGGTCCAGGGCGTGAGGCCGGACATCCTGAGCCAGGCCGACCGCATGAGCTACAACGTCGCCAACGACCTGCAGGCCCAGACGGGCTCGGTCGCCGACGTGCTGCGCAACGTCCCCGGGGTGGAAGTGGACCTGCAGGGCAACGTCGCCCTGCGCGGCGACGGCAACGTCACCATCCTGATCGACGGCCGTCCCTCGGCCATGTTCAGCGGCGGCAGCCGCGCGGACGCGCTGCAGGCCATGTCCGGCGGCACCATCGAACGCGTCGAGGTGATCACCAATCCGTCGGCCGCCTTCAGCCCGGAGGGATCGGGCGGCATCATCAACCTGGTGACGAAGAAGACTACCCAGTCGATCAGCTCCGGCACCGTACGCCTGGGCTACGGCGGCGAGGGCCGCGGCAATGCCTCGATCAGCGGCAGCCGCCGGGACGGCCCCCTGACCGTGGCCGGCGACGTCGGCTATCGCCGGCAGAACGGCGAGAACGTCAGCAGCCGCGAGCGTCTGCGGCCGGGTGCCACGCCGGCCGACGAGCGCCGCGAGACCAACGAGGCCGTCAACGACGGCCGCTTCGAATCGAAGAACGCGCGCATCAGCGCCGACTACGACCTGAACGCCCGCGACCGCATCAGCGGCGAGCTGGGCTGGCGCGAATTCGCCGTCGGCGGCGAGGGGATCGAGACCTTCGTCCGCGCCGACGGCACGGGCGCGGTTCTGGACGCCTATGCGCGCGACGGCGAGACCGAGTTCAGCAACAGCGGAACCAACGCCCGCACCTCGTGGCGGCGCAAGTTCGCCGACCAGCACGAGCTCGTCGTCGACCTCGAGTACGGCGAGAACGAGAACGAACGGATCACCACCGCCTTCACCGACGTCACGGCCGGCGGCGGGTCGGATTCGGCCGAGCGGATCGGCGGCTCCACCACGTCGGACGAGTGGGGCGTCAAGGTCGACTACACCCGCCCGATGGGCGAGCGCCGCACGCTCAAGGTCGGCTATGAGCTGGACGTCGAGAACAATGAGTTCGACAACTTCGGCTTCCGCGGTCCCTCGTTCACCAGCCTCGTCGCCATCCCGGCGCTGAACAGCCTGTTCCGCTATGACGAGACCATCCACGCCGCCTACGGGACCTACGACCGGCCGTTCGGCGATCTGGACGTCCAGTTCGGACTTCGCCTCGAGCAGGTCGAATTCCAGCTCGACCAGGTGACCCAGAACGTCACCGTCGACCGTGACTATTTCCGCGTCTATCCGACCCTGAATTTCGGCTACCAGCTGACCGAGAGCCAGCGTCTGCGGGGCGGGTACAGCCGTCGGATCGCGCGGCCGTCGCCGCAGGATCTCAATCCGTTCACCGTCTACATCGACCCGCAGAACCTGCGGCGCGGCAACCCCGACCTCGAACCGGAGATCACCGACAGCTACGAGTTCGGCTGGCAGATGCGGTCCGGCCGCACCTTCTACTCGGCGACGGCCTTCTACCGCGACAGCTCGGGCGGCGTGACGGACGTGGTCGAGGATCTGGGCAACGGCGTCGTGCTGACCACCCGGGAGAACCTGGGCGAATCCCAGCGCATGGGCCTCGAGTTCATCGCCAACGGCCAGCTGCCGCTGGGCATCAGCTACAACGTCTCCGGGACGGTGTTCAAAAACGACATCTTCGTGCCGGGCGTGGCCGGCGCCGATCGCAGCGGGACCAGCGCCAGCGTGCGGACGTCGCTCAACTGGCAGCCGACCGAGGTCGACTTCTTCCAGGTGAACGGCTTCTACAACGGCGAGCAACTGCAGGCCCAGGGGTATCGCGAGCCGTTCGGCATCCTGAACCTCGGCTATCGCCGCAAACTGACGGACGACCTCAGCCTGACCCTGACGGGCGTGAACGTGCTGGACACCGCCGAGCAGGTCATCGTCGTGGACACGCCGGACTTCAGCGACCGGGTGCGCGTGCGCTTCCAGGAGCCCGCCTTCTTCGTCGGCCTGACGTGGAACTTCGGCGGCGGCCCGCGGCGGCCCGAGCCCGCGTTCGACTTCAACACCGGCGCCGGCCCGGGCTGATCCGGCAGACCCGTCCGCCGATCCGCGACCGCAAGCCTTGACCCGGCGGACGGAATGACTCAGAAACGCGCCTCGCGGCGAAGCCGCGGGTGATGTGCGTCCTTAGCTCAGTTGGTTAGAGCATCTGACTTTTAATCAGAGGGTCCTCGGTTCGAGCCCGAGAGGACGTACCATTCCCTTTTTGCCCTGAGGTCGGTCGCATGGGACCTCTTTCCGATCTTCGAGTCGTGGAGTTCGACGGCCTGGGTCCGGTGACCTTCGCCGGCATGCTGCTGGCCGACATGGGCGCGCAGGTGCTGCGCCTGACGCGTGCGGCCTCCGCAGGCGCCGCCGTCTTCGAGGAGGTCGGCGGGGCCGTCCTCCATCGCGGTCGAACTGCGGTCGCCGTCGACCTGAAATCCCCGGACGACCTTGAGCGGGTGCTCGCTCTCGTCGCCGGTTCCGACGCCCTGATCGAGGGTTTCCGTCCCGGCGTCATGGAACGGCTGAGTCTGGGGCCCGACGTCGTTGCGGCCCGCGCGCCGGCTCTGGTCTACGGGCGGGTCACGGGCTGGGGGCAGACCGGCCCGATGGCGGACCAGGTGGGGCACGACCTCAACTATCTCGCCCTGTCCGGCGTCCTTCACGCCATGGGCGAACCGGGTCGCCCCCCCACCCCGCCCCTCAACCTGATCGGCGACTACGCCGCCGGGGCCCAGGGACTGGTCATCGGCCTGCTCGCCGCGGTTCTTGAGGCTAGGAGGACGGGACGCGGACGGGTGATCGACGCGGCGATGACGGACGGCGCGGCGCAGCTGACGGGACTCTTCGCCGGCCTGTCGGCGCGCGGCCTCTGGACCGAGGCGCGGGGAGCCAACCTTCTGGACGGCGGGGCGCCCTTCTATCGGTGCTATGCCTGCCGCGATGGTGGCTTCGTGGCGGTCGGCGCGCTGGAGCCGCGCTTCTATGCCGCCCTGCTGGCGGGGCTGGGAGTCGATCCCGGTGAGGCCCCGCAGCACGATCTTTCCCTCTGGCCGGCGCTGCATGCCCGTTTCGCCGGCCTCTTCGCCGCGGCCGACCGCGACGACTGGGCCGCGCGCTTCGCCGGGACGGAAGCCTGCGTGACGCCCGTGCTGACCGCCTCGGAGGCGCGGGCGCATCCTCACAACCTCGCGCGGGGCGTCTTCGACCGGCGGGGATTCCCGACCCCCGCCCCGGTCTTCGACGGCGTCCGTGCCGAGCCGCGCCCCGCGGGGACGATGACTCTCGAGGACGCCGTGGCCGACCTGCGGTCCCGCCGTAGCGAGACGGCCGAAGCCGCCGACCAGGGGATCGGTCGACGCATCCGGCCGGGGTCGGGCCCGTGACCTGTCGGCGGAACCTCGCTATGGAACGGCGAAGCCGGTCGGGCGTTCGGCCGGATGGAACCAGACGGGGGAAGCGGACCATGAAGCGATTTCTGACTCTTGCGGCCATGGGAGCGGCCCTGACCCTCGCCGCTTGCGATCAGCCCGAGCCCAGCGATGAGGGCCTGGAGCCCTCGCCGCCGGTTGAGGTCGCGCCGGTGCCGGTCGAGACGCCGCCGGTCGAGACCGCCCCCGCGCCGACGACGCCGACCGACTCCACCGCCCTGCCGACCGACGAGCGCACCTCCGAAGAGACCGTGCGTCCGGACAGCGAGACCCTCTTCTACTGACGACCCCGCGGCACCCGCCGCCCCGCTGAACAGGCGACCGTTTGAATCACATCTTGCAGAGGCTCGGCTTGGGTCTGGCGGCCTGGGCCGCCGGCACCGCCGTGGCCTGGGCGGACCCGACCGCCGAGGTCCGCGGCGAGATGCCGGACGAGCTGCGCGCCCAGCTGGTGCAGGCGGTGGGCGAGAGCGACGGTCCTCCCTCCAATCGCTTCGAGGCCCGTCGGCGGGCGCGCGCCGCGGCCGAGGACGCCACAGCCCTGCTTCGTTCAGAGGGCTACTACCAGGCCACGGTCCAGGACGACGTGGAGGGCGAGGAGACCCCGGTCGCCGTGGTCGTGGTCGTGCCCGGCCAACGCTTCGTGCTGGCCACGCCGACGGTGACATGGACCGACGAGGTGCCCTCGCCCGAAATCGACCAGGCGGCCCGCGGCGAGCTCGACCTCGCCACCGGGAATCCCGGACGCGCCATCGACGTCATCGCCGCGGAAGGTCGGCTGGTCGCCGCCCTGAGCCGCAGGGGGCATGCCGACGCCCGGGCCACGCCCCGCCGGGTCGTCGTGGACCACGCCAGCCTGACGGTGGAGCCCGAGTACCGGATCGACGCCGGGCCGCTGGTCACCCTGAACGGCGTGCGGCTGGAGACGCGGGGACGCACCAATCCCGGCTGGGTGGACTATCTGCGCCCCTGGGACGAAGGCGACGTCTACGATCCCGAACAGGTGGCGGAGCTGGAACGGCGCCTGCTCGAAACCGGTGTCTACGACGGCGTGGGGGTGGCGCTCGCGCCCGCGGAGCAGGCGACCCGGACCGGCGACCGGCCGGTCATCGTCACGCTCGCCGACAGGCCGCGGCGCATTCTGGAAGTGGGCGCGACGGTCTCGACCGGCGAGGGCGCGGGCGTCGACGCGATCTGGACCCACCACAACCGTTTCGGCCGCGCCGACACGCTGCGCTTCCAGGCCCGGATCGCGAACATCGACAGCCGCATCGGCACCGACCTGAGCCTGCCCCACTGGCGGCGTCCCGGCCGGACCCTGACGCTTTCGGGGGCCGTGGTGAACGAGGACACCGACGCCTACGTCCGCACCGCGCTGACGGCCTCGGCCGACCTGCGGCAGCGGATCGGGCGCACGTCCTATTTCACCTACGGAGTCGGCCTCGACGCCGGTCAGTACAAGGAGAACCGGTTCGATCGACTCACCAACCTGCCGATCGGGTTCGACCGCGATCTGGTGATCGTGACCGGCCGCGGGAGCGCCTACACCGACGCGTCCAATGATCCGCTGGATCCCACGCGCGGCTGGCGCCTGTTTGTCTCCGCCCAGCCCACGGCGGTGGCCGGCGAGGACACCGTGCTGTTCGTCCGCGCCGAGGCGCAGGTCAGCGCCTACCTGCCGCTTCAGGACGACGCCCGGACCGTGCTCGCGGGCCGGGTGCGCATCGGGTCCATCCTCGGCGGCGACGAGCTGACCGTCCCTTCGGACCGCCTGTTCTATTCCGGAGGCGGGGGGTCGGTGCGCGGCTACAGCTACCAGGGGGTCGGACCGCGCCTGCCGGACAACACGCCGCGCGGCGGCCTTTCGCTGTTCGAGACCTCGATCGAGGCGCGGCACCGGCTGCGCGGGGCCCTGGGTCTGGCGGCCTTCGTCGACGCCGGGGCGATCGGCTTCGAGGAGTACCCCGACTTCGGCGACGTGCGGTTCGGGGCCGGGATTGGTGTCCGGTACGACCTGCCCTTCGGCCCGATCCGGGCCGACATCGCCTTTCCGCTGAACAAGCGGGACGGCGACGCCGACTTCCAGATCTACGTCAGCATCGGCCAGGCCTTCTGATGGTCGACGCGCCCGGGACGCCAGAGGTCGAGGACCCGCCCGCCGCCGCGGAGGCGAAGAAGAAGCGCACGCGGCTGCAGGCCATCGCCTTCTTCGGCGGTCTGGGTGTGGCCGCCCTCGTCGCCCTTCTGATCGTGGCGCTGGTGGGCGGGCGGCTGTACCTGCTGTCCGGCCCCGGGCGCGAGCTGGTGACGAGTTTCGTCGCCGGCCAGAAGATCGGCCGCTACGGCCGCATCAACGTCGAGAACGTGCGCGGCGACCTGTTCGACGACTTCACCATCGGACGGGTGACCGTGACCGACGCCAAGGGCGTTTGGCTGGAGGCGACCGAGGTTCGCGTCGACTGGAGCTATCTGCCGCTCATCACGCGCCGCTTCCATGCCGACGAGATCAGCGCCGGCCGCGTGCGCGTGCTGCGCCGCCCGGAGGTCGAACCGTCGACCGATCCTCCCCGGCCGATGCCGCTCGACATCGACATCGACTCCTTCCGCGCCGAGGTCGAACTGCTGGAGGGGTTCAGCAAGGAGTACGGCCGCTGGCGGCTGTCCGGGAACGCGGCCGTGCCGCGCACGGGGGCCAAGGAGGGCACGTTCGCGGCGGTCAGCCTGTCCCGCCCGGGGGATTTCCTGAACGGCCGCTTCACCGTGGGCGACAAACTGTCGGATCTGCGGCTGAACCTGCGGGCCGAGGAAGCGAGCGGCGGTCCGCTGGCGGGGGCCATGGGCTATTCGCCCGACGCGCCGTTCAGCGCCGTGGCCGTGGTCACCGGGGCCGTGGTCGACGCGCGCGTCCGATCGGGCGCCTTCGTCCCCCTCCGGATCGTCGGCCGGTTCGGCGAGGACGGGTCCAAACTGTCCGGCTACGTCGACTTCAGCCGCTCCGACCTGCTGGCGCCCTTCGCGCAACGTCTCGGGCGCACCGCGCGGTTCGGCGTCGCGAGCGTGCCGGACCGGGACCGGGAGGGAGTCCACGGCGTAGCCTGGGACTTCCGCGCCGACAACATCTCCACCCAGGCCCGCGGCTATCTGAGACTCAGCGACCAGGCCGTGCCGGACGGACTGGACCTGCGCCTGACGACGCCCAACCTCGCGCGGCTGACCGGCACCTCGCTGGGCGGCGGCGCGGCCTTGCTGGGGCGGTACGCGGGCACGCCCGACGACTGGACGTTCGACGGGCAGATGAGCGTGCTGGACGCCGAAGTCGCCAGCTGGCGCGCGGCGCGCCTGGCCGGCCCCGTCGAGGTGAAGGTGGCCGGGGGGCGGATCGATCTCGACGGCCGGCTGAGCGCGACCGGCGGCTCCAGTGCGGGCCTCGTCGGCGGCCTTCTGGGTCGCTCGGCCTACGTCGAACTGGCCGCGACGCGCGACGCCGATGGCGCGGTCCTGCTGCGGCGTCTGGATCTGACGGGCGAAGGATTGAAGGTCGAGGGACAGGGATCGCGCACGATCGGCGGCGCGCTGGCCTTCCGCGGACGGGCCGAGGTCACCGACGTGAGCCGCATCCGGCCCGGCGGCGGCGGCGCGTTCGGCGGACCGGTGACGGCCACGGCGCCGGACGTAGGCGGCCAATGGCGCATTGGGTTCGACGGCCGGGGCCGGGGACTTGAGACCGGCGTGATCGAGATCGACCGCCTGCTGGGCCCGCAGCCGCGCCTGCAGGCGTCGGGCCTGCTGGACGGCGACCGGGTGCTGATCGACGCCGCCACCCTGACCGGCGCGGAGGGGTCGGCCACCACCAAGGGGATCGTCGGCTTCGACGGGACCATGCGTCTGGCCCTGGCCTGGCAGGCGGAGGGCCCCTTCGGGGTCGGACCGGTGGAGATCGCCGGCGCGATGCGCGGCGACGGCGGCCTGACCGGCACCTTTGCCCAGCCGCGGGCCGATCTGCGCGCCGCTTTCGACCGGGTCGAGATCGGCGCCCTCGAACTCAGCGAGGCCCGCATGACGCTGACGTTCGCACGGGGGCCGGGCGAGACCGACGGCCGGATCGCGGTGACGGCGGGCTCCCCGTACGGCCCCGCCCGTGCGGTCGCCGCCTTCGCCCTGTCCGACAACCGGACGCGCCTGACGGGGCTGGACCTGAACGCGGGCGGCGTGGTCGCCCAGGGGGACGTGACCCTGTCGCGCGGCTTCCCCTCCAGCGCCGACCTGACCTTCACCGCCCGACCGGGCGCCTTCCTGCGCAGCGGCACGCTGGACGGGCGCGTGCGCCTGACCGACGGCGCCGCTTCGGAAAGCGCCGTCCTGAACGTCAGTGGCCGGAACGTGACCTTTGCCGGCTCGGCCCTCACGATCCGGACGCTGGAGGTGCGGGGTGCCGGTTCGCTGTCGAACCTGCCGTTCACGGCCGCGGTCGACGTCGGCGGCGGCACCCCGGTCCAGTTCCAGGGCGACGGCGTCTACGCCCGCGCCGACGGCGCGCAGACGGTGACGCTGAACGGCGACGGCCGGGTGCGCGAGATCGCCTTCTCGACCCGCAAGCCGCTGGTGTTCGCCATGGCCGAGGACGGGCGCGTGGTCCGCGCCGACCTGGCCGTGGGCGGGGGCGTGTTGATCGGCGAGTACCGTTCGGACGCCCGGGCCACCTTCATCCAGGCCGATCTGACCAGCGTCGAACTGGGGTCGCTCATGGCCGACCTGCGCGGACGCGCGACCGGCACCGTATCGCTGCGGGGCACGGGCGCGGACCTGTCCGGATCGGCCCAGTTGAACCTGCAGGGCGTGCGCAGCGTCGACGCCCCGCGCGACGTGTCGGTCGATGGCGTCGTGAACGCCACCCTGATCGACGACCGCCTGCGGCTCGTTGCCCGCGCGCGCGACGAAGGCGCCGTGGAGGCGACCGCCGACGTCACCTTCCCCGTTGTGGCCTCGGCCTCTCCCCTCCGCCTGGCGATCGACCGGACGCGGCCGCTGTCGGGAGACGTCTTCGCCGAGGGCGAGATCCGCCCCATCTGGGACCTGTTCATGGGTGGAGAGCGGACGCTGTCGGGTCGGGTCGAGGCCCGCGCCCGTCTGGGCGGCAGTCTGAACGAGCTGCGCCTGACCGGCCGGATGGATCTGTCCGACGGCACCTTCCGCGACAGCTCGTCGGGCCTGCGGCTGGAGGATCTGGGCCTGGCCGTTCGCTTCGACGACGAGACGGCGCTGATCGAGACCTTCGCGGCGTCGGACGGGGACGGCGGCGCCGTCGCGGGCGAAGGCCGCCTCGGGCTGCGCCAGGGCAGCGCCTCCAGCTTCCGGCTTCAGCTGTCCCGGTTCCGCGTGATCGACAATGAGCTGGCCAGCGCGCGGGCGTCGGGACCGCTTACGGTCGAACGGCGCACGGACGGCAACATCACCCTCGCGGGACGGCTGGACGTCGACGAAGCCCGGATCGAGCCGAACCTGCCGGGATCCAACGGCATCGTGCAGATGGACGTGGTCGAGGTGAACCGTCCCGGCGGGGCCCCGGACGACGACGAGGAGACGGCGGCGCCGCAGGGCCCGCAGATCGGGCTCGCCCTGCAGATCCGCTCGCCGGGCGGCGACGTGCGCGTGGTCGGACGCGGACTGAACGTGGAGCTGAACGTCGACGCGGAGGTGCGCGGCACGCTGACCCGGCCGATACTCAGCGGCACGGCGCGCGTGGTGCGGGGCGACTACGAGTTCGCCGGAAAGCGGTTCGTCTTCGACGAGGACGGGCGGGTCATCCTGTCGACCGATCCGGAGCAGATCCGGCTGAACCTCGCGGCGACCCGCGACGACCCCGCCCTGACGGCGACCATCCGCGTGACGGGAACGGCCGCCCGGCCGGACATCACCCTGACGTCGACGCCCGCCCTTCCGCAGGACGAGATCCTGTCGCAGGTGCTGTTCGGAAGGTCGGCCTCGCAGCTTTCGCCCGTCGAGGCGGCGCAGCTGGCGTCGGGCGTCGCCTCACTGGCCGGGGGCGGCGGCTTCGACGTCTTCGGCAGCCTGCGCGAACTGGCCGGCCTCGACCGGCTGTCCTTCGGGGCGGAGGCGTCGGGCCTGACGGTGGCCGGGGGGCGCTACATCTCGGACGACGTCTATCTCGAGATCATCGGCGGCGGCGAGGGCGGAGCGGCCGTCAGCGTGGAGTGGCAGCCGCGCCGCAACCTCGCGGTCCAGTCGAAGTTCGGCGGCCAGGGCGAGGCCAGCCTGTCGATCCGGTGGCGACGCGAGAGCGGCCGCACGGACGGCCGCCGCGATCGGCGACCGAACCGCGGACAGGATCGCGACGGCGACTGAGTCAGGCGGCGCGTCTGAGCTCGGCCATCCGCGACGCGCCTCTCAGGGCGACGACGTGGAGCACCACGCACAGCGCCAGCAGGGGCACGCCGACCAGCGTCCAGGTCGTGGCCTCTCCCGGCCTCAGGGCCAGCTCCAGCAGGCGGTCGCCGAGGCGGTAGACCAGCAGCACGAGAAAGACGATCGGAATGAAGCTGCCCAGCCGGCGCCAGTGCCAGGCGGCCAGCAGCACCTGAATGACCGCCCACGCGGCGACGATCGTCACCCCCATCTCGACCATGCCATTCTCGACCATGCCCTGCAGAATGGCCGAGGTCTGGGGCGACTGTTCAGCGAACCGCCGGGCCTCTTCCGAAGCCGCCGTGCGCATGGCCTCGACGTTCTGGCTCATCAGCGCGGCGCCGATCGCCGACATGGCGCCGGAGATGACGAGCGCCACCGTCGACGCCCCCGCCGCCGCCCGGGCTTCGCCCTCGCCCCGCAAGGGGGCCGCAGGATTGATCAAATAGGTCCATCGGGCCACCGCCGTCGTCTCCCCCTGCGATTCTCGGATGATGCTACGCGCAGTCGGGCCGCGCGCGAAGCGGCTTCCCTTCACCTTTGCGGCCGGGGCGGCTAAGCCACGCCCATGCCCGTATCGCCCCCCGACCAGGCCGTGCTCGATCGCGTCGCGGCCGACGCCGACGGCCTGGTGTCGCGCGCCGTCGCCTGGGCGGAGGTCAACTCCGGCAGCGGCAACGGCGCCGGTCTGGCGCGGATGCTGGACCTGCTGGAGGCCGAGGCGGGGCGGCTCCCCTGCTCGGTCGAACGGGTCGCCACCGCCGACTCGCTCACCGTCGGCGAACAGGGCGAGGTGGTGGCGCGTCCCCATGCGCCGGCGCTGCGGCTGACCTGTCGGCCCGAGGCGGCGGTCCAGGTCGTGCTGACCGGTCACTACGACACGGTCTTCCCCGCGGAGTCGCCCTTCCAGTCGGTGGTTCGACGCGCGGACGGGGCCCTGAACGGGCCGGGGATCGCCGACATGAAGGGCGGCATTTCCGTGATGCTGGGCGCGCTGAAGGCGTTCGAGACCCATCCGGCGCGGGCCGGGGTGGGCTGGACCGTGCTGCTGTCGCCGGACGAGGAGATCGGCTCGCCGGGCTCGGCCCCGCTGCTGGCCGAACTGGGCGCGCGCGGGCATCTGGGGCTGACCTATGAGCCGTCCCTGCCCGACGGGACGCTGGCCGGGGCGAGGAAGGGCAGCGGCAACTTCCATCTGGTGGTGCACGGAAAAGCGGCGCATGCGGGCCGGGCCTTCCACGAGGGCGCAAACGCCGTGGCCGGGGCCGCCATCGTCGCGGCGCGGCTGCACGAACTGAACGGCCGGCGCGAGGGCGTGACCGTCAACGTCGCCAAGATCTCGGGCGGCGGGGCGCTCAACGTCGTCGCCGACCGGGCGGTGGTGCGCTTCAACGTGCGGGTCCCGGACGCCCAGTCCGCGGCGTGGGTCACCGATGCCGTAGGCGAGATCGCAGCCGACGCCCCCCTGCCCGGCCTGGGCCTGCACCTGCACGGCGGCATGACGCGTTCGCCCAAGCCGATGGACGCGGCCCAGACCGAACTGTTCGAAGCCGTCCGTGCCACCGGGGCCCTGCTGGGACAGTCCATCGCGTGGAAGCCGTCGGGTGGCGTATGCGAGGGCAACAACCTGCACGCCGCCGGCCTGCCCAACGTCGACACCCTGGGCGTGGTCGGCGGCGACATCCATTCGGATCAGGAGTTCGCCTGGCCCGACAGCTTTGCCGAGCGCGCGCGGCTCAGCGCCCTGATCCTGTGCCGCGTCGCCTCCGGAGAGATCGACGCCGCCCGCCTGAAACGCCTTCGCCTGGAGACCGCGTAACCCGCATGCTCGTCGTTCGACCCGCCGGCCCCGCCGACCTCGACTTCCTGCTGGAGCTGGCCATCCTGTCCGGGCCCGGCTTCACCAGCCTGCCCGAGGATCCGGACCAGCTGTCCGAGCGGCTGGACCTGTGCCGCGACAGCTTCACCGGCGCGGTGCCGAAGGAGCAGGCCTGGTACACGGTGATGCTGGAGGAGACCGACACCGGCGACGTCGACGGCGTGGGCTCGGTCAAGGCGACGGTGGGGCTGAAGCGTCCGTTCTTCAGCTTCCGTGTGCAGAACACGACCCAGTCGTCGCCCAGCCTAAACGTGCGGCTGGAACACCAGACGCTGAAGCTGGTCAACGAATGCACGGGCTGGACCGAGGTCGGGTCGCTGTTCCTGAAGGCGGACCGGCGCAAGGGCGGCGCGGGGCGGCTGCTGAGCCAGTCGCGCTACATGCTGATCGGGGCCCAGCCGGATCTGTTCGCCGAGACGGTGCTGGCCGAGCTGCGCGGCGTGTTCACGCCCGACGGGGCCTGTCCCTTCTGGGATCATGTGGCGCACAAATTCTTCCCCATGGAGTTCGACGAGGCCGACCGGATGACCGGCTCGACCGACAAGCAATTCATCCTGGACCTGGCCCCGCGCGAACCGATCTACGTCGAGCTGCTGCCCGAGCCGGCGCGGGCGGTGATCGGCAAGGTCCATCCGCAGGGCGTGCCGGCCATGGCGCTGCTGGAATCCGAGGGATTCCGGCCCAACGGTCTCGTCGACATCTTCGACGCCGGGCCGACCGTCACCTGCCGCCGCGACGACATCCGCACGGTGCGCGACGCCCGCGCCCTGACGGCGCGGGTCGTGGATCAGGTCGACGCCGAACTGCCGGCCCTGATCTCTACCGCCAGCGTCGCCGCCTTCCGCGCCGTGCGGCAGAAGGCGGCGATCGAGGGCGACCATGCCCATATCGACCGCGAAACCGCCGCTGCGCTGAAGGTGCGCGAGGGCGACATCCTCCGCGTGAAGAGCTGAACCTATGACCCGACTGATCTCCACCGACCCCGCGACCGGCGACACCGTCTGGGAAGGCGACGCCGCCTCCGTGGGCGAGGTCGAGCGCGCGGCGGTCATGGCGCGACGCGCCTTTCCCGACTGGGCCGACCGGCCGCGGCAGGTCCGGATCGACGCTCTGAAGCGCTATCAGGCGGCGCTGAAGGCGCGCGCGCCGGAGATCGCCGAGGCCATCAGCCGCGAAACCGGCAAGGCTCTGTGGGAGACCACCGCCGAGCTGGGGGCCATGCAGGGCAAGGTCGATATCTCCATCCGCGCCTATGACGAGCGGACGGGCGAGCGGGAGACCACGACCGGCTTCGGCCGCGCCGTGCTGCGCCACCGGCCGCATGGAGTGGCGGCGGTACTGGGGCCGTTCAACTTCCCGGGCCACCTGCCCAACGGCCACATCGTGCCGGCCCTGCTGGCGGGCGACACGGTCGTGTTCAAGCCGTCCGAGGAAACGCCCCTGACCGGCCAGCTGATGCTGGAGTGCCTGCGCGAGGCGGACCTGCCCGAGGGCGTGGTCAACGTGGTGCAGGGCGGGCGCGAGGTGGGGCAGGCCCTGCTGAGCCAGGACATCGACGCCCTGATGTTCACCGGCTCGGGCGCAGCGGGCGCGCACTTCAAGCGCCAGTTCGCCGAGAACCCGCACGTCATCCTGGCGCTGGAGCTGGGCGGCAACAATCCGCTGGTGGTCTGGGACGCCGGGGACGCCGAGGCCGTGGCCGGCATCGTGGCCATGAGCGCCTTCGTCACCACCGGCCAGCGCTGCTCCTGCGCGCGCCGGCTGATCGTCGAGGCGGGACCGAAGGGCGACGCTGTGATCGACGCGGTGGCGGCCATCATGGACCGCCTGACCTATGCGCCCTGGAACAGTTCGCCCGAGCCGTTCGGCGGGCCGCTGATCTCCGCCCGGGCGGCTTCGCAGGCGCGCGAGGCCTTGCAGGCGCGGATCGACATGGGCGCGCGGGTGATCCGGGACACCGGACCGGTCGAGGGCCTGTCGGACGCCTTCGTGAAACCGGCGCTGATCGACGTGACCGACGTGGCCGTGCCGGACGAGGAGATTTTCGCCCCCTTCCTGTCGGTCCAGCGCGTGCCGACCTTCGACGAGGCGATCGCGGCGGCGAACCGGACCAAATACGGCCTGTCCGCCGGTCTGGTCAGCGACGATCCGGGCAAGTGGGACCGGTTCGTCAACCGCATCCGCGCCGGCGTGGTCAACTTCAACCGCCCGACCACGGGCGCGGCGGGCGACATGCCCTTCGGCGGCTTGGGCTCGAGCGGCAACCACCGGCCCAGCGCGTACTACGCCGCCGACTACTGCGCCTATCCGGTCGCCAGCTTCGAGGCGGGCGAAGTGCGGAACATCGAGGGCGAGATGAAGGGGCTGCGGGCGTGATCACCCCCGCCGTCGAAGCCAATGCCGACGGGCTGATCGGGCCGACGCACTCCTATGCGGGGCTGTCGCCGGGCAATCTGGCGTCGGACAAGAACCGGGGCCTGGCGTCCAATCCCAAGGCGGCCGTGCTGCAGGGGCTGGAGAAGATGCGGCTGCTGGCCGATCTGGGCCTGCCGCAGTTCGTGCTGCCGCCGCAGGAACGGCCGGACATCCCGTTCCTCAGGTCGCTCGGTTTCGTCGGATCGGACGCGCGCGTGTTGGAGGACGCGTGGCGCGACGCGCCGGCCTTCGCCGCCGCCGCCTGCTCGGCTTCGGCCATGTGGGCCGCCAACGCCGCGACGGTGACGCCCAGCGCCGACAGCGCCGACGGCCGGGTGCATTTCACGCCGGCCAATCTGGTGACCAACCTGCACCGGTCGCTGGAGCATCGGCAGACGACCCGGGCGCTGGACGCCCTGTTTCCCGATCCGGACCGGTTCGCCGTCCACGACGCCCTGCCCCCCGTCGCCCATCTGGCCGACGAGGGCGCCGCCAACCACGTGCGCCTGTGCGCCGGGCACGGGGCGCGGGGCGTCAACCTGATGGTCTGGGGCCGGGAGGCGTGGGAGGGCTGGCAGGGCCGGTTCCCGGCCCGCCAGACGCGCGAGGCGTCGGACGCCATCGTGAGGCGGCATGGAGCCACCGGCGCGGTGCTGGCGCGCCAGTCGCGCACGGCCATCGAAGGCGGGACCTTCCACAACGACGTGGTCTGCGTCGGCGCGCTGAACGTGCTGTTCCACCACGAGCTGGCGTTCGAGGACACGGCGGCGACGCACGAGGCGATCCGCCGCGCCGCCGACGGCCGGTTCGAGCCGGTGTTCGTCGAGGTCTCCAACGCCGACCTGCCGCTGGGCGACGCCATCGCCAGCTATCTGTTCAACTCCATGCTGATCCAGGTTCCGGGGCAGGACCGGCTGACCCTGATCTGCCCGACGGAGACGCAGGAGAACCCGGCCAGCCGGGCGGTTACCGAGCGGCTGGTCGCCTCGAACGGGCCGATCGGCGAGGTGCGCTTCGTCGACGTGCGCCAGTCCATGCGCAATGGCGGCGGCCCCGCCTGCCTGCGCCTTCGCGTGGTGCTGACGGACGCGGAGCTGGCGGCGACCAACCCGGCGATGCGGCTGACGCCTGAGCTGCACGCGCGGCTGAACGCCTGGGCCGAGCGCCACTATCCCGACGACCTGATCGCCCGCGATCTGGCCGATCCCGCCCTGCTGACCGAGAGCCGTGCGGCGCTGGATGAGCTGACGGGGATTCTGCGGCTGGGGTCGGGCTTCTATCCGTTCCAGCGCGGCTGACCCTCTGGACATCCGAGGAGGTCCGGCGTCATCCTTGTCCGTGGAGATCGGGGGATCACGACATGACGTTTCACCGGAGGCTGGCGACGGCCGTTCTGCTGGCGACCGCGCTGCTGGGCATGGGCGCCTGCGCCACCGGGCCGTCGCTGACGCCGGCCCAGATGCAGGCCGTGCGCGACGGCGAGCAGTCGGCCATCATCATGTCCTATCGCGAGTATGCGGGCATGTACGGGGCCTACGTCCGCTTCGTGAACCTGGGCACCGGGGCCGTTCATCAGGTCGAGATGCACGGCGGCGCCAACATCGTGAATGCCGGCCCCGACATGGTGGCGGTGCCGCCAGGCAGATACCGCATCCAGAGCGGCACGCTGTACACCGTGGACGCCACCGGGACGATGCCGCTCTTGGGCCAGTGGTTCGAGCCCTTCGACGTGGCCGCAGGAGAGGTCGTCGACGTCGGCACGCTGCACATCGACGACGTGAACGTGAAGGCCTTGCCCGGCATGGGCGAGCAGGTGATTAACGCCCTGATCACCTTCAACCCGAACCGCACCGACCGCTATCTGATCTACAGCGTGGACTATGCCGACGCCCCCCGTGTGGAGCAGATGCTGGCCAGCAAGTACCCCGATCTGGGCGTCGTGCCGGTGCGACGGCCGCTGGTGGGCCGGATCGACCGGGCGGCTTTCGAGCGGGTGATCGTCGAGGCCTATGCGCTGAACCCGGACGGGAGTCCGCCGACGGTCGAGGAGGCGCAGCGCCGGGTCGGCGTCGCGCTGGAACGTCTGGTTCGCTGATCAGGCCGCGAAGCGTCCGCCCTTGGCGGCGTAGGCCTGGGTGCCGTGGGTGAAGACCTCGTCGGTGGGCAGGACGGCGTCGATCGGGATGGTCTCGGCGTCCTTCAGCCGGGCGTACACCGGTCCGAAGTCCTGCAGCGTCTCGCGCTTCAGCCGCTCGATGGAATCGATCACGAAGTAGACCTGCTGGAAGTCGTCGATGCGGTACAGCGTGCGCATCACCCGCTCCAGATCGAAGCCGATCCGGTTCGGCGACGGGTCCTCGACGGCGAAGACGCTCTCGGTCGCCGATGAGACGATGCCGGCGCCATAGATGCGCAGCCCGCCCGCGTCCTCCATCAGGCCGAACTCGACGGTGTACCAGTAGAGCCGTGCCAGGTTGGGCAGCAGGCCCAGCGAGGCCGCGCGCTGACCGCCCTTGCCGTAGGCCTCCATGTAGGCGGCGAAGTCAGGGTCCGTCAGCATCGGCACGTGGCCGAACACGTCGTGGAAGATGTCCGGCTCCTGCAGATAGTCCAGCTGATCGGGCTTGCGGATGAACTGGCCCGAGGGGAAGCGGCGGTTGGCCAGATGGTCGAAAAAGACCTCGTCCGGCACCAGGCCGGGGACGCACACGACGGTCCACCCGGTGAGGGCCTGCAGCTTGGGATTCATCACCTCGAAATCGGGGATGCCGCCGGTGTTCAGGTCCAGCGCGTCCAGCCCCTTCAGGAAGACGTCCGCGGCGCGTCCGGGCAGAATCTTCATCTGCCGGGCGTAGAGGGTGTTCCACGTCTCGTGCTCGACCAGGGTGTAGGCGCCCCAGTTCTGCGGGATGGTCCAGTCCTCGGCGGCCCCTTCCGGGGGCCTGTCGAAGACGTGTTCGAAGTCGGACATGGGACGCTCTCCTGCCGGTCCGCGCTCTGCGGCGCGCTCGCGGCGAACCTAGGCGCAGGCGCGCGCGGACGCCAGCGTCACTGGAGCCGATGGGCGGCCGGGGTCATGCGGCCGGAGGCGTCCTTGCGCAGCCAGCCGGCCGGAAGGTCGAGGGCATCGACGCCGGCCGGAGCCAGCACGTCTTCCGCCGCATAGGCGACGAATCCCCCCTCCTCGCCCGTGGCGAGGACGCGGTAGAAGGGCTGGGCCGCCTCGACGTCGCCGACGTCGGCGGGCACGCCGGCGTAGGCCGCGTCGACGTCGACGACGACGCCGGCGAAGGCGTGATCGCGGTGACGGACGGCCTGGCCGAGGCGAAAGCGGGCTGTGGGAACCTGGGTCATGCGCGGAAGATACGGCCGCGCGTCTGAGCCGGACCCGTGCGCGTCGTTCATCTTCCCGACAGGCTTGGCATTGCACGGGCGGCGCGCCGCGCTATCGTCGGGGAGACGGGGGTCGCTTTCGGACCGCCCAAAGAAAGTTCGGCCATGCCGGAGATCGACGGCGCGCCCGTGCGGCGCGACGCCCGGTCCCCCCGCCGTGACGGCGACGGTCGCGAAGCGCCCCTGTACGGCGCGCTCGACCTGGGGACCAACAACTGCCGTCTGCTGATCGCGCGCCCGGCGCGCGACGGCTTCCGCGTGGTTGACAGCTTCAGCCGGATCGTCCGTCTGGGCGAAGGCGTGTCACGCAGCGGGCGGCTGGACGACGCCGCCATGGACCGGGCCTACGACGCGCTGGACCAGTGCGCAGAGCGGCTGGCCCGCCGGGGCATCGACAGCGCGCGGATCAGCGCGGTGGCGACCCAGGCCTGCCGGCAGGCGGAGAACGGCGCCGCCTTCGTCGACCGGGTCCGCAGCGGCACAGGGCTGAAACTGAGGGTCATTGGTCCCGAGGAAGAGGCGGCGCTGTCGGTCGAGGGCTGCCGCAACCTGCTGGATCCGAGGCACGAGGCGGCGCTGGTCATCGACGTGGGCGGGGGCTCGACCGAACTGTCGTGGATGCGGGGCGACGGGCGCGGCTTCCAGACCGTGGCCTGGATGAGCGCGCCGGTCGGCGTCGTGACCCTGGCGGAAGCGCACCCGGAACCGGAAGCCGGCCTGCCGGACTGGTTCGAAGCCATGGTGGCGACCATGACCGAGGCGCTGCGCCAGGCGGCCTGTCCCGACGACCTGACGGCCCTGTTCCTCGGCGGGAAGGGGCATCTGGTCGGCACCTCGGGTGCGATCACCAGCCTGGCGGGCGTCCATCTGGGGCTGAAGCGGTACCGCCGGGATCAGGTGGACGGCCTGTGGATGACGCGCGGCGACTGCGAGGCCGCGGCGAACAAGCTGCTGCATCTGGGACCGAGGGGCCGGGCCGCGGACAGCTGCATCGGACAGGAACGGGCCGACCTTGTCATGGCCGGGGCGGCGATCCTGGAAGCGGTCCAGCGCGGTTGGCCCAGCGACCGCGTCCGGGTGGCGGATCGCGGCCTGCGCGAGGGCCTTCTGCTGCAGCGGATTCGCGAGGATCGGCAGGCCGGCCGCCCGCGTCGCAGACGCCGGCGGCGCGGCGGTCAGCCGGCCGGCGGCGGCGGAGGTGGCGGCGGCGAGACCTGAACCGGCAGGCTGAGGTCGCAGATGGAGAAATCCGCGCCACGCTCGGCCCGCATGCGGGCGACCAGGCCCCCGAAGGCCGGCCCGTCGGCCCGCATCACGTGCACGACGGGACGCTCCGCCTCCGGCAGGTCGGCGACGACGCGGGCGCGGATCATGCGGTCGGGCTCGACGACCTGTCCGGAGGGATCGGTCCCGGCCTTCAGGGCGCGGACCACGTCCAGTCCTTCCAGCGTCATGCCCCAGATGGTGTAGCGCTTGTCCAGCGAGGGATAGGCCTGACGCATGATGAAGAACTGGCTGTTGGCCGTATCGGGGTCCTCGCCCCGGGCCATGCCGGCGACGCCCGGGCAGTAGAGGCCCCAGGCGTGGACCCGGCCGTCGGCCGTTCCGGCCATGAGGGCGTCGGGCTGGGTCTGGACCGGCAGGCTGTTCATAAAGCCGAGCACCGCGCCGGTCGGCGCGGCCACGGGGGCGAAGGGAAGGTCGGGCCCCCGCCGGAAGGTGAACTCGCCCGCCAGGTCGGGATAGGCGCTCTGGCCGTCGCCGGTGCCCAGCGGGTCGCCGGTCTGGGCCATGAACCAGTCGATCACGCGGTGCCAGACCATGCCGTCGTAGACCCCCAGCCGCGACAGCAGGCGGATGCGCTCGACGTGCAGGGGCGCGGCCTCGGGCGTGAGCTCCACCAGGATGCGGCCCCGGGTCGTGTCGATCAGGAGCAGGTTTTCAGGCGCGACACGGCGCCAGCCCGTCTCGTCCATCGCCATGGCGGGCGCGCCGGGCGTCGCCCCCAGCCGGGGGTCCTGCGCCTTCGCCGGCAAGGCGAGGACGGCGAGAGCCGCCGAAGCGGCCAGCGCGATCAGCGTCTTCACGGCGTCACCTCCACGGCGGGCATCAGATCGCAGACGTTGAAGGACGTCCCGCGCGCGGCGCGGGTGGTCTCCACCGAGGCGAGGAAGGTCGGGCTGGAGGGATCCATGACCCGAACCGTCGGACGTTCGCCGACGGGCAAGGCCGCGGCGGTGCGGACGCGGCTCATGCGGTCCGGCTCGCCCTGCACGGCCCCGTCGCGGGCGTCGTCGCCGGCCTTGATGGCCCGGACGGCCTCCATGCCCTGAACCACCCGGCCGAACGGGGTGTAGGCGCCGTTCAGAACGTCGTTGCGGCCGGTCATCAGGTAGAACTGGCTGTTGGCGCTGTCGGGCGGACCCGAGCGGGCCATGCCGACGGTGGCGGGACAGAACAGGCCCTGGGCCGGCGTCTTCTTGTCCACCGTGAACATCATCTGGGCGTCGGGCTGGCTGCTCACCGCCATGGCCCCCAGCAGCCCGACCAGCCCCGGGCCGGCGTTGGCGACCGGGACGAAGCCGTCCTCCGCGCCGCGGCGGAAGCTGAACTCGCCCTTCACGTCGGGCAGATCGCTGCCGCCCGCGCCGGTCCCGGTGGGATCGCCGGTCTGGGCCATGAAGCCGGGGATCACCCGGTGAAAGGGCACGCCGTCGTAGAAGCCGCGATCTGCGAGGGTCCGGATGCGCGCCACGTGATTGGGCGCCATGCGGGGCTCCAGCTCCACGAGGATGCGGCCGTGGACGGTGTCGATGACCAGCAGGTTGGCCGGATCGACGGTCCGCCAGACGTCCTGGGCGGCGGCGGGACCGGCGACGAGGGCGAGGGCGACGGCGAGGCAGGCGGCGAACTTCATTCTCATCCCTTCACCCGGGCCCGGACCGCGGCGGCGACGGCCGGGCTGACGAAACTGTCGATCGCGCCGTCCAGCCGGGCGATCTCCTTGACCAGCCGGCTGGCGATGGCCTGGTGCCGCGGATCGGCCATCAGGAAGACGGTCTCGATGTCGGCATTGAGGCGCTGATTCATGGCCGTCATCTGGAACTCGTATTCGAAGTCCGCCACGGCGCGCAGGCCGCGCACGATGATGCTGGCCCTGACCTCCTCGGCGAAATGCATCAGCAGGGTGTCGAAGGCCCGGACCTCGACCTTTTCGCCGAGGGCGGCGACCTCGGCCCGGACCATCTCGACGCGGCGGTCGGTGCTGAACAGCGGCCCCTTGTCGTCGTTGCGGGCCACGCCAATGACGAGGCGATCCACCAGCTTCACCGCCCGGCCGATGATGTCCATGTGGCCGTTGGTGATCGGATCGAAGGTGCCCGGATAGAGCCCGATGCGCATGCGGTTCCCCCTTGCCGCGTCGCCCGGGTCTAGCAGGCGTCGCGGGTCCCGGTCACGCCGGGAAGCGATTCCGCATCATAACCGCGTTTGCGCGGCGATGATCGCGTCAGATTTTCTCCGGAGCCGACGCGCACAGGGCGGCGGTCAGGCGGGCGACCAGCTCCGGGGCCGGCGCAAGGACATGGTCGCCGACGGCGGTGATCGCGGCGGCGGGCGTGGCGCTGTTGCACAGGAAGGCGTGGTCGAAGGCCCCGAGATCTCCCAGGGCGACGACCGCCTGGCGTTGCCGCAGGCCCACGGCGGCGAGGCAGCGCGCGATCAGCGCCTGCGTCACGCCCTCCAGCTTCGGTCCCTCGGGCCAGACGACCTCATCGCCCGCGACGAAGCCGACGTTCCACAGCGTGCCCTCGAGGACGCGCCCATCCGGATCGACGAACAGGGCGTCGTCGAACCCGGCCCGGACGGCCGCGCGGCGGGCGCGGACCAGGCCGAAGGTGGCGACGTGCTTCAGATGGGGCTCTTCGCGAAGGTAGGTTATCGGCATGATCCGGAGATCGGTGCCGAGCGGATGCGGCGGATCGAACACGCCGACCATGACGCGCGGGCGACCGGTCCAGCTCACGGCGCGGTGCGTGATCTCGGGCGCGAACAGGCTGACCCGCAGCCAGGCGTCGAGACGATCCCCCAAGGCATCCCGGATCAGCCGTCGCAGCCGGTCCTCGCCCACGGACTCGCCAAACAGCGCGATCGACGCGGCCTCGAGGCGCGCGAGGTGCAGATCCAGCCCCCGGACCCCGCCCGTCTCGACCCGGAACGAGGTGTAGGCCCCGTGGTTGACCAGGGCGGGACTGATCAGGTCCTCGGCCGTGGCGGGCCGTCCGTCGATCTGGATCCGCGGGGTCAGCCTTCGCCCTCGCCCGGCTCGCCCGGCCCCACAGCCGCGTCATCCCCGCCGCTGTCCGGCAGGCGTTCGACGGAGACGACCTTCTCACCGTCCGCCGTGCGGAAGATGGTGACGCCCTGGCTGGCGCGGCCGACGATGCGGACCTGGTCCATGCGGGTGCGGATCATCTGGCCGCCGGAGGTGACCAGCAGCAGGTCGTCGGTGTCCTCCACCGGGAAGGCGGCGGCCAGACGCGTGCCGGCGCGGCCGCCCAGGCCGTGGGCGGTCAGCCCCTTCCCGCCGCGGCCGGTGCGGCGATATTCGTAGGCGGAAGACCGCTTGCCGAAGCCGGTTTCGGTGACGGTCAGGATGAATTGCTCGGCCGCGCCCAGCTGGGCGATGCGCTCCAGCGACAGGACGGCGTCGGCGACGGCTTCCTCGTCGGCCTCGACGGCGATCGGCTCTTCGTCAGCCGCCTCGCCCTGCCCGAGCGCCGCGCGGCGCATGGCGTTGGCGTGGCGGACGTAGGCCGCGCGCTCTTCCGGCGTCGCATCGACGCGTCCGAGGATGGCCATGGAGATCACCTGATCGCCCTCGGCCAGCCGCACGCCGCGCACGCCGGTCGAGTCGCGACCCTTGAACACGCGCACGTCGTCGGCCTTGAAGCGGATGGCCTGGCCCAGGGCGGTGGTCAGCAGCACGTCGTCGTCGGCGGTGCACAGGCCGACGCCGACCATGGTGTCGCCGTCCTCCAGCTTCATCGCGATCTTGCCGGCGCGGTTGACGGTGGCGAAGTCGGACAGCTTGTTGCGGCGCACGTCGCCCGAGCGCGTGGCGAACATGATGTCCAGATTGCCCCACTCGGCCTCGTCCTCCGGCAAGGGCAGGACGTTCATGATGCTGTCGCCCGGTTCGATCGGCAGCAGGTTGACGAAGGCCTTGCCGCGCGACTGAGGATTGCCCAGCGGCAGGCGCCAGGTCTTCAGCTTGTAGGCCTTGCCGTTGGTGGCGAAGAACAGGACCGGGGTGTGGGTCGAGGCGGAGAAGACGCCGACCACCGCGTCGTCGTCCTTCATGGCCACGCCCGAGCGGCCCTTGCCGCCGCGATGCTGGGTCCGATAGGCGTTCAGCGCCACGCGCTTGACGTAGCCGCCGTGGGTGACGGTGACGACCATGTCCTCGCGCGGGATCAGGTCCTCGTCCTCCATCTCGCCGTCGCCTTCCCCGATCAGGGTGCGGCGCGGGACGGCGAATTTGGCCTTCACCTCCTCCAGCTCCTCGCGGATGACGCCGAGGATGTTGGCGCGGTCGGACAGCAGGGTCAGGTGGCCCTGGATGGTGCCGGCCAGCTCGCGCGCCTCGCCGAAGATGTCGTCGCGGCCGAGGCCGGTGAGACGGCTCAGCGTCAGGGCCAGGATGGCGCGGGCCTGCTCGTCGGTCAGATTCAGCTTGTCGCCGTCGATCAGCATCGAGCGCGGGTCGGCGATCAGCTCGACCAGGGCGATCATGTCGCCCACCGGCCAGCTCTTGGCCTGCAGGCGCTCGCGCGCCTCGGACGGATCGGCCGAGGAGCGGATGATGTGGATGACCTCGTCGATGTTGGCCACGGCCACGGCCAGGCCGACCAGGACGTGGCCGCGGTCGCGGGCCTTGCCCAGTTCGAACTTGATGCGGCGGACGACCACTTCCTCGCGGAACTCGAGGAAGGCCTCCAGCAACTGGCGCAGGCCCATCTGCTCGGGCCGGCCGTGGTTCAGCGCCAGCATGTTGACGCCGAACGAGCTCTGCATGGCGGTGAAGCGCCACAGCTGGTTCAGGACCACGTCGCCCGACGCGTCGCGCTTCAGCTCGATCACCATGCGCATGCCGTGACGGTCAGACTCGTCGCGGACGTCGGAGATGCCCTCGATGCGCTTTTCGCGGACCATTTCGGCGATGCGCTCGATCAGGGTCTGCTTGTTGACCTGATAGGGCAGTTCGGTGACCACGATCGCTTCGCGGTCCTTGCGGATGGTCTCGATGGTCGCGCGGCCGCGCACCACGACCGAGCCGCGGCCGTCGCGCAGGGCGACGCGCGGCGCCGTGCGCCCCATGATCTCGCCGCCGGTCGGGAAGTCCGGTCCCGGCACGATGTCCAGCAGGTCGTCGTCGCTGATGCCCGGGTCGGCCAGCAGCGCCAGGGCCGCGTCCACGACCTCGCCCAGATTGTGCGGAGGAATGTTGGTGGCCATGCCGACGGCGATGCCGCCGGCCCCGTTGACCAGCAGGTTCGGGATCCGCGTCGGCAGGACGACCGGCTCCAGCTCCTTCTCGTCGTAGTTCGGCTGGAAGTCGACCGTGTCCTTGTCGATGTCGGCCATCAGGGCCGTCGCCGCCGAGGCCATGCGCGCCTCGGTGTATCGCATGGAGGCGGGCATATCGCCGTCGACCGAGCCGAAATTGCCCTGGCCGTCGACCAGCATCAGCCCCATCGAGAAGGGCTGCGCCATGCGCACGAGCGCCATGTAGACGGAGGCGTCGCCGTGCGGGTGGAACCGGCCCAGCACGTCGCCGACCACGCGGGCGCATTTCGAATAGGCGCGGTCCGGGGTCATGTTCAGGTCGTGCATCGAATACAGGATGCGACGATGCACCGGCTTGAGGCCGTCGCGCGCGTCCGGCAGGGCACGGCTGACGATGACGCTCATCGCATAGTCGAGGTACGACTTGCGGAGCTCATCCTCGATGGTGATGGAGGCGACGTCGCCGCCCTTGGGGGCGCCGTTCTCGGGGATCGTGTCGGTCAAGGAATTCGGGCTTTCGTCCGGCGGAATCGGAACGTGTTCCGCGCCCCCGGTTTCTAGCATTCATAAGGCTTTCGGGCCAAGTCGCAGGGGTCGTCCGGATCCCGCCGTCCACGGAGAAGATCATGCGCCGCCTCACCCTCGCCGCCCTCGCCGTTTCGATGACCGCGCCACTGGGCGCCTGCGCCTCCATGGGCATGGCCGATCGCGCGCCGCTGGGCGATTTCGGCGAGGCGACCCTGGTCAACGCCGAGGGCGCCCGGGTCGGGCGGGCGGTGCTCACCCAAGGGCCCACGGGCCTGCTGATCCGGATCGAGGCCACCGGCATGACGCCCGGCTGGCACGGAATCCACCTGCACCAGACCGCGGAGTGCGAGGGTGCCTTCACCAGCGCCGGGGGCCACATTCACGGCGGCGAGGGCGGCAAGCCCCACGGCCTGCTGAACCCGGCCGGGCCCGACGACGGCGACCTGCCCAACGTCCATGCGGACGCCACCGGCCGGGTCATGGCCGAGGTGTTCACGCCGCGTGCGCGAATCTCCGGGACCGGGCCGGGCGCGTGGCTGTGGGACGAGGACGGCTCGGCCATCGTCATCCACGCCGGCACCGACGACCACACGACCCAGCCGATCGGCGGAGCCGGCGCGCGGGTGGCCTGCGGGATCGTGGCCGCGGGCTGAGGCTTTGTGCTTGGCCCGTCGCTCGCGACGCGGCCGCTCGCGGTCTGGGGCCGGTCAGGCCTTGGCCGCGCCGGCCCGGAGGCCGCGTTCCGCGAGGGCGACCACGCCGACCCCGCTGATGGTCAGGGCCGCGCCGGTCAGGATCTGGACAGTCAGAACGTCGCCCAGCCACAGGGCACCGATGAGGATGGACACGACCGGCGTGGCCAGCAGATAGGGCGTGACGCGCCCCGCCTCCCGCCGCTGCACCAGCCAGAACATCAGGGTCGTGGCGACGATCGACGACGCGAGGCCGGACCACAGCACCGTGCCCCAGATCAGCGGCGTGGCCGCGGCGGCCGCCTCGAACTGGCCATGCTCCCACAGCGCCGAGCCCGCGGCGAGGGTGGGCAGGCAGGTCAGGGCCAGCAGGCCCTGCATCTTCAGCGGCGGAATGGACGTGGTGCGGCGGGCCACCACGGTGGTCAGTGCCCAGGCGGCGCTGGCTCCGATCACGACGACGATGGCCTTCCAGTCCTGAAGCGCGTGCGGGTCGGCGGCCATCCAGACGATGCCGAAAAAGGCCACGACCAGACCCGTGAGCGCCAGCCGGCTCAGCCGCTCGCCGAGGATCAGGAAGGCGAACAGCGCTGTGAACGGAATCCACAGTTGCGTGGCGACCGAGGCCGGGCTGACGTCATTGGCGAGCGAGAAGCCGAGGTAGATCAGACCATAGTGGATCGGGCCGCCCAGCAGCACGATCACCAGCAGGCTCTTCCAGTTCGGGAACGGCGGCCGGACGAAGGGCAGAAGGCAGAGGCTGGCCAGTCCGAAGCGGAGGGCGGCGGCGAAGAGCGGCGGCAACTGCTCGGTGGCGACCTTGGCGGCGGCGTTGTTGGCCCCCCAGATGACCACGATCAGCACAAGGGCGCCGATCTCGAGCGCGGTCAGGCGGTGGGGCGCGGGCGGGGTCACCGTCCGGCTATGGCATGGGGCGTCGTGCCGCGCGCCTCAAACCGGGTGACGAACGGTTACGATCAGGCCGGCCTGGCGATCATCAGCCAGTAGATGCCCAGGACGGCGGCGAAGGCCGGAATGCCCAGCGCGAACCAGAGGCGGTACAGGCGGCCGTAGGCGTCGGGCAGCGGGGCGGCGGCGGCGGCGGCGGCGCGGGCGAGGTCCCGCAGGCGGATCTGGATGACCACGACCGGCAACCAGCAGGCCCCGGTCAGGACATAGAGGCCGTAGGCCCACAGCAGCCAGGGCTCGGTCAGCGCATAGCCCTGGAGGTGGATCAGGCCGAGGCCGCTGAGCGGCTGGACGATGACGGCGACGGCGGTGAACAGGGCGTCGGCGACGACCACCGTCCCGGCCACGTGGGCGACGGCGGCGGCGTCGCGCGACCGGTTCGCCCAGACCATGAAGAAGGCGATTCCCATGCCCGTGCCGAACAGGACGGCACCGGACAGGATGTGGACCATCTTCACCGCGACATAGAGATCCATCAGCGGCGGGCCTCCGTGGCGGCGACGTAGAGGGCGAGGACGATGCCGGGAAGCACCTTGAGCCACGGCCCGAGCGGATCCAGCCAGAGGTGCGGCAGGCTGAGGCTGCCGGCGATCAAATAGCCGACCGAGACCAGCGCCATGCCGACGGCGGCGCGGGCGGACCACGAGCGCTTCAGGATCGCCATGCCGAGCAGAAGGTCGACGACGGCCCCTCCCCCGGCGATCCAGGGCGACAGCGCGCCGAACCCTCCGGCGTCCAGGGTGGCGACGGCCCCGTCCCAGCCCCAGCGCAGGGTGACCACGCCGGTGACGATCCAGAACAGGCTGAGCGCCACGATCGCCAGCGGCCGCAGAAACCAGAGCCGCGCGTGATGCACGTCCTGGACCGAGGCCGGGACCTGCGTCAGGACCGCGTCGAGGCCGCGCGGCGGGGCACCGAGAACGGCCGGCCACGGGGCGTCGCGGCCGGCGACGTCGTGGTTCATCTGCCGCAGCGACGTGCTGCGAAGAGGCGAGGCCCAGCCGACGTGACCCAGAAGGTCGCCGACGGCCAGCGCGGGCCGGGCCAGGGCGAGGGGCAGGCGCAGCACGGGCGCCGGCGACAGGCCCAGCCAGGCGCGGTACCGGCGCAGCAGGTCGGCCTGGCTCACGGCCTGCGGTCCGCCGAGGTCGGCGGTGAGACCCGGCGGTGCGTCGACCGCCGCGACGATGGCGGTCGCCAGATCTCCGGCGAAGATCGGGCGGAACACCTGATCCCCGCCGACCACCGGGATCACGCCCGGGAAGGCCGCCAGCGCCCGGATCAGCCCCGTGCCGCCGAAGGCGCCGCGGCCGATCACCAGCGACGGACGCAGGATGACCCAGTCCAGCCCGGAGGCGCCGACCAACCGCTCGGTCTCGGCCTTGGTGCGCGCATAGTCTGTGCCGGCCACGGCGTCGGCGCCGACGGCCGAGAGGTGGACCAGACGATGCACGCCCGCGGCCTGCATGGCGGCGATCAGGCGGCGCGGTCCGTCGACGTGGGCCGCGGACAGACTGTCCTCCGCCCCGTCCTGAAGCGCGCCGACGCAGTTGATCACGGCGTCCAAGCCGGCGAGGGCTGCTGCCCAGTCGGCCGCCGGATCGGCGAAGTCGATTGCGACCCACTCGAACCCCGGGGCCCGCCTCGCCGAAGCGGTGGGACGACGGGCGGCGGCGCGGACGGCCCAGCCGGCCCGGTCGAAGGCGGCGGCCACCTCGGCGCCGATGAAGCCGCCCGCGCCGAGGATCAGGACGCGGCGGGTCAGCGGACGACGCGGCGCTGGACGCGCCGGGTCTGCGTGCGCCCCGGCGCGCTGGTCAGGATCAGGTCCCCGGCCCGGGCCTGAGGCTCATCTCCGCGGGCGATCACGCAGTCGAAGATCTCCATCACCTGGCCGTCGCGGGTCAGGAGGAGACGGCCCGGGGCGCTGAAGCGCGTTCGCCAGTCGCCGCCGTCCATCCGGTCGGCGGCGTCCAGATCCGCCTCGATGACGTCCAGACTCGTCCGGGGCTGACTGGAGGCGAGCCAGACCGTCGCCCCGTCGGCTCCGAAGCGGATCCATTCGTGAGGAGCCTGGTCGTAAACCGCGCGGGTCGAGGCGTTGTCCGTCTCCACCGCGGCCAGCTCCCACACGCCGACGACGTCGGCCATGGAGCAGGGCGCGGCGTCCTGAATCGCCGCAGACGTCAGCAGCACGACGAGCAGAGGCCCCATCCCGTCCTCAGAACGGGATGTCGTCGTTGAGGTCGTAGCTTTCCTTGGGGCCCGAGGACTTCGGCGCCGGACCGCCGGAGAAGCCGTAGTCGTCATCCGAACGCCCGCCGCCGGACGCGGCCCCGTCGCCGCGGCCGCCGAGCATGGTCAGATTGCCGTTGAAGCGCTGGATCACGACCTCGGTCGTGTATTTCTCGACGCCGTTCTGCTCGTACTTGCGCGTCTGCAGAGAGCCTTCGATATATACCGTGGAGCCCTTTTTCAGATAATTTTCAACGACCTTGACGATGTTGTCGTTGAAGATGACGACGCGGTGCCACTCGGTCTTCTCCTTGCGCTCGCCGCTAGACTTGTCGCGCCAGGTCTCGGACGTGGCCAGCGACAGGTTGGCGACGCGGTCGCCGTTGTTGAGCGAGCGGATTTCCGGGTCCTTCCCGAGGTTTCCGACCAGAATGACCTTGTTGACGCTGCCCGCCATGGGACGCTCCTCGTTCTGAATTATCCGGAACCCATAGCGCAGAGCGCCGGATGTTCCAACTTTGTTCCGATCAGTTGGCCGACGGCGGCGGTGCCTCGGGCGGCGCGATGACGCCGATCGGACGCCCGTCGATCTGGCGCTGGATCGCCCCGGGGATGGCCAGGCGACCGTCCCCCGTGCGCGCGAGGGCGAAGAAGCGACTGCCCGTCAGCGTCTTTCCGAAAGACACGCCGGTCGCGTCGATAAAGATGAACTGCCCCTGGTAGGCGCCCAGAATTTCGCGGTTCGAGCCTCCCATGCCGAGGAAGCGCAGGCGCATTTCCTCCAGCCGCGCGGCGCAGAACTCGATCTGGGGCTGGTCGCGGGCCACGACGTTGAGCTTCAGCCCGTTTTCGGCCGCCTCGTCCGGGACGACGAAATAGCACACCCCGGGGTCGTAGGGGGCCTCGGGCGAGCTGGAGCAGGCGGCGGCCGCGACGGCCAGCGCGGCGGCGCCGGCGATGAGGAAGAAGCGCATCAGTTGATGGGGCCCAGGTTGCAGCGACGGTCCTGCTCCACCAACGTGCGGAAGTCGGCGTTGTTCTCCGACCGCTCGACGCGGCCCGGCACGAGGCGCAGCGTGGTGTTGCCCCAGCGGCCATACAGGGCGTCGCCCGGGCGCACGCAGGTGCCGGAATAGAGCGCCTGGACGCACGCCGAGAGGCTCATGCTGGAGGAGACGGCGCGCCAGTCCCCGCCGACGTGGCGCAGGCAACTTTCGCCCGGGTCGGCGACCGGCTGGCCCGCGTCGACGACGGGCGGGAGGTCGGGCAGCGGTTCCGGCTCGAGCAGCTCGACGGGTTCCACCGGGGGCGGGGCCAGCGAGGCGGTCGGCGCCGCAGCGAGGGCCCCCGTCTCGTCGATGCCGACGTCGAGGGCGTCGGTGGCCAGGCCATTCCGTTCGGCGCACTGGGCCAGGGTGGCCATGCCGACGAAACGGCCCGCCACGAAGCAGCGCAGTTCGCGGGTGCTTTCCAGAGAGGGGGCGTCGGCGACGTCCACGGTCAACCCGCCTTGCGACGCCGGCGGTGGCGCGGTCGGGGCGGGTCCGCGACCGAACCAGAGGGCGAGCGACACGGCCACGATCACCACGGCGGCACCGCCGGCGATCAGGAAGACGCGATTGTCTGAGGGGCTGGCCATTTGGGGTCGCTCGCGGAAGCTCCACCCTCAATGACCCGCCGACGCGGGGGGCGTCAACCGTGAAGCCGACGACCGGCGGTCAGCCGCCGAGGCGGGCCAGGGCGGCCTGATAGTTGGCCAGCTGGGCGGTCAGATAGGCCGGCACGGGGCCGGAGGCCGACGGCGTCGCCGTCGCCGGGTTCAGGGCCCTGTAGGCGTTGCGGACCGACGTCATGGCCGCCTGGAGGCGTTCGCCCGCGGCCTTGACGGAGTCGGCCGAGGTCAGCGTCAGGGTTCCGGGCAGATCGAGGCCGAAGGTGCGGGCCTCGCCCTGCTGGGCCGTCGGGCCGACGAAGCCCGCGGACAGGCCGAGCCCGGCCAGGGCGTCGCGTCCCGGCTCTCCGGGGATCAGGACGGCCCCTTCGCGTCCGTCGCGGGCCGAGATCGACAGGCGCTGCAAGCCGGCGAAGGCGGCTTCCAGACCGGGTTTCGTGTCCGCGGCCGCGGATTCCGAGGCGACGGTGACCTTGAGCCGGCCCAGAGATGCGCCCTCGATCTTGCGGGCGAGCGACTGCAGCGTGTCGCGCGCGTCGATGGTGACGGCCACGGACCGTCCGCCGCCGGCCGGGGAGACGTAGAACCGGTCGCCGGCCCGCAAGGAGGTGGCATCCAGCAGGCGTTTGGACTCGGCCTGAACGATCTCGCCTTGAGGCAACCCCAGCCTGTCCAGGATCCCGCCGGCGTCGGCGGCGACGACCAGCGTCGCGGGGCGCGCCTGATCGCCGTCGCCGGCCCAGTCGCGGGTCCACTCCACGGCCCCGGTCAAGGGATCAAGACGGGCCAGATAGCCACGCGTGGCGGCGTCCTCGGCGGCGTCCGCGGGCCGGTTCGAGACGCCGGTGATCCAGATCTTGCCGTCGTGCGCCTTCACGTCCGCCACGGTGTCGTTCCCGGCGCCGCCGAAATAGGTGAGGCGGTCGTCGGCCGAGACCGCGAGGCCGGTGTTCAGGGCAAGCACGAAGGCATCGGTGCCGCCGGCGTGAGCCCGGGTGACCGTGCCGACGTCGAGCGCGGCGTTGTGCGTCGTGCCGGAGACCACCACGCGGCCATCCTGCACGGAAATCCCGGTGGGGGTGCCGCCGGCGGTTCCGAGATCCCGCCGCGCGGCCAACGCCGGCTTGCCCTGGGCGTCCAGCGTCCAGTGCCGGACGATGAGCCGGCCATCCTCGACGCCCGTGGTGTAGACATCCTGCCCCACGGCGACCGAGGCGGCGACGGAGTCCTCGCCGGAGGTGCCGAACTGGGCGACGCCGACCGGGGCCGCGGTGAAGGCCGCGCCAGGATAGGGCTGGGTGGCGCGGAAGCTCTGGACGTAGCCGTCCCACCCGCCGACGGTCGCCGCGCCGGTCATGGCCGATTTCGCGCGCCCCGCGACTACGACCGTGCCGTCGGCGGCGAAGGCGACCGACGTCGCCTCGTCCGCCGCGCGGGCGCCGCGACGCTGGATCCATTGTTCGGCGCCGGCCGCGTCAAAGACGGCGACGAAGGAATCGACCTCCGTCGCCACGTCGCCGGACTTGCCGGGCTCCAGGGCCCCGACGACCGACCCCGCCACGGCCACGCGGCCATCGGTCCCGACGGACAGCGCATAGCCCGAGGCCTGACCGGCGGCGCCGAGCGTGCGGGTCGAGACGACCCTGCCCGCCGAGTCGAGCCGGACGAGCGCCACGTCGGACGTGCCCTTGACCGCCTGACCGGCGACGGGACCGTCGACGTCGGCGAGGAGCCACAGGCCGCCGTCGGCGGCCGCAGCCGAGGCCCGGACGGCCGCGTAGCCCTCCGGCAGGGCGGTCTGGGACAGGCGACCGTCGACCCACTGGGTCTCGCCGATGCGGGGGCCGGTGGCCGGGCCGGCACCGTCCTGATCCGACTGGAATTTCAGGACCTCGTGTCCGCCGGCCTTGCCGGAGGTCTGAACCACGTAGACCGCATCGCGCGGCGTGGGCTCCGAGAAGGCGACCGTCTCGCCCGTCGCGCCCCGGATCGCCAGCGCCCAGCGGTCAGGACCCGCGGGCAGCGTCACGGTCTTTCCGGCGACGGTGATCGTCTTGGGTTCGGACTTGACCTGCTCCCGGCCCACCCGGGTCTGGACGCCCGCCGCCTGCAGCTGGTCATTGATGTGCTTGACCACGGCGTCGAGGGTGCGCGGCGTGGAGCCCATGTCGGCGAGGTCGATGTCGACGGCGGTGGTCGTGACCGTCGCCGTGAGGGTCTGCTTCACCGTGAGGGTGAAGGCGACATCGCCCTGGAAGGCGGCGACCGCCTGATCCGGGGCACCTTCGTGGATCGGGGCCGTGACCGACACAGCGGAGTCGCGGCGCACGGCGGCGGTGGTCTTGGAAAGGGCGCTGGTGGTGCCCTGCACCATGCGGACGTCCTGAAACTCCGCCGAGCCGACGTAACCGCCGATCTCTGCCAGCCCCGAGGCGAACCTCTTCTGGAGCAGGCTGAGCTCGGAGCTGGAAACGCCCTTGGTCGCCGCACGATTGGTCAGGGCGGTCAGGGTCTCGAGCCCTTGGTAGAGGGCGAACAGTCTTTTGTAGTCGCCCGAGGCGTCGGCGGCGTCGGGCGAGTAGGCGTCCTCGTCGACGATCCGGCGCCCGCCGAGGGCCGCGCGCACGCGCTCGTCCGGGGCCGGAACCTCCGCCTGGGCGGACCAGGGCGGCGTCGGCTGCCGCCGTGAGGCCGCCAGCGCGGCGGGCGCGCTGAAGCCGGAGGACAGGGGCGTCCCTCCGAACAGGCCAAGAAGATAACTGTTGTCGATCATGTGGACGCCTGAACGCAGGGTCTTCGATCGGTGCTGACGCCGGGTTAACGTCCGTCAACGGAACGGCGTTCTCGCCGATTCGTTAAGACGCCGCCGATCCGTCACCACCGCCGAGAGGTATGATGCGATGATCCGTCCGCGTTCCCTGTTCGCCGCGTTTCTGGCGCTGTACGGCCTGGCCGCCGCGCCGGGCCCCCGCGTCCGCCGCAGCCCCGTTCAGATCGGCGCGCGCGCGGGCGGCCTGAAGCCCGTCTCAAGGGCCTGAAGCCCCGGCGGCGTCAGCCGCCGCGGAACAGCGACAGGATGATCTGCGGCGCCTGGTTGGCGATCGACAGCGCCTGCGCGCCCAGCTGCTGCTGGACCTGGAGGGCCTGAAGCCGCGCGCTTTCCTTGGCCAGATCGGCGTCCACGAGGTTTCCGACACCGGACTCGAGCGTATCGGCGAGCGTGCTGACGAACCTGGAGTGCGCCCCGATCTGCTTGGCCTGGGCACCGACGTCGCCCAAGGCCGAGTTCAGCTGGGTGATGGAGTCGTCCAGCGCCGTCAGCGCCGAGGTGGCCCCCGTCACGGTCAGGAGCGAGTTCGACAGCGACACCTCGATGATGGAGCCGCCGAGGGTCAGGTTCTTGGCCGAC
This sequence comes from Alphaproteobacteria bacterium, assembly GCA_018820275.1. Taxonomy (GTDB): domain Bacteria; phylum Pseudomonadota; class Alphaproteobacteria; order Caulobacterales; family Caulobacteraceae; genus Brevundimonas. Next base: position 123,214 of record JAHJOO010000014.1, read on the forward strand.
AGGGTGATGGTCTGGGTCGCGTCGGAGTTGGCGAGGAACCGAATCCCGGGGGTCACCGTCCCGTTGAAGATGTTCGATCCGTCGAAGGTGGCGTTCTGGATGGCGGAGTTGATGGCCCGCAGCAGCGCCTGGAAGTCGTTGTTCAGGAGCTGGCGCGACTGGGTCCCCAGAGACTCGTCCTTGGACGCGACGACCTTTTCCCGAAGCTGGTTCAGGAGATCGGAGATCGACTCGCCCGCGGCCAGCGCTACGTCGGCGATGGCGGTGGCGCGGTCGAGGCTCTGCTTCACCGCCCCCAAAGACGAGATGTCGGCCCGCTGTCCTTGGGCGATGGCCCAGATGGCCGCGTTGTCCTTGGCTCCCTGGACCTTCAGGCCGGTGCTGATCCGGCTCTGAACGTCGCCGAGACGATCGTTCGTCCGCGACAGATTCTGGAGCGCGATCTGCGCTGCGGTGTTGGTATGGACGCTGTTCGTCATCCGGCCCGTGCCTCTTTGAAGTCGAGGTGAAGCTAGAGACCGAGTCGTGTGCGTATGGTTAACGCCAATTCACCACGACGAAACCCGCGCGGCCCTGGGGCGGCGCGGCGGAGGCCCGGAAATCCGGACGGTTCAGGCGCGGGTGTCGATCACCGAGCCCGAGGCGTAGTCGGCACCCTTCATCAGATCGACGACCTGTTCGCGCGGCACCTGCCGCACGACCTCGCCGGTCAGCCGATCCAGGGTCTTGTAGATGTAGGAGCCGGCGCTCGGCCCCTCCTCGATCACAAGCCTGTACCGCGCCGCCTGTTCGGCCTCCTTGAAGGCCGGCGAACGGTCGAAGGTCCCCGTGGTCGCGGCACCCGAGGGCGCGGCGATGGGGCCGATGCGGGCTATTTTGGCATTGGGTTCCATGTCTCCTTACCGGCCTTTGGGCCGGCGCCTTCTGAAGAGGGCTCGCCGGACGAGCCGGCGGGCGCTCCCGGAGGAAACGCCCGCCGTCCGTCTGGGGTCTGCCCTTAGCGGAAGAGTCCGAGCAGGATCGACGTCGACGAGTTGGCGATCGAGAGCGCCTGGACGCCCAGCTGCTGCTTCGTCTGCAGCGCCTGGAGGCGAGCGCTTTCCTTGGCCAGGTCGGCATCGACGAGGTTGCCCACGCCGGTTTCGATCGTGTCCTGCAGCTTGCTCACGAACTTCAGGTGAGTGCCGAGGGAGTTCGAGCCGGTGCCCAGGCGAGCCAGGGAAGCCGACACGTTGTTGATCGAGGTGTTGATCGTGGTCAGCGCCGTGCTGGCCAGCGTCGCGGTGCCGATGGTCGCCGTGGCGGCCAGGGTCACGTTGGCGCCGCCCAGCGACAGGTTCTCGTCCTGAACGGTGATGGTCGAGCCCGTGGCATTGGACAGGGCCTTGAAGCCCGCGGTGGCCGAGTTGTTCAGCAGGTTCACGCCGTTGAACGACGCGTTGCTGACGACGGTGGCGATCTGGTCACGGATGGACTTGAAGTCCTCGTTCAGCGCCGTGCGGGCCGAGCTGGTCAGCGACGTGTCGCTGGCCGCCAGGGCCTTTTCCTTCAGCTGGATCAGCAGGTCCGAGACCGATTCGCCGGCGGCGATGGCCACGTCCGTGGCCGACTGGCCGCGCTGAAGGCTGTCCTTGACGGCGTTCAGAGCCCCGATTTCCGAACGCTGGCCCTGGGCGATGGCCCAGATGGCGCCATTGTCCTTGGCGTTCGAGATCTTCTTGCCGGTGTTGATGCGACCCTGAACCACGCCCAGTTCGGCGTTCGTGGTTTGCAGGTTCTGGAGGGCGATCAGCGCGCCCGCATTCGTGTTAACGCTGTTCAGCGCCATGGCACGTAGTCCTTCTTTCAAGGTGTCCGACGCCATTTTGGCTGCCGGGAGCGTTTTGCTCGGCAGATGTGGCAGCAAGGACGGGGCCAGGAGGCCAGGTTCGCGATCTCCGCCTCTTCCTTGATTTCATTGCGGTACTTCTGATTCACCACGCTCACTGCCCGGCAAGTTCTGCCGGGCAGTGAGCCGTCTGCGGCAAAACCTGCCGGGCCTCCGGGCACAATCTGCCGGGTCAGGGGTCGGCGAGCGCCCGTTCGGCGGCGAGACCCTCCAGCGCCAGACGGCGCGCGCCGTCGCAGGCGATCAGGGCGGCGCCCCGCTCCGCGTAGACCCGCTCAAGGTCCGCGAGAGTCGCCGGATCCGGCAGCACGGGCAGTCGGCACGGCGTCGTCGCGGCCGCCGGCAGACTGATCCTCGGGGGCGTCGCAGAGGTCGGGGGCGAGCCCGCACAGGCGGCGGTCAGCGTCACGCAGACGAGCGGCGCGGTCCGGCGGAAGAGGCAGGTGGGCATCGGGGGACTCCCTGACGGCCGCGGTCAGGTCGGCCACGATGGTCGTGGCCGCCGCGGTCCGGCGATGGTGGTGTTCGAGACGAACGGATTGCTCGGCCTCGGCCCGGGCCAGTCGGGACGAGGCAGCGGCGGCGGCCTCGGCCTGCGCCAGCCGGACCTCGAGCGCCGCGATGCGGCGCGAGGCCCGGTCGAAGGGGTCCCAGCGAAAGCCCAACGCCGGGGCGAGCCCCAACACGACCAGCAGGGCGGCCGCGGCGACAGCGACCCCCACCCCGAGCCTGCGGAGCGCGGGGCTCATGGGTAGGCCCTTCGATCCAGCTCGAAATGCGGACCGTCCCGCAGGCGGGGCCAGTCGCCGCCCCAGACGAGGGCGACGGTCCGACGCCGGGCGGCGGCCTTCATCGCCGCCGCGATGCGGGGATACAGGGGCCAGTCCCAGCGGACCTGACCGTCGACGAAGGCGGCGACGTCGACGGCGTGGCCGGTCAGATGCCGGGAGTTGAGCGTGCGGCTGGCGCCCGCGCGCACCAGCTCCGCCTGTCGGCGCGCGGAGCGGAGCCCCTCGGTGACCATGAAGTCGATCGGGCTCAGGGCCAGCGCGTCCACGACCACCTGCACAAGATGGGGGTGCACGCCGTTCAGCCGGGCGCGCGAGCGTTCGGACAGGCGGAAGCTCATGACCGGCCCCCCAGCTTCATCTGGGCCACCAGGGCGATCAGCTGCTGGGCCGTCGGGGCGACGAGGTAGAGGAGAAGGGTGAGCGCCAGCAGGCCCATCAGCCCGTCCACCGCGCGGCCCGCCGCCTCGGGGCCGGCCCGGTCGAGGGCGCGGGCGAGAAGATGATGGAGACCCGCCGCCATCAGAAAGACGAACAGCCGCCGCCACAGCCAGCGGCCTTCGGCGAGGGAAGTGGGGGGATCGGGCGGGGTGGTCACAGGTCTTCCTCCGGATCAGGGATGCGGTCGGCACGGCGGGCGGGAAAGGCCGTCTCCTCGAGACACTCCTCCCAGGTCAGATGATCGGGCAGGTCCCAGGCGTCGGCGTCGGGCACGGCGTCGGGGCCGCAATGGGTCGGCGGTGCCACGGGTCAGCCCACCGCCGTCAGGACGACCAGACCGGCGGCGCCCTCGCCACCCGCCCCGCCCGAGACGAGGCCTCCCCCGCCGCCGCCCCCGCCCCCGCCCCAGAGGCCCCCGGCC
>JAHJOO010000001.1 GCA_018820275.1 Alphaproteobacteria bacterium
GACCGTGTCGGCGGCATGCAGCGCCGGCGCGTCGCCCGGGCCCACCGCGGCGGCCACGCCGCCCTGCGCCCAGGCCGAGGCCGAGGCGCGCAGCAGCGGCTCCGGCGAGATCACCAGGGTCGGACGCGGAGCCGCCTCCAGCGCGGCCGCCAGCCCCGCCAGCCCGCCGCCGATCACCAGCGGCCCGTCGTGGAGGATCCGTCTCACTCGACCAGCCCCAGGAAGCGGCCGCCCTGACTGAGCCCGCTCGCCAGGCCGCCGTCGCCCAGCGGCGCGAGGGCGGCGATGCCCACGGCGACGCACGCGGCGGCCGTGGCGACGAACAGGAGCGTGCTCATCCCCGCCTCGCCCCAGGTCAGAGGTCGGCCGTAGGGCCGCCACTTGCCGCGACGCAGATGGCCGATCAGGGCGATGCCGAGGAAGGCCGCGAACAGGAAGCTGCCGTTGGTCACGCCCCACCAGACCACCGCCGCGCCGGTGGCCAGCAGGGCCGCCCATTCCAGCATCGGGTGGATCCGCGCCAGCACGGGCCCAAGCGCCTTGGCGCCGTCCAGCGGAGGCGCCGGCGCAAGGTTGACCAGATTGATCATGGCGATGGCGAAGGCGCCGAACAGCCAGGCCGGCCCGCCGGTGAGCTGCCACAGACCGAAGAAGGGCGCCGCCGCCAGCAGTCCGAACGCCGGACCCGCCAGAGACACCAGGACGCCGTCCCACTCGCTCTTCGGATTGCGCTGCGCCTTCGCCAGTCCGCCCAGGAAGGGGATGATGTAGATCTTCGCCGGCCCCATGCCGAGCCGGTTCATGGCCAGCACGTGCCCGTACTCGTGCAGGAACAGGCCGAAAATGAGCGCCACGACGATCACCCAGCTGCCGGTCAGGTACCAGATCAGTCCACCCAGCAGCAGGGTCGAGATCACGGCCCAGAGCGGGCTCTGGCCCTTGTCGAACCCGGGTTCGTCCGCGGCCGGGCGCGGAGGCTCCGTCGCGACGGCGGCGGCGGACGGCCGGGGGTCCCAGGGGCCGGGTCTGCGGGGGGTTTCGGTCATCGACGGGACTTGGCCTTCCCGCCGCGCAACAGCAAGGCCAGCACGGCGAGAAGCCGCAGGCTGCGCGGGTCGACCGTCGCGACGGCGCGCACGGGGGCGACGTAGTGCATCACAGCAGCTCCACCGCCACGTGGTGCCGGGCCTTGACCATGTCGTAGCGCGCGGGAACGGGGGGCGGCGGCAGGTCGACCATGCGTTGGACCGCCAGCCGGGCGCGCTCGGCCATCTCCTCGGGCACGGTCACCTCGAACTGCATGTGCAGCAGGGCGTCGCGGATGTTTTCCAGCGTGATCCGCTTCATGTGCGGGCACAGGTTGCAGGGGCCGATGAACTGGGTGCCCGGCGCGTCGGCGGCGATGTTGGACGCCATCGAGCACTCGGTGATCAGCACCACCTGCTTCGGCTTGCGCGTCGTGACGTAGTCCGCCATCGCCCCGGTCGATCCGGCGAAGTCGGCGGCGGCCAGTATCTCCTCCGGGCATTCCGGGTGCGCCAGGATGTCCGCCTCCGGCCAGGCTTCGCGCATGTCGGCGATGTCCTGCGCCGTGAAGCGCTCGTGCACCTCGCACCGACCCTGCCAGGCGACGATGCCGACGGTCGTCTGGGCCGCCACGTTGCGGGCCAGGAACTCGTCGGGGATCAGGATGACCTTGTCGACGCCCCACTCCCGCGCGGCCCACTCCACCACCTGCACGGCGTTGGCGGACGTGCAGCAGATGTCGGTCTCGGCCTTCACGTCGGCGGTGGTGTTCACATAGGTGACTACCGGCAGACCCGGATGCCGCTGCTTGATCAGGCGCACGTCCGCGCCCGTGATCGACGCCGCAAGCGAACAGCCGGCGCGCAGGTCGGGGATCAGGACGGTCTTCTCCGGGCTCAGGATCTTCGACGTCTCGGCCATGAAGTGCACGCCGGCCTGGACGATGACCTTCGCCTTCGACTTCGCCGCCTCCTTCGCCAGGCCGAGGCTGTCGCCGACGTAGTCGCCGACGCCGTGGAAGACGTCCGGCGTCATGTAGTTGTGGGCCAGGATGACGGCGTCGCGCTCGCGCTTCAGCCGGTTGATCTCGGCGATCAGCTCGGCCTTGGCCGGCCATTCCAGGGGCGTGACGTGGTCCCTGACCTTGTCCCAGACGCCCGCGGTCTGACGCGCCGTCTCCGCCGAAATCCCGAACATGCCGTCCGCCATCACACACCCCTTTTGCTCTCATTGAGCATATCTGAGGGCCGAAGAGCGGCGGCCCGCCCTCCGGCGGACCCCCGACTTATGCTCAGTTTCAGCATAAGTGCCGACAATCTAGTCCCGGGCCCGCAAAACGCAAGGGGTCAGACGCCGTACAGGGCCCCCAGCCGCCAGCGCACGTCCTGCAGCTCGCGTTCGGCCCAGCGCAGGTCCTCCTGGGCGCGCCGCCACTCCCCGATCGTGCCCTCGCGCTCATCGCGCAGCTCGCCGACCCGGTCGCAGGCGCGCTCGCGCTCGGCCTGGGTCAGGTTCTGGTCCCGGCATTCGCGTCGCTTGGCGTCGATCTTGCCGTCCAGTTCCTCGGCCCGCGAGGCGTAGGACGACACCCGGGACGCGGCGTCCGACACCGCCCGTTCCGCCGCGCCCAGCACCTGTCCGTCGCGGTAGGCCTCGAGGAACGGCGCCTCGACCGAAGCCGGGCACACCCCTTCGTAAGTAGAGCCGTTGCGCCCGACCTGAAAGCCGTTGGCGGGGATGCAGTAGCTTCGCAGGCCCTGCTCGCGGGCGGCGAAGTAGATCGCCTCGTCCGGCACCACGCCCACCTTGGCGCACGCCTCCGCGTGGGACTGCAGCCGGCCGGGGGCGTAACCGGCGCGACCGTCCTTCAGACCGACCTCGCCCCACGCGCCCGCCAGGCACTGGTCCTCGCTCATCGTGGCGCAGCTGCCCAGAGCCAAGGCCGCCGCCGCCGCGCCGAGCATGATGATCACAGTCCGCATCGTTCCCTCCCCCGACCGATCGCCCGGCACTATGCGCGGTCGCGGGCGGTCGGCCAAGCTTGTCGGCGCGCTCCGATCGCGTGCTATGTCGGGCGGGTGCAAGACGACCTCCCCGACGACGATGCGGCGGCCGAAGCGCTCGAGGTCCGGCTGAAGGGCGACGAGGGCCGCCTGGACCGCGCCCTGGCCGCGGCCCTGCCCCACCTGTCGCGCGCCCGGATTCAGGCCCTGATCGCCGGGGGGCGCGCCTCCCGCGAGGGCGTCCTTCTGCGCGACGGGTCGGGCAAGACCGTCGCGGGCCTGCACCGGATCGAGGTTCCCCCCGCGACGGCGGCGATTCCCCTGCCCGAAGCGATCCCGCTGACCGTCCTGTTCGAGGACGCCGACCTGATCGTCATCGACAAGCCCGCAGGCATGGCCGCCCACCCCGCGCCCGGCAGCTGGACCGGCACCCTCGTCAACGCCCTGCTGCACCACTGCGGCGCCTCCCTGTCCGGGATCGGCGGGGTCGCCCGGCCCGGCATCGTCCACCGACTGGACAAGGACACCTCCGGCGTCATGGTCGCGGCCAAGTCCGACCGGGCGCACGCGGGCCTGTCCGCCCTGTTCGCCGCCCACGACATCGAGCGCAGCTACGTCGCCCTCACCCGCGGCGCGCCGGACCCGGCGCGGGGACGCATCCAGACGCAGATCGGACGCTCGTCGGCAGACCGCAAGAAGATGGCCGTCCTCCGCTCCGGCGGGCGCGAGGCGATCACGGATTACGCGGTCCAGCGGACCTTCGGGGCCCCGCGGAAGCCGGGCGCCGCGCCTCTCGCCGCGCGGGTGCTGTGCACCCTTCACACCGGTCGGACCCACCAGATCCGGGTGCATCTCGCCTCGAAGGGCGCGCCGATCCTCGGCGACCCGACCTACGGCTCGGGCAGTCCCGCCGCCCCCGTCCGCGAGGCGATCATCGCGGCCGGCCTGACGCGCCAGGCGCTGCATGCGGCGGTCCTCGGCTTCGTCCATCCGGTCACCGGCGAACCCCTGCGCTTCGAGACGACGCCGCCGGCCGACATGGCGGCCCTCGAACGAGGACTGTCCGACCTGTGAGGGCCGCGATCCTCACGCTGGTCTTCACGCTCGCCGGCTGCGACGCCGCCCCGGATGCGGACTCCTGGCGTCGTCCCGGCTCGGCGACTCCGAACGCGGCGGGGCTCGTCTCCCTTCCCTGCGACGCGTCGACGCCGCTGGAGCCGACGCGGCCCCGATACTGTCGGGACGACCGCCACTGGGTCACGCCGCAGGCGCGCGCGGCGCTCATCGACGCGGCAACCGCCGTTCGGAGCCGATATCCCGGCGAGGTCCTCAGCTTCATGGACGCCTCCGGGCCGGACGGCGTGACGCCCTTCCCGCCTCATCTCAGCCACGGCGACGGCCGCCAGATCGACCTGGGCCTCTACTACACTGACGTTGAGGGCCGGCCGCTCCGGACCTTCCCCGCCTACGAGCGCCACGGCGGATACTGGCCCGCCGAACCGCCCCGCCCGGGCGAGATCGTCGCCTGTCCGCAGGGGCGGGTCGGCCGCGCGGAGAAGCCGGATCCTCCGGCCGATCGCCCCTGGCGTCTCGACGAGGCGAGAACCCGGGCGCTGCTCGAGGCGTTGATCGGGGACCGACGCGTCCGCCGCGTCCTGATCGAACCCCATCTCGAGATGCGCCTGGGGCTTTGGGGGCATCCCAAGCTGAGGTTCGCGGGATGTCAGGCGGCGCGGCACGACGACCACATCCACGTCGATTTTCACTGACGGAGGCCAAGATGACGGACATTTCCTGGGACACGGCCGGTTCCCGCTACGTCCTGCCGCTGGGCGGCGAGGAGGAGGCGCAGGTCGACGTCCGCACCTCCGACGGCGTCATGACCCTCCGGCGCGTCTTCGTGCCGCCCTCGCATGAGGGTCAGGGGCTTGCCGCCCGGCTGATGGCGCACGTCGCGGACGACGCCCGCGCCCAAGGCCTGAAGATCGTCCCCGTCTGTTCCTACGCGGACGTCTGGTTCCGCCGGAACAAGGACCAGCAGGACCTGCTGGCGGCCTAGTGCGTCTTGATTAAGGACGCACTATCCGCTACACAGGCGATCACAGTGGCGTCCGGGCCACGGTCACGGTTCTCTGTGACGATCCGCCTCTTTTCGAGACCGCAACCCGGACCCATCTCATTCGCTGAGGGGTGAGGCGTCGGTGCGCATCGTGCGGCCGAAACCGAAGGACCCGCTCGATCGGTCGGAGGGACCACGCATATGGCCAACGCTACGCTCGCGGTGATGTCGCCTGAACAGGGGCTGTCGCGCTATCTCACGGAAATCCGCAAGTTTCCGATGCTCACCAAGGATGAGGAGTTCATGCTCGCCAAGCGGTGGAGCGAACACCAGGATCCGGAGGCGGCGCACCGCCTCGTCACCTCGCACCTGCGTCTCGTGGCCAAGATCGCCATGGGCTATCGCGGCTACGGCCTGCCGATCGGCGAGGTGATCTCCGAAGGCAACGTCGGCCTGATGCAGGCCGTCAAGAAATTCGATCCGGACAAGGGGTTCCGCCTGGCCACCTACGCCATGTGGTGGATCCGCGCCTCGATCCAGGAATACATCCTGCGCAGCTGGTCGCTCGTGAAGATGGGCACCACCGCCGCGCAGAAGAAGCTGTTCTTCAACCTGCGCAAGGCCAAGAGCCAGATCTCGGCCTTCGAGGAAGGCGACCTGCACCCCGAGCACCTCGCCGCCATCGCCACCAAGCTGGGCGTGTCCGAGGAAGAGGTCACCAACATGAACCGTCGCCTCGGCGGCGACGCCTCGCTGAACGCGCCGATCCGCTCGGACGGCGAAAGCGAGTGGCAGGACTGGCTGGCCGACGACACCGCCGTCTCCCAGGAAACCCAGCTGGCCGAGGACGAGGAAAAGTCGATCCGCATGAGCCTGCTGCAGGAGGCCATGGAAGAGCTGACCGACCGCGAGAAGCACATCCTCACCGAGCGCCGTCTCAAGGACGACCCGGTCACGCTTGAAGAGCTCGCCGGCCAGTATGGCGTCAGCCGCGAGCGCGTGCGCCAGATCGAGGTCCGTGCCTTCGAAAAGCTGCAGAAGGCCATGCGCGCGGCCGCGGAAGAGCGGAACCTCGTCGACGCCTGATTTCGTCAGGATCGGGGAAGGCGGGCCTCAGCCCGCCTTCTTCAGCGGGTCCCCGGCCGACTGGTGCATCGCCAGCAGGGCCCCGATCGGGGCGGACAGGGTCGCCTTGGTGGGCGGTCCGCTGGCCAGCGTCACCTCCAGCGCGCCGACGGCCACCACCAGCCGGGTATCGGTGGCCGCCATCCCGGACGCCTTCAGTTGGCGGGCCTGCTCCCGCACGGCGCGAACGGCCTGCTGCGGGTCGGCGTCGAACTGGTCCAGCGCGGCGGCGAGGATCCGCATGGCCTGATCCTTGGCGGCCAGCGCCGAGGTGGCGACGTCCGTCGGCTTGTCAGACTTGCGCTTGGTCGGACCGGTGTATTCGCCGGAGTTGAAGCGCCGCCGGTCCGGCCCGACGTAGGCCACGCCTTCGATCCAGTCGCGGGGCTTCAGGGCCACGTTCTCGACCCGCTTCATCAGGTCGGCGCTGGTGAAGGGCTTGCGCAGATACTCGTGCACGCCGACGTCGCGGGCACCCTTGATCGAGCTGGCGGTCGCCTCCGCCGTGACCATGATCACGGGTGCGCGGCGACACGGCATCTCCGAGCGACGCAGGCGCCTGACGAACTCCTCGCCGTCCAGGTCGCCGCCCGCGCGTTCTGTGAAGATCAGGCCGGGGTCCTGGGTCGCCGCGAGCCTCAGCGCCCGGGCATGATCCCCTTCCACGATGATCTCGCGGGTGCCGAGCCCCTTCATGATGTCGGTGATCAGCCGGGCGGCGTGGGCGTTCGGGTCCACGATCAGCACACGGCGCACGACGGGCTCCAGTCGGCTCAGCAGGCGACGATCGACGGCGAACACGGGCGGCTCCAGGCAATTTCCGCTGACACCCATACCCGCGCGCCGGTTAAGGCGCGTTGAACGCTGCGATTTCCAGCGTCAGCCTTGGAACGGGTCGCGCATCAGGATGGTGTCGTCCCGCTCCGGGCTGGTCGACAGCAGCGCCACCGGCGCGCCGATCAACTCCTCGATCCGTCGCACGTATTTGATGGCGTTGGCGTTGATGTCCCTGAAGCTGCGCACGCCCGCGGTGCTCTCGCTCCAGCCCTCCAGTTCCTCGAACACCGGCTCCGCCGCCGCCTGATCCTTCAGGCTGGACGGCAGGTGATCCAGCACCTCGCCGCCGACCCGATAGCCGACGCAGATCTTCAGCGTCTCCAGCCCGTCCAGCACGTCCAGCTTGGTCAGGGCGATGCCGTCGATGCCGTTGATCGCCACCGACTGGCGCACCAGCACCGCGTCGAACCAGCCGCAGCGTCGCGCCCGGCCGGTGTTGACCCCCACCTCGCGGCCCACGGTGGCCAGATGTTCGCCCACCGCGTCGTTCAGCTCGCAGGCGAACGGCCCCTCGCCGACGCGGGTGGTGTAGGCCTTCACGATGCCCAGCACATAACCCACGCCCTTGGGCCCGATTCCCGAGCCGGCCGCCGCCTGACCCGCTACCGTGTTCGAGCTGGTCACGTACGGATAGGTGCCGTGGTCCACGTCCAGAAAGGCGCCCTGCGCCCCTTCGAACAGCACCCGCTTGCCGGCTTTCCGGGCCTGATCCAGCACCCGCCAGGCCGGCTTCACGAACGGCAGGATCTTCGGCGCGATCTCCAGCAGCTGGGCCAGCAGGGCGTCGGGGTCGATCGGCTCCAGACCCAGCCCCGCCCGCAGCGGGTCGTGGTGCGACCGCAGCCGGTCGATCTTGACCCGCAGGTCCTCCGCGCTCGCCAGGTCGCAGACCCGGATGGCCCGTCGCCCCACCTTGTCCTCATAGGCCGGACCGATCCCGCGGCCCGTCGTCCCGATCCGGGCCCCGGGCGCGCTGGCCGCAGCCTCGCGCGCCACGTCCAGCGCCGGATGAACCGGCAGGATCAGGCAGGCATTGTCCGCGATGGTCAGGATGTCCGGGGTGATCGACACGCCCTGCGCCTGGATCTTCTCGATCTCGCCGACGAGGTGCCAAGGATCGACCACGACGCCGTTGCCGATGATCGACGGCTTGCCCTGAACGACGCCCGAGGGCAGCAGCGCCAGCTTGTAGACCTTGCCGTCCACCACCAGCGTGTGGCCCGCGTTGTGCCCGCCCTGGAACCGCACGACCATGTCGGCGCGGTTGGACAGCCAGTCCACGATCTTGCCCTTGCCCTCGTCGCCCCACTGGGCGCCGACCACCGCGACGTTCGCCAAGGATTTGCTCCGCTGCTTGCGGGCGCAGCCTATAACCGGGGAATCGCGGAGTGTCGTCCGTCTGCGGCGATTATTCCGCCAGCGCCTCGGCGAACGCCCAGTCCAGCCACGGCCCCAGAGCCTCCACGTCGCCCGCCTCGACCGTGCATCCGCACCAGACGCGCAGACCCGGTGGCGCGTTGCGGTGGCCCTCCACGTCGAAGGCGGCACCCTCGGCTTCCAGCAGGGCCTTCATGCGCAGGACCAGCGCCCTCTGCGCCGCCTCGTCGCGCGCAAGGACGCGCGGATCGACGATCTTCAGGCAGACGCTCGTCGTCGACCGTTCCTCCGGTCGTTCGGCCAGCCAGTCGATCCAGCCCGTCCGTTCGACCCAGTCGCCCAGCGCCGCGAAGTTGGCGTCCGTGCGCCGGATCAGCTCGGCCAACCCTCCGACCGACAGCCCCCACTCGACCGCGTCGATCCAGTCTTCCAGCGTCCAGACGCTGAAGGTGTTGATCATCGACCCCGTGGCCAGCGCGCGGTCGAATCCCTTTCCGTCGCGCAGTCGCAGCACCTTCGGCACCGGCCGCGCCGGCTCATACGCGTCCAGACGCGCGATCGCCCTCGGACCCAGCGCGGCCACGCCCAGACCCGCCTCGCCGCCCAGCGCCTTCTGAAAACTGAACGTCACCACGTCCAGGCGATCCCACGGCAGGGGCATGGCGAAGGCCGCCGACGTCGCGTCGCAGATCACCAGGCCCTCGCGATCCGCGCCGATCCAGTCCCCGCCCGGCGCCTTCACGCCTGCGGTCGTGCCGTTCCAGGGGAACACCAGGTCCGCCTCCGGATCTACGCGGGTCACGTCCGGGAACCGACCCCACGGCGCGGTCAGCACCTCGGGCGTCAGGTTCAGGTGATCGCGCACGTCGGTGGCCCACACCTTGCCGAAATTCTCGAAGGCCATGACCTGTACCGGGCGCGGCCCCAGCAGGTTCCACAGCGCCGCCTCCACGGCACCGGTGTCGGATCCGGGCAGATAGACCAGCGCCCAGTCCTCGGGGACCTCCAGCAGCTCCCGGGTCAGCGTGATCCCGTGCGCGAACCGCGCCACCACCTCCGGCGCGCGGATGCCGCGCCCCAGCAGGTCCGTCGACACGACGCCGCGCGACCACCCGGGCCGCTTGGCCGTCGGCCCCGCCGAGAACCACGGCCGCGCGGGCTTCACATTGGGCTTGCTGGCCATCGATCCCTCAATCCCGGAAGGGCTTGATCGGCCCCTCGTCCCGCGCCGTCTCCGCCAGCTTCGTCAGGCGGTCGTCGGCCTCCGGCAGCACGATCATCAGCTTCGCCAGCAGGTCGCCGCGCTTGCCGTCGGCGAACGCCCCGCGCCCCTTCAGCCTCAGAATCTTTCCGGAGCTCGACCCCTTGGGAATGGTCATCATAACCGTCCCTTCGGGCGTGCGCACCGGGACCTTGCCGCCCAGCACCGCGTCGTACAGCGCCACCGGCTGGTCCATGGTCAGGTCCGGGCCGTCGCGCGTGAACAGGGGGTGTCTGGCGATCTTCAGCTCGATCAGGGCGTCGCCCGCCGGTCCGCCGCGCCCGGCCCCCCCCTGGCCCTTCAGCCGGATCACCTGGCCGTCGCCCGCCCCCTTGGGAATGGCCACGTCCAGCATCCGCCCGTCCGAGAACTGGATGCGCCGCGTCGCGCCGGAGATGGAGTCCTCCAGCGTGACCTCCAGCGTGGCCCGCACGTCCTGGCCCTTGGTCGCGAACCCGCGCCCGCCGCGCGCCGTGCCGCCGCCGAACATGCCACCGAAGATCTCTTCCAGATCGACGTCCTCGAACGCGCCGCGCGCGCCGCCGGCCTGACCGAACGGACTGCCGCCGGCCCCCGGCCGGCCGGAGAAGCCCCGGAACTGCTCGCGCCCGTCCGCGTCGATCTCGCCCCGGTCGAACTTCGCCTTCTTCGCGGCGTCCCCGAGGATGTCGAAGGCCGCCGTCACGCGCTTGAACCGCTCCTCGGCAGCCTTGTCGCCGGGGTTGGAATCCGGATGCAGCTGCTTGGCCAGCTTGCGGTAGGCGGACTTGATCTCCGCCGCGCTCGCGCCGCGCGCCACGCCCAGTTCCTTGTAGGGATCACCCGCCACGCGGCCGTCGCTCCTTGCTGCCAGTACCGTCAGTTAGGGCACGACGGCGCGTCATGCGAGGGGGATCGTCGTCTCCAGTCCCCAACCCCAACCGTCGCCCCACTGGCTGACGGCCGCGCGCGCGTCGTCCAGACCGTCGGGAAACAGCTCCGTCAGCCCCGGGCCGGTCGTCTCCAGCATCGGCGCGTCCGTCTCGACGATCCCCACTTCGACGTCCGCGTCCAGCCACCGCACCCGGAACCGGGTGGGATCGGCGCCCGCGTCCGGCCCGTCCCAGCGATCCCCTTCCAGCCGGGTCCGCGCGATCCAGTTCAGGCGCCGCCCGCCGCCGGCCATGGCGCGCGCCGTCAGATGCGCCGGCGACCACGGCCGCCCGTGCGCCCCGCTCACCGTCGCCGTCACCTCGGCCACCTTCGGTCCTCCCGCAGGACCGCCGGCCGGCCCCGCGCGCCAGATCCGCTCCACGCCCCGCTCGCCCGCGGCCAGGTCGACCCGCGTCAGCCCGTCCAGCATGACGACCCCGGCGCCCGCGTCCGCCGCCGCGGCGACCGTGCCCTGCTGTCCGCGCAGCAGACCTCCCAACCGCCACACGTCGTCGCCCAGCGGCTCGGCCGACAGGAACTGGACGATCTCCCAACCTTCGGTCCCCGCCACGGCCAGCGCGTTCGCCCCGGCCAGCACCGCCGCCTCCGGCCGCGAGCCCGGCGGCCGCCCCTCGAGGCGCACCACCATCCCCGACGCCCGCATCCAGCGATGCCGCACGCCGGCGCCCAGCGCCGCGACCAGTGTCCCCACCGTCGCCGGCGTGGCGACCTCGCCCCGGCGGGTCAGCGTCTCGACGGAACCCCCCGCCCAGACGCCCTGCGCCCGCCACGGGTCGCCCGCCACCGCCGCCAGCGGCCGCGCGTCGCCCTCGGCCTCCGGCAGCGGCGGCAGGTCCAGCACCGCCAGGAAGGGCGTCCCGAAAGGCTCGACCGGGCTCTCGCCCCGGGGTCCGCTCGCCACGCCCGCCGCCAGCGCCCCCGGTGCCCGGCCCAGCGTCGCACGCGGCGTCTCATCCCGCGTCACGCGGTCGACGCGCCAGTCGCCCACGAACCCTTCCACCGCCACGACGTCGCCGGGTTCCAGCCTCAGCGCCTCCACCGGCCCCGGCGCCAGGGTCAGCGTCTCCGCCTCCTCGTCCCGCGCCAGCCGCCGCCCCGCCGCGTCTTCCGCCGTCACGACCGGACAGACGATCGCCAGATCCAGCGCCGCCTCGTCTCCCGCCCCGCCTCCGCGCACGGCCACGGCCCCGGTCCGGTAGTCGGCGTCACCGTCCACGAACCGCGCCCGGACTGTCGCCGGCACCGGCTCCAGCCGGCGATCCAGCCGCACGGTGGGCGTCCCGTCCAGCACAGCCAGCGCCTCTTTCGACAGCACCGCCGCCGCCGGCTCCGGCGCGATCAGGCGCACCCCGGCGTCCCGTTCCACGATCGTCAGCCCCAGCGCAGCGCACAGCGGTGCCAGAGCCTCGCGCCCCGCCGTCGGCCCTTCCAGCACGATCCCGTCCACCCGCACGGGGCTGGCGTCCACCCCCGCGTCTTCGGCCGCATACCCGGCGCGCTCCAGCACCGCCTGCGCCAGCGCCGTCCCCTCGCCGTGCAGCCGCCCGTTCAGCCAGTGCCCGGTCGCCCAGGCCCCCGCGTCGGCCCAAAGATCTCCCCGCCCCGGAAACGCCGGCCACGGCCGCGCGTCCCAGCACCAGGCGTCCGCCGCCTCCAGCATGGGGCCGCCATAGAGCGACGAGATGGGGTTATTCTCCGCCGCCCCGTACCAGCGCAGCACCGCCTCCAGCGCCCGGCGCTGCATCCGGTCGTCCCGTGCCCCGGTCGAGAACGGCGGGGGCGAGCTCTCGGTGCTCTTGGGGTCCCGAAACAGGTTCGGCGCATTGCCCCCGCGGTCCACCGCGGCGCAGCCGAACTCCGTCAGCCGGATCGGCTTCATCCCCGGAACCCAGGCCGTCGGCGTCGCCGACCTCACCCCGCCCGGCCGGTCGTGGTGCGGATGGCTCCACCATCCCGCCAGATCCTTGGCGCGGAAGACCCAGTCCTCGCCGTGCGCCCCGTCGACGACCGGCGTCCGGATTTGCGCCGCGCGGCCTTCGTCCGAGGCGTGGAACCAGTCGAAATTCTCACCGCCGGCCACCTGCGCGGCCAGATAGGCCGGGTCGTCGGGCCCGGCGAACGCGCCCGCGTCGACCCCGCCGTCCCCGTCGCGCCAGTCCCCCAGCGGCGGATAGAAGTCGATGCCGACGTAATCGATGTTTTCATCCGCCCACAGCGGGTCGAGATGGAAGATCACGTCCCCGCCCTCGTGCCGCCCGAACCATTCCGACCAGTCCGCGGCATAGGACAGTTTCACGCCGGACCCCGCGATCGCCCGGCACTCCGCCGCCAGCGCCTTCAGCTGCGCCACCGCCAAAAACCCTCCGTCCGCGTCCCGCGTCCAGGTCAGGCCCCGCATTTCCGACGCGATCAGCAGGCCGTCGGCCCCCGTCTCGGCCGCCAGCGCCGCATAGTGCCGCGCCATCCGCCTCAGGCCCTGGCCGTCCGCCGCGCCGAAACAGGCCGCCACGTCCGCCGCGGCCTCGGCCCCGTCCCGCCCCGCGACCCGACCGCGCCACGGATAGCCGTCGCAGTCCATGAAGACGAAGGGATACAGCGTCACCTCCAGCCCGCGCGCCTTCAGCTCCGCCACCGCCTGCCGCACGCTCGCGTCCGACGGCGTCCCGCCATAGGCCGGCGCTCCGTCGAACGTCGAAATCAGATGCGCCGCGTCCCGCCCCAGCCCGGCCACCGACCAGTCCAGCGGCTCGGTCGGCTTGTCCCGCCGCTCGACGCCGGGGCTCACGGTGAACGCATGCGCCGCCGTCGACGTCCCGAACCACCCGATCACCAGGCTGACGCGCTTCAGGTTCGGCGCCTGCGCCTGCAGCTGGTCCAGGCTGACCGCCAGCCCCGGCCGGCCGTCGCCCGTGTGCACGTTCTCCGCCGCCGTCCGCGTCAGCCCCTCGCGCCGCACCACCGCCTCGGTCGCCAGCACGAACTCCCCCGCCCCGGGGATCAGGCACACCCCTTCCAGCAGGTCCTCCAGCCCCGGTTCAGGCCCGCGCGGCCGCCGGAACACCTCGAAGCCCAGCTGCGGCGCCCGGTTGCCGTACGGCCCCAGCGCCAGATCCTCGAACACCGCATAGGCGACGCCGCGATACGCCGGTGCCTCCCCCTCCACCGCCTCGATCAGCGCATCCGGCACCTGGTCCTCCCCGCCCCGATGCACCCGCATCGTCACGCCGGTCAGGTCCATCGGCCGCCCGTCGGCCCAGACCCGCCCGATCCCGTCGATCTCCCCCTCGCAGATCGCCACGGCGAAGCTCAGCGAATAGGCGCTCGTCTCCGTCCGCGGCCCGCCCTTGCCCGCGCCCTCCGTGCGCCGGTCCTCCAGGAACCGCGCCGCCCAGATCACTTGCCCGGTGACCCGCGCCCGCCCGGCGACCCAGGCCATCGGCGCGCCCTCCGCCGTGCCCTGGACCCGCAGCGCCTCGATCCGCGGCCCGCGCCGCACCGGCGCCAGCGACCCGATCAGCCGCGCGTCCAGCACCCCGCCCAGGGCCCGCCCGACCGCCGCTCCCAAAGGCCCCGCCACGCCTGCGCCGACCGCGCCCAGAACCGTGCCGGCCATCTATGCCTCCGCTGTGCCCGGCCAGCGGAACACCCCCGCCAGCCGCTCTTCCCAGAACCGCCCCATCCAGCTCTCGACCACCGCCCGGCCCCAGTAGGCGTGGATCATCTTGCGCGTCGACCCTGCCGCGCTCAGCACGCCGCAGTGCTTCACCGGCGCGCCCCGGCTCATGCGGAACAGCAGCACGTCGCCCACCCGCGCCTGCGCCGGCTGCACCTCCACCAGCCACGCCCGCGCCGCCTCCAGCAGGGTCTCGGACCCGCCCACCTCGGCCCAGTCCGGCGAATAGGGCGGCACGACCGCCGGCTCCGGCCCGACCACCTCGCGCCAGATCCCGCGCACCAGTCCCAGGCAGTCCGCCCCCACGCCCTTCACGCTGGCCTGATGCCGATACGGCGTGCCAATCCAGTCGCGGGCGACCCCAAGCGCGCGTTCTCCCTCCCCTTCATGGGGAGGGACGGCGGCGCAGCCGCCCGGGTGGGGCACGTCGCGACCCCCGCTCACCGCCGACCCCCGTCATGCCGCCCGCCCTCGACCGGCACGGCGGCGATGAAGTCGTCGCCCGGGACATGCGGGAAGCCGCGGAAGTTCGCGCCGTTGCCGAACGCGTCCACGCAGGTCCGCCAGCGCTTGTCGCAGCTCATGCCGGGAAAGGTGTCGGGCCCCAAGCCGCACCGCGCGTCCCGGAAGCGCGCGTCGCACGCCCGGCCATAGGTCCGGCCGACCGCCCGATCCAGCTTCGAAGCCGGCCCTTCCAGTTCGACCGTCAGAACCCCGTCCGCCAGCGTCAGCCGCCCCAGCGCCCCGACCCACAGCCGCACCTTCAGCCCGGGTGCCGACCAGTCCACGCGCCACAGCTCCACCGCGGCCCCGTCGAACATCTCCGGATCGAACCCCTCGCCCACCGCGCCCGAGGCCGTCGCCGTCGCCGCCGCGCCCCCGGCCTCCGCCTCGGTCGCGCCGACGCCCCAGCCCTCGCTGGGCGAACAGCTGACCCCGTCGACCTCCAGCGCCCGGTCGTGATCCGTGAAGCCCAGCCGCCCGCCGTCCGCCCGCGTCACGATCCAGGCATGGCACAGCCTCGCCGCCCCGCTCTCGATGCGGGCGACCAGCTCTTCAGGAATCTCTCGCATGGCCTAGACCCGGATCTCCACCAGCGGCACCGCCGCCATCCGCCCGGCGTCGAAGCTCTCCAGCGTCACGTCGATCCGGTCGGCGTCGAACCGCACCGGCACGTCGAACAGGAACCCCGCCGTCACGACCGCGCCCTCCGCCGGTGCCGCCGCCAGCGTCACCACGCCGGTCGCCGCATCGACCCCCGCCGCCACGACACCTCCGTCCACGGCCACGACCACCGATCCCGCCACCGGCTTGCGGATCACCCGCCCGCCCTTCCTCAGCTGGAACGCCGCCGTCTCCCCGTCTCCGGTCCCGATCGGCTGGTCCGTCGCCGCCGGTTCGATCCCCGGCGCGCAGGACCGGAAGTCCATGAAGTCCCGGAACCGGAACCCGAACAACAGCCCCATCCGCGCCTCGAAGAACGCCACCAGCTCCGCCATGTCGGCCAGCGACCTCAGGTTCGCCCCGATCAGCCACCGCCGACGGCCCTCCGCCCACGGCGTCGACCGCCGCTCAAAGCCCGACGCCAGCGTCACGACCTCCGTCCGCCGCTCCACCCCGCCCGTCGACCCGAAGGCCAGGCGCGCGGGCAGGCTGACCTCGTGAAAACCCATGCCTCACCTCCGCCGGCGCCCGCCTCGAAGCGGAGGCCGGAACCTGTCGTCTCTTTCACTTGTCCGCCGAACCGCCGTGACCCATGCTCCGCCCAGGGAAACAGGGAGGGGCCCATGACCTTCGATCAGGACCGTCACGTCCAGCCGCTGGACCTTCAGTCGCTGTTGCTCTCGTTCGAGGGTCGGACCCGCCGCTCGCACTTCTGGATCGGCTGGCTGATCCTGCTCGGCGCCGGAGTCGTCCTCGGCTGGGTGCCGGTCTTCGGCCAGATCCTGTCGCTCGCCCTGATCTGGCCGAACACCGCCATCGCCGTGAAGCGCCTGCACGACATGGGTCAGTCGGGCTGGCTGGTGCTCATCCCCTGGGTGGTCGGCATCGGTGCCCTGATCGGCGGGATCGTCATGACCGGCGTGGGCGCCGTCGCCACGGCCCTGACCGACGACCCGTGGGCCCTGCTGGCCGCCCTGGGGCCCGCCCTCGGCCTGTTCGCCCTCTCGGCCCTGGTCGGCTTTGTCTTCCTCGCCTGGATCGGACTCGTCGACTCACAATCCGGCTCGAACCGCTTCGGCCCGAACCCGAAGGGGCTCTAGCCCTCAAGCAGCGAGCGGCCGCGCCGCGAGCGTCAGGGCGGCGTCCAGCCCTCAAGCAGCGAGCGGCCGCGCCGCGAGCGATAGGGCCACTCAAAGCCTCCGCGCGCCCAGCATCACCGCGCGCGCCAGCGCCTGGGCCACCTGCGCCTCGCTGCGCAGCAGGGTCTCGGCCCCGCCCTGCACCGTGACGTTCACCGTCACGGGCGCCCCCGTCGCCGGCCCGATCTCGCCGCCGGTCGACGGCCGGAACACCTCCGGCCCGCGCTCGCCCACCAGATAGGCCCCGCCCGCGCTCACCGGCCCGCCGTCCGCGCGCGATCCCCGGAACAGCCCGCCCACCGCCTGGGTGATCGCCGGCCCCAGCCCCGCGCCCGCCGCCGTATTGACCGCGCCCAACGCCGCCCGCGCCAGTTCCTGCAGCGTGATCTCCCCGTCCGCCGCCGCCCGCGCCAGCGATCCCGCCAGCCGCTCGCCCGCGCGCCCGAACGCCGCCTCGATCGCCCCCGCCGTCCGCTCCGCCGGCTCCTTGAGAGCCTCCAGCGCGGCCTGCGCCTCCGCCGTCCGGCGCGGGATGTCTCCCAGAGTGTCGGTCATGGTTCCCTCTCTCCCTCCCCATCATGGGGAGGGACGGCGGCGAAGCCGCCCGGGTGGGGCAGTTCGTTCGGACCCCACCCTGTCGCCGCTCCGCGACGACTGTCCCTCCCCACTTCGGGGGAGGGAGACTCCTGATCCGGCCACCGCGCCATCAGCGCCTCCAGCCCGCCGCGCCCCAGCGTCGGTTCCGGCCCCCGCTCCGTCAGCATCCGCCACTCTTTCAGCGACAGCCGCCAGAACGCCTCCGGCTGCACCCCCATCGCCAGCGCCGTCCGCAGCATCGCCCCCCAGCTCACACCGAGGCTTGGAACGCCGCCGCCACGGCTTCCGCGGCCTCCACCGGCGTCACCGCCGCCCGATCCAGCTCGCTCGCGAACGCCGCCTCGCCGCCGCCCCGCAACAGCGCCGCCAGCACCGCCGTCAGATCCCGCGCCGACAGTGCCCGCATGCGCTCCGCCAGCGCGCCCGGCCCCTCCAGCCCCAGCGCCCCCTCGATCTCCGCCAGCGCCCCCAGCGTCAGGCATAACCTGCGCTCTACGCCCGCCAGCCGCACCGTGGCCTCGCCGCGAACCGCATTCATGGTACCGCCCCGAACGTCACCTCGCCCGCGCTCGCCAGGCTCAGCGCGAAGCTCGCCTCCCCCTCGTGCTCGCCGGCGTATTCCAGCGCGGCGACCAGGAACGGCCCCTCCAGCGTGCCGAAGTCCGGCACGATCAGACGCCAGGTCGCCGCCGCCTGCGCAAAAAACGCCTCGCGGATCAGCGCGTCCGACGCCGCGTCGCGGAACACGCCGGTCCCGCTCACCGCCGCCGACTTCACCCCCGCCCCGGCCAGCAGCTCGCGCCACCGCCCGGCCGAGTCCGCGTCGGTCGCGTCCACCGTCCGCGCGTTCAGCGCGATCGTCCGCGCCCTCAGCCCGGCCACGGTCACGAACCCGCCGGCCCCGTCCGAAATCTTCAGCAGCATGTCCTTGCCGGCCTGGGCCGCCATGATCGTCTCCTCGTTGTTCGACGGGCAGGGTGTGGGGCGTCGGGTGTCGGGTGTGGCTCAGTCCCCCACACCCGACACCCCACCCCCTACGCCCCCACTTCCGTCACCGCCCTGAGCCGCATCACCGCATACCGGCGCCCGCCGCCGGGGCTCGAAAACACGTCCGAAAAGGTCACCCGCGCGCTCACCGCCTTTACCCCGTCGGCCTCCAGCGGCGCGTCGGTCAGACACGCCCGCACCGTCGCTAGGATCGCCCGCGCCTCCTCGCCCCCGCGAAACCCGCTGACGGCCGTCAGGGTCAACGCCTGCTCGACCCCGCAGCCGTCGGCGCCCACCGGCCGGCTCTCGCCGCGCCCGACACGCAGGTGCGGCAGCGCCGCGTCCGCCGGTGCCTCGTCCCACACCCGCCCGGCCAGCAGCGCGTCCACGCCCGCGTCCGCCTTCAGCCGCGCGATCACCGCCTTGATCAGTCCCGCCTCGTGCGCGCTCATCGGACGCGCTCCAGGCTCAGCTTCGCCCGCCCGGGCCGCCCGCCGTCGACCTCGACGAAGACGATCGTCCAGTCCGCCCCGCCGAAGCGCAGCATCCGGCCCGGCCTCAGCCGCGGATCGACCCGCGCCTCCGCCGCCGTCGTCTCCACCGCCGCGGTCCGCCCGGCCTCGACGCGCTCGCGCCGCCTGCGCGCCCCCAGCTTCAGCCAGGCGTGCCCCAGCGGCTCATAGCTCGTCGCCATCCCGCCATACGGCGTCTCGACCGCCTCGACCTCGAACAGTCCGGCCAACATTCTCACAACCGCACCACGCGGTACGGCGCGATCCACGCCTCGACCGGCGCGATCGGCATCTCGCGCTCTCCGCGCTCATAGGCCCGCAGCGCCAGCATCAGCACCGCCAGCCGCAACGGCGCGGGGCTGGTCGAGGTCAGGCTCAGCCCCACCTCCCCCTCCACCCGCGCCCGCGCGGCGTCGACCAGCGTCTGGATCAGCAGATCCTCCGCCTCATGCTCGACGCGCAGGAACAGCTTCGCCTCGGTGAGGCTCACCGGTGCGGTCATCTGGACACCTCGATTGTCTGAAGATCGAGGGCTTAGGTCTTGGGGCTTGGGGCTTGGTCCACCACGCATCGCCCCCAAGCCCTAAGCCCTACCCCCTAAGCCCTCGCGAGCGTCAGCTCGCGGCGAACTTCATCACCTTGATCGCGTCGAAATTCTGCACCCCGCCGCCCACGCGCTTGGTCGTGTAGAACAGCACATAGGGCTTGGCCGAATAGGGGTCCCTCAGCACCCGCACCCCCGCCCGGTCGACGATCAGATAGCCGCGCTGGAAGTCGCCGAAGGCGATCGACAGCGAGTTCGCCGCCACGTCCGGCATGGTCTCGATCTCGGTCACCGGATAGCCCAGCAGCGACGCCGTCTCGCCCGGCCGCCCCGCCGGCTGCCAGACGTAGTTGCCGTCCGCGTCCTTGAACTTGCGCACGGCCGAGACCGTCTTGCGGTTCATGACGAACCGCCCGTTCGGCCGATACCGCGCCTTGGGCGCATAGATCAGGTCGATCAGCCGGTCGACCGGGCTGGTGCTGGCGAACGCCCCCGCCGCGCCCGAGGCGACATAGCCGATCTCGCCCCACTCCGCGTCGCCGTCCGCCACGGCGTCATAGGCCAGGAAGCCCTTGGGCTTGTTGACCCCGTCGCCGGCCACGAAGGCCTGGGTCTCCTGCGCCGCGAAGGCGTCCTCCACCTCGCTGGCCAGCCAGTCGTCCAGGTCCACCAGCGCGTCGTCCAGCAGCGCCTGCGTCGCCGCCGGGCAGGCGTACAGATCGGCCGACGGGAACTCCAGCAGGGCCAGGGTCGCCGGATCCGTCTCCGGGCGCGCGGCGGTCTCCGCCACCCAGCCCGCCTCGATCCCCGCGATCGACACCGGCTTCCTGAAGGTGCCCGAGGCCACCGTCCGCACCGTGGCGATCTCGCGCATCGGCGACGCCGCCATCAGCCGCCGCTCGATGGCCCGTTCGGTCTGCTCGGGCACCACATGCCCGGCCGAGTTCGACGCGGTGCTCAGCCCCGCCTTCACCTCCAGCCCGAACCCCGACCGCATGTAGTCGCCGAACGCCGCCTTGGTATCCTCCCCCTTCATGGGGGAGGTGGTTCGGCCAAAGGCCGAGACGGAGGGGGCCAGCTCCGGCCTGCGCCCCTCGCTCACCACCCGATCCAGTCGCGCCTGCGCCCCGGCGACCGCGGCGTCGATGCGCGCCACCTTCTCCTCCAGCAGCACGTCCGCCGCCGCCTTCCGCTCGATCTCGCCCAGCCGCTGATCGTTGGCGTCCCTGAACGCCTCGAACGCCGCCATCACCGCGTGCAGCGCATTCCCCGCCTCGGGCGAACCCGGGACCTGCTTGGTCTCTTTCATCTGTGCTCCAGTTTCACCTCCCTCTCCCGGCGGGAGAGGGCTTGAGCGCCCGAGAGCCCGTCGGGGCGATCGGCTGCGCGAAAGGGTGAGGGGCAGCCCCCACCGTTCTGACGCCCGGTCGCCCGGACCGCCTTCTCAATCCCCGCGTTTCGCGGTTAGGGTGCGTGGATGCGCGACGCCTTCACCCCCCTCGAGCGCGCCGCGCTGGACGGCCTGGCGTGGGAGCTGTCCGCGCTCGCGCCCGACCTCGCCGGCCAGATCGCCGAGAGCCTGCCCGGCCAGCGCCGCGTTCAGGGCCCGGTCCTCGTCACCGAGACCATCGTCGACCGTCACCGTCCGAACCCGCCCGAGACCACCCACGGCCGCCTCGGCACGATCCACGTCCAGATCGACCACCTCGAACACCCGATGGCCTTCCAGGCCGAGCTCGTGAACGGCCGCCTCGTGGCCCTCCACGGCGACGCCTACGGCCAGGACCTGTCGGCCGTGAACCTGACGGGCGACGTCGTCGATCAGGTCTTCCGCCTCCGCGACGACGGCCACCCGGTGCCCTACGACCTGCGCGACCGCGCCGACGCCCTCCGCGAGAGCAGCCCGCTCCGCCGCCTGCAGGCCAACCCCGACCCGCCCCCGCCCGAACCCCGCTACGCCCCGCCGCCCGACCCGACCTTTGACGTCCTGCTGGGCAAGACGTCCGGCGCGCGGCCGAAACCGCCCTCCGGCGGCGCGGCCCAGGGTAAGTCCATGTCCGGATCGGCCGGAGATCTCGCTCTGGCGGCGCTCTTCGGCAAGAAGATCGAAGGAGCACCGGCCGCCGACCCCACCGACCCGCCCTCCGACGACGTCACCAGCGTCCGCATCGGCATCGTCGCCCTGGCGGTCGTGATCGGCCTGTTCCTGTCCCTGGTGATGGGCTTTCACCCGATCTTCGCCGCCGTCCCCGTCTTCTGGGTGGCCCGCGCCCTGCTGAGACGCCCCGTCGTCGAGACGATCGCCCGCGCCCTCAGCGCGCGGAAGGCCTGAACCGCGCGCCGACCAACATCGGGAACGTCACCAGCGACACCTCCCACAGATCGATCTCCACCAGCACCCTCAGCCGCCCCTCGCGCCGCGCGCGCACCGAGCGGAACCCGATCGACAGCCCGTCCATCGCCCCGGCCCGGACCAGCGCCCGCGCGAACCGCGCCTCGGGCGACCAGTCGAAGATCCGCCCCCGGACGAACAGGCCTTGCTCGTCCTCGCGCACCACGTCCCACACGCCGACGGGCGCGCGGCCCTCGTGCTGGTGCAGCATCTTCACCGCGCCGACGCCGCCCTTGTTCAGGCTGGCCGCGAACGCGCCCCGCGCCACCACGTCCCCGTTCAGGTCCGCCACGCCGAACAGCGAGGCGTAACCTTCGACAAGCAGGGCCTCAGGATTCTCCCTTCCCTTCATGGGGAGGGACAGCGGCGCAGCCGCCAGGGTGGGGTCCGAACGTCTGCGCGATCGTCCCTCCCCACAAGGGGGAGGGAGAGGTCCGAACCGCATCATCCGTCCTCCAGCCTGCGCTCGATCCGCTCCAGCGCCTGCCGCGTCGCGGCGCCCTGCTCTTCCAGCCGCGCCAGCCGCTCGGCCACCAGCCGCTGCTCGCCGACCCGCTGCTCCAGCGCCCCGATCCGCGCCGCCGCCCCGCCGGCCCACACCAGCCCGCCGACCGTCTGCACCGCCAGTGCGCTGATCAGCGCCACCGGCCATCTGCGCCCCTCGCTCACGCCCCCAGCCCCGCCATCGCCCGCCGTTCCTCCGGCGTCAGGAAGCTGGCCGCCTCCAGCCGCGCCCACAGGGCGTCGCGCTCGCCCGACAGCGCCGGAACCTGATCCAGGTCCGGCGCGATCCGCAGGCCCGCGAACCGCCCGCCCAGCCACCCCGTCAGCGCCGCCGCCGTCTTGCGCACCAGCGGCGCCACCGTCCCGCGCCAGAAGGCCTGATTGGCCTCGCGATAGTTGGCGTAGGTCGCGTCTCCCGGGATGCCCAGCAGCTGCGGCGGCACCCCGAAGGCCAAGGCGATCTCGCGGGCCGCCGCGTGTTTGCCGGCGATGAAATCCATGTCGGCGGGCGCCCAGCTCATCGGCTTCCAGTCCAGCCCGCCCTCCAGCAGCAGGGGTCGCCCGGCGTTCGCCGCCCCCATGTGCGCCTCGATCATCTCGGCCTTCAGGGCGTCGAACTGCTCGGCCGTCAGCCGCTCGCCGTCCTTCGCCCCGAACACCAGCGCCCCCGACGGCCGCGCCGCATTATCCAGCAGCGCCTTGTTCCAGGCCCCCGAGGCGTTGTGCACGTCGATGGCGAAGGCCGCCGCCTCCAGCGGCGAGAATCCATAGTGGTCGTCGGTCGGGTGGAACAGCTTCAGGTGCATCACCGGGGCCCAGCCGTCGGCCGCCCGCGCGATCCGCACGGACCGTCCGTCGACGGAATACTCCCACGCTTCCGCCCAGCCGCCCCGCCCCGGCACCACCTTCATCCGGTCCGGCCGCAACGCCCAAAGCTCCTCCGGCGCCTCCTCGCCCACCGCCTCGACATAGGCGTTGCCCGCCGTCTGCAGCTGGGCATGCAGGCCCTCCAGGAACTCCACCCCCGACTGCTCCGCGTTCGGCCTGTCCAGGAGCCGCGCCACCGGATCGTCCGCCTGCGCCCTTGCCCCGTCGCGGAACACGGCCAGCGGCGTCGACGCCGCGGCTTCCGCCACCATCCGCACGCAGCGATAGGCGACCGCATTCCGGCCGAAGCCCTCGCTGGCCAGATGGGCATAGTCCCGCGGCGTCCACCGCGGCCGCCCCGCCCCCGTCAGGGCCATGATCGCCCCGGTCCGGCTCGCCTTTGCCTCCGGCGGCCGCGGCCGCAGCGGGTTCCACATCCGCAAGTCTCCCGTTTCAAAACGTCCGCACGCGCGGCCGGGCGCGCCGCGTCCCGACCAGCAGGTGGGTCACCGCCCACACCAGGGCATCGGCCCGGTCCGGGCTGGCCCCGCCCTCGCCTAGCGCCATCATCTCTTCCTCCAGCGCCGGGAAGTCGCCGCAGTGCACGACCCGTCCCTGCTCATAGAGGGCCGCCACCGGCTCGGCCCGCGCCCGCTTGGCGCGTCCGGCCCAGACCAGATGGATGCGGGCCATGCACCCCGCCTGGGCCAGCAGCGTCCGCACCATCTCGCCGCCCTGGTTGCGCTCGGCCACCACCGCGTGAGCCCCGTGCCGCGCGGCCACGTCCGCGACGTGCGCCGCCCACCCCGCCGGCGAGCGCCCGCGCACCGTCGCGTCCTCCAGCACGAAGGCGGTGTCGTCGCGCCGACCCACCACCACGATGCCGCAGGCGTCGCCGTGCGCCGTCGCGGGCGGATCGACCGCCACCACCACCCGGTCCAGCCGCGCCGGCTTCGCCCCGCGCGCCCGCCTCAGATCCTCGACGCGGAACAGGGCGCCGTCGGCCTCGACGATCACCCCCTCCAGCTCCTGCGCTTCCAGCCGCGTCCCGCCGTAAAGCGATCTCAGATGCGCCAGGAACCCCGGCGACAAGTTCGCCGCATTGGCCGCCGTCGGGGCCACCTCGCGCACCAGCGCCGGCTCGGCCAGCAGCCGCCGCAGCGCCGCGATCGGCCGGGGCGTCGTCGTTACCGTCAGCCGCGGCCGGCCGCCCAGCCGCAGCCCCATCCGCAGATTGGCCAGCACCTCGTCGGGCCGGCGCCAGGCGCACAGTTCGTCCGCCCACGCCGCATGGAACTGCGGCCCTCTCAGACTGTCCGGATCTTCGGCCGAAAAGGCATAGGCCACGCTCCCGCTGGGAAACACCAACCGCCGCCGCCCGGCCTCCCAGCGCGGGCGATCCTCGCCGCGCCAAAGGGCTTTGACGCCCGACGGCCCCTCCACCATGACCTCACGCACGTCATGTAGCGTGGGGCCGACCAGCGCCAGGGTGAGATCTTTTGTCCGCGCCTCGTTCGCCAGCCAGTGGGCACCCGCGAAGGTCTTGCCCGAGCCCCGTCCGCCCATCAGCAGCCAGGTGGACCAGTCCTCTTTGGGCTCAGCCTGATGCTTCCCGGGTTTCCGAAGAGCCGCCAGGATTCGCTTCAGCTCGGGGATTGAAGGTCCAACCCTCTCGCCGCTTGGATTCCAGAACGGAATGTATTTCCGCGACCCGGGACTGCAGTTCGCAATGAAGTCGCTCCAGTTCCACGGGGTCGTCGGGTTCGTGTCCACGATCGTCGTCGCTCATCTCCGCCTCATCCGCGTCGTCCTCCGGGGCCAGGGACAGGATCAGCTTCGCGGCGCGCGCGATGTCGGCGACGAAGCGCACGCGTTTGCTCATCTCGCCGACGTCCTCCACGGGCACGGGCTTCGCTCTCAGCCCCGCCACGCAGGCGTCCACGTCCGCGCGCAACGCCAGAACCAGGCCTCCGGCCCAGGTCCGCGTCGCTTCATTCCCTTTTCCGGCCATGTCGAAACCATAGCTTCCGACCGCACCCGCGACGGAAGATGACCTCAAGATTGCGGTCGCCCCTTGAGTCCGCGCGGGAATTCGCCGCGCGTCGCCGCAATCGGGCGGGGTCAGCCCGCGCTTTTCAGCGCCTCGGGCTCGGCCGGAGACGTCACCGCCGCGATGGCGGCCAGCAGTTCGCCGATCTGGATCGGCTTGCCGACGTGCGCGTCCATGCCGGCGTCGCGGCACATCTGGACCTGCTCCGGCTGCACGTTGGCCGTCAGGGCGACGATCGGCGTCCGGGCCGTCGCGCCGCCGCTCGCGCGGATCGCCCGCGTGGCGTCCAGCCCGTCCATCACCGGCATGTGCACGTCCATCAGGATCAGGTCGTAGGCTCCGACCCGCGCCGCCTCCACCGCCTTGGCCCCGTCCTCGACCACGTCGACCCTCAGGCCCAGCCCGCCCAGGATGGCGCTGACCAGTTCGCGGTTCGCCGGCGCGTCGTCCGCCACCAGAACGCGCAGGTCGACGGGCGCCGACGCGTCCGACTCCGGGGCCGCCTGCGGCACAGCGGCCTCGGCCGCCGGGACCTCGAACCAGAACGTCGACCCCTCGCCGGGCGCGCTTTCCGCCCCGATCTCCCCGCCCATCATCTCGATCAGACGTCGGCTGATCGCCAGCCCCAGTCCCGTCCCGCCGTACAGCCGGGTGGTCGAGGCGTCGGCCTGGGCGAACCGTTCGAACAGCGCCGCCATCTTGGCGGCGGGGATGCCGATGCCGGTGTCCCTGACCTCGATCCGCAGCCGGCCCGCGCGCCAGCCGGCGCACAGCCGGATCTCGCCGTCCGTGGTGAATTTGGCCGCGTTCGACAGAAAGTTCAGCGTCACCTGGCGAAGCCGTCCCGCATCGCCCGTCAGCCAGGCCGGCGCGTCGGGCGCCAGCTCAAGCGTCAGCGCCGTCCCGCGCGCCGAGGCCGCCCCCTCCACCATCGCGGCGGCTGCGTCCACCATGGCCCGCAGGTCGAACGGCATCGGCTCCATCTCGACCCGCCCGGCCTCCAGCTTGGAATAGTCGAGGATGTCGTTGATCACCCCCAGCAGGCTGTCGCTGGCCGAGGCGATGCGCTCGACGTGCCGCCGCTCCTGGTCCGGCAGGTTGGGGCTGTCCTTCAGCAGACCGGCGAAGCCGATGACGCTGGTCAGCGGCGTCCGCAGCTCATGGCTCATGTTGGCCAGGAACTCCGACTTGGCCCGCGCCCCGGCCTCCGCCCGGTCGCGCGCCTCGACCAGTTCGTCCTCCAGCATCTTGGTCGCCGTCACGTCCCGGACGACGTCCTGGAACTCGATCGCCCGGCCGGCCGGGTCGCGCGTCACCGTGGCCCGCGTCTCGAACCAGCGGACGTCCCCCGACTTGGTGACGACGCGATATCGCCGGGTCTGGTGGAAGGCGTCCCGAGTCGTCGCGAACACCCGGTAGTTGGCGATCGCGGCCGCGGCGTCGTCCGGATGGATCAGGTCCGCCACTGACCGGCCCAGAAGTTCTTCGGGCCGGTATCCGGTCACCGCCTCGATCGCCGGCGACCAATAGGTCGTCGCCCCGTCGAAGCCGTAGGTGATGATCACGTCCGTGCTGCGCTCGGCCAACAACCGATGCCGCGTCTCGCTCTCGGCCAGCCGCCGGCGCCGCGCCTCCTCCCCGGTCACGTCCCGGAACACGCCGAACATGCCCGTGACCCGCCCGTCGGGCGCGCGGTCGCACCCCGCCTGGGTCTCCACCAGGCGCTCCGCGCCGTCCGCTCCTCGGATCCGCAGGGTCATGCGGTAGCCGACACCCTCGTTCAGGCCCCGCGCGACCGCCGCCATCAGGCGCGGGCGATCCTCGGGATGATAGAAACCGATCGCATCGTCATAGCTCGGGTCGAACGCGGTCCGCTCCACCCCGTGGATGCGATAGACCTCGTCCGACCAGGTTACCGTCATCGTGGCCGCATCCAGCCGCCACTGGCCGACGCCGGCCATCTCCTCCGCCAGTCGCAGCAGTTCGAACCGCTCGGTCTGCCGCGCGATCAGGTCGGCCTGATCGACGATCTCGGACGCCATCCGCGCCAGCACCCGCAGGTTCTCGATCTCGGCAGGGGTCGGGGAGGGCCGCGGCCGGGCGTCCATCACCCCGATGGCGCCGACGGCGCGTCCCTCGGCGTTCCGGATCGACACGCCGGCGAAGAATCTCAGGAACGGCGGGCCGACCACCATGGGGTGCGCGACCGTCCGCGGGTCCTCCAGAGCGTCCTCGACCACGAGGACGGCCTCCGGCCCCATCGCCACCAGCATGCCCGTGACCGAAAGGTCGCGCGACATGTCCGACTGCCCGAGGCCGATGTTGGAGCGGAACATGGTCCGGTCGCCGTCGACGATTCCGATCATGGCCGAGGGCGCGTCGAACATGGCGCAGGCAAGAGCCGTCAACCGGTCGAACGGGCTGTCCAGGTTCAGAGACTGCGTCGTCGCCTGTTTCGGCGATCTGTCGCGGGCGTTTCCCATGCCGCGATCATCCGCCTGATTTCGGAAAATTCCGTTAGCGCGGGGGCGGTTGCGTGCCCCGTTCGGCGATCCACTCGGGCGCCTCCAGGTCCAGCGCGTCCTCCGCCTCCGCCAGCGTCTCCTCCGACACCGTCTGGTTCCGGATCGACACTCCCGCCGTGTGCACGGTCTCGGGGTTGCCGCTGACCAGCGGGTGCCACCACGCCAGCTCCCGCCCCTCGTGCAAACGACGGTATCCGCACGACTTCGGCATCCACTCCAGCGCCTCGATGTTCTGCGGCGTCAGCCGGATGCAGTCCGGAACATGGGCCTTGCGGTTCACATAGTCCGAGCACCGGCAGACCTGGGGATCGAACAACCGGCAGTGAACCCTGGTCGGGATCACCTCGCCGGTGTCCTCGTCCTCGAACCGCACCAGGCAGCACAGGCCGCAGCCGTCGCACAGGCTCTCCCATTCGGCCGGAGTCATCTCGTCCAGGCGTTTGGTCTGCCAGAACGGCCGATCGCCCGGGGCCGGCGGCTCGCGGGGATCGTCAAACGGGTTGGAGGCGGGGTCGGAAGGCTCTATGTGCACGCCCTCCCTTAACCTCTCCGTCCCCGCAACGCACCATGGCCGCGCGCCCGCCCCTCGTCGCCCTCAAGGACGTCCGCCTGCAGGACGGACCGCGTCCGCTGTTCGACGGCGTCGACCTCGCCGTGGAGCCGCGCAGCCGCGCCGCCCTCGTCGGCCGCAACGGCGCGGGCAAGTCCACCCTGATGAAGCTGGTCATGGGCCTGATCGAGCCCGACGCCGGCGACCGCTCGGTGCAGGCCGGCGTCCGCTTCGCCCACGTCCCGCAGGAGCCGGACCTGAGCCGCCCTCAGGCCGCCAGCGAGGGGGCCGACGAAGACTGGACCCTGCTCGACTACGCCGCCTCCGGCCCCGCCGAACGCTGGGACGCCGAGGCCTGGCTGACCACCTTCGGCCTGGATCCTGAAAAGGCCGCCGTGAACCTGTCGGGCGGCGAGACCCGCCGCGCGGCGCTGGCCCGGGCCTTCGCCGAGGCACCCGACCTGCTGCTGCTGGACGAGCCCACCAACCACCTCGACGTGCTCGCCATCGAACTGCTGGAGACCGAGATCCTCCAGGCCCGCTTCGCCGTGCTGGTGGTCAGCCACGACCGCGCCTTCCTCAACCGGGTCACCGACCGGGTGCACTGGCTGGAGCATCGCCGCGTCCGCACCCTCGACAAGGGCTTCAAGGCCTTCGACGACTGGGCCGCCAAGGTCATGGAGGAGGAGGCCGAGTCCCTCCGCCGCCTGTCGAAGAAGATCGAGGCCGAGACCTACACCTTCTACCGCTCCATCACCGCCCAGCGGACCCGCAACGAGGGCCGCGCCCGCGCCCTGGACGCCATGCGCGCGGACCGCGCCGAACGGGTCAAGGACCTGCCGCGCGACCTCCATCTCGGCGTCGACAGCGGCGTCGCCTCCGGCAAGCTGGTGGCGGAACTCAAGGGCGTCTCCAAGGGCTTCGGCGACCGCGTCATCCTCAAGCCCTTCACCACCCGCGTCATGCGCGGCGACCGGCTGGCCATCGTCGGCCCCAACGGCGCGGGCAAGACCACCCTGGTCAAGCTGCTGCTGGGCGAACTGCCCGCCGACGCCGGCACGGTCCGCCTCGGCGCCAACCTCGACCCCGTCTATCTCGACCAGTCGCGCGAGGGCCTGAAGTCCGACATGACCCTGTGGGACGCGCTGACGCCGGGCGGCGGCGACAGCATTCTGGTGCGCGGACACTCCAAACACGTCGCCGCCTACGCCAAGGACTTCCTGTTCCAGGAAAGTCAGCTGAAACAGCCCATCTCCACCCTGTCGGGCGGCGAGCGGAACCGCCTGCTGCTGGCCCGCGCCTTGGCCAAACCCGCCAACATGCTGGTGCTCGACGAACCCACCAACGACCTGGACATGGACACGCTCGACAAGCTGGAAGAGCTGCTCGAGAGCTATGACGGCACCCTGATCCTGGTCTCGCACGACCGCGACTTCGTGGACCGCCTCGCCACCTCCACCATCGCCCTGAACGGCCGCGGCGACTTCGTCGAGACCCCCGGCGGCTGGACCGATTTCGTGCGCCAGAATCCGGGCTTCCTGGTCCGGGGCGAGGGACGCGGCGCCAAGGCCGAGTGGGCCGCCGTCAAGGCCGCCGCCCCGGCCGCGCCGCCGGTCACCCCCGCCGCCAGGTCGTCTTCCGGCACCCCGAAGAAGCTGTCGTTCAAGGACGCCCATCGCCTCAAGGAGGTCGAGGGGCTGATGGAAACCCTGCCGGCCGAGATCGCCCGTCAGGAGGCGATCCTGGCCGACCCGGACCTCTACGCCCGCGACCCCGCCGCCTTCGACCGCGCCATGAAGGCCGCCGACAAGGCCCGTGCCGACCTTGAGCTCGCCGAGGCCGACTGGCTGGAGCTCGAGGAAAAGAAGGCCGCGCTGGCGGGCTGACCGTCTTCAGTCCCAGGCGATCCCTTCACGCCTCTGGGCGACATGCCAAAGCACGCCTGACGGATCGGTGAGATAGGCCACGCGCAGTCCCCAGGGCTGGATGGCGGGAGGGCGCGGCGGCGCCGCACCGAACTCCCGGACGAGATCCAGGCCCTGGACGTGCGTCCACCAGGCGTCGAGGTCGTCGACCATGAGCTGCATCATGGAATTCGCCGCCCAGTCCTCCTGGAAATAGTTCTGCAGGACGAAGCTCGTCGCGCCCACGCCGAAGATGGCCACCTCGGCATCGAGCAGGACGTCGAAGCCGAGCGCGCGATAGAACCGCTTGCTGGCCGCGAAATCCCGCGCCGGGAGAAACGGTCTGGCGATCTCGGTTCCGCTCGGCGTTCCGGGCATGGCTCATCTCCCAAAAGGAAGCCGGCGAGGTTCGCAGGTCCCCGATTTCCCCGAAGCTACGTCCGATCCACCGGCCCGATAAGGCCATTTCCCCGGCGCACGGCGGACGATCGTGGGCCCAAGTCCGGAAAGGCGCCGGGAACGAGATCGACGCCGACCGCGCTGCGCGTTTCTGTGGATGACACAAACCCCTGAACCCGCGTCGCGAATTCCGTCCGTCCACAGATATGCACAGGGTTATGCACCGGTCGCGGGCGGCTTGCGCACAGCGGGGCGAGTTCGGGCGCTTGCCTCATAGCGGGTTTCGTCGGAACGTCAACGGGCCGAGGGACACGGCGGCGCGGAAATCCGGGGAGACCCGGGGCTCAAGGCGAACCGGCCCGGCTCTCTGACCCGACGCTTCGGGAGGTCTTCGGACCCGACGGGCGGAAGGCAGGATCCAGGCTCCCGAACTCGAAGGCTTCGGCCGGCGGGCTCACGGAGAACCGGATCGGGATCGAAGGACGGCGCGGGCTTGCCTCGCGGGACGCCGGAGACCCTGAGCGCGACAGGATGCAGCCGACCTTCGTCGGGGTTCGCCCCGCCGCAGCAAGGCCAGGCTCCTGAACCTCAACGGCCAAGTCCAACCCGGACTTGGCGGGGGGACGAAGCGAACCGGTCCGCCGGGGAGCGTCGTCCCCCCGCTCAATTCCGGCCCGACGGACCCGACGCGGTCGCTCACCACTTGAAGGCGCGATCCCGTCGCTGGCGATTTCCCTCACAGCGCGATACCGTCAAGCCTCCTGAGGGGGAGCTCATCGCCATGCGCATCGTCGCCACCGCCGCCGCCGTCCTGATCGCCGCCTGCGCCGGCAGCGCCGCCGCCCAGGACCGACCCGCGGCCTACACCAATGCCGAGGCCTGCCTCGAGGCCAACGTCGACGCCGCGGTGGCCGCCTCGTCCGGCGCGGCCGACGCGGCGGAGTTCCTGCTCGGCTACCTCTGCGCCGGCCCCGTCGCAGCCGCGACGCGCTACGAGGTCAACTCCGGACTGCTGGCCTCGGGCAAGGGCATGGTCGAGGGCTTCCTGACCCTGATGCCCGCCACCGCCGAAATGAGCGACATGCCCGACTTCGACGCCATGACCGACGAGGAGATCGACGCCTGGCTCCAGGAAGAGGAGGCCGCAGCCGCCGAGGCCGTCGCCGCGGTCGCGGCTGCGGAGGGCACGACCACCTTCGGCCTGGACCCGGCAGACGGATCGACGCCCGGTGCGCCCCCGCAAGACCCTTTCGAGGGCATCACCGTCGACCCCGTGACCGGTGACATCGTGACCGGCGACAACCCGCTGGGGCCGATGATCGTGACCCTGATGGACTACATGGAGGCCACCGGCCGGATGATGTCCAACACCCCGCCCGTCTTCCTGCGGGAGCACGCCGCGCGGCTGATCGTCCGACGCCGCCGCTGAGCTTCCCAAGCCCGCCCGCGCGCCCTATGCCTGCGCCATGCGTCGCCTGATCCCGTCCGCCCTGCCCGACCGCCGCGCCGTCTTGGCCGGGGGCGCGGCGCTGGCGCTCTCGGCGTGCGGCGGGTCCGAGCCCCGGGTCGACGACGAGGGTCGCGTCCGAATCCGCTTCGCCACCGACTGGCGCGCCCAGGCCGAGCACGGCGGGTTCTATCAGGCGCTGGCCAGCGGGGCCTATACCCGGCGCGCCCTCAACGTCCAGATCATCCAGGGCGGTCCCGGCGTGAACGTGCCCCAGCTGCTGGCCGCCGGCGCGGTCGAGCTGGGCATGGGCTCCAACAGCTTCATCCCGATGAACCTCGTCGCCGAGGGGGCGCCGGTGAAGGCCGTCGCCGCCTTCTTCCAGAAGGACCCCCAGGTCCTGATCGCCCACCCCGATCCGGCGCTGGAGACCCTCGCCGATCTGGCCGGCCGCCCCGTCCTGCTGGCCGCCGCCTCGCGCGACGCCTTCTGGGTCTGGCTGAAGGCGAAGTACGGCTTCACCGACGATCAGGTCCGCACCTACAACTTCAACTCCGCGCCCTTCCTCGCCGACGAACGGGCGGTGCAGCAGGGCTATCTGACCAGCGAGCCCTATACGATCGAGAAGGAGGCGGGCTTCGCCCCGCGCGTCTTCCTGCTGGCCGACGAGGGCTATCCTTCCTACGCCTGCATGGTGCTGGCGCCCGATGCCTTCGCCCGCGACAACGCCGCCTCGCTGCGGGCCTTCCTCGCCGCCTCGGCCGAGGGCTGGCGCGACTACATGCAGGGCGATGCGAAGGCCGCTGACGCCCTGATCCGCAAGGACAATCCGGAGATGACCCAGGACATCCTGGATCAGGCCCGGGCGAAGATGCGCGAGTACGCCGTCGTCTCCGGCGGCGACGCGGCGCTCTACGGCCTCGGCACGATGACGGAAGACCGCTGGCGCGCCTTCTACGACGTGGCCGCCCAGGCCGGCGTCTACCCGCCGGGGCTGAACTGGCGCGACGCCTTCACCACCCAGTATCTGCCGGGCCGTGGCTGAGACCCCCGCCGCGTCGCTGGACGGGGCGACGGTCCGCTTTCCCGAACGCACGGTCGGCCCGATCGATCTGACCGTCATGCCGGGGACCATCACGGCGATCGTCGGGGCC
Organism: Alphaproteobacteria bacterium; assembly: GCA_018820275.1. Classification (GTDB taxonomy): domain Bacteria; phylum Pseudomonadota; class Alphaproteobacteria; order Caulobacterales; family Caulobacteraceae; genus Brevundimonas. The sequence goes on from JAHJOO010000001.1 coordinate 33,030, forward strand.
TCCGGCTCCGGCAAGTCCACGGCGCTGTCCCTGCTGGCGGGCCTGCGCGCCCCCGACGCCGGACGGGTGGCACCGGGAGCCCGCGGCCGGGTCGGCCTGGTGTTCCAGAGCCCCACCCTGATGCCTTGGGCCGACGCCCTGACCAACGTCGCCCTGCCGCTGGAGCTGGCCGGCGTCCCCCGCGCCGGGGGCCGCGCCCGCGCCGCGGAAGCCCTGACGGCCGTCGGTCTCGGCGACCGCCTGACCGCCCTGCCGCGCGAACTGTCCGGCGGCATGGCCATGCGCTGTGCCCTCGCCCGGGCGCTCGTGACGACCCCCGATCTGCTGCTGCTGGACGAGCCCTTCGCCGCCCTCGACACCGTCACCCGCCGCCGCCTGATCGCCGACCTGCACGCCGCCTGGGCGGCCAGCAAGCCCGCCGTCGTGCTGGTCACCCATGACGTGGAGGAGGCCGTCTTCCTCGCCCAGCGCGTCGTCGTTCTGGACGCCGACGGGCGGGTCTCCGCCGAGGTCGCCGGCCCGGGACCGATCCCGCGCCCCGACGACTTCCGCGATGCCCCCGCCACGCGCGCCCTCGTCGCCCGCGTCGCCGCCGCGCTGGCCGCCACCCTGGAGCCGACGTCGTGAGCCGTGTCTGGACCGAGCGCCTCTCCGGCCTGGTCGCCGTCGCCGTCCTGCTCGCGGCGTGGGAGATCGCCTGTCGCGCGCTGACGCCGCCCGCCTATCTCCTGCCGGCCCCCTCGGCCGTCGGCGTCGCCCTGATCGAGGCCGCGCCCCGGCTGGTCCCCTCGGCCGGACAGACCTTCCTCCAGGCCCTGCAGGCGCTTCTGCTGGCGACGCTCGTCGGCGTCTCCGCGGCGGTGGCCGCCTCCCTGCATCCCGCGGCGCGCGGTGCCCTGCGCCCGCTCGCCACCCTGCTTCAGGTCACGCCGGTGGTGGCGATCGCGCCCCTGATGATCCTCTGGGTCGGACTGGACCGGGCCGACCTGTCGGTGGTCCTGCTGGCCGCCGCCGTGGCGCTGTTTCCGTTGTTCTCGGCCACCCTGACCGGCCTGACCTCGGCCGATCCCGACCTCGAGCGGCTGTTCGACGTCGCGGGCGCGCGGCCGTGGGAACGGCTGCTGCGCCTGCGCCTGCCGTCGGCCCTGCCCTTCATGGTCGAGGGCCTGCGGATCGGCGCGGGACTCGCCGTCGTCGGGGCCGTGGTGGCCGAGTTCGTCGCCGGCACCGGGGCCACCCAGGGCCTCGCCTGGCGCATCCTCGAGGCCGGCAACCGCCTGCGCACCGCCGAGTTGCTGGCCGGTCTCGCCTGGCTGGCGGCGATGGGTCTGGGGCTCAACCTCGCCCTCGGTGCCGTCGAGGACGTCGTCCGCAAACGGTTCGGCGTCCCGCGTTAACGCCCGCGCAAGCCCGATGGGCCTAGATTTCGGCCCTGTCCCGCCGGAGTCCCGCCGCGTGCCCAGATCCGTGCTCATCGGCGCCGCCGCGCTGGCCGCTCTTGCGGCCGCCGCGCCCGCGTTCGCCCAGGACCGCCCGGACCGTCCGCAACTGCGGCGGCTCGACTGGGCCGGCCGCCCGGCCAGCGCGACGCCCGCCGAGGCCGGCGGCACCCGCGCGATCATTCCGCACGCCGGGGCGCAGCCGACCCGCGTCGCCCTGCGGCCCGCCCAGCCGTGGCGCCCGGTCCAGGACGCCGGCGGCGGCCGCCCGGGCCTGACCCCCGCTTCCGCCTTCTCCACCGCCCCGGCCTCGCCGGCACCGGTCTGGACCCCGCCCCCCGCCCCGCCCGCGCC
>JAHJOO010000015.1 GCA_018820275.1 Alphaproteobacteria bacterium
CGCGCCCGCGCCCACGCCGCCGCCGGCCTCGGCACCCACGGCGGGCCAGGCCCCGTCCGCAAAGGCCCGGCCTTGAGCGGGGCGGGCGACGGCCGCTCGACCGGCCGCAAGATCGAGGACGCGATCGGCAAGGCCCTCGATCCGTTCGCCGCGGCTCTGAAGGCCCGGCCCGGGGCCACCCCGGCCGCCACGCCGGGCAAGCCCGGCCTGATGGTTTCGCCGCTGGCCGTGCCCTTTCCGCGGATCGGGGTCGTCGGCGGCGTGGAGATCGCGACGGCGCGGGCCGGCTTCTACAAGCACGAGCGCGACGACCTGACGGTGTTCCGTTTCGCCCGCGGCACGACCTGCGCCGGCGTCTTCACGCGGCACAAGATCGGCTCGGCCCCCGTCGACTGGTGCCGCCGGCATCTGGAAGGGGCCGAGGGCGGGGGCGATGTGCGGGCCCTGGTGGTCAACGCCGGCTGCGCCAACGCCTTCACCGGCAAGGCGGGGGCCGACGCCGCCCGGCGCACGGCCTCCGAGGTCGCCAAACGGTTCGGCTGCCGCCAGCGCGACGTCATGCTGGCCTCGACCGGCGTGATCGGTGTGGTGCTGGACGACCGCAAGATCGCCGCCCGCCTGCCGGAGGTGGAGGCCCGTCTGGACGCCGACGTCCCGGCCGGCGAGCAATGGGCCCGCGCCGGTCTGGGCATTATGACCACCGACACCTTCCCAAAGGGATCCTATGCCGAGGCGCGGATCGACGGGGTCAAGGTGCGCCTCGCCGGCATCGCCAAGGGCTCGGGCATGATCGCGCCGGACATGGCGACCATGCTGGCCTTCATCGTCACCGACGCCGCCATCGCCCCGCCGGTGCTGAAGGCCCTGCTGGGGCTGCACGTGCGCACCACGTTCAACTCGGTGACGGTCGACGGCGACACCTCGACCAACGACACCTGCCTGCTGTTCGCCACCGGGGCCTCGGGCGCGCCGCGCATCGGCCGGGTCGGTGACCGTCGGCTGAAGGAATTCTCGGCCGCGCTGGACAAGGTGATGCTGGACCTCGCCCACCAGCTGGTGCGGGACGGGGAGGGCGCGACCAAGTTCGTGCGGGTGACGGTGGAGGGCGCCGCCAGCCCCGCCTCGGCCCGGAAACTGGCCAAGTCGATCGCCGACAGCCCTCTGGTGAAGACCGCCCTGGCCGGCGAGGACGCCAACTGGGGCCGGGTGGTGATGGCGGTCGGCAAGACCGAGGAGCCGGTCTCGAAGGAGCGTCTGGCCATCCGCTTCGGCCCGCACGTCGCGGCGGTCGAGGGCGCGCCGTCGCCGACCTACGACGAGGCGAAGATGAGCGCCTACATGAAGAACGCCGAGATCGACGTCACCGTCGACGTCGGCATGGGCCGCGCCTCGGCCACCGTCTGGACCTGCGACCTGACCAAGCGCTACGTCGAGATCAACGGCGACTATCGCTCGTGACCGACCTCAGGACCGTCCTCGTCGTCGCCGTGGCGCTGATCGACGCCGACGGGCGCGTGCTGATCGCCCAGCGGCCCGAGGGCAAGCAGATGGCCGGGCTGTGGGAGTTTCCGGGCGGCAAGGTCGAGCCGGGCGAGCGGCCGGAGGCGGCGCTGATCCGCGAGCTGAAGGAGGAGCTGGGCATCGACGTGACCGAGGCCTGCCTCGCCCCGTTCGTGTTCGCCAGCCACGCTTACGAATCCTTTCACCTGTTGATGCCACTGTATCTGTGCCGACGCTGGTCGGGCACGGTGACGGCGCATGAGCACGCGGCGTTGAAGTGGGTCAGGCCGAACGCCTTGGCCGACTGGCCGATGCCCCCCGCGGACGCGCCCCTGGTCGCCTGGCTGCGCGACCTTCTCTAGCGTTCCGGGGAGGGCGCGATGCGATTTCTGCGCCGCCTCCTCGAGGATCGCTCCGGGGCCACGTCACTGGAGTACGGGCTGATTATCTCCCTGATCTTCCTGGTCATCCTGACGGCGCTGACGGCGTTCGGCGATCAGTCCAGCGGCATCTTCAACGGGGCGATGAACGCCATCCGGGCCGCCATGGGGGGCTAGTCCCCCTTGTGCTCCACCACACCCAGCGCGTCGGCCAACCTGACCTTGGCGGAGCCGCGCGGCAGGGGCTTCTGTTGGCCTTCGTGCGGGGCCCATCCCGACAGGGTGACGATCTCGAACGTGGCCGCCAACCGACCGTCGGCACCGGCGAACCGTTCGGCGTAGATCTGCGCCGCCCGCATCAGCACGTCGCGCCTGAGGGGCCGGACGGGCCCGGACGGCACGGCCGTCTCGCCCATGGCGCGCAGGTCCTTCATCAGGGAGACGGGCTCGCCATAGCGCACCGTGATCCGGTCCACGTCGCAGACCGGCAGGGCCAGCCCCGCGCGCTGCAGCAGGGCCGCCCCGTCGAAGCCGTCGGCGAAGGGCGACACGCGCGCGGCGGCCCCGCCGGTGACCTCCAGTTCCGCCGCCGTCAGCGCCTGCCGCAGCTCCGTCAGGGTCGCGCCGCCGAACAGGGCGGCCAGGAACAGGCCGTCGGGCTTCAGCGCCCGCCGGGCCTGGGTCATCAGGCCGGGGAGGTCCTCGACCCAGTGCAGGCCCAGCACCGAGACGATCAGGTCGACCGACGCCGGCTCCATGTCCAGGTCCTCGGGTCCCATCGGTGCGCCGACCGCCCGGGGCGCGCCCACCCGCGCCCGGGCGTCCGACGCGGCCAGCGCCGCCCCGAAGGCGGTGGGGTGGGGGGACAGGTCGACGACGGCGGGAAAGTCGCGCAGGATCGCTTCCAGGCTTTCGACCAGCCCCTGGGCGGCGCGGCGATGCAGGAAGTCGGCCCCGGCGAACAGGGGCCGGCTGCGCTCCAGACGGGCGGCGCGGCGGGCGGGGTCGAACAGGCGGGGAGGGCTCATTGTCGTCACAGGATGGGGTCTGGACCCGCGCCTGGGAAGCCGCCCGGCCGCGGCTGGTGCATTTCGGACGCGGGCTGACCGACCTGATCCTGCCGCCGCTGGCGCACGATGTGCCGGAAGCCATGGGCGCGGCTGGCCTGTCCGTCGGCGCCTTCGGCCGGGTGACCTTTCTGGAGGACCCCGTCTGCGACGGCTGCGGCGCGGCCTTCGAGCACGACGGCGGGGCCTTCGCCCAGACACGTTGCGCCGCTTGTGCGGCCCAGCCTTATGTCTTCGCCCGGACGCGAGCGGCCTGCGTCTACGACGATGCTTCGCGCCAGGTGATCCTGCGACTGAAACACGGCGACCAGCAGCAGTTCGCGCCCCTGTTCGCGCGCTGGCTGGAGCGGGCGGCCGCGCCGCTTCTCGCGGACTGCGACGCCATCGTGCCCGTCCCGCTGCACCGCCTGCGGTTGCTGTCCCGACGTTTCAACCAGGCCGCCGAAATCGCCCGGCCGCTGGCGAGGGCGGCGGACCGCCAGTTCCTGCCCGACGCCCTGGTCCGCACGGCCCGGACCGACAGCCAGGGCGGCAAGTCCGCGCGCGGGCGACGCCTGAACGTGAAGTCGGCCTTCTCCGTCACCTCCGCCGGGGCCCGGGCGGTCCACGGTCGTCGCCTCCTGCTGGTCGACGACGTGCTGACCACCGGGGCGACGGCGGAGGCCTGCACCCGGGCCCTGCTGGCCGCCGGGGCCCGCGCCGTCGATCTCGCGGTCGTCGCCCGGGTGCGAACGGCGCGAACCTTGCCTACATGACGCCATCCGCCCCGCCCGTGCGTTGATCGGGGACGGAAACAGGAGACCCCAATGCCCGACGTCGTGATCTACACCAAGCCCGGCTGCCCCTACTGCGCCATGGCCGAGGCCCTGCTGGAGCGGAAAGGCGTCGCCTTCACCGAGATCGTCGCCTCCAACGACCCGAAGAAGAAGCAGGAGATGATCCAGCGCTCGAACGGCCGCATGACCTTCCCGCAGATCTTCATCGGCGATCGCCACGTCGGCGGGTCTGACGACCTGCACGCGCTCGACCGCAAGGGCGAGCTGGACGCGCTTCTGGCCGCATGACCGAACCCCTGCGCGTCGCCCTGGTCCAGACCACCACCCCGGCCGATCCGGCCGGGGGGCTGGCCCACGTCGCGCCCCTGATCCGGAGGGTCGCGGAAGGCGGGGCCCGTCTGATCCTGACGCCCGAGGGCACCAACCTGCTGGTCCAGGATCGCGCCCGGCGCGAGGCCCTGCTCGCCGACGAGGCCGACGACGTCGCCGTGACGGGCCTCAAGGCCCTCGCGGCCGAACTGGGCGTCTGGCTGCTGATGGGCTCCGCCATCGTGAAGTCGGGCCAGGAGGACGATCCGCGCGCCGCCAACCGCGCCCTGCTGATCGACGATCGGGGCGGGACCGTCGCCCGCTACGACAAGCTGCACGTCTACGACGTCGACCTGCCGACCGGCGAGCGCTGGCGCGAAAGCGCGGCCGTGCGACCCGGCGAGCGGGCGGTGGTGGCGGGGACGCCGTGGGGCGGGCTGGGGCTGACCGTCTGCTACGACGTGAGGTTCCCGCACCTGTTCCGGGCCCTGGCCCGCGCCGGGGCGGACATGATCGCCGTGCCTGCCGCCTTCACCGTGCCGACGGGCGAGGCGCACTGGGAGACCCTTCTGCGCGCCCGGGCCATCGAGACCGGCTGCTTCGTCCTCGCCCCGGCCCAGGGCGGCGCGCACGCCGACGGTCGCAAGACATGGGGTCGGTCCACGGTGATCGGGCCGTGGGGCGAGGTGATCGCAAAGCTGGACCACGACCGGCCGGATGTGCTTTTCGCCGATCTGGACCTGTCCGCGGTCGCGCGCGCGCGGCAGGCCGTGCCCCAGCTGACCCACGACCGCGACTTCGCCCCTCCCGAGCCCCTCGCCTGAGATGATCCGCTACGCCCTGCACTGCGATCACGGCCATGAGTTCGAGGCCTGGTTCGGCTCGTCGTCCGACTGGGACGACCAGTCGGCGCGCGGGCTGGTGGAGTGCCCCTTCTGCGCCTCGACCGCCGTGTCGAAGCAGATCATGGCCCCGGCCGTCTCAGGCACGAAGCGGTCCGCGACGCCCGACCCCGGCTCGCTGCGCACCATGATGATGCAGGCCGCCCGGGAGGTTCGCAGCCATGTGGAGGCCAATTTCGACTATGTCGGCGACGCCTTCGCGCGCGAGGCCCGCGACATCCACGAGGGCCGGTCCGAGACGCGCGAAATCTACGGCGAGGCGACGCCCGCCGAGGTGAAGAAGCTGAAGGACGACGGCGTTCCCGTCGCCCCCCTGCCGCCGGACCCCGGCAAGGCGCACTGACGGCGGGTCAGTCGTTGGTGCGGGTCCAGCCCTTTTCCGCCATGCAGGTGATGAAGGCGGTCGTGCCCTCCTGCTTGCCGGCGCGGTCGCGGCAGGCGTCGCGGGCGGCGTCGAAGGGCTGGGCACCCTGTCCGGTCCAGGCGTAGTCGCCGCCGTCGCCGGCGTCGATCACGGTCACGCAGGCGCTGGTCGCCAGCGCGGCCGCGGCGAGGACGAAGACGGTCAGTTTCTTGTGCATGTCGGGAGCTCCGTGTCCGGGGATGGCCGGACCCTCCCACGGCCCCGCTTCGTTCTCCCGTTACAAGATCGCAAGCTGGATGAAACCTTCGTAAGGCTTCAGCCGCGCGTCCCGACCATGAAGTAGTTGACGGCCGCGTCGTCGCCCGGGCTCCAGCGGTCGTTCAGCGGGTCGTAGGCGATGCCGAAGGGCCCCGCCACGTCCAGACCGGTCCCGCCCAGCATGGCGCGCACCTCGTCCGGCTTCAGGAACTGCCGCCAGTCGTGGGTGCCGGCCGGCACCCAGCGCAGCACGTATTCGGCCATGACCTTGCCCAGCGCCAGCGACTTCAGGGTCCGGTTCAGGGTGGCCACGACCAGCAGTCCGCCGGGTGCGACCAGGGACGCGCAGGTCTTCAGGAAGGCCTCCGGATCGACCACGTGCTCGACGATCTCGAGCGCCAGCACCACGTCGAAGGTCCGGCCCTCGGCCGCCACCTGCTCGGCCGTGGCGGCGCGATAGGCGATCTGCAGCCCCGTCATCTCCGCATGGGCCCGGGCGGTGCCCACGTTCTCGGACGAGGCGTCGACGCCCGTCACCGCGAAGCCCAGCCGCCGCATCGGCTCGGCGATCAGCCCGCCGCCACAGCCGACGTCGATCAGGCTGAGCCCGGCGAACGCGTCCCGTCCGGAACGGTCGAACCGGGCCTCGAACCGGGCCTTCAGGAAGGCCAGCCGCGCGGGGTTGAAGCGGTGCAGCGGGGCGAAGGGCCCCCTCGGATCCCACCACTCCGTGGCCTGCGCGGAGAAGCGGGCGACGTCGGCGGCATCGATGGACGGCCCCGCCGCCCCCGGAAAGGCTTCGCCCGACGCCGCGGTTTGGGGATTGCGCCCCCCGGACCCATCGCTAGAACCGATCATGACCGGAGGCATGGACCGCCGGGCCCTTCCCCGCAAGACGGAGCCCCCCGTTTCACGATGACGCGCCTGGTGATGAAGTTCGGCGGCACGTCGATGGGCGATCTGGAACGCATCCGCCGCGCCGCGCGCATCGTCGCCGCCGAGGTGGCCCAGGGCAGCAAGGTGGCGGTGGTCGTCTCGGCCATGGCGGGCAAGACCAACGAACTGGTGGCCTGGACCGACGGTGCCGGTCGCCCGGCCCCGGGCATCGCGCTGTCCGACGACGAGTACGACGTCGTCGTGGCCTCGGGCGAGCAGGTGACCTCCGGCCTCCTGGCGCTGACCCTGCGCAACATGGGCGTGAACGCCCGGTCGTGGATGGGCTGGCAGATCCCGATCCTGACCGACGCCGCCCACGGGCGCGCGCGCATCGAGGACGTGCCGGGCGAGGTTCTGGGCGCGGCCCTGGACGGCGGCGAGGTGGCGGTGGTGCCCGGCTTCCAGGGCGTCACCCGCGATGGCCGGATCACGACGCTGGGCCGCGGCGGCTCCGACACCTCGGCCGTGGCCGTGGCCGCGGCGCTGGCGTGCCCGTGCGACATCTACACCGACGTCGACGGCGTCTACACCACCGACCCCCGGGTCGAGAGCCGCGCGCGCCGCCTCGAGAAGATTTCCTACGAGGAGATGCTGGAGATGGCGTCGCTGGGCGCCAAGGTCCTGCAGACCCGCTCGGTCGAGCTGGCCATGGCCAAGCGCGTGCCCGTGCGCGTGCTGTCCAGCTTCATCGAACCCGACGAAACCGGCGCCCTGCCCGAAAAGCGCGGCACCCTGATCTGCGACGAGGAGGAGATCGTGGAAAAACGCATCGTGTCCGGCGTGACGATGAGCCGGGACGAGGCCCGCATCACCCTGCTCGGCCTCAGCGACCGCACCGAGACCCCGGCGGAGGTCTTCACCCGGCTGGCCGAGGCCGGGGTGAACGTGGACATGATCGTCCAGAGCCAGTCCCGCACCGAGGGGGCGGTCAACCTGACCTTCACCACCGGCCGCCGCGACGCCCAGCGGGCCGCGGAGCTGATGCGGCAGGCGCAGGGCGACCTCGGCTTCGAGGAACTCCGCGTCGACGAGGACGTGGCCAAGGTCTCCGTGGTCGGCGTCGGCATGCGCAGCCACGCGGGCGTGGCCCAGACCATGTTCCGGGCGCTGGCCGACAAGGGGGTCAAATTCCAGGCCATCTCGACCTCGGAGATCAAGATCAGCGTCCTGATCGACGCCGCCTATGCCGAACTGGCCGTGCGCGCCCTGCATTCGGCCTACGGGCTGGACGCGGTATAGGGACTGACGCGCGCCGCACCGGCGCATGGGAGAGGTGATGCCGCAAGGGCCGGCGATGGCGACGAGGGGGCCGAGGAACCTCCTGCGTCAGATCCGCGAGGCCATGGCCGGCGCGGCCCCGGCCCAGGAACGGCTGGACGGCGTCGTGCGCATCATCGCCCGGTCGATGGTCGCCGAGGTCTGTTCCATCTACCTGCGGCGCGCCTCGGGCGAGCTGGAGCTGTTCGCCACCGAGGGTCTGAACCGGGAGGCCGTGCACAACACCCGCCTCCGGCCCGGCGAGGGCCTGGTCGGCGAGGTGGCGCGGCTGGCCCAGCCGATCAGCCTGTCGGACGCGCCGGCGCACCCCAGCTTCTCCTACCGGCCGGAGACGGGCGAGGACCCCTACCACGCCTTCCTGGGGGCCCCCCTGCTGCGCGGCGGCCGGGCCATCGGCGTGCTGGTGGTCCAGAACCGGGCCGAGCGCCGCTACGACGAGGACGAGGTCGAGGACATCCAGACCATCGCCATGGTGCTGGCCGAGACGGTCGCGTCGGGCGAGCTGCTGGCGCAGGAGGAGCTGCGCGACATCGAGGTCGCGCCGCATCGGCCCGAACGTCTCAAGGGACAGAAGTTCGGCGACGGCCTCGCCTTCGGGCACGTCGTGCTGCACGAGGCGCCCCTGCCCCCCGAACGACTCCTGGCGGAGAACCAGCAGGTCGAGGAAATCCGCCTGCGCGAGGCGCTGAACCGGCTCAAGGCCGACGTCGACCACATGCTGGAAGGGGGGCTGGGCAATCTCGCCGGCCCGTCGTTCGAGGTGCTGGAGACCTATCGCATGTTCGCCGACGACCGGGGCTGGAACCGGTCGCTGGAGGAGGCGGTCCGAAACGGCCTGACGGCCGAGGCGGCGGTGGACCGGGTCCGCAACGAGCACCGGGCGCGGTTCGCCCAGGCCCGCGATCCCTACATCAAGGAGCGGCTGCACGACTTCGAGGACCTCGCCAACCGGGTCCTGCGGATCCTGTCCGGCGACCGGCCGGACCATCGCGAACTGCCCGACGACGCCATCCTGGTGGCGCGCAACCTCGGCCCCGCGGACCTGCTGGAGTATCCCCGGCACAAGCTGAAGGGGCTGCTTCTGGAGGAGGGGTCGGCCGCCAGCCACGCCGCCATCGTGGCCCGCGCCCTGCAGATCCCCTGCGTCGGACGTTTGCAGGGGCTGCGCGACCGGCTGAGCGAGGGCGATCTGGTCATCGCCGACGGCGAGACCGGCGAGGCCCATCTGCGGCCCCGCCCCGACATGCTGCAGGCGGTGCAGTCGCGCATGGACGTCCGCGACCAGCGCCGGGCGGAGTTCACCCGCCTGCGCGACGTGCCGGCGATGACGCTGGACGGCACGCGGGTGACCCTGCTGACCAACGCCGGTCTGGCGGTGGATCTCGAGAACCTCGACGAGACGGGCGCCGAGGGCATCGGCCTGTTCCGCACCGAGTTCCAGTTCATGGTGTCCGACGAACTGCCGCGGCTGGACGCCCAGACGGCGCTGTACCGGCTGGTGCTGGACGCGGCCGGTGACCGGCCGGTGACCTTCCGGACGCTGGACGTCGGCGGCGACAAGGTGCTGCCCTATCTCGACCAGGGCGAGCGCGAGGAGAACCCGGCCCTGGGGCGCCGCGCCATCCGTCTGGGCCTCGACCGGCCGGCGCTGTTGCGGATGCAGCTGCGCGCCCTGCTGGCCGCCGGGGCCGGGCGCGAACTCCGCGTCATGTTCCCCATGATCGCCACCGTCGACGAGTTCCGCGCCGCCCGCGAGATGGTCGACGTGGAGTGCGGCTGGGCCCGTCGGCGCGGCCGGGCCCTGCCGCGGGTGCTTCGCGTGGGTGCCATGGTCGAGTGCCCCTCGCTGCTCTGGCACCTCGACGCGCTTCTGCCGCTCACCGACTTCATCTCGGTGGGGACCAACGACCTGCTGCAGTACATGTTCGCTGCCGACCGCACGAACCCGCTGGTGTCGGACCGCTACGACCCCCTCTCACCGCCCGCCCTGCGCGCCCTGGCCGAGATCCAGCGCAAATGCGTCGACACCGGCACGCCCGTCTCGGTGTGCGGGGAACTGGCGGGGCGTCCGCTGGAGGCCTTCGCCCTCCTCACCCTCGGCTTCCACCGTCTTTCGGCGCCGGCCGGGGGCGTGGGCCCCGTCAAGCGGATGGTCCTGTCCGCCGACCTGACGGCGGCGCGGCGGGCCATGCCCGGCCTGCTGGGCTCCTCGGCGGGCTCGGTCCGCAACGAAATCGAATCCCTGGCCCGGAAGTTGAACGTCGCCCTCTGACGCGTCCCACGGCGGGACGCCACGACGTCGTTAACGAAGTCGTTGAACGGGCGGGCTTCATGGGTTATCCACAGGACGAGACGGGCGCCGGTCGTGGGGCACGCGATTTCCGTCATGGTTACCTTGTATTCGGCGACCCGTGTGTGCGTAGCGACGCGGCCGTTGGGCCCGCGGCGAGTGTGGGGTCGGGCGTAATGGCGCTGGATACGGGGAATGTCCCCGAAGAGTTCAAGGCGCATCCGGATTGGAAGGATCCCGTTCCTCCGATCACGGCGGCCCCGACTCTGGGGGCCGGCCTGCGCGCGGCCCGCGAGGCGTCCGGCCGGTCTCTGGCCGAGCTGTCGACCGCGACCCGGGTCCACACCCGGTATCTGACCGCCCTCGAGGAGAACGACTGGTCGGTGCTGCCGACGCGGGTCTTCGCGATCGGCTACGTCCGCGCCTACGCCCACGCCCTGGGTCTGGACGAGCAACTGGCGGTCGAACGCTTCAAGCGCGACGTGCCGGACGGCTCGGTCCCGCTGCAGCCCCCGGTGGGCGTGGCCTTCGAGGAGGTCCGCCGTCATTCGCCGCGCGTCATCGCCGCGGTGGCCATGGTGGTCTTGGCGGTGCTGGGCTGGAATGTGTTTCAGCGGCTCAATCTCATGGACGCCCCCTCGCGGTCGGACCTCGTGGCCGTGCCCGAGACCTGGCGACTGGGCGGCGTGCTGGGCCAGGACACGCCCGCCGCGCTGGAGGCCCCGCGCCCGGCGCCGGCCGACCAGACGGTTCCGGTGCTCTACGTCACGCCGGGCCTCGAGGCCCAACTCGGCGGGGTCCTCCCTGACGAGGCGGCCGAGGTCTCGACGGGCCCCGTCGCCCGGGCCTTCAATCCGCGGGGTGCCGTGCACGGCGTCGCGGCCGGGTCGTCCGACGTGATCATCCAGGCCCGCCGCCCCGCCTACGTCGTCGTGCGCACCGCCGATCAGCGCGTCCTGTTCGCCCGGCAAATGGCGGCGGGCGAGTCGTGGCGCGCGCCGCGCGGGGTCTCGGCCGTGATCGACGTCGCCGACCCCGCGGCCTTCGACGTCTACATGTTCGGCGAGCACGCCGGGAACCTGCCCCAGCCGCTCACCCAGCTGGGCACGCTGAACGGACAGGCCCAGACCCGGGCCCGCCAGACCACCGCCGCCGCCGAGGCCGCCGCCCGTGACCGCGCGGCGCGCGAGGCCGCCG
>JAHJOO010000016.1 GCA_018820275.1 Alphaproteobacteria bacterium
CGAGGCCCGGGCCGCGCGGGCCGAGGTCGACGCCCTGGCGGCACGCCTGCGCCGCATGGGGGCCCCGGTGCCGGAGGTTCCGGCGAACGCGGTGGCCCGCGTCTCGGCCCTGCCCGCGGGCCGGGACCGTCTGGTCGCCCCCATGGCCGGTCCGCCGCAGGTCCGCTTCGGACGCGAGGCCGCCGGCTGGCGCTGGGCCGGAACCGGCGAGGCCGTGCGGGCGCCGGCCCCGGGTCGCGTCGCTCATGTGGGCCCGCATGAGGCCTGGGGCACCGTGGTGGTGCTGGACCTCGGTCAGGGCTGGCATGTGGTGGTCCTCGGCCTCGAGACGGCGGCGGTGGCCACCGACGGGCGCGTCGAGGCCGGCCAGACCCTCGGCGCGAGCCGCGTCGGCGCGCCGCTCCAGTTCGAGCTGCGCCGGGACGAGACGCCGGTCGATCCCGCCCGCTTCATGCCCTGATCACGGGAAGGCACTGGCGCCGCGGCGCTGACGCTGATTTTATCGTCCGGGATCGGTCGCGCCTTGTTTCCGCCAAGGCGGGGCCGATGATCCGGGTTCCTCCTCCCCGCGCCGCGTGCGCGTCCAGTCGAAGATGCGAGACCGAATGCGTAAAGCCCTCATCGCCGGATGCGCCGCCCTGGCGATCGGCGCCGTCGCCGTCACCGCGGTGGCCCAGACCCCGCGGAACGAGACCTTCCGCATGCTGGAACTGTTCGGCGACGTGCTGGCGGTGGTCGAACAGGCCTATGTGGTGCCGGTCGACAACAAGAAGCTGATCGAGGCGGCGCTGGGCGGGATGATGACCGCGCTGGACCCGCACTCCAGCTATCTGGCCCCGGCCGGCTTCGCGGACCTGCGCGAGCGGACCGAGGGCCAGTATTCGGGCGTCGGCCTGACCATCAGCTCCGAGGCCGGGCTGGTGAAGGTCATCTCGCCGATGGACGGCGGTCCGGCCGCGCGCGCGGGCGTCCAGGCCGGCGACGTCATCTCGATCATCGATGGCGCCAGCGCCGCCGGCCTCAGCGTGTCGGACGTGTCGGACAAGCTGAAGGGCGCGCCGGGCACCGAGGTCTCGGTCACCTTCCTGCGCGACGGCTCGGACCCGCTGGAGGTCACCCTGACCCGCGAGGTGATCAAGATCGAATCCGTCACCGGGCGCATCGAGGGCGACTTCGGCGTGATCCGCATCTCCACCTTCGACGACAATACGGTGCGCGACCTGAACCGCGTCATCGGCGAGCTCAAGGCCGCCAATCCCGCCGTGAAGGGCTACGTCGTCGACCTGCGCAACAACGGCGGCGGTCTGCTGTCGGCGGCGGTCGGCGTGTCGGACGCCTTCCTGGAGCGCGGCGAGATCGTCAGCCAGCGCGGGCGCCGTCCGGAACAGATCGACCGCTGGTCGGCGCGTCCGGGCGACCTGACCGACGGCAAGCCGATCGTGGTGCTGGTCAACTACGGCTCGGCCTCGGCGTCCGAGATCGTGGCCGGCGCCCTGAAGGATCACGAGCGGGCGACCGTCGTCGGCCTGACCAGCTTCGGCAAGGGCTCGGTCCAGACGGTCATCCCGCTGCGCGGGGGCCAGGACGGGGCCCTGTCGATCACCACGGCGCGCTACTACACCCCCTCGGGACGGTCGATCCAGAAGATCGGCATCGAGCCGGATCTCGAGGTGTCGCGCTCCGCCGCCGAGGCGCGCATCGTGGCGCGCTCGTCCTTCATCTATGCGTCGGAGGCCGGCTTCGCGAACTCGCTGGACGCGTCGATCGGCGCCGAGCGGCGCGGTGCCCACGTGCCGCTGGAGGCCCCGGGCGAGGACTGGCCCGAGGACAAGGACTACCAGCTGGAGCGCGCCTTCGACGTGCTGCGCGCCGGCGGCGACCTGGCCCTCCTGGCGCCCGCGCCGGCCGGCATCGTCGTCACGCCCCCGGACCAGCAGACGGCGGCGCTGGCCGCCGGGGAGTGAGGGCTTAGGGCTTAGGGCTTAGCGATTGGAACTCAGGATAGGGCGGACCTCCATCGCCCCTAAGACCTAAGCCCTAAGCCCTCTCCCGCACCCCCATTCATGCCTAACGCCCCGTTAGGCTTTCTTAACCGGCGCCGCGCGATGATCCCGTCCGCAAGGGTGTGATCCGCCGTGACCATGTTCGCCAAACGCCAGTCCGCGCTCGCCGCCTCGGCCGGGCGCCCGCCCGAACGCCGCAGCCTCAAGGCCGGCGTCGCCCCCCTCCTGCGCGCGCTGAAGAGGCCGCCGGTGGCCGTCGCCGGCTCGGCCGTGCTGTTGTTCGCGGCGGTCGCCCTGTTCGTCGCCGTGCTGGGCGACCCCTCGGCCGCCAACCCCACCGCCCGCGCGGGCCTGAAGCGGGAGGCCCGGCCCACGGCCGCGCCGCCGACGGGGCTGGAGGCCTTCACCGCCGGCCTGGGCGGCGCCTATCAGGATCTGGCCGCCGATCCGGCGGCGATCGGCGGCGAGGCGACCCTGACCCTGCCCGACGGCGCCAGCGTCGCCGGGGCGGGACCCGCCTTCACCGCGCCCCGCCTGACCGCGGCCTCGCCGCTGGCCCAGGCCCCGATCGCCGGCCTGTTCGCGCCGGATCCCAACGGCCCCCAGCCGGTCATCGCCGACGACGGCCGCGTCCCGGCCCAGGCCTATGCCCGGCCCTTCCGGCCCAACGGCAAGCCGCGCGTGGCCCTGATCGTCGGCGGCCTCGGCCTCAACGCGGTCACCACCCGGGCGGCCATCGAGCGCCTGCCGCCCGAGATCACGCTCAGCTTCGTGCCCTATGCCGAGGGGCTGCAGGGCTGGATCGACCTGGCCCGCGCCCACGGCCACGAGGTGATGCTGGAAATCCCGATGGAGCCGACCGGCTATCCCGACAACGACCCCGGCCCCTATACCCTGCTGGCCTCCGGCGGGGCGGCGGACGTGGAGGCCAAGCTGCCCTGGCTGCTGGGCCGGGCCACGGGCTATTTCGGCGTGATGAACTACCTCGGCGACCGCTTCATGGCCTCGGACGCGGGCTTCTCGGCCTTCATGGGCGAGCTGCGCCGCCGCGGCGTGGCCTTCGTCGACGACGGCCTGGCCCGCCGACGCCCCGGGGCCTGGGCCCGCGCCTCGGCCGACCACGTGGTCGACGAGGTCCAGACCCCCGCCGCCATCATGGGCCGCCTCAACGCCGTGGAGGCCCTGGCCAAGCAGCGCGGCGGCGCGCTGGGAACCGGCTTCGGCTATCCGGTGACCGTCGAGGCCGTGGCCCGCTGGGCGTCGGGGCTGGAAGCCCGCGGCCTGCAGCTGGCGCCCGCCAGCGCCATGACGCGCTCGGGCTGAGGTGGACCGCGACCTTTCCCTCTACCGCCCCAACGTCGGCGTCGTCCTGTTCAACGCCGACGGCCGGGTCTGGCTGGGCCATCGCATCAACACGCCCGGTCCCTGGCGCTGGCAGTTCCCGCAGGGGGGCGTCGACGAGGGCGAGGATCTGGAGACCGCCGCCCGGCGCGAGCTGTTCGAGGAGACCGGCGTCCGCTCGATCGCCTATCTGGACCGCACGCCTGGCTGGATCACCTACGACTTCCCGCCCGACCTCGGCGGGCCGCGCGCGAAATGGGGCCACAAGGGCCAGAAGCAGGTCTGGTTCGCCTATCGCTTCACCGGCACGGACGCCGAGATCGACCTTGAGGCGCACGGCGAACAGGAGTTCGACGCCTGGCGCTGGGCCCGTCTGGATGAGACGCCGTCGCTGATCGTGCCGTTCAAGCGGGCCGTCTATGAGCAGGTGCTGACCGCCTTCGCCCGCTTCGCCGGCTGAGGCTCAGTCCGTCGAGCCCGGCGGGGTCCATTCGGCGCGCAGCTCGGCCGGCGTCGCGGCATCTTCGGCCGGGACGTATTCCCATCTCAGCCGCGCCTCGCCGCGCTCCGGGAGGCCCCGCACGCGGGTGTTGTTCACGCCCGGCGTCACGGCGAACGGAAGGTCGCGGACGTTCCAGGTCAGGGGCCGCTCCGCCGCCCAGGCCTTGAACCCGGCATCCACGGCGACGACCCGCGCGCCCGGCGCGGTCACGGTCAGCCGGCAGGTGTTCCGCTCGGCGGTCGGTGTCTGCACCGTGACCTCCGAGGTCTGCATGCGCAGCGCGAAGGCGTCCGGCCCGGCGGGCGACAGGCCCCTCGTTCCCGCCGCGGCCCGACGACCCCAGCCGTCCCCGACGTCCGCCGGCGCGGCGCAGACCGCGTCGATCATGCCCACGACGTGACGCGCGAATCCGGCGTCGTCCAGCAGCGGCAGGGGATAGACCATGGGCGGAGGCCCCGGCGGCTGGACGGGCTGGCAGGCGCACAGCGGTCGGGGCGCGCCGCTGACGCAGGCGGCCAGCGCGAGACCGACGAGGAGGACCGGGGCACGCATGGATCGAACTCCGTTCAGGAGGCGAAGTCGCCGCCGGCCGCAGCCTCTCGCGTCCCGGGCGATCCGGCAAGCCGACGTTATCTGACGGTGGAGATCAGTCGACCGGGGGCGGCGGGGCCGCCGGCACCCGGGGCGGGCAGCTGCGCGGGATGTGCAGGATCGTCCCCATCGCCCCTTCGCGCACCGGCGGCTGGTAGATGGCCATGGCCGGCCGGCATCCGTCGGCGTCCAGGGCGGGCTCGCCCAGAGCGGCGCACCCGGCCAGCGGCAGGGCCACAAATGTCAGCCCCCAAACACGCATGGCCGCCTCCTTCTCAGGACGCGGCCATCAGGCCCCGCCGGAGCGGGGGCGGTCAAGTCGGATCAGGCGGACAGCTCAATCCGGCGAAGCTTCGCCCTCCGGAAGTTCCGTCCCGGTCTCCGACGCCGCCAGGCCCTCCAGAAACACGGATTCTTCCACGGCGAAGAAGTTCATGCGGTCCGTCCTCTCCTCATCCGGAAGGACGCCCGCGTACACGCCGCCGAGGTCGGACCGCCTGCGCCACACTTGAACCTCGCCCCCGTCGGGGGCGTCGACCATGACCGGAGCGAAGCCCGCACCTTCGAAACCGGCCTCCACGGCCTGGCGCACGTAGCCGACGTCGAGACTCTGGCCGCCGCATTGGCCCGGAATGGCGAAGATCATGACCGCGGCGTCGTCGTCGGCCGGCATGGGATGAAACATCCACGTCATCGACATCTGGCCGAAGACCAGCTGAAATCCCTCCGGGCCACGAGCCAGCATTTCGTCGACGGTTGCCGGCTCCGGCAGCGGTTGAAAGGCCTCCTCGGCCTTGGCCACGCACCACAGGGCTCCGCGCACCGCGGCGTCGACGGTTTCCTGCGCTGTTTGGGCCTGAGCGGCGGTCGACGCCGCCCACACCAGACCGGCCAGGGCAGCGGCGCGGATCACGCCTCCCCCAGTTCCTGGGCGCGTTCGGCCAGGATGGTCAGGCCGGCCGGGGTCACGTCGGCGAAGCCGCCGGCGACCTCGAACCGGCGGCGCGAGCCGCCGTCGATCACGGTGACCGTGCCCTCCTTCAGCGCCGTCATGAACGGCGCGTGGTCGGCCAGGACGCCGAAGTCGCCCTCGACGCCCGGGGCGTCGACCTGGTCCACCAGGCCCGAGAAGACCTCGCGCTCGGGCGAGACGAGGGAGAAGTTCAGTTTGCCGGCCATGTCAGTTTTCCTTGGAGCCCATCGCCACGATCACCGTCGCCACGGGGCCGTCAGATCCAGAATCGTTCACCGCGAAGAGCCGCACAGCGTCGGACTGATCGTCGAGCAGTCCGTACAGCGTGTGATGTCCTTCCGGCATGTTGCGTTCGTCGAGAAGCGTTGCGCCGGGGCGCTGGAGGATTTCTGCGCGAAGCTCATCGACGACCCCCAGAACCGGGGTGGCGAGGTTGATCTGCACGAAGCAGGTGCGTCCGTTCGGGGCAACGTCGACGATCACGCCGGTCTCGGCATGCACCCGTCCGGAGAAAATCCTTTGACCGCCCGTGACGACGGCGTCGCGCCGCAGGTCCAGCCACCCTTCAGCCGTCGGATCGACCGAATGCGGGATCAGGGCTTCGCCGTGGATGCGCTCGGCGCAGAAGCCCAGGACCGCTTCCCGGAACACGCGCGGCGTTTCGACCGGGTCGATGCGGGCTTCCTGAGCCGCGGCCGCCGTGGCGCACAGCGAGGCGGCCATCATCGCCGGGATGACGGCCGCCGCTTTCATCACGCCGCGTCCGCGGCCAGCTTCTGGGCCTTCTCGACGGCTTCCTCGATGGCGCCGACCATGTAGAAGGCCGCTTCCGGCAGGTGATCGTATTCGCCGGCGACGATGCCCTTGAACGAGCGGATCGTGTCTTCCAGCGAGACGAACTTGCCCGGCGAGTTGGTGAACTGCTCGGCCACGAAGAAGGGCTGCGACAGGAAGCGCTGGATCTTGCGGGCGCGCGACACGACCAGCTTGTCGTCTTCCGACAGCTCGTCCATGCCCAGGATGGCGATGATGTCCTTCAGCGCCTTGTACTGCTGCAGGACTTCCTGAACCGAACGGGCGACG
>JAHJOO010000017.1 GCA_018820275.1 Alphaproteobacteria bacterium
ATGAACAGCAGCTGGGTGCCGTCACGTGGCAGCAAGTCGGCATCGACGTGGATCGCGACGGGGACGGCGGGCGCCTCGATCTCCTCGGCGACCTCGACGGCCACGACCGCCGGCGCGTCCCGCGGGCCGTCGGCCGCGGCGGTCTTGCGGCGGCTGCGCGAGCGGGCAGGGCGGGCGCCCTCGTCGGCCGCGGCTTCGGCGCGGGGGGCGTCAGCCTTGACCCGGGCCTCGGCCGGCGCGGCGGCGCGGTCGGCGGGGCCGTCCAGCACCAGCTCTTCCGGCGTCATCTTGATCAGCTTCAGAACCTTGTCGAGCGCCCGGTCGTCCGCGGGCGTCACGATCATGAAGGTCTGGCCCTTCTTGCCGGCGCGGCCGGTGCGGCCGATGCGGTGCACGTAGTCGTCGGCGTGGTGGGCGACGTCGTAGTTGAAGACGTGGCTGACGTCGGGGATGTCCAGGCCGCGCGCGGCCACGTCAGACGCGACCAGCAGCTTCAGCTCGCCGGACCGGAACGAGGCCAGCGTCTTCGTGCGGACCGACTGGTCCAGGTCGCCGTGGATCGGCGCGGCGTCGAAGCCGTGCTGCTTCAGCGACTTGGCCACCACGTCCACTTCGGACTTGCGATTGCAGAAGACGATGCCGTTCTTGACGTCGTCGCGGCCCACCAGCTTGCGCAGCGCCTCGCGCTTGGCCTTGGGATCGCTGGACTTCAGCCGGACCATGTACTGGCTGATGGTCTCGGCGGTCATGGCCGGGCGGCTGGCCTCGATCCGCGTCGGATCCTTGAGGAACTGCGTCGTCAGACGCGTGATCTCCGGCGGCATGGTGGCCGAGAAGAACAGCGTCTGGCGCCGCGGCGGCGTCAGTTTGAAGATCTTCTCGATGTCCGGGATGAAGCCCATGTCCAGCATGCGGTCGGCTTCGTCGACGACCATGATCTCCACGCCGGTCAGCAGCATCTTGCCGCGCTCGAACAGGTCGATCAGCCGGCCCGGGGTGGCGATCAGGACATCCACGCCCTTGTTCAGCGCCGCCACCTGGTCGCCCATCGACACGCCGCCGATCAGCAGAACCCAGCTCAGCTTGGTGCCCTTGGCGTATTTGGCGAAGCTCTCGGCGACCTGGTCGGCCAGTTCGCGGGTGGGGGCCAGAACGAGGGCGCGCGGCATCCGGGCGCGGGCGCGTCCGGACTGCAGCCGGTCGATCAGGGGCAGGGTGAAGGCGGCGGTCTTGCCGGTGCCGGTCTGGGCGATGCCCAGCACGTCACGGCCGGCGAGGGCCACAGGGATGGCCTGGGCCTGGATCGGCGTGGCGACGGTGTAGCCGGTGTCGGCCACGGCCTGAAGCGTGGTGGGCGACAGGCCCAGTTGGGTGAATTCGGTCATTCGGTCCTTGCGCGAAAGCCGCCCTGCGCATCGGCGGGGCGGCGACAGGGGTTGCGGCCCCGGACCTTCCGGGGCGTGACGTCTGCGGAACCGCCCCTCATGGGCGTGCGGGCGGCGCGGATCGCCAACCTGTCCCGAACGTGGGCGGGATATGGATTTTCCCCACGGCGGAGTCAAGTATTCGCCGGATCGCGCCGGAGTCACGAACCCTCTTGCCTTCCGTAAACTTTTGGTAAGATTGCCACCGGGGACGTTAGGGAGGAGGGGGCGAATGCGCGTGAAGGCGTGGTTGATCGGGTGCGCGTTTCTGGGACTGGCGGGGGCCGGCCCGGCGATGGCCCAGGCGGACATGTCGTCCGCCTTCGGCAACACCATCGTGTCGAACTATCCCGACGGGGGCTGGGTGAAACACTGGTTCAACCCCGACGGCGTCTATACCGCCCATTTCAGCGACGGACGGCGCATCACTGCCCGCTGGCGGGTCGAGGGTCGCAACATCTGCCTGACCCACATCCGGCCCAGCATGATGATCCCGCGCTTCTGCAGCCGCATGGTCGAGGCCGAGGTCGGCCAGACCTGGACGGCGCGCGATCCCCTGGGCCGCCGCGTGCGCAACACGCTGGTGGCGGGCCGCAGCATCTGATCCGTCAGGTCTCGCGGTAGGGCGAGCCTTCGCGGCGAAGCATCGAAATCTCGGCGTCGACCGCCGCCCGCTCGCCCTCGAGGTGATCGGCCACCGCGCGCCTCAATCCGGGGTGGGCGATCCAGTGCGCCGAGTGCACGGGTTCCGGCAGATAGCCGCGCCCCAGCTTGTGCTCGCCCTGCGCGCCCGCCTCGACGCGGCCCAGACCCAGGTCCAGCGCCAGCTCGATCGCCCGGTAGTAACAGAGTTCGAAATGCAGGAAGGGCTTGTCGACCAGGGCACCCCACTGGCGGCCGTACAGGGCATCGCGGCCGATGAAGTTCAGGGCCCCCGCGGCCGGCGCCTCGTCGTCGAAGGCCATGACCAGGGCGATCCGGTCGGCCATCGTCTCGCCGACGCGCCGGAAGAAGTCGCGGGTCAGGTAGGGGCGGCCCCACTTGCGCCCGCCCGTGTCCAGGTAGAAGGCGAAAAAAGCGTCCCAGTGCTCTGATTGTATTTCACTTCCGGTCAAAATCCGGATGTCCAGACCGTCCTGGGCCTCGCGCCGCTCGCGCCGGATCGACTTGCGCCGGCCGGAGGACAGGGCGGCGAGGAACCCCTCGAAGTCGCCATAGCCGCGGTCGCGCCAGATGTACTGCAGGTCCTGCCGCTTCAGCAGGCCAGCGCTTCCCAGCCAGTCCCATTGATCCGTGGACGGAAAGTTAACGTGCAGCGACGACACGTCCAGCCGCTCGGCCAGTCCGATCGCGGCTTGCAGAAGGCCCGCGCGCACCGCGTCGACGTCCTCTCCCGGCGCGACCAGCAGGCGCGGCCCCGACACCGGCGTGAAGGGCACGGCCGAGAGCAGCTTGGGATAGTAGTCGCCCCCGGCGCGCTGGAAGGCGTCGGCCCAGCTGTGGTCGAAGACGTATTCGCCCTGCGAATGGCCCTTCAGCCACAAGGGCATGGCCCCGACCAGCCGCCCGTCGTCCTCCAGCGTCAGGTGTCGACCGGCCCAGCCCTGGCCCGGCACGGCGCTGCCCGAGGCCTCGCAGGCGTCGAGGAAGTCGAACGACAGGAACGGATCGCCCGTCGGCGCGGCCAGGGCGTCCCAGGTCTCGCGCCCGACGTCGGCGACGGTGGAATGGACGCGGGCGGTAAGGCTCACCGCACCTCGACGATCGCGTCGATCTCGACGGCAAAATTCAGCGGCAGGCGATAGACGCCGACGGCCGAGCGGGCGTGACGGCCCTTGTCGCCGAACACCTCGACCATCAGGTCCGAGCAGCCGTTGATGACGGCGGGGATGGCCGAGAAGTCCGGCCCGGCCTGGACGAAGCCGCCCAGTTTGACGATGCGCTCGACGCGCTCCAGATCGCCGTCCAACGCCGCCGACATCTGGGCCAGCAGGTTGACGCCGCACATCCGCGCCGCCTCCGTGGCGCGTTCCGGCGTCACCTCCACGCCGACGGTGCCCAGCACGCCGCCGGCCGCGTCGTTCGACAGCTGGCCCGAGATGTGGACCAGGTTGCCGCTGCGCACCCACGGCACGTAGTTGGCCACGGCCTTGGCGGGCTCGGGCAGGACGATACCCAGTTCGGCGAGGCGGGCGGACACGGACATGCGGGGCTCCGGAAGCGGTTCGGCCGCTGTTTAGCGACCCCGGCGCGTCGCGTCACGAGCCTTAAGGGAACGCTCACCCCCATGCGGCATCCTGTCGACCATGGATATGCACGTGAACCCCGTCGAGGCGTCGCTGCACGCCGTCATGGCCCGCATGAGCGCGGCCGACCGCGCCCGCGTCGAAGCCGCCGTCGAGCCCGCCGCCGCCCGCGCCGCCGCCGCGTCGACCCACTGGAATTTCGACCTGCCCGCGCAGGAGGTCGACGCCGTCCTGGGCGACGGGGCGACCGATGACGCGCGCCGCGGCCTGATCGCGATCTGGACCCTCGGCGTCACCGAGCGCGCGCGGGCCGCCGGCCTGCCGCAGGCGGTGATGGAGCTCTATCCCTACTGGATCGAGCAGACGGCGCAGTTTCTTGCCGGCGAAACGGGGCCCTATGACAGCGACTTCTGGGCCAAGGACGTGCGCTTCGCCCTGGCCCTGTCGGTGCCCGGTGCCAGGACCCAGATCATCGACCTGTCCTCGCCCATGGGGCCGGGCGAGAGCGTCCGGCACGCCCTGTCGGGCCGTGGGATCCGACCGCTGATCAACTATCTGCGCCACGGCGCCAACCGGCCCTGGCTTCAGGTCCACACCGAGAGCCGCCACCTCGAGGACTTCACCGAAGACGGCTGGAACCGGGCCTGGGCCACGGCGGCCGAGATCTGCAAGGTCCGGCCCGAGCTGGCCGGCATGATCGGCTCCAGCTGGTTCTACGACCCGCCGCTGGAGACCATCAGCCCGCGCCTCGCCCACTTGCGCCTGAACCCGCTGAAGGGCGGCGCCTGGATGGTCCATCAGGGGCCCGGCGAGATCCACACCCAGCGCGCCGCCGCCAGCCCCGGCAGCCGACGCGCCCTGATCGAAAGCGGCGAGTATCTGCCCCGCAGCTGGCTGGTCGCCTGGCCCCGCGAGGCGCTGATCCGCTGGGCCGACGGCCGCTGACTTCGTCCCTTCTCCCGCAAGGAGAGAAGGATCAGGAGATACGTCGCCACCCCTCGGCCACCGGCAGGATGGTCAGACCGGCCGCCTTCGCCGCAAGGATCAGCCGCTCCAGATCGCGCGCCGTGCAGCCATAGGGGGTCGGGGCGTCAGAGACGTCGTGGCCATAGGCGATCAGCCAGCCGTCCTTCGCGGCGGCTTCCCCGCACAGGGCGTCCAGGTCGTAGCCGGGCAGGCGGCGGCGCTCCAGGCCGATGGCCTTCAGGGCATTGCGGTCCTCGGTTCCGGCGTTGACGCCGTTCCTGACGCCGCGACCCAGGGCGAACCGCAGATCAACGATCGATTTGGCGCCCAGGGCCACGTCGCCGAACGGGTAGGCGAAGGTCTCCATCACGTGGCCCTCCAGCCGGTCCGCCACCCAAAGGGCATTGCGGGCCAGGCTGCGCCCCAGATCGGCCGGCGACAGCGTCAGGGTCGAGACGTGCTCATAGGTGTGGCAGCCGACCTCGTGCCCGGCGAAGAACAGCTCGCGCATCTGGTCGGCGGTGAACTGGGGCAGGCCCAGGTTCTCGCCCCGCTCCAGCCCGCCGCAGACATAGTAGGTGGCGAACACCCCGTGCTGCGCCAGCACCGGCCCGGCCTCGGTCCAGGCGCTCTGCGGGAAGTCGTCGAAGCTGAGGCTCAGCATGCCGCCCGGCGCGCGCACCCCGATCGGGCGGCGGTCCAGCCAGCGCCCGGCGCGGCGGCGCATCTTGTCGACGAAGGCCTGCATGGCGGACAGGCTAGGGGCGGGGGCTTAAGACCGGGTTGAGCCCTTCAGGGCGCGCCCGGCCACCACGGCGGCGGGCCCGAACTTCGCCCGCAGGGCGTCGATGGTGGATTCCGTCCTCAGGGCGCGCCCGGACGCGGACGGGAACAGGCCCGCCGGCGCGTCGGCGGCGTCCTCGACGTCGGCCAGTCCGATGCCGATCAGCCGATAGGGGATGCCCAGCTCCGGTCCCAGCATCCGTCGCCCCTCGGCGAACAGGACGCGCGCCGTCTGCGTCGGCTCCGCCGGCGTGGTGCGCCGCGTGATGATCCGGAAGTCGGTGCGCCGCAGCTTCAGCACGATGGACCTCCCGGCCACCCCGTCGCGCCGCGCCTTGGAGGCCAGCTTCTCGCACAGCGGCCAGAGCTCGGCCTCCAGCGCCTCGCGGTCGGTCAGGTCGTGGTTGAAGGTGGTCTCGGCGCTCATGCCCTTGCGGTCGCGCTCGGGGTTCACGGCGCGGGCGTCGCGGCCGTGCGCCAGGTCGTGCAGCCGCAGACCCCATTCGCCGTAGCGCTTCGCCAGGTCGCGCAGGTCGGCCGCCGCCAGATCGCCGACGGTGACGAAGCCGTCGCTGCGCAGGGTTTTGGCGAACACGGGCCCGACGCCGGGCAGGATCGTCACCGGGCGGGGGGCCAGCGTCGCCGCCGCCTCGGTGCCCAGCACGGTGAAGCCGCGCGGTTTGTCCATCTCGGACGCCACCTTGGCGAGGAAGCGGTTGGGGGCCAGGCCGATGGAGACGGTCAGCCCGGTCTCGTCCTCGATCTGCTTCTGCAGGCGCACCAGCTGGAACACCGGCGGCCCGCCGTTCAGCCGCTCGGTGCCCTTCAGGTCCATCCACGCCTCGTCCAGCGACAGCGTCTGCACCAGCGGCGTCAGGGCCCGCACCTTGCCGAAGATGCGCCGGCTCTCGGCGACGTACTTGCCGAAGTCGGGCTTGATCACCACCGCATCGGGGCAGGCCTTCAGCGCCTTGAACATCGGCATGGCCGAGCCGACGCCGTACAGCCGCGCCACGTAGCAGGCGGTCGACACCACCCCGCGCGTCCCGCCGCCGATGATGACCGGCTTGTCCCTGAGCTCTGGCCGGTCGCGCTTCTCCACCGAGGCGTAGAAGGCGTCGCAGTCGAGGTGGGCGATGGCGTGGGCGGTCAGCTCGGGATGGTTGACGACGCGCAGGGAGCCGCAGCTCCCGCACGTCCGCCGCGCCGCCCCGGCGGTCGTCAGGCAGTCGCGGCAGATGCTGACGGGATCGCCCACGGGAAGGACTCGGAAAGGTCGCGCTTACCCCAACTTAAGACCGATGGGGCAGGGTTGCATCCGAACTCGGCGGAAATCCCCCGCAACCGCGCGCGGGCATGCCGATCCCAGGTGTCGATGACCAAGACCGTCCTCATCGTCGAGGATAACGAGCTGAACATGAAGCTCTTTCATGATCTGCTCGATTCCCAGGGCTTTCGCACCCTGCAGACGCGCGACGGGCTCTCGGCGCTGGCCATCGCGCGCGAGCACCGCCCCGACCTGATCCTGATGGACATCCAGCTGCCCGAGATTTCGGGGCTGGAGGTCACCAAATGGCTGAAGGACGACCCGGAGCTGGCGCACATCCCCGTCATCGCCGTGACCGCCTTCGCCATGAAGGGCGACGAGGAGCGCATCCGCCAGGGCGGGTGCGAGGCCTACATCTCCAAGCCCATCTCGGTCCTGCATTTCCTCGAGGTCGTCCGGCGCCATCTGGGCGTCGTGCCGGCGTGAGGCCGCGCCGATGACCGCGCGCATCCTCGTCGTCGACGACGTCGAACCCAACGTCCGCCTGCTCGAGGCCAAGCTGACGCTGGAATACTATGAGGTGCTCACGGCCACCGACGGGCCGAAGGCGCTGGAGGTCGCGGCGCGCGAGAAGCCGGACCTGATCCTGCTGGACGTGATGATGCCCGGCATGGACGGGTTCGAGACCTGCCGCCGGCTGAAGGCCATCCCCGACCTGCGCCACGTGCCCGTGGTGCTGGTGACGGCGCTGGACGGCCGCGAGGACCGCATCCGCGGGCTGGACGCCGGGGCCGACGACTTCGTCACCAAGCCGATCGACGACCTGATCCTCATGGCGCGCGTCCGCTCGCTGACGCGGCTGAAGGCCATCGTCGACGAACTGCACGACCGCGAGGAGAGCAGCCGCCGCCTGGGCGTGGCCGCCGACGCCGCGGGCCGGCTGCGCGCGACGGGGGGGCGGATCCTGATCGTCGACGACTCCCAACGTCAGGCGGCGAAGATGGTCGAACGCCTGTCGGCGGAGCATCGCCCGACCGTCGAGGTCGATCCCGTCGTGGCCCTGGACGCCGCCAAGGGCGGGCTGGACCTGATGATCGTCAACCTCGCCGCCGCCGAGTTCGACGGTCTGCGCCTGATCGCCCAGGCCCGCTCGACCGAGGCGGCGCGGCGCACGCCCATCCTGGCCGTGGTCGACCCCATCGACCGTCCGCGCATGGTCAAGGCGCTGGAGCTGGGGGCCAACGACATCCTGATGCGCCCGGTGGACGTGGAGGAGCTGCAGGCCCGGGCCCGCACCCTGATCCGGCGCAAACGCTATCAGGACTTCCTGCGCCAGAAGCTGGACTACAGCCTCGAAATGGCCGTCACCGACGCCCTGACCGGCCTGCACAACCGGCGCTACATGGCGGGCCAGCTGCAGGCCCTGGTGGGCCGCTCGGCCCAGGGCGGCGAGACCGTGTCGATCCTCGTCATGGACATCGACCACTTCAAGGCGGTCAACGACGGCTTCGGCCACGACGCCGGCGACGAGGTGCTGCGCGAGTTCGCCGTGCGCGTCGCCACCAACGTCCGCGCCGTCGATCTGCCGTGCCGCATGGGCGGCGAGGAGTTCGTGGTGGTCATGCCGGGCGCGCCCATGGAGGCCGCCCTGCGCGTCGCCGAGCGCATCCGGCGCGACGTCGGCTCGGTCCCCTTCCGCGTGCTGGACGGCGAGGCCGCGCTGGACGTCACGGTCTCCATTGGCGTCGCCACCGTCTCCGGCCCCGACGACACCCCCGACGCCCTGCTCAAGCGCGCGGACGAGGGGGTGTATGAGGCGAAGCGCCGGGGGCGCGACCAGGTGGTGGCAAGGGCGGCTTGAGCCAGACGGGATGGTTAGGGAACCGAGAGATGGCGGCGCCGACATCGGGGAGGTCTTCGCAAGTGGCCACTCAGGCGGCTACCCCTCGCCCTATCTCTCTAGGGCCGACTTGCAGCGGCTCCTCGATCTCTGTCGAGGCACCAACAAGCTGATCTGCAACATCGAGGCGTATGAGATCGATGGAGAGTTCGACTCGCCCCGTATCGATCTTGGGCTTTACGCGGGTAGTCAAGCCGAGCAGTTGAAGCCTTGGGACGAGCGGGTGTCCGCGACGACCGCCTTCATTGAGCGGCTCATCGAGGACACGGCTGAAGAGCAGAACCCGATCATGTTCATCGTCTGGCTCGACACGAAGAGCACTCGCTGAACAGACAGTTCCCGCGACCAAGTCCAGCCAAACCAATCGCCCAACGAAAAACGCCCGGCCATCGCTGACCGGGCGTTCCGAAATCGCGAAGGTGCTTGGCCTCGAGCAGCGCGAAGCGCGTTAGGCCAAGCGAAACGCCTTACTTGATCTTGCCTTCCTTGAACTCGACGTGCTTGCGCACGACGGGGTCGTACTTCTTGACGACCATCTTCTCGGTCATGGTGCGGGCGTTCTTCTTGGTGACGTAGAAGAAGCCGGTGTCGGCGGTCGAGTTCAGGCGGATCTTGATGGAGGCGGGCTTGGCCATCGGGAATTACCTTTGCGACGGCGAAAGCCGCTGGAAACGAGAGGCGCGGAACATACTCAGGCGCGCCCGGAAGTCAACGCCGCCGCGAAGCCGTGCTAGCGTCACCGCATGAAAGCCCTCATCGCCCTCGTTCCCGCCGCCGTCCTGGCCCTGTCCGCCTGCGCCACCGCGCCGGCGCAAAGCCCGCAGGACGCCTTCTTCGCCCATCTGACCGACCTGTGCGGCCAGACCTTCCAAGGGCGCGTCGCCGCCGACGACACCAACGATCCGGGTTTCGCCGGCAAAACGCTGGTCATGCACGTGCGGGACTGTTCGGCCACCGAGATCCGCATCCCCTTCCACGTGGGCGAGGATCATTCGCGCACCTGGGTGATCACCCGCACCGGCGCGGGCCTGCGGTTGAAGCACGACCACCGCCACGCCGACGGCACGCCCGACGTCCTGACCTGGTACGGCGGCCACACTGCGACGCCGGGCACGGCCGAGCGGCAGGAGTTCCCCGTCGACGCCGAATCGATCGCCCTGTTCACGCGCGAGGGACGCACCGTCTCCAACACCAACGTCTGGGCGATCGAGCTGCGACCCGGCCGCGAATACGTTTACGAGCTGGCCCGTCCCGGCGGCCGCCTGTTCCGCGTCGCCTTCGACCTCAGCCGACCGGTCTCCAACCCCTGATCGGCCGCACGGTGGCGCAGGCGGGCGTGCCGTCCTTGCCGCGTCCGGGCAGGCCGACCTCCAGCACCGCGCCCGCGCGCGCCGGATCCAGCAGGGCGGGCGGGATGTCGTGGACGTCGATCTTGGCCCTGCGGTTCAGCGTCGTGGCGTGGTCTCCGGCGGCAGTGCCGATGCGGATATAGACGAACCGCCTCGCCTTACCCTCGCGCCGCACGAAGGGGCCGGTCATCCGCCCGTCGTCGTGCAGGGTGATCGGCACGTCGAAGCTGATCGGCTCCTCGCCCGCGGTCACCGGTTCGAACGGCATGTCGTCCTGCTGCAGGCTGTAGCGGACGCCCGGAACCGGATCGTCGATCGTCAGCCTGACCCGGATCTCCGTCACCGGAAGGCCCGCAGCCGCTCGCGCACGGCCTCCAGCCCCGGCAGGACGCGGCCGATCTCGGCGGCGTTCTTCTTCCACTTGTCGGGCCGCGGCGGCTCCAGCGTGTGGCGCGAGTCGGGCAGGGGGCCGCCGGTCCGCTCGGTCAGCGCCGCATCGACCTCGAGGCCGGCGAAGTCGGCGATCGCGGCGATCACCCTGCCCGGATCGGCCACGAAGTCGGCATAGCGCACCACGTGGCGATGCTCGGCCGGCAGGGCCTCCAGATCGTCCATGATGGTCGTGTTGGTCACGGCCCACTGGTGCGCCGCGATCGCCTCGACCGGCTGGCCCTTCAGCCCTCGCCACTCCGGCGGCAGCAGCAGCGACCACGGCCCGTCCCAGCCCTGCAGCTGCGGATAGGTGATCCAGCCGCCCGAGCGCCAGGCGTCGATGATGCTGGAGACGTTCTCCTCCGGCTCGCGCCACAGGAAGACGTATCGCGCGTCCGGAAACACCTTGTCGAAGAAGGGGATGCGCAGGGCGTTCTTGGGCGTCTTCTCCAGAAACCGGACGGAGTCCTGGTTGGCGAAGGGGGTGCCCGCCCCGTCGCGCAGCTTCTCGGCCACCCGCGCGTGCATGGCCAGGCCGATCTGCGGGTCGAACTGCGCCGCCGTCAGCCGGTTGGAGTCCACGCCCGGCGCGCCGGGCCGCAGACGCGGGAAGCCCTCGGCCAGCCAGTGCGCCTCGCCGCCCACGGTGTGCAGCTGCGGCGTCACCGCCAGCGTCTCGAACAGGGCCGTTGACCCCGACCGCGGGGCCGCCGCGATGATGATCGGCCGGTCATAGGTCGGCACGGTGCGCACCGACGGCGCCGGCTGGGCCGCGCCCGCCGGACCTTGTCCCGGCACGGCCGCCGCCGCCTGGCCCCGCGCGCCCTCATTCACGGCATAGGCCGCCACCCGCGCGCCCGCGACCCGCAGCACCGGCATGTCGTTGGGCCCAACCCTCAGGTCTTCGCCCATCCCGCGCACCTGCTGCAGGAAGGCGTCGATGCGCTTGCGATAGTGGGGGACGCCCCGGTCCTCGTCGGCGAACAGCGACCACAGCTGGCGCCAGTCCTGGCGGAAGCCGTAGCAGGCCCGCTCAAACGCGCGCAGCTCGGCCTCGCCGCCGGGCCCGCCCTTCACCGACACCGTCTCGGACACCAGGTCCGACAGCAGCTGGTCGATCTCGGACGGCGGCATGACGCGGTGGACGTTGAACCGCTCGAAGGCCAGCGGCGCCTTCTCGCCCGGCCGGTACGGCACCGGCCGGGCCCCGACCGGCCCGGCGGCGGCCGCGTCGGCCATGTCCCAGAACCGGGCGTTGCCCGTGGTGTCGGCCACCAGATGGATGCGCTCGACGTCCGAGCCGTTGACCACCCGGTGGGTGCGCCAGTTGTCGAAGATCCACGACTCCCCGGCGGCCATGTTCACCACCTGGTCGTCGCAATAGAATTTGACGTCGGGCGTCGTGACGATCGGGATGTGCATCCGCACCCGGTGGAACCAGTGATAGTTCACGTCGGTGTGGGTCGGCACCTCCGACCGCGGGCCCAGCTTCATCAGCCGCGACCGGCTCCAGACCACGCCGAAGTGGCTCAGCACCTGCTGCAGATAGGGGGCGGCCAGCAGGTTCCGCGTCGGCGCCATGGCCCCCGCCACGTCGTCGTTCTCGGTCCCGCCGACCGTGATCAGCCGCAGGGCGCTGTTGCCCGGGATCTTGTTCGGATGGGGCGCCCAGGCCTCGGCCGGAAAGGCCAGCACCTCGGCCCTCAGCCGCTCCACGTCGAAGGTGAAGGGCAGTTTGATGAAGGGAGCCTTGAGCTTCATCCCGAACGGATAACGGCCGGGGCGGGCAGGGTCAAAGACGTTCGATCCGGTGCCGGCCCCGCACCTGCCGTATGAAGGGCAGCCCGTCGGACCGGTCCTCCAGCGCCGCGGTCAGGACGAAGCGCGTGATCGCCGCCAGATCGCGCGTCAGGGCGTCGTCGGCCCTCAGCCAGGCCACGTCCTCCAGCTCGTCGGCGGCCGGACGCGGGGCGTCATCCAGCAGGGCCAAGGCGTCGGCGCGGAAGAAGCGGGCGTCGAAGCGCCGGCTCCGCCCCGGCGGGGTGATGGCGCGCGCGACATAGGACAGGGCCGCCAGATCGGGCAGGGCACCGCCGGCGCGGAATTCGCGCCACGGGCCGGCGACCGACGCCGTCGGCGCCGCCCGGGCCAGCCGCAGACCCGTCTCCTCGAACGTCTCGCGGACCGCCGCCAGCATCAGGGCCCGTGCGCGATAGGGACCGACCTCCGCCTCCAGCCGCGCCCGCGTCTCGCCGGCCGGATCGGTCGCCGAGGCGGCGCGGCCGTCGGCCCGGTCCACGCGCCCGCCCGGGAACACCCACTTGCCCGCCATGAACACATGCCCCGCCGCCCGCCGGCCCATCAGCACCTCCAGCCGGTCGCCCTCGCCGCGCGTCAGGATCAGCGTCGCCGCGTCCCGCGGCCGCATCCGCCCGCCGGTGCGCGGCGCGTCCTTCAGGTCCTGGGCGGCGTCGAAGGGCTGGGGGGAGGGGGCGGGCATGGTCCGTTCCTAGAGCCTTGCCCCACGGGGAGGAACCTCAGTCGACGATCCGGCCAATCCGCACCAACGTTCCGGCCGGGTCGCTCACCGCGAACTCGTAACACCCCCACGGCTTCAGCTCGGGCCGGTGCGGGGCGAGCACGAGGTCGCCCATGCGCGCGGCGGCGCCATCCACGTCGTCGACGTAGACATAGAGGCCCAGCGGGTTGTCCTCGGGCTGCGCGGGCCAAGCCGTCGTGCGGGTCAGATGCAGATTCCAGCCCCGTCCGTCCGACAGGATGCGATAGTCGCCCCAGTCGCTGACCAGCTCCAGCCCCAGCCGGGCGTAGAAGGCCGTGCTGGCCTCCATGTCGCGCGCGGGCACGATGGCGACGATGCGGTGCGCGTCGGTCATGGCGCTTCCTTTTGGCCTGGGGCGCGGATCAGGGCGGCGCCGACCAGCGCGGCCCACGTCGAGAACAGGCCCATCGAGATCACCGCGGCGTGCAGGTCAAGGTCGCCGCCCGTCGTCAGGGCCCACACCGGCCCCAGCACGGCCATGGCCGCGCCGATCGCCCCGGCGATCCGCAACAGACCGCCGGCCCGGACCATGGCGATCGCCAGCAGCCCGGTCGCCAGCGCCACGCCCACGAGGCCGAAGGCGCCGAGCGCCTGATTGAGGATCCACAGGCCCGTCAGCGCCGCCTGGTGCCCCTCGGAAGCGGGCAGGGCGGCGGCGACCCGGGCGAGGGCGAAGCCGTTGATGAGGGCCGCGCCGATCAGGCCTGCGGCGCCGAGGCTCCAGACCCCCCGTCCCGCCGCCACGGACGGCCGATCCGGGCCCAGGCGGCGGCACAGGGCGTCGACTCCCACGCCGAGACCGACCAGGCAGGCGATCATCCCCCCGTGCACGAGATCAT
The DNA here is from genome assembly GCA_018820275.1 of Alphaproteobacteria bacterium. Lineage (GTDB taxonomy): Bacteria > Pseudomonadota > Alphaproteobacteria > Caulobacterales > Caulobacteraceae > Brevundimonas. The sequence goes on from JAHJOO010000017.1 coordinate 13,767, forward strand.
TGGCCATGTCGGTCGCCAGCAGGCCGTCGTCGGGTCCGTCCAGCGATGTGGGATGGTGCAGCATCAGGAACAGCGCGGTCGCGGCGGATGCGGCCATGGCCACCCCGGCCGGGCGCGAGTCGATCCGTTCGTCGGTCTGGTTCATCGGGGTCCCCGTTCATGCGAGGCGACCCTGCCCGGGCAGCGGCGGGCGATCGACGGATGCCGCCGTCCGGTCGTCCGCTAGCGGACTTTCGGGCCCCAAAGTCCGCTTCGGCCCGGCTCACGCTTCAGCCCGGGTTCCGCTAGGCTGGCCGCATGACCACCGCCGCCGTGGAGGATCCGGATCGCCGCAAGGCGCGCACGCGGCAGGCTGTGGCCGCGGCGATGACGCGCCTGATCTTCACGCGCCGCTATGGGGACATCCGCACCGCCGAACTGATCGAGGTGGCGGGGGTTGGGCGCTCGACCTTCTACGAGCATTTCCGGGGCAAGGACGACGTGCTGGTGGCGATCATCGATCCCCTTTTCACGCCGCTGGCCGACGCCGCGGCCGGGCGCGGGGGCGTCATGGCCGTGCAGGCCATCCTCTCGCACGTCTGGGAGCAGAGGGCGGCCGCGCGCCAGCTGTTCGAACCGCCGCTGGCGGGCCGGCTCCAGCGCAAGCTCGCCGCCATGATCGAGGCGCGCCTCGGCCCGGACGCCGGTCCGGCCCCGGCCGCCCTCGTCGCGACGGGGCTCGCGGCTTCGACCCTGGCCACCCTGCGGTCGTGGCTTGCCGGCGAGACGCCGTGTTCGTCGCTGGATCTGGCGCGTCATCTGGCGGGCGTGAAGGGCTGAGCCCTGCTAGACCGGAGCCGTCGCCGGGTCGCGGCTTCGGGGGGTTCACATGTTCGCCATGGCGGCGCAGGGGACGGCGGTGGCGCTGGGCCTCTGGATGATCGGGCTCGGCGTCTTCATGGCCGTCGCGCCGCGCCGGGCCCTTGCGGCGCTCGCCGCCATGATGGTCGTCTCCGGCGCCTCGCGCTTCCCGCAGGCGCTGTGGCTGATCGGCGCCTTTCTGATCGTCTCGGCGGTCGTGCTGCTGATGCTGCCGCGCCGCTGGCATTCGGCCTATTCGCGGTGGTGGGCCGCGCGCATCCCCGTCCAGGCCGTCCGCGTGGTCGCGCCGACCTCGGTCCTGATCGGCGCCGCCCTGATCTGGATCGTGGTCTGACGCCGCGTCAGCGCCGCTTGCCCTTGCGCACGCCCTTCAGCCCGCCCGACGGTTTGCCGCCGCGCGGCTTGGGCCCGCCGGGGCGTCCCTTGCCGCGCGTAGGCGGGCCGTCGCCGCCGCGGCCGCGCATGCCCAGCCGCGGGGCCGGGGCGTTCGGGTCGCGCGGATCGGGATCGGACAGCATCTCGAACAGCAGGCCGCCGGTCACCGGCGTGGCCTCGACCAGCTTGACCTCGACCGACCGACCGAGCGTCCAGCGCACGCCCGACTTGCTGCCGACCAGGGCGTGGGTGCGGTCGTCGTGGGTGAAATACTCGCCCCCGAGCGACGACACGGGCACCAGTCCGTCGGCTCCCGTCTCCTCCAGCCGCACGAACAGGCCGAAGCGCGTCACGCCGGTGATCCGTCCACGGAACATCGCCCCGATCCGGTCCTGCAGGAAGGCGGCGACGTAGCGGTCCATGGCGTCGCGCTCGGCCGCCATCGAGCGGCGCTCCGTCTGGGTCACCTGCTCGGCGATGGACGGCAGTTCGGCGATCTCGCGGTCGGTCAGCCCGTCCTTGCCGAAGCCCAGCGCGCGGATCAGGCCCCGGTGCACGATCAGATCGGAATAGCGCCGGATCGGCGAGGTGAAGTGGGCGTAGCGGTCGAGGTTCAGGCCGAAGTGGCCCACGTTCTCGGGCGAATAGATCGCCTGCATCTGGGTGCGCAGGACGACCTCGTTGACCACCTCGGCGTGCGGCCCCTCGCGGGTCATCTCCAGCAGCTTGTTGAACCGTTTGGTCGTGGCCGGCTCGCCCTTTGTCCAGGGGATGCCGATCGTCTGCAGGAAGTCCGCCAGGTTGAACAGCTTCTCCTGACTGGAGGCCTCGTGCACCCGATAGATCAGCGGCGTCTTCTTCTGCTCCAGCGTTTCGGCGGCGCAAACGTTGGCCTGGACCATCATCTCCTCGATCAGCCGGTGCGCCTCCAGGCTGACCCGCGCCTCGATCGAGGCGATGCCCCCGTCCGGCGCCATGCGGATGCGCCGCTCCGCGCTCTCGATCTGCAGGGGGCTGCGCTTCAGCCGGCCCTTCAGCATGGTGCGATAGGCGTTCCACAGCGGATAGAGGATGGCCTCCATGATCGGGCCGGTGGTGTCGTCCGGCTGGCCGTCGATGGCCGTCTGCGCCTGTTCGTAGGACAGCTTGGCGTGGGACCGCATCAGGCCTCGGACGAACCTGTGGCCGGTCTTCCGGCCCTCCTTGTCGAAGACCATGCGCACGGCCATGCAGGCGCGGTTCTCGCCGGCTTTCAGGCTGCACAGGCCGTTGGACAGGCGCTCGGGTAGCATCGGCTCCACCCGGTCGGGGAAATAGGTCGAGTTGCCCTTGTCGCGTGCCTCGCGGTCCAGCGCCGTGCCCGGCCGGACATAGGCGGCGACGTCGGCGATGGCGACCCAGACGACCCAGCCGCCTTCGTTCTTCGGGTCCTCGTCGCGGTGGGCGTAGACGGCGTCGTCGTGGTCGCGCGCGTCGGCAGGGTCGATGGTGATCAGCGGCAGCTCGCGCAGATCCTCGCGGCCTTTCAGCGACGGCAGTTTTTGATCCTCAGCCTCGCGCTCCACCGCTTCCGAAAAGCCCATGGGCACATTGTGCGCGGCGATGGCGATCAGGCTGGCGGCGCGCGGATCGTCCTCGCGCCCGATCGTCTCCAGAATCTTGCCGCGCTTGGGCCCATAGCGGTGCTCGCCCTTTTCGATGGCGGCGACCACGAGGTCGCCGTCCTTCAGCCCCTCGGCCAGCAGGGGGGGAATGAACAGGACGTCCTTGGAGCGCCGGTCCACCGGCTCGACCCGGACCTCCCGGTTCGACTTCCGGATCACGCCGAGCACCTTGTTGGTCCCGGCGTCCAGCCGCTTGATCAGCCGCGCCTCCCAGCCGTCGGCGGCGCGGGAAAACTTGACCAGCAGCCGGTCGCCCATGCCCGGCGCGGGGCCGGTCTTGCCGGTGCGGTCCGGCATCAGCAGGGCGCGCGGCGCGTCGTCCGAAGCCTCGACCAGACGCACGTACATCTCGCCGTCCACGTCCCGTTCCACGACGTCCGCCACGCCCACCGGCGGCAGGTCGCCGGCGGGCGAGAAGCCCTTGCGCCCGCGCTTGCCCAGGGCACCTTCGTCCTCGAGCTCGCGGATCATTTCGCGCAGGGCCCGGCGTTCGCCGCCCTTCAGGCCGAAATGTTTCGCGATGTCGGTCTTCTCGGCCGATCCCGCCTCGCGCAGGAAGGCCAGAAGCGTCTCCTTGTCCGGCAGTCCGGCGGCGGGGCGGCGAGGGGTCTTGCTCATGGTCCCGACATAACGCGCTTCGGTCCGCTTCGTCAGGTTTGATCGGATTGCGGCGAAAGGCCCGCCTCGGCACCCTGAGTCGACCGCATCCGGAGCCCGTCATGTCCTTCGCCGCCCTCGCCCTGACCGCCGCCCTGCTGGCGCCCCAGGACCCCGCCACCCACCAGCAGGCCGTAACCTGCACCGGCGTCTTCCTGTTCGCCAACATCCTGATGAGCCAGGTGGCCGAGGCCGATCCCACCGCCGAGAACCAGGAGACCGCCGCCGCCGCCGGCCGTCTGATGAAGGCCGCCGACGACGACCGTCTGGCCGCCGCGCGGCGCGAGGGCATCGCCATCGACGCCAGCGGACAGGCCCTGAACGCCTGGCTGGAAGCCAACCTGCCCAACTCCGAGGCCGTCATGGGCCGCGAACTGGATCCCTGCCTGCAGCGTTACATGGCGGCGATCTGACTCGCGGGGCGGCTTGACCCCGGCACGGCGCGCGCCCAGCCTCGCGCGCGTCGAAACCCCCGGAGTCGTTCATGCCCACCCCCGCCCCGACCCTCAGCGCGCCCTCGGGTTCGCTGCTCGATCTGATCGGGAACACCCCCATGGTCGAGGCGACGCGTCTGGACACGGGCCAGTGCCGCCTGCTGCTCAAGCTGGAGTCCCAGAACCCGGGCGGCTCCATCAAGGACCGCATCGCCTTGTCGATGATCGCCGCGGCCGAGCGCGAGGGCTTCCTCAAGCCCGGCGGCACGATCGTCGAGGCGACCGCCGGCAACACCGGCCTGGCCCTGGCCCTGGTCGGCCAGGCCAAGGGCTACAAGGTCCTGCTGGTCATCCCCGACAAGATGTCCAAGGAGAAGATCCAGCACCTGCGCGCCATGGGCGCCGACGTGCGGCTGACCCGGTCGGACGTTCCCCACGGCCACCCGGAATACTACACCGACATGGCCGAGCGTCTGGCCCAGCAGATCCCGGGCGGCTTCTACGTCAACCAGTTCGCCAACGACGCCAACTCCCTGGCCCACTTCGAGGGCACGGGTCCGGAAATCTGGGAACAGACCGGCGGACGGATCGACGCCTTCGTCGCCGGCATCGGCTCGGGCGGCACCATCACCGGCATCGGCCGGTACCTGAAGTCGGTCGGCTCGGAGGCCGAGATCGTCCTCGCCGATCCGGTCGGCTCCACGCTTGCAGGGCTGGTGAACGACGGCGTGCCGGGGCCCGAGGGCAGCTATACGGTCGAGGGGATCGGCCAGAATTTCGTGCCCGACACCGCCGACATGAGCCTGATCGACAAGGCCTATTCGATCCCGGACGCCGAGGCGATCGCCGTCGCCCGCGAGTTGCTTCTGAAGGAGGGCATCCTCGCCGGCTCGTCGTCGGGCACCCTGATCGCCGCCGCCCTGCGCTGGTGCCGCGAGCAGACCGAGCCGAAGACCTGCGTCACCTTCGTCTGCGACACGGGCGCCAAATACCTGTCCAAGGTCTACAACGACGCTTGGCTGGCCGATCAGGGCCTGACCGAACGCACCCTGCACGGCGACCTGTCGGACCTGATCACGCGCCGGCCGGAGGAGGGCGGCGTCGTCACCGTCGGCCCCGACGACACCCTGGACACCGCCTTCAAGCGCATGCGCGGCGCCGACGTGTCGCAGCTGCCGGTGCTGCAGGACGGCCGCCTGATCGGGATTCTGGACGAGAGCGACATCGTGCACGTCCTCGACACCGACGAGATCACGCGCAAGGAGCGGTTCGCCAAGCCTGTCCGGACGGCCATGACCCGCGATCTGGACACGGTGCAGGTCACAGAGTCGCTGGATGCCCTCATCCCGCTGTTCGATCGCGACCGCGTCGCCATCGTGCTGGACGGCGAGCGGTTCGTCGGCCTGATCACGCGCACCGACCTGATCAACCACCTGAGCCTGAACCGCTGAGATGACCATCCGCAACCGCCAGGGCTTCTCGACCCGCGCCATCCACGCGGGCCAGCGCCCGGACCCGACGACCGGCGCGGTCATGACGCCGATCTACGCCACCTCGACCTACGCCCAGGAAAGCCCGGGCGTGAACAAGGGTTATGAGTACGCGCGCGGCAAGAACCCGACGCGCGAGGCGTTCGAGGCCTGTCTGGCGGATCTGGAGGGCGGGACGCACGCCTTCGGCTTCGCCTCGGGCATGGCGGCGACGTCGACGGCGCTGGAACTGCTGGACGCCGGCAGCCACATCGTCACCGGGGACGACCTGTACGGCGGGTCGTGGCGGTTGTTCGAGCGGGTGCGGCGCCGCTCCGCCGGGCTGGACTTCGCCTACGTCGACATGGCCGACCTGTCCGCGGTCGAGGCTGCCATCACGCCGAAGACGAAGCTGATCTGGGCCGAGACGCCGACCAATCCGCTGATGAAACTGGCCGACATCCAGGGCCTGTCGAAGATCGCCAGGGCCCACGGCCTGATCCTGGTCGTCGACAACACCTTCGCCACGCCGTGGAGCCAGCAGCCCCTCGCGCTGGGCGCCGACGTGGTCATGCACTCGGCGACGAAGTATCTGAACGGCCACTCCGACGTGATCGGCGGCGCACTGGTCACGGCCGATCCCGAGCTGGCGAGCCAGCTGAAGTTCCTGCAGAACTCGGTCGGCGGCGTGATGGGGCCGTTCGACGCCTTCCTGGCCAACCGCGGTCTCAAGACGCTGGGCGTGCGCATGAAGGCGCACAACGAGAATGCCCTCGCCGTCGCCCGCTGGCTGGAGGACCGGAAGGGGATCGCCAAGGTGATCTATCCGGGCCTGATCACCCACCCGCAGCACGACCTTGCGGCCCGTCAGATGAACGGCCGCTACGGCGGCATGGTCACCGTGCTCATCGACGGCGATCTGGAGCGCACGAAGCGGGTGCTGGAGCGGGTGTCGGTGTTCACGCTCGCGGAATCGCTGGGCGGCGTCGAAAGCCTGGTCAATCACCCGGCCATCATGACCCACGCCAGCGTGCCGAAGGAACTGCGCGAGGCCGGCGGCGTCACCGAGAACCTGATCCGTCTGTCGATCGGCGTCGAAGACGTCGAGGACCTGATCGCCGACCTGGATCAGGCGCTGGGCTGAGGCGTCAGCCCGGTAGGGCGGTCTGGTGACCGGTGGCCGGGGCTTCCTTCTTCTTGCGGACCGGGGCCTTGCGCACGACCGGCGTGCTCGGCAGGGCCGCGCGACGGGCGCGCTCCTCGTCGATCACGGGGATCAGGTCGGCCGCGGCGGTCATCTGGGTCGTCGACCCGTGCGCCACCAGCCGTTCGGCATTGGCGCGCAGGATCTTCAGGTCGTCGTCGTTCATCAGGGGAACGCGTTCGCTCAGCGGGGTCATGGGCAGCTCCTGTTCGGTGGCGGCCTCAGGGCCGGCGTCCGGAAAGACGCCAGCCCTTCAGCTGATTGAAGGCGATCTCGATCGTCACCCGGTCCCCGACCAGCGACGGCGCCCCGGCCTTCCCGCGGGCGGGCAGGGCCGTGACGAGGTGGCCGTTGGTCAGGCGAACCCGGCGCAGTCCCAGAGGCAGCAGCCCCACGACGTCGCCTTCGAAGGCGATGGGTCGCGGAGCCTCGACCGGAGAAGGGCGGCCGGGATCGACGGGCAAGTCGGCCTACTCGGCCGCCTTGAGACGACCCGCCGATTCCTTGCCCGAGCGGGCGTCGCGTTCGACTTCGTACGAGATCTTCTGGTTCTCGTTCAGGCTGCCCAGGTCCGAGACCTCGACGGCCGAGGCGTGGACGAACACGTCCTTGCCGCCGTCGTCAGGCTGGATGAAGCCGTAGCCCTTGGTGGAGTTGTACCATTTCACAGTGCCGGTCGCCATATCATGACCTCCGATAAGGCATTGGCCACAGAGAGAATTCCCTGGCGGCCTGTCGGGTCTGGGATGGGATCGGCGTAACCTCGGTGCGCGATGCAAAGGGGCAGCAGCGTTTCGCAAACGAGATGTCGACGCCCCTCAAGTGGGCGCTTCGGCGGCGGAAAGCAAGCGTCGGCGCGCGCGAACCCGGGGGCGGCGCGCGCCGACGGTCGCCGTCAGTTGGGCAGCGACACCGCGTCGGTGACGTGGATCACGCCGTTGGACTGGAACACGTCCGCCTGGGTCACCACGGCCACGCCGCCGTTCTCGTCGGTCAGGATGACGGAGTCGCCGCGCAGGCTGGCCGTCAGCACCCCACCCTCGACGGTGGTCAGGCGGGCCTGGCCGCCGCCGGCCCGGATCTGGCCGATCAGATCGGCCGCCGACACCCGGCCCGCGACCACGTGATAGGTCAGGATCTTGGTCAGGGTCGCCTTGTTGGCGGGCTGGACCAGGGTCTCGACCGTGCCGGCCGGCAGCTTGGCGAAGGCGGCGTTGGTCGGGGCGAAGACGGTGAACGGGCCCGGGCCCGACAGGGTCTCGACCAGGCCGGCGGCGGTCACCGCCGCCACCAGGGTGGTGTGGTCGCGCGAGTTGACGGCGTTCTCGACGATGGTGCGGCTGGGGTACATGGCGGCACCGCCGACCATGACGGTGGCTTCGGAAGCCATGCCGGAGTCCACGCCCTCCATCGGGGCGCAGGCGGCGGCGGTCAGCGCGGCGGCGGCCACGGCGGCCAGCAGGGCGGGGCGGGCGAACGGGGTCTTCATGGGGAGGTCTCCTGAGCGAGCCGTCTGCGCGGCACGCCCAAGGGACGAGAGGCCGACCCGCCCGGATGCCCGCTGCGGCATCCGGCCACGCGGCGGAACCGCCGGTCGCTTGCGGGGTTGTCGGCCCCGGCCGCGATCCTTCTAGAAGTAGGACGCGAGGCTGATCACGAAGCGGCTGTCGTAGCTCTCCAGCGCGGTGGGCGGCACGCCGTCCGCATCGGTGTCGTGCCAGCGGCCGTCCAGTTCCAGCCGATCGGTGAGCCGCCACGTCGCGCCGACGTCCCAGCCCACATAGTCGACGCCGACCTCCTGTTCGCGCTGGCCGATGCCGGCGGACCAGCTCAGCTTCGGCGACTGATCCCAGGCGACCCGGGCTTCATACCAGGTCCAGGCCTCGGCAGAGCCGATGCCGTCGGGCGTGTGCTGCAGGCGCAGCCGGCCCTCGACGGGACCGATCGAGCGGATCAGGTCGGCGGTGAATTCCCAGGCGCCGGCGTCGTCCGTCATGTCGGCGTCGACCAGCCATTTGTGCTCGACCGCCAGGTCCAGATCGAAGCCCGCGACCTGGGGACGCCAGCCGCCGATCAGCGACGCCTCCACCTCCGCGCCGTTGGACTTCACCGTCTCCACCGCCGGGCCGAAATAGAAGGCCCCGTCCGCGCTCGTATACTCCGCCAGCGCCCAGACCGAGGCGTCGCCGTCGGACTTGGACACCTGTTTGGACCGGTTGTCGGACTGGACGCCCGCACCGAACGCCCAGCTGCCGCGCGGGCCCTGCACGAGGGGATCGACGGACGGGTCCATCTCCTGCGCGCCTGCGGGCAGGGCGGCGCCGGAGATCAGCAGGGCGAGGGCGAGGCGGCGCAGGGTCATGACGGTCCGTGGGCGGAGAAAAATGCGGCGCTCTCCTAGCCCAGGTCGGCGGCGAAATGAAGACGTCGCCTCAGGCGGCGCGCCACGGCTCGCTGGCGAAGGCGGCAACGGCCTCCCCGTACTCCGCCTTCAGCCGGGCGACCAGATCGGCCGTGGGGATCACGTCGTGGATGGCGCCGGACCCGTGCCCGGCCGACCACACCGTCTTCCACGCCTTGGCCTCCGCGGCCATGTCCAGCTTGTGCTCGGGCAGGGTCTTGGGGTCGATCCCGTTGGCGACCAGCGACTTGGTCAGGAAGTTCGCCGGAATCCCCGAAACCGCGGGCGTGTAGGTCACGTCCATCGAGCCCGAGTCGACGATCATCTGCTTGTACTCGCCCTGGGCCGCGCTTTCGGTCGTGGCGATGAAGCGGGTGCCCAGATAGGCGAAGTCCGCGCCCAGCGCCCGCGCCGCCGCCACGTCGCGTCCGGTCGAGATGCAGCCCGACAGGATGATCGTGCCGGAAAAGAAGGTGCGCACCTCCTCGACCAGGGCGAAGGGATGCACCACCCCGGCGTGGCCGCCCGCGCCGCCCGCCACCAGGATCAACCCGTCGACGCCGGCCTCGGCGGCCTTGCGCGCATGACGCACATTGGCGATGTCGTGGAACACCACGCCGCCGTAGCCGTGCACCGCCTCGACCACGTCGCGCACGGCGCCCAGGGAGGTGATGATCAGCGGCACCTGCTCCTCGACCGACACCATCATGTCGGCCATCAGCCGCGGATTGGTCGGGTGGACGATGTGGTTGACGCCATAGGCGGCCGCGCCGGGAGTCCGCCGCGCCTTGATCTCGTGCAGCCATTCCCGATAGCCCTCGGTCGTGCGCTGGTTCAGCGACGGGAAGGTGCCGATCACCCCCGCGTTGCAGCACTCGACCACCAGATCGGGCCCCGACACCAGAAACATCGGCGCGGCGATGACCGGCAGGCTCAGGCCCGACTTCAGGATCTCAGGAATGGCCATGGACGTTCACCCCGTTGCGTTTCGCTACGGATAGGACGGCGCCGTGGGGGAAGGCAAATGCGCGTTACTGAGGGCCCGGCATGGGCGAGGGCAGGCGGAACCGCGCGGTCCACGTCGCCCTTGCGTCCACGGCGAGGCCGTCAACGGTGCGCGGATGCACGCGCGCGGTTCTGGATCCCTCCATCGCCGCGGCCGCGAACCCATATCCGGACGGAGTTTCCGAAACGACCTCGCAATCCTGGAACCGTCCGTCGCCTCGAACCCGGCACGCCATCACCACGGCACCCTCGACGTTCCCGCTCAGCGCGGCTTCCGGATAGATGAGCCGGGGCGGCTGGCCCCAGCGAGGGTTGGTAATCATCGCCGGTCTGGGCGCCACCAACACGAGGGACGGCGGAGTCACCACCGCGGGCGGCTCAAGCTCTCCGGACTGCGCCCACGCCCCACCGGGCGCGAGCAGGATCAGCGCCGTCAGGACCAGGCTTTGAGATTTCACGCGCAAGCGACTAACTCCCCCCACTCACCGCGCCTTGATCGCCCGCCGAAAGCCCCGCCGCAAGCCATGACCACCGACACCTCCGGCCTGTCCCAGCTGGGTGCCCACGTGCCCATCCCCGCCAGCCCCGATCAGGCGGCGCTGGAGCGGGTGCCCAATCCGCACCCCGACGCCCTGTATCTGGCCCGCTTCACGGCGCCGGAGTTCACCAGCCTGTGCCCGGTCACCGGCCAGCCGGACTTCGCCCATCTGGTCATCGACTATGCCCCCGCCGAGTGGCTGGTCGAATCCAAGTCGCTGAAGCTGTACCTGACCGCCTTCCGCAACCACGGGGCCTTCCACGAGGACTGCACCGTCGGCATCGGCCTGCGCCTGAACGACCTGCTCCAGCCGCGCTGGCTGCGCATCGGCGGCTACTGGTACCCCCGCGGCGGCATCCCCATCGACGTCTTCTGGCAGTCGGGCGAACCGCCCGCCGGCCTCTGGCTCCCCGACCCCGGCGTCCCGACCTACCGCGGCCGCGGCTGAGGCGCTTTTCGCCGTTTGCTCACGCGGCGCTCATGAGCGTCACCGGCACCACGTGGGACACCTCGCGCACCGTGATGCGGCGATCGTGCCGGACGCGGCGCGGAGCCCGGCCGAATGCGCATCCTCTTCGTCAACGTTCCGCACCCCGCGATCGGCAGCCGGATCCCGAGGGAGCAACTTCCGCCCCTGGGACTGCTCGCCGTCGCCGGCCCGTTGATCGACGACGGTCACGACGTCGAACTGCTGGACGGTGAACTCGGTCCCGTCTCGCTGGGCGATCTCGTGGACGAGGTTGTGGCGCGGTCACCCGACCTCGTCATGTTCGGCCACTCCGGCTCGTCATCCGGACAGCCCATAGTCAGCGAGGTTGCGCGCCGGGTTCGTGCGGCGCTGCCCCGGGCGCGCATCGTCTATGGCGGGGTTCATCCGACCTATTTCTGGCGCGAGCTTCTGGCCGCCGATCCCTGGGTCGACGTGATCGTGCGCGGGGAGGGCGAGGAGACGGGGCGTCGCCTCGTTCGTGCACTTGTCGCGGGGGAGCCCCTGACCGCCGTTCCCGGCCTGGCCTTTCGCGAGGAAGATCGCCCGTTCGCCACGCCGCCCGCGCCCGTGATCCAGAATCTCGACGACTACAGGGTCGGCTGGGAGCTGATTGATCATGCCCGCTACGGGTACTGGGGCGGCAAGCGCGCGGTGGTGATCCAGTTCTCGCGGGGCTGCCCGCACCTGTGCAACTACTGCGGCCAGCGGGGCTTCTGGACCCGCTGGCGGCATCGCGACCCCGAGAAGCTGGCCGACGAGATCGCCTGGCTCCACCGCGAACACGGCGTGGAGGTTTTCAACTTCGCCGACGAAAATCCCAGCGCCGGACGCAAGCCCTGGCTGGCCTTCCTGCGGGCGATCATCGCCCGAAATCTCGACGTGACCCTGGTCGGATCGACCCGGGCGGGGGACATCGTCCGTGACCACGCCGAGCTGCACCTCTACAAACAGGCGGGGTTCGAACGCTTCCTCATGGGCATGGAGTCCACGGATGAGCCGACCCTGAAGCTGATCCGCAAGGGGGCGGCCCCCTCGATCGACCGGGAGGCGATCCGGCTCCTGCGGCAGCACCGCATCCTGTCCATGGCGACCTGGGTCGCGGGCTTTGACGACCAGACCGACGGCGACTTCTGGCGCGGCCTGCGCCAGCTGATCGCCTACGACCCCGATCAGGTCCAGATGCTCTACGTCACGCCGCACCGCTGGACGCCCTACTACCGGCTGGCGGAGAACCGGGAGGTGATCCAGCCCGACCTGCGCCGCTGGGACTACAAGCATCAGGTCCTGGCCATGAAGCGGATGCCGGCGTGGCGGGTCCTGATGTGGGTCAAGTTCATGGAGGTGACCTGTCAGGTCCGCCCTCGCGCCCTGATGCGGCTCATCTGGCGCCCCGACGCGAAGATCCGGCACGCCACGCGGTGGTACTACCGCATGGGCCGCAGGGTCTGGTTCCACGAGATCATCAGCTTCGTCTTCCGCGATCGCCGTATGTCGGAGGGCCGCACCGTCGCGCAGCATCTGGGCACCCGGCAGGATCACGAGGAGGAGGCGTCGGCCCCGCCGCTCCGTCGGACGGTGCGCATCCCCGTTCGACTGGACGCGTGATCGTGCCGCCTGTGGTGATCGACCTGATCAACGCCGATCAGCGCGAAGCCTGAGCGCCGTCAGCCCGCCTGATCGGCCGGGAACAGGCCGCCATAGCACCCGGACACCACCGGGGCCCCGTTCGGGGTGCGCCCCGGCGGCGGACAGGTCAGCACCCGCCCGCTGTTCAGCGGCACCAGATAGGTGCGATCCTCGCCCTTGGGGATCTCGGCGGTCACATTGCCCATGCAGTCGGGGGCGTGATTGGTCGACAGCGTCGTCATGACCAGCCACAGCCCGTCCAGGTCCCTCTCGAGGCGCCAGGTCTTCTGCACCCGCTCCGCCCCGCTGGACACCTCCATGCGGCCGTCGGAACCGAAGTCCCACGTCTCGGTGCAGATCGGACGGTTGTTCTGGCGGGCTTCGGTGGTGAAGATCCACGCGCCCTCCAGCACCGGGTCGGCCATGCGGGCTCCCGCGGAAGCCGGCGTCAACGTCAGGATCAGGGCGGCGGCGAGGGCGGGTCTGGACATGGCCGGAAAGCAGCCATGCGGCTCTGCTTCCGTCAAGCGTCGACGCGCCTCAGGGCAGCCGTGCCACCTTGTCCGCCATCTCCGGCCGCGGGCGTTCCAGCAGCGGCTCGGCCGCCGTGCCCATGTGGATGAAGCCCGCCACCGTCTCGCCCTCGGCCACGCCCATCAGCGCGCGGGCGCGGGGGTCATAGGCGTACCAGTCCGTGATCCAGCTGGCCGCATAGCCATGCGCATTGGCCGCGTGCTCCAGGTTCATACAGACGACGCCGGCCGACAGTTCCTGCTCCCAGCGGGGGACCTTCGGGCTTTCCACCGGCGCGGACACGACCATGACGGTCACGGGCGGGGCAGCCAGCTTGCGCAGCACGGCGCGGTCCTTGTCGGAAGCGGCCAGAGTCTCCAGTTCGCCGACCCAGCGTCCCCGCGTCTCCGGTCCGATCACCACCAGCCGCCACGGGAACAGCTTGCCGTGGTCCGGGCTGCGCAGGCCGATCTCGAGGATTGTCTCCAGCTCGGCGTCCGACGGTCCGGGGGCCGACAGTCCTTGCGCCGGCGCCGACCGGCGCGCGCGCAGCCGGGCGATCAGGGCGTCGTCGCGGACGGGGTGGGGCAGGGGGGTGGCCAGCTCGCTCATGGCCCTCACCTAGTCGCGGGCCGTGCGATCCGCCATACCGCTCCGATGACCGGCCGCGACGATCCCCGCACCGACCCGCCGTGGGACGACGGCGCCGACCGTCCGCCGCCGTGGACCGACCACGGCGAGCGCCTGCTGTTCGAGAATCCGTGGATGCGTCTGACGGAGCACAGGGCGACCGCGCCCACGGGCGTGCCGGCGGACTACGTCGTCATGCGCCCGGCCTCCCTGGCCGTCGGCGTCCTGCCGCTGCATGGCGACGGCACGGTGACGCTGGTCGGCCAGCACCGCTTCGTGCTGATGAACTGGTCGTGGGAGATGCCGGAGGGCGGGGCCCACCCCGACGAGGACCCGCAGGCCGCGGCCGCCCGCGAACTGGCCGAGGAGGCCGGGCTGGCCGCCCGCTCATGGCGCGAGGTCCTGCGGCTGGACATGTCCAACAGCGTGACCGACGAGCGCGCCGTCGCCTTCCTGGCCTGGGATCTCGACCCCGTGCCGACCGCGCCGGACCCGACCGAGGCCTTCCGCGTCGCCCGCGTGCCCTTCCTCGATCTGATCGACGCCGTGGCGGCCGGGCATGTCCGCGACGCCTTCACGGTGGCGACCGCGCTGCGGGCGCACCATATGGCCGTGACGTCGAAATTGCCCGGCTGGCTGGTCCACGCCATGCTGGAGCGCCCGCGATGACCCAGGAGCCGACGATGGCCAAGCTCGAAGTCGTCCCCGCCGCCCCCGGCGTCTGGGCCCGTCTGCGCGACGCCGCGGCCGAGGCGGCCGCCCGGGAGCCCGTGCTGGCGTCGCAGATGAGCGCCGTCGTCCTGTCGCACGACGACCTGTCGGGGGCCCTCAGCTTCCAGATCGCGCGCAAGCTGGGCGATCAGGAACTGAACGGCATGACCGTCCGCGAGGTCTGCCTCGCCGCCTATGCCGACCGGCCCGATCTGGTCGACGCCGCCGAGGCCGACCTGCTGGCGGTGGAGGAGCGCGACCCCGCCATCCGCTCGCTGCTGCAGCCCTTCCTGTACTTCAAGGGGTTTCAGGCGCTTCAGGCCTGGCGGGTGGCCAACTGGCTGTGGGACCGCGACCGCACCACCCTGGCCCTGCATTTCCAGAGCCGCATGTCCGAACTGTTCCAGGTCGACGTGCATCCCGCGGCCCGGCTGGGGCGGGGGATCTTCATCGACCACGGCACCGGCGTGGTGATCGGCGAGACGGCGGTGGTCGGCGACGACGTCTCCATGCTGCACGGCGTGACCCTGGGCGGCACGGGGGCGCAGCGCGGCGACCGCCATCCCAAGATCGGCAAGGGCGTGCTGCTGGGCGCCGGGGCCAAGGTCCTGGGCAACATCGCCGTCGGCGACTACGCCAAGGTGGCCTCGGGTTCGGTGGTGCTGAAGCCCGTGCCTGCCGGCTGCACCGTCGCCGGCGTTCCCGCGCGTCTCGTCAACTGTCCCACCGAGGCCGCCCCGGCGCGGACGATGGACCACACGCTGGCGGACGTCGTCTACGACTTCGTGATCTGACGGGGTTTCGCATCGCCGCCCGCTTCTCTAGGGTCCGCGGCCAATCGCACCCCTGAATTCCGAAGAAGGCGACCGCCCGTGAAAGACACCGACATCAAGCGTCTGGAGACGCACCTGAAGCGCACCTTCAACCACGGCGGCATCCAGGTCCGTGCGCGCAAACAGGCGGATTCGGCCGAGGTCTACGTCGACGACGAGTTCGTCGGCATCCTGTTCGAGGACGAGGACGGCGACGGCTCCTTCATGTTCGAGATGGCCATCCTGGGCGAGGACCTGCCCGCCACCTGACGGCCGTCAGACGTTCGCGACGCCCAGCGCCTTCATCAGGGCGTCGCGGATGACGGCCTCGGTGAAGGGCTTCTGCACCGTGGGGCGGCCGCGCCAGTTCTCGGGCAGGCCGCCCTCGCCGTAACCGGTCGAGAACACCAGCGGGATGCCGCGCGCCTCCAGCGCCGCCGCGACCGCAAAGACCGGCGTGCCGCCCACGTTGACGTCCAGCAACGCCGCGTCCATCTCCTCCTCGTCGACCATCCGCAGTCCCTCGTCGACCGAGGAGGCCGGGCCGACGGTCAGGCAGCCCATGTCTTCCAGCATGGTCTCCAGCAGCATGGCGACGAGCGACTCGTCCTCGACCACCAGCACGCGCCGGTCTTTCAAAGCCGTCATCACCCTCGCCCCGAATCCACTGGAAATCGCATCACGGCGACCAGTCCCTGGTCTCCGTAGTCCGTCGTCAGGTCGCCGGCCAGATCGTGGCGCACGGCCCGTTCGATCAGCCGGCTGCCGAATCCCTTGCGCTGCGGCGGGGCCGACGGCGGTCCGCCCGTCTCGCGCCACGTCACCGTCATCAGGCCGTCGGGCCCGCGCGTCCAGTCCACCGTGACCCGTCCGTCCGGGACGCTCAGGGCGCCGTACTTGGCGGCGTTGGTCGCCAGCTCGTGGAAGATCATCCCCAGCGAGAGCGCGGCGGACGGCTTCAGTCCGACGACGGGACCGTTCAGCAGCACGCGGGCGACGCCGTGGGCCGCGGTCTCGTGCTGGAGGGTGTCGTGCAGGTCGGCGCCCTCCCAGTGGCTGCGGGTCAGCAGGTCGTGGGTGTGGGACAGGGCCATCAGCCGCGCCTGGAACCGTTCGGCGAACCGCTCGGGCTCGGCGTGGGCACGCGCGGTCTGCATGGCGATCGACTGCACCGTGGCCAGGGTGTTCTTCACCCGGTGGTTCAGTTCGTCGATCATCAGCCGCTGCCGGCGGTCCGCCAGCACCGCGTCGGTGACGTCGTGGCCCTGGACGAAGACGCCGGCCACCGAGCCGTCAGAGTCTCTCAGCGGCTGGTAGATGAAGTCCAGATAGACCGTCTCCAGCGCCCCGGACCCCGTGCGGGCCAGCTGCACCGGGACGGCCCGGCCTTCGAAGGGCTGTCCCGAGGTGCGGACCTCGTCGAGCAGATTCAGGAAGCCCTGGTCCGGGATTTCCGGCAGCGCCGCGCGCAGGGGCTTGCCGTCCAGATCGCCGCGTCCCACCAACTGGGCATAGGCGCGGTTGTGCATCTGGAACACGTGGTCGGGTCCGGTCAGCACCGCGATGAAGCCCGGCGCCTGCAGGAAGATGTCCAGCAGCCGGTTCCGTTCGCTCTGCAGGCGCCGATTGTCGGCCTGGACGTGTTCCGCGCGCGCCAGAATGTTGCCCCCCAGCAGGGATTCCACGATCGTCCGGTCTGCGTCGCCCGCCGCTCGTCGCCGCAGGCGTTCGACCTCGGTCACATCCTGGGTGTGCTGCAGGATGTAGACCACCTCGCCCGCCGCGTTCCGCACCGGCGAATGGGTCGCGCTCCACCAGCGATCCTCGATGCGCGAGCTGCCGTCGGGGTCGATGACGGCGATGGGGTAGTGGATCAGCGGGAGATGATCCCGCTCGCCGGTCGCCACCACCCGCTCGAGAGACTCGCGCAGCCGCCGGGCGTTGCTCTCCGCCGTCGCGTCGGTCCCGCCGTCGTAGAGCTCGAAGATGTCGCGCCCGATCAGATCCTCGCGCCGCCGTCCCAGGACGTCGAGGTACGCCTGGTTCATGCCGGCGTAGCGGAAGGCGGGCGTCAGCAGCATGTAGGGGTTCGGCGAGGCGTCGAACGCCAACGCGATGTCCCGCGCGAGCTCGCCGCTCAGCTCCAGATGCTTCAAGACGCCCCCCGCATGCGGGCGACATAACGTGCGCGGTTCCTCCGGGTTCCCGCGGGTCTGAAACTTTTTCTGCATTGTCTGCGGCGGCGGCCCGCCGCAAGCATGGGCCCATGTCCGCAGCAGCCGTCCTGACCGCCCTCGCCATGCTCGTCCTGCCGTCCCAGGATCCCGATCGTCCCCTGGTCGCGACCACCTCCGGCCCCGTCCTCGGGGTCGAGGCGGACGGCGTCCGGGCCTTCAAGGGCCTGCCCTATGCCGCGCCGCCGATCGGCGACCGCAGATGGGCCCCGCCCGCGCCCCCGGAGAGCTGGACCGACCCGCGCGACGCCTCGACGGTCGGGGCCCTGTGCATCCAGCCGCCCGCCAACGGGGACCCCGGCGTCGGCCCGCCGCCGATGAGCGAGGACTGCCTGACCCTGAACGTCTGGGCACCCGAGGGCGCGCGCGACCTGCCGGTCATGGTCTGGATCCACGGCGGCGGCTACAACAACGGCTCCGGAACGGCCGCGCTCTACGACGGAACGGCGCTGGCGCGGCGGGACGTGGTGGTCGTCACGATCAACTATCGCCTCGGCCGGCTGGGCTTCTTCGACCATCCCGCCCTGGCCGCCGCGCGGCCGTCCGACCAGGCCGCCGGCAACTATGGCGTGATGGACCAGATCGCCGCGCTGGAGTGGGTGCGCGACAACGTCGCCGCCTTCGGGGGTGACCCATCGAACGTCACCATCTTCGGCGAGTCCGCCGGCGGGGCGGCCGTGACCCAGCTGATGATCGCGCCGTCGGCGCGCGGACTGTTCCACCGGGCGGCGGTCCAGTCGGGTCTGGGGCGCCAGCGGTCGGCCGATCTGGCGCTGGACCGGCCCGGAAGGCCCTCGGCCCGGACCCTGGGGCGGACGTGGGCCCGGAGCGCCGGCCTGCCCGCCGACGTCGACGCCGCCGCCCTGCGCGCCGTGCCAGCCGAGAAGCTGCTGAGCCCCATGCCGGCCTTCTATTCCGACAATCTGATCGTCGACGGGCGCGTCCTGACCGAGGACGTGGTCGAGGCCTTCGAGGCGGGGCGGCAGGCCCCCGTGCCCCTGTTGCTGGGGACGAACAGCGCCGAGTTCTGGTGGATCCGGCCGACCGACGCGGGCGCCTACGGCCGCGACGACGACTCCCTGACCGAGGCGCAGCACGACGCCCTGCTGGCGGCCTACGGCGGCCCCGAAGGCTACGACCAGCACGTCGTCAGCGACCTGGCCTTCAACGAGCCCGTGCGCCATCTGGCGCGGCTGCACGCCCGGGCCGGCCACCCGACCTGGCTCTACCGCTTCGACGTCGTCCCCGAATCGAACCCGGAGCCCAGCGGCGGGGCCACCCATGCGTCCGAACGCCCCTACGTCTTCGAGACCCTGCACACGGTCGGCCGCCCCCTCGGCGCGCGCGACCGTCGCGCGTCGGCGGCCATGGCCGGCTACTGGACCGCGTTCGCCCGGGCCGGCGATCCGAACGGGGGAGACCGTCCCGTCTGGCCGGATTTCCGTCAGCGTCCGGATTTCCTTCTCGAATTCGGCAACGAGGGGCCGGTGGCGGGCCCCATGCCGAACGCGGCGCGGCTGGATCTGATCGCGGCCTACCGAAGCCGGACCCGCTGACGCCCGGCCGCGGGCGCCCCCTGTAGCGCCGGGGGCACAGGCCGACCTGTGACCGAACTGCGGCCCTTGCGGGGCGCATTGAGGGTGTGTCATGTAACCGATTACACATTCGGTGCGGACGGACCTCGTGAAGGGGCCGGGACCGGGCCGGGGCAGGGAGAGAGCGTCGTGGGCACAGCCCCGTCACACGATCAGGCGCGCGGAGCGACGGCGTGAAGCCGGCGAACATCCGCGACGTCGCGCAGCGCGCCGAGGTTTCGGTCGCGTCCGTGTCGCGCGTGCTGAACGGGGCGGGGCCCGTCACCGACGTCACCCGCAAGAAGGTCATGGAGGCCGTCGAGGCCCTGCAGTACGTGCCCCATTCCGGCGCGCGCAGCCTGTCGACCAGCCGCAGCCAGACCGTCGGCGTGATCCTGCCGGACCTGTACGGCGAGTTCTTCTCCGAACTGATCCGCGGCATCGACCTGGCGGCGCGCGAGCGCGGCTATCACCTGATCGTCTCCAGTTCCCACGACGACGCCGGCGAGGCCGCGGCGGCCGTGCGCTCCATGCGCGGCCGCGTCGACGGCCTGATCCTCATGTCTCCGCACGCGGCGGTGGGGCAGGCGGCGGCGGGCGTGACCGGCGGCCTGCCGGTGGTGCGGCTCAACGACGGCGCCGCCGAGGCGGATCGTCCGGCCATCGTCGTCGACAACCACGGCGGCGCCGTCGCGGCGGTGAAACATCTGATTGCGCTGGGCCGCAGCCGGATCGCCCATATCGCGGGCCCGAACGACAACATGGAGGCCGAGGCGCGTCTGTCCGGCTATCTGGAAGCCATGGCCGAGGCCGGGCTCGACGCGCGCGTGATCGAGGGCGACTTCGACATGGCGTCGGGCCGTCGCGCCGGTCTGGAGATGGCTCGGAGCGGCGATTCGGTCGACGCGGTCTTCGCCGGCAACGACATGATGGCGCTGGGCGTCATGCTGGCGCTCCAGGACGCCGGCCGGCTCTGTCCGGAAGACGTCGCCGTCGTCGGCTTCGACGACGTGCCGCTGGCGTCGCTGGTCCGGCCGGGCCTGACCACGCTTCGTATCGACATCGCCGAGATCGGCCGCAGCGCGCTGGTGCGCCTGCTGGCGGCGATCGACGGCCAGCAGGACACCGGACGCCAGATCGTCCGGCCCGAACTCGTGATCCGCGGCTCCACTTCGGACCCGGACGCGCAGAGACCGACGACGGACGGGCGGCCGTCGTTCGCCACCACTACCGCTCAGGGGGACAAACAGGATGTCTAGGATGAACATGCGCTATCTCGGGGCGGTCTCCGCCCTCGCCGTCGCCGTCTCGATGGGCGCCGCCGGCGCCGCGTCCGCCCAGGTGTCCAGCGCCACGCTGCGCGGCACCATCACCGACGAGGGCCAGGCCGAGACCGGCGGCACGGTCACGGCGCGCGACGTCGCCACCGGCTTCACCTCGCGCGGCCGCATCGCCGCGGACGGCGGCTATGTGATCCCGGGCCTGCGTCCGGGCACCTATGAGATCACCGCCACCTCGGCCGACGGCGAGACCACCACCGACACCGTCACCCTGGCGCTCGGCCAGGTCGGCACCCTGGACCTCGACGTCGGCGCGACCGCCGGCGTGGGCGTCGACGGCGCCACCCAGGTCGACGACATCGTCGTCGTCGGCCGTCGCCTGTTCGAGGTCCGCACCCCGGAAGTGGCGACCAACGTCAGCCAGGCGCAGATCAACAACCTGCCCCAGATCAACCGCAACTTCCTGAACTTCGCGGCCCTGGCCCCCGGCCTGCGCCTGTCGCAGGATCCGCAGGAGCGCACCATCTCGGCCGGCGGCGCGCCCGCCCAGCAGATCAACGTCTTCATCGACGGCCAGAACCAGAAGTCGACCATCATCGACGGCGGCGTGGCCGGCCAGGACGACAGCCGCGGCAACCCCTTCCCGCAGGCCGGCGTGCAGGAGTTCCGGGTCATCACCCAGAACTTCAAGGCCGAGTACGAACAGGCTGGCTCGGCCATCATCACGGCCGTGACCCGCTCGGGCACCAACGAGTTCTCGGGCGACGTCTTCGTCACCTACCAGGACGAAAGCTGGATCGCCCAGGACGTGTTCGCGGAGCGCCGCGGCGACGCCAAGGCCCCGCTGGAGAACATCCAGTACGGCTTCTCGGTCGGCGGCCCGATCATCGTCGACACCCTGCACTTCTTCCTCGCCTATGAGCGCAAGGACGAGACGCGGTCCAACACCGTCTTCTCGAACGACGCCACCTACGCCAGCCTCTTCGCCAGCGAGTTCGGCACCTTCGCCGCGCCCTTCGAACAGGACCTGCTGTTCGGCAAGCTGTCCTGGCAGGTGAACCCGGATCACCGGGTCGAGCTGAGCGGCACCTATCGCGACGAGAACGACATCCGCGACTTCGGCGGAACGACCTCCTTTGATCGCGCGCAGCAGGTCAACACCGACGTCCGTTCGGTGGTCCTGAAGCACCAGTGGAGCGGCGACGGCTTCTTCAACGAGGCCACGGTCGACTACTTCAGCTACGTCTACAATCCCAAGGCGCTGAACTTCTCCGACTACGGCCGCGAGTTCATCGTCTTCCGCGACGACAACGCGGCGCCGGGCTTCCAGTACAACGCCTTCAACCGCGACCGCACCGTGTTCAACACGGGCGGCCGGTCGGACAACCAGTACATCGAGCAGGAAAGCCTGACGTTCAAGAACGACCTGACGTTCACCGACATCGAATGGATGGGCTCCCACACGATCAAGCTGGGCGCCAAGTACTCGATGCAGACGATGTTCGTGAACAAGCAGTTCGGGCGCAACCCGCAGTTCCGCTACGACGTCGAGGGCCGGCCCGAGATCAACGGCAGCGCCGACATCCCGGTCAGCGTCTTCCTCGGCTCCGCCGTCCCGGCCGCGGACGTCGACAACAACGTCATCGGCCTCTACATCCAGGACGACTGGCAGATCACCTCGCAGCTCGAGATCAACCTCGGTCTGCGCTGGGACTACGAGGACAACGCGGTCAACAACGACTACGTGACCCCGACCAACATCCGCAACATGCTGAACGCCATCCAGGCGCTGCCGGGCTACGACTTCCCGTCGTACTTCAACCCGGCGGACTACATTTCGGACGGCGACCGCGAGGCCTTCAAGGACGCGTGGCAGCCGCGCATTGGCTTCAGCTATGACGTGTTCGACGACGAACGCACCGTCATCTTCGGCGGCGCTGGCCGGTACTACGACCGGATCGGCTTCAACTTCGCCTTCGACGAGCGCTTCAAGCCGCTCCAGTTCAACAAGGAGATCTTCTTCTCCGTGGCCGGCGGGCCCCGCGGCGGCGTCAACACCGTGGCGTGGAACCCCAGCTACCTGACCCCGGCCGGTCTGGATCCCCTGCTGGCCGCGGCCCCGGGCTCCGGCGAGGTCTTCCTCGTCAACAACAACGCCCCGATCCCCTACACCGACCAGTTCAACCTCGGCGTCCGCCAGAAGTTCGGCGACTGGCAGGCCGAGGTCATCCTGGCCGCCGGCCGGTCCAAGGACGAGTTCGCCTGGTACATCGCCAACGCCGGCACCGAGACGGGCAACCGCTTCGGCGGACCGACGCCGACCTCGGTGGGCTTCCCCGAGTTCCGCAACCTGATCTTCTTCTCGGCCCACGGGCGCGAGCGGGAGTATGAGGCGGTCTATGTGAAGCTGGACAAGCCCTACAACGCCCAGGACGGCTGGGGCTTCAACCTGTCCTACACCTTCATGGACGCCGAGCAGAACGGCAGCCGCGACAACGGCCTGGCCGGGTTCGACTTCGACTACAACTCGCCGGAGCAGACCCCGTGGTACCCCTCGTCCTTCGACGAGCGTCACCGCGTCGTCGCCTCGGGCATGGTCGACCTGCCGTACGACTTCCGTCTGTCGGGCATCCTGACCCTGGGTTCGGGCACGCCCTTCACCCAGTTCGTCTGCCCGACCGCCGTGCGCAACGATCCGTCCAACCCGGACATCTGCTGGAACGCCGGACGCCCGGAGAAGTACAGCTTCATCATCCCGAACGCCTGGGCCTATCGCCAGCTGGACCTGCGTCTGACCAAGACGTTCGAGCTGTGGGACGGCCAGGCGGTCGAGGCCACCTTCGACGCCATCAACGTGCTCGACACGAAGAACTACAACGGCTTCGAACAGTGCCTGTGCTCGGCGGACTACGGCGACCCCCGGTCGCAGGCGTTCCCGACGCGCAGCTTCCAGATGGGCCTGCGCTACCGCTGGTGATCACCTGACCCGCGCCCGTCGCTCCGGTCTGACCGGGGCGGCGGGCGTCTCTCCTTCTCCTCGGGCGACACACCGGTCGCCTCAACTACTCCTCGGGGCACTCTACCAACATGAAGAAGTCGACGTTCCGGCGCCTCGGCGCCGTGTCCGCCATCGCCATCGTCACCTCCCTCGGCATGGCCGGCGTCGCCGCCGCCCAGGTCTCGGGCGCCACCCTCCGCGGCACCGTCACCGACGGCGGGCGCGCGGAGGCGGGCGGCACGGTCCTGGCCCGCGACGTGGCCACGGGGTTCACCACGCGCGGGCGTATCGCCGCCGACGGCGGCTATGTGATCCCCGGCCTGCGTCCCGGCACCTATGAGGTCACCGCCACCGCCGCCGACGGCGACACGACCAGCGAGGTCGTGACCCTGTCGCTGGGCCAGGTCGGTACCCTGAACCTCGACGTCGCCGCCGCCGATCTGGCCGGCGCCACCCAGGTCGACGACATCGTCGTCGTCGGCCGCCGCCTGTTCGAGGTGCGCACCTCGGAAGTGGCGACCAACGTCAGCCAGCAGCAGATCAACGACCTTCCCCAGATCAGCCGCAACTTCCTGAACTTCGCCGCCCTCGCGCCGGGCGTGGTGGTCCAGGAGGGCGACACCGAGCGGACCATCTCGGCCGGCGGCCAGCCCTCGATCGCCATCAACGTCTTCATCGACGGCCAGAACCAGAAGGCCACCATCATCGACGGCGGCGTCGCCGGCCAGGACGACAGCCGCGGCAACCCCTTCCCCCAGGCCGCCATCCAGGAGTTCCGGGTCCTGACCCAGAACTTCAAGGCCGAGTACGAGCAGGCCGGATCGGCCATCATCACCTCGGTCTCGCGCTCGGGCACGAACGAGCTCACCGGCGACCTGTTCGTCCAGTGGCAGGACGGCGACTGGATCAGCCAGAACGTCTTCTCCGAACGCCGCGGCGAGCCCAAGCCGCGCCTCGACCGCCTGCAGTACGGCGGCTCGATCGGCGGCCCGATCATCGAGGACCGCCTGCACTACTTCCTGACCTATGAGCGCAAGGAAGAGACCCGCGAACGCTCGGTGTTCCTGAACCGCACGGAGTACACCGCGCTGTTCGAGGACGAGCTGGGCACCTTCACCGCCCCGTTCGAACAGGACCTGCTGTTCGGCAAGCTGTCGTGGCAGGTGGACGACAACCAGCGCGTGGAACTGAGCGGCACCTATCGCAGCGAGTTCGACATCCGCGACTTCGGCAACGGCCCGACCTCGGCGGACCGCGCGGTGTCGGTCAACGGCGACGTCCGCTCGGTCGTGCTGAAGCACCAGTACTACGGCCCCGGCTTCGTCAACGAAGCCTCGATCGACTACTTCAACTACACCTACAATCCCCGCGCGGTGAACTTCGACCAGCCGGGCGCCCGCTACGTCGTCTATCGCGACAACGCCACCGGCACCCCGGGCTTCCAGTTCAACTACAACAACATCGAAGCCACCGTCTTCAACGACGGCGGCGGCGCCAACAACCAGGACATCACCCAGGAAAGCCTGACCTTTAAGAACGACATCACGTTCAACGAGGTCGAGTGGATGGGGCGTCACACGATCAAGGCCGGCATCAAATACTCGATGCAGGAGTTCTATGTCTCCAAGGAGTTCAACCGGAACCCCTTCTACACCTACGACATCGACGCCCGGGCCGAGACGGTCGGCAGCAGCACGATCCCGACCCAGGTCTCCCTGGCCCTGCCGGTGGACCCGACCGAGGCCGAGAACAACGTGTTCGGCATCTATCTGCAGGACGACTGGCAGATCAGCGACCAGCTGGAGCTGAACCTCGGCATCCGCTGGGACTATGAGGACAATGCGGTCAACAACGACTATGTGACCCCGCCGGACGTCCAGCGCTTCATCACCGCCTTGGCCGCCCACCCGAACTATGTCCCGCGCATCGATCTGGATGACTACATCTCGACCGACGGCCGCGACGCCTTCACGGGCGCCATCCAGCCCCGCATCGGCTTCAGCTACGACGTGTTCAACGACGAGCAGACCGTGCTGTTCGGCGGGGCCGGCCGCTACTACGACCGGATCGGCTTCAACTTCGCCTTCTCGGAGCGCTTCGGCCCCCTGAACCGCACCAAGAACATCTTCTTCTCGCCCGCGGGCGGGGCCTACGGCGGCCAGACCTCGACGGTGGCGTGGAACCCGATCTACGCCACCCGCGACGGGCTCGACGCCCTGCTGGCCGGCACGGTCGGCACCGGCGAGGTCTTCCTCGTCAAGAACGAGGCCGAGGTTCCGTTCACGGATCAGTTCAACCTCGGCGTCCGCCAGAAGTTCGGCGGCATCCAGACCGCGCTGACCTTCTCCTACGCGAAGACGGAGAACGAGTTCGGCTGGTACCGCCTGAACGTCAACGACGCCAACTCCGTCGTCATCCCGCTGCCCAGCCTGATCGACCCCGACACCGGAAGCCAGTTCCCCTACCGGAACGCCTTCTATTCGGATCACGGCCGCGAGCGGGAGTACAAGGCGATCTATCTGCAGATCGACAAGCCCTATAACCGCGACGCCGGCTATGGCTTCAACATCGCCTACACCTTCGCCGAGGCGACCCAGAACGGTAGCCGCGACCAGGGCCTGTCGAACTTCGACTTCGACTATCCGACGATCGCCCTGACGCCGACGTTCAACTCGCCGGGCACCGATCGCCATCGCCTGGTGATGTCGGGCACGGTCGACCTGCCGTGGGACTTCCGCCTGTCCAGCCTGATCACCCTGGCCTCGGGCAAGCCCTTCACGGCCTTCAACCCGGGCAGCGGCGGCAAGCCGCTGTGGTTCGAATTCTATCCGGAGAAGTACAGCTTCATCATCCCCAACGCCTGGGCCTACCGCCAGGTCGACCTGCGCCTGACGCGGGAGTTCCGGGTCCTGGACGGCCACATCGTCGACTTCACCTTCGACGCGATCAACGTCTTCGATTTCGAGAACTACAGCAGCTTCAACCAGACCTACCGGGTCAACAACGGCACCCCCGACGCCGCGCTGAACCCCACGTTCGGCACCCCGACGGCCCAGTTCCTGCCGACCCGCAGCTTCCAGGTCGGTCTGCGCTACCGTTGGTGATGATCTCCTGAGCCTGCCGGGCCGCCGCGACGCCCAATCGTCGCGGCGGCCCTTTTTCTTTTGAGTTTTCCAGTACCGCGTAAGAGGATTTCGCCCATGGATCGACGTCAGCTTCTCCTGTCCGCGGGCGCGGCCGCCGCCTTCTCCGGGGCCGGCTGCGCGGGCTTGCCGCTTCCGGGCTTCCGCGCCGGCGGCGTCGATCCCGAGATCACCGATCTGCAGCGCCGCACCTTCCAGTGGTTCGCGGACACGCAAAATCGCGACAACGGCCTGACGCCGGACCGCTGGCCGACGCCGTCCTTCGCCTCGGTCGCCGCCGTCGGCTTCGCCCTGACGTGCTGGCCCATCGGCGTCGAGCGCGGCTGGATGAGCCGCGAGGAGGCGCGCGACCGCACCCTGGCCACGATCCGCTTCTTCCACGACGCGCCCCAGGGCCCCGCCGCGACCGGCATGACGGGCCACAAGGGCTTCTTCTACCACTTCCTCGACATGCAGACCGGCCACCGCTTCGGCCGCACCGAGCTGTCGACGGTCGACACCACCCTGCTGTTGGGCGGCATGCTGTACGCCAAACAGTGGTTCGACGGCGACCATGCCGACGAGGCCGAGATCCGCGCCAAGGTCCAGACCATCTACGACCGCGTCGAATGGGACTTCGCCGTCGTCCGCCCCGATCTGATCTCGATGGGCTGGCATCCGGAGACCGGCCACATTCCGCACGACTGGCACGTCTACAACGAGGGCATGCTGACCCTCCTCCTGGCCATCGGCAGCGCCACCCACCCGGTCCCCGCCACCGTCTGGGACAAGTGGTGCAGCGCCTATCCGCGCAGCTTCAATGCCGAGTGGGGCCCCAAGCACCTGCAGTTCGCGCCCCTGTTCGGGCACCAGTACAGCCACATGTACGTCGACTTCCGCGGCATCCACGACGCCTGGATGCGCGACGTCCAGTCCGAGATCCCCGGCTTCGACTATTTCCAGAACAGCGTGCGCGCCGTCGCCGCCCAGCGCGACTACGCCGTCCGCAACCCGATGGGCTGGGTCGGCTACGACGACCAGGTCTGGGGCCTGACCGCCTGCGACGGCCCCGGCGACTTCAAACAGGTCGTCGACGGCCGCGAGCGCCAGTTCTTCAGCTACTCCGCCCGCGGTCCGGGCGACCGCGACGACGGCACCCTCGCCCCGACCGCCGCCCTGGCCAGCTATCCCTTCGCCCCGGCCGAGGTCACCGCCTGCTTCAAGGCGCTGAAGGCCCGCTACGGCACCGGCATCTGGACCCGCTACGGCTTCCTCGACAGCTTCAACCCGACCCTGACCCAGCGCGACGGCCCGCTGCTGCACGGGTCCATCGTGCCCGGCGTGGGCTGGGTCGACGGCGACTATCTGGGCATCGACCAGGGACCGATCGTCATCCAGATCGAGAACGGCCGCAGCGACGCCGTCTGGAAGCTTATGCGCGGCGAGCCCAACCTGATCCGCGGCCTGAAACGCGCCGGATTCTCCGGCGGCTGGCTGGACGGGGCATGACCCTGCTTCGGCCCGACCGCCGCGGGGCTCTGGGCCTCATGGCCGGGGCCGCCGCGGGTCTGGCCGGCTGCGGTCGGCGAGGGGAGGGCACGCGCCTGACCTTCTGGGCCATGGGCAATGAGGCGACCAACGTCCCGCAGATCCTGCCGCGGTTCGAGGCGCTGAATCCGGGCATCACGGTGGACGTCCAGGCCCTGCCGTGGACCGCCGCGCACCAGAAGCTGCTGACCGCCTACGCCGGCTCCTCGCTGCCGGACCTCAGCCAGGTTGGCAACACCTGGGTGTCCGAGATGTCGGCCATCGGCGCGATCAGCGAACTGCCGTCGTCAGCCACCGACCTGCTGACCGACCAGTTCCCGGCGGTGCTCGACACCAACCGGGTGAACGGCCGCGTCGTCGGCGTGCCGTGGTACGTCGACACCCGTCTGCTGTTCGTGCGCACCGACATCCTCGGCCGCGCCGGCTACGACGCCGTGCCGACCACCTGGCCCGAATGGAAGGCCGCCATGCACGCGGTCAAGCGGGTGCAGGGCCCTGACAAATACGCCATCCTGTTGCCGCTCAACGAGTTCGAGCAGCTTCTGACCCTGGGGCTTCAGGGCGACGAGCCCCTGCTGCGCGACGACGACACGCGCGGCAACTTCTCCAGCGCGTCCTTCGTCGCGGCGCTCGCCTTCTACAAGAGCCTGTTCGACGAGGGCCTGGCCCCGGTCGCCTCCTCGACCCAGATCTCCAACGTCTGGACCGAGTTCGACCGCGGCTGGTTCAGCTTCCACTTCTCCGGCCCCTGGACCATCGGCGAGTTCCGCGACCGCCTGTCGCCGACCACGCAGTGGAACACCGCCGGCGTGCCCGGTCCGCGTGGCCCCGGGGCCTCGGCCCCCGGCGGGTCGTCGCTGGTGGTCTACCGGTCCTCGCCCAACCAGGAGGCGGCGTGGAAACTGGTGCGCTTCCTCATGGACCCGGCGATCCAGGTCGAGTTCAACCGCATCACTGGCGACCTGCCCAGCCGCCCCAGCGCCTGGGCCGATCCGGCCGTCGTCTCCGACCCCGCCATCGCCGCCTTCCAGGGCCAGCTGGAGCGGGCGAAGCCCGTGCCCAAGGCGCCGGAGTGGGAGCGGATCGTCACCGAGATGCAGATCGTCGCCGAGCGCATGGTGCGCGGCGAGTTCACGCCGCAGACCGCCGCCGCCGAGATCGACCGCCGCGCCGACCGGCTTCTGGCCAAGCGCCGCTGGATGAGGGAGCAGGGCAGGGCATGACCGCCGTCGAGGCCACCATCGCCGCCGAACCGCGCCGCCCGGCCGCGAACCCGCGCACCCGCTCGCGCGCCGCCTGGGGCTTCGTCGCCCCAGCCCTGATCGCCATCGCCGTCTTCTTCGCCGTGCCGGTCTTCGCGGCTCTGCTGCTCAGCCTGACCGACTTCGACATCTACGCCCTCGCAGACCTGCGGAACCTGCGCTTCGTCGGGCTGGACAACTATGTGAACCTGTTCAGCAATCCGCTATTCTGGGGGGCCATGAAGAACACCGGCCTGTTCGCCCTGATCGGCGTGCCGGCCTCGATCGCCGCCTCCCTGGCGGCCGCCCTGCTGCTGAACGCCCGCATCATCAGGTGGCGACCGGTCTGGCGCGTGGCTTTCTTCGCCCCCTTCGTCACCACCCTGGTCGCCACAGCGGTGTTGTGGAACTACCTGCTGCACACCCGCTACGGCCTGATCAACTGGGCCCTGACCGGCGTCGGCCTGCCCGCCGTCGACTGGCTGGGCAGCCCGGCGACCTCGATCCCGGCCATCCTGATCTTCGTCGTGTGGAAGACCTTCGGCTACAACATGCTGATCTTCCTGGCCGTCCTCCAGACCGTGCCGGACGAGCTGCACGAGGCCGCGCGCATCGACGGGGCCGGGGCCTGGACGCGCTTCCGGCACGTCACCCTGCCGGCCATCGCCCCCACCCTGCTGCTGGTGTCCATCATCTCGGTGGCCAGCTTCTTCCAGCTGTTCGCCGAACCCTATGTCATGACCCAGGGCGGCCCCGCCCAGTCGACCGTGACGGTGCTCTACTTCATGTACGAAGAGGGCTTCAAATGGTGGAACCTTGGGTCCGCCTCGGCGGTCGCCTTCATCCTCTTCCTCTGCATCCTCGCCATCACCCTGATCCAGCTGGCGGTGGCCGGCCGTCTGGGGGCCTACGAATGAGCCGGCGCTTCAATCTTCAGGCGGTGCTCGCCAACCTGGCGGTCGTGGTCCTCGTCGTGATCGTCCTGTTTCCGCTGGTCTGGATGGTCTCGGTCAGCTTCATGAGCCAGGGCGAGGCCGCCACCTTCCCGCCGCCGCTGCTGCCGTCGAAGCCGACGCTGGAACACTACCGCGACCTGTTCGTGACCCAGGGCATGGGCCGCTACATGCTGAACAGCCTGATCCTGGCCACCCTGGCCACGATCCTGGCCCTGCTGTTCACCGTCCCCGCCGGCTATGCCTTCGCCAAGCTGCGCTTCGCCGGCCGGGAGCGCCTGTTCCAGCTGCTCGTCGCCGCCCTGGTGGTGCCGGCCCAGATCGGCACCCTGCCGCTGTTCCTGATGCTGAAGTCGATGGGGCTGGTGAACACCTATGCGGGGGCGCTGGTGCCCTGGCTGGCGTCCATCTTCGGCCTGTTCCTGGTGCGCCAGTATTCCCTGTCGATCCCCGACGAGATGCTGGAGGCCGCGCGCGTCGACGGCGCGTCCGAGGGCCAGATCTTCCGCCGCGTGGTCCTGCCGACGCTGCAGCCGATCGTCGTGACCCTGGCCCTGTTCGTGTTCCTCGGCAGCTGGAACGACTTCCTGTGGCCGCTGATCGTGCTGACCGACCAGTCGAACTACACCCTGCCCGTGGCCCTGGCGGCCATGTCGCGCGAGCACGTCCAGGACGCCGAGATGATGATGGCCGGCGCCGTCCTCACCGTCGCCCCCGTGCTCATCCTCTTCCTCGCCCTCCAACGCTACTACATCCGCGGCATGCTCGCGGGCAGCGTGAAGGGCTGACCTGTCGCGGAGCTGAAAGTATGCGCGTTCTCCTCGGCGTCCTTGCGGCGTTCGTCCTCACCACCCCCGCCCTCGCCCAGGAGCCTCGCGTCCTCGACGCCTTCGAGGACCTGTCGCCGTGGGCGGCCGACGCCTCGACCGACGTCTCCTCCGCCGTCGCCCCGGTGGACGGGCGCGAAGGGCGGGCCATGCGCCTCAGCTACGACTTCAACGGCCGCTCGGGCTACGCCTTCGCCGCCCGCGCCATCGACCTGAACGTGCCGGAGAATTTCGAGATCAGCTTCTGGGCCCGCGGCGACATGCGGCCCAACACGCTGGAGATCAAATTCGTCGACGCCACCGGCCGCAACGTCCACTGGCGCCGCATCGAAAACTTCACCGCCCCGTCCGAATGGACCCGCTTCACCATCAAGCGGCGCCAGATCACCTGGGCCTGGGGCCCGGATCCCGACCGCACCTTCCGCGGGGCCGAGCGCATCGAGTTCGTGGTCACGGCGGGGCAGGGCGGCGCGGGCACGCTGGAGGTCGACCAGCTGGAGATGCGCGAGCTGCCGCCCGAGCCGGGCGTGCCGCCGCGCCCCCTGGCGGAGGCCACCAGCGTCGACGGCCTGAACGTCGCCGCCCGCGCCATCGACGACGACCTCCTGACCTTCTGGCGGTCGCAGCCGGGCGCCGACCAGTCCCTGACGCTGGACCTCGGCTATGAGCGCGAGTTCGGCGGCCTGACCCTGCGCTGGGCCGACCGCTACGCCGCCTCCGGCTACGTCGTCCAGGCGTCCCCGGACGGCCGCGAGTGGCGCGAGCTGGTCCGCGTGAGCGACGGCGACGGCGGGACGGATTGGCTGCTTACGCCCGAGGCCTCGGCCCGCTGGCTGCGGATCGACCTGCAACGGCCCCTCGATCAGTCGGGCGTCGTCGGTCAGGCCGGCGCCGGCCAGCGTCTCGGTCAGGCGGCCACGAACGCCTACGCCCTGACCTCGGTCGAGATCGAGCCCCTGGCGTTCGGCGAGACGCCGACGAAGTTCGTCATGGCCGTGGCGCAGGAGAACCTGCGCGGCCTCTATCCCCGCGGTTTTCTGGGTGAACAGCCCTACTGGACCCTGGTCGGCGTCGACGGCGGCGGCGAGAGCGGCCTGATGTCCGAGGACGGCGCCATCGAGCTGCGCCGCGCCGGACCCTCGATCGAGCCCTTCGTGGTCGACAACGGCCGCCTGATCACCTGGGCCGACGTCAACATTGACCAGTCCCTGCGCGACGGCGATCTGCCGATCCCGACCGTCACCTGGACCGCCGACGACTGGACGCTGGCGATCACCAGCTTCGCCGAGGGAGAGCCGGATCGGGCCCAGCTGTACGGCCGCTACGTCCTGACCAACACCTCCCCGCGCCCGCGCGCCCTGACGCTGGCGCTGGCCGCCCGTCCTTTCCAGGTCAACGGCCCGGTCCAGTTCCTCGCCATCCCCGGGGGCGTCGGCCCGATCGAACAGGTCGACTGGAACGGCTCGACCCTCGTGCTCAACGACGCGATCCGAATCTCCGCCCTCGTCATGCCCGACGCGGTCTCGGCCGCGACGTTTCAGGCCGGGGCCGATCCGCAGGCGCTGGTCGCCGCCTCCGGAGCCCGCCGGGCGCCCGGGGTCCGGCTCGTCGACTCCGACGCCTCGGGCCTGATGGCGGGGGCCCTGCACTATGACGTCACGCTTCAACCGGGCGAGAGCCGCACCTTCGGCCTCGTCGCCCGGCTGGCCGGCCCGACGCCCGACCTGCCGCCGACCGGCGCGGTCGAGGCCGTGCTGGACGCCGCCGAGGACCGCGTCGCCGCCGACTGGCGCGGCAAGATGGACCGCTTCGACCTGATCCTGCCGCCGCAGGCCCAGCGCATCGAGGACGTGGCCAAATCCTCGCTGGCCCACATGCTGATGTCGCGGCAGGGGCCGATCATCCAGCCCGGCACGCGCAGCTACAACCGCTCCTGGATCC
This sequence comes from Alphaproteobacteria bacterium, assembly GCA_018820275.1. GTDB lineage: Bacteria > Pseudomonadota > Alphaproteobacteria > Caulobacterales > Caulobacteraceae > Brevundimonas. The sequence continues at coordinate 46,875 of JAHJOO010000017.1, forward strand.
GCGACGGCGCGATGATGGCCGAGGGCTTGAACCGCCTCGGCCATGCCGAGATCTCGGCCGCCTATCTGGACTGGTACGCCCCCTATGTCTTCGAGGACGGCAAGGTGCCCTGCTGCGTCGACCAGCGTGGCTCCGACCCCGTGCCCGAGAACGACAGCCACGGCGAGTTCATCTTCCTGGCCGCCGAGAACTACCGCCACACCCGCGACCGCGCGGCGCTGGAGCGCGTCTGGCCCCAGGTGCAAAAGGCGATCGCCTATATGGACGGCCTGCGCGCCACCACGCGCACGGCGGAGTTCCGGACCCCCGACACCCGCCACCTGTTCGGCCTCTTGCCCCCGACCATCAGCCACGAGGGCTATTCCGACAATCCGGCCTATTCCTACTGGGACGACTTCTGGGGCCTGATCGGCTATCGCGACGCCGCCTTCATCGCCGACGTCCTGGGCGAGGCCGAAGCCGCGGCCCGCATCCGCGCCGCGGGCGCCGAGTTCCAGACCGACCTCATGGCCTCGATCACCGCGACGGCCGAACATCACGACATCGACTGGATCGCCGGTGCCGCCGACCGCGGCGACTTCGACGCCACCTCGACCACCATCGGCCTGTCGCCGGGCGGCTTCATCGACGAGCTGCCGCAGACCCTCCTGACCAATACCTTCGACAAGTGGTGGGAGAATTTCACGGCGCGGCAGGAGAACCGCATGACGTGGCGCGACTACACCCCCTACGAGCTGCGCAATGTCGGGGCCCTGATCCGTCTCGGCCGCCGCGACGAGGCCCTTCGGGCGCTGGACTTCTACTTCGCCGACATGCGCCCCGTCGCCTGGAATGGCTGGGCCGAGGTCGTCGGCCATCACGAGCGCGAGCCGCGCTTCATCGGCGACATGCCGCACGCCTGGATCAGCTCGGATTACATCCGCTCGGCCATCGACCTGCTGGTCTATGAGCGGGTGGACGACGGCGTGCTGGTGCTGGCGGCCGGCCTGCCGTTCGACTGGATGGCGTCCGACACCGGCGTCGGCGTCCGCGACCTGCGCACCGCCCACGGCCTGCTCAGCTGGCATCTGAAGCGCGACGGGGCCGCCTGGACGCTCACCTTCACCGGCGCGGCCTCACCGACCGGCGGCTTCGAACTCCACTGGCCCGAAGACCAGCCCGTCCCCGCCCGCGTCCGCATCGACGGCCGCGCCGCGCAGTGGGACGGGCACGTGCTAGCGATCCCTGCCGGCGCCCGGCGGGTGGAGATGCGGTGATGCATCAAGCGGGGACAGTTCACTTGTCATCCCGGCCGAAGCGAAGCGAAGAGCCGGGACGTCCGTTCTGCTGCTCATAATCTCCCGGAAATCGCGGATGCGATTGTCCGGGAGGCGGCCAACCTTCCCCCGGACAGCCACTTCGTGTCTTCCGGGGGGCATTGCCGAATGCTCAGGGGCGTCCCGGATAATCGCTGGCGCGATTTCCGGGATGACAAGACCCGATAGGATCGATGAGCACCGCGCTAAGCCCGCTCGAACGCCCGCCCGTCGGCGTCGAACAGCTGCACCTTCTCCGCGGGTGCCTTCAGCGTCAGGCTCTGCCCCTGCGTCGGGCGCTCGGCCCCGTCCAGCTGGGCCGTCAGCATCTCGCCGTCGCCGCCGTCCAGATAGGCATAGGTGGCGTGGCCCAGCGTCTCCACGAAGGTGGTCTTCGCCGTCAGGGCGCCGCCCGGCCCCTGGGTGGACAGGTGCTCGGGCCGCACGCCCAGGGTGACCTTGTCGCCGATCTTCGCGCCCGCCGCCTTCACCGCCGCCGGCATGACCGCGCCGGTCGCCGTCCGCACCGTCACCTGGCCGCCGCCGGCCTCGATCACCTCGGCGGGGATCAGGTTCATCTTGGGGCTGCCGATGAACTCGGCCACGAAGCGGTTGGCCGGGCGCTCGTACAGCTCCATCGGCTTGCCGACCTGCTCGATCCGGCCGGCGTTCAGCACCACGATCCGGTCGGCCAGGGTCATGGCCTCGACCTGGTCGTGGGTGACGTAGATCATGGTCGTGCCCAGCCGCTGGTGCAGGCCGGCGAACTCATAGCGCATGCGCACGCGCAAGGCGGCGTCGAGGTTGGACAGCGGCTCGTCGAACAGGAAGACCTCCGGCTCGCGCACGATGGCCCGGCCGATCGCCACGCGCTGGCGCTGCCCGCCCGACAGGGCCTTGGGCTTGCGGTCCAGATAGTCGCCGATGTTCAGGATCCCGGCCGCCGCGTCGACCCGGCGCTTCACCTCGGCCTTGTCGACCTTCGCCAGCGACAGGGCGAAGCCCATGTTCTCGCGCACCGTCATATGCGGGTAGAGGGCGTAGGACTGGAACACCATGGCGATGCCGCGGTCCGCGGGCGACAGACCGGTCACGTCGCGCCCGCCGATCGACACGGCACCGCCGTTCAGATCTTCCAGACCGGCGATGGTGCGCAGCAGGGTGGACTTGCCGCAGCCCGACGGCCCGACGAACACCACGAACTCGCCGTCGGCGATCTCCAGGTCGATGCCCTTCAGCACCTCGACGGCGCCGAAGCTCTTCCTCACGCCGCTCAGCCGAACGTCCGCCATCCGTCTCCACCCACGCCGGTTTCTTCTTTGGCGTCAGCGTAAACGGTTACAGGGCCGGTGCAATCCTCAGGCGCGCTTCGGCTTGCCCTTGAACGGCTTGCCGTCGGCCTTGGGGCGGAAGGGCTTGGCGCCCGGCTTGCCGGCCCACGGCTTCTTCTCGCCCTGCGGCTTCTCCACCCAGGGCTTCTTGCCCGCGGGCGTCGGGTCGTCCTTGGAGCGCTTCACCCATTTCGGCTTGTCGCCGGCCGGCGCGGCCGCCGCCGCGGCGGGGGGACGCGGGGTCCAGGGCTTCTTCGGCGCGTCGCCCTCGGCGCGCGGCTTGCGGAAGGGCTTGTCGGGGCGGTCGCCGGCCGGCTTGTCCCACTTGCGCAGGCTCTTCTCGCCCGGCGCCGGGGCCACCGCGTCCTGGATGGTCACGTCCGGATCGCCGCCCTTGGCGATGGCGGCGCGGAACTTCGCCTCGGCCTCGGCGGTGATCTCGAACTTGGTCTCGCGATCGAAGATCTTGATCGAGCCCACGTCGCGCTTGGTGAGGTGACCGAGGCGGCAGATCAGCGGCAGCAGCCATTTCGGGTCGGCGTTCTTCTCGCGGCCCACATTGATCCTGAACCAGCTCATGTCGCCGCCGCGCGCGAAGTCGACCAGCGGCCCCTCGGCCTGGCCGCGCTCGTTGCGACCGGTCGCCATCGCCCGGGCCATGCGGGCGTCGTCCTGCACGTCTTCCGGCGGCGGCAGCTTCTCGCGGTACAGCCGGATCAGGGCGGCCGCCACCTGCTCGGGGCTCGACCGCTCCAGCAGCTTGCGGCCCATCTCCAGCGAGTCCTCGTCGGCCGGCGCGGTCAGGACCGGGTCGGTCAGCATCCGCTCCTGATCCTTGGCGCGGATCTCGTCGGCGCTGGGCGGCCCCGACCATTCCGCCTCGATATTGGCCGAGCGCAGCATCAGCTCGACCTTGCGGCGCCGCGTGTGGCTGACCATCAGCACCGAGGTGCCCTTCTTGCCCGCGCGACCGGTCCGGCCCGAACGGTGCAGCAGGGTGGCCTTGTTCACCGGGATTTCGGCGTGGATCACCAGGCCGAGGTCCGGCAGGTCCAGCCCGCGCGCCGCCACGTCGGTGGCCACGCACACCCGCGCGTGTCCGTCGCGCAGCGCCTGCAGCGCCTCGGACCGCAGCGACTGGGTCAGCTCGCCGGACAGACCCACGACCTGGAAGCCGCGCTCGCGCAGGGACGCCGTCAGATGCTTCACCCGCTCGCGCGTGTTGGCGAACACCAGGGCGCCGGGGCTTTCGAACCAGCGCAGCACATTGACCACGCCGTGCTCGATCTCGTGCGGGGCCACGCGGATGGCCTTGTAGGCGATGTCGCCGTGCGCGACCGTCTTCGACGTCGTGTCGATGCGGAGGGCGTCGCGCTGATAGGTCTTGGCCAGCTGCGCGATCTCGCGCGCGATGGTCGCCGAGAACAGCAGGGTCCGGCGCTCGGCCGGCGCGGCGTCGAGGATGAAGGTCAGGTCTTCGGCGAAGCCCATGTCCAGCATCTCGTCGGCTTCATCCAGCACGACGGCCTTGATCTGCGACAGGTCCAGCCCGCCGCGTTCGACGTGGTCCTTCAGACGCCCCGGCGTGCCGACCACGATGCCGGCCCCGCGCTCCAGCACGCGCCGCTCGGCGCGCGGGTCCATCCCGCCGACGCAGGTGGCGATCCGCGCCCCGGCCCTGGCGTACAGCCACTCCAGCTCCTTCGACACCTGCAGCGCCAGCTCGCGCGTCGGGGCGATGATCAGGGCCTGCGGCGCGGCGTTGTCCTCGAACCGCTCGGCCTCGCCCAGCAGGGTCGTGGCCAGCGCCAGGCCGAACGCCACCGTCTTGCCCGATCCGGTCTGGGCCGAGACCAGCAGGTCGCGGCCCTCCTCGGCCTCCAGCACGGCGGACTGCACCGCGGTGGGCTCGTCATAGCCGCGCTCGGACAGGGCGCGATCAAGCGCGGGATGGCTGGCGGGGAAGGGCATGTCGGGTCGGTCCAATAGCACGGTCAGCGCGCGAACGGTCTGCGCGGGATCGGCGGACGGCGGCCTGTAGGGTGAGATAACGGCGAAATGGTGGATGCGACAGGGATTGAACCTGTGACCCCCTCGGTGTGAACGAGGTGCTCTCCCGCTGAGCTACGCATCCGGGCCGTTTCAGGAGGCGGGGACATAGCCCGGTGAAATCGGCGAGGCAAGTCTCGCCGCGACGATCCCGTCCACCGCCGCCTCCAGCTCCCCGTACCCGTCGATCAGCGCATCGCCGCCCAGGTCGCGCGCCGGGATCTCGGTATAGCCGAAGCTGGTCATGATCACCGGCACGCCCGTGGCGCGCGCGGCGGAAACGTCAGTGATCGAATCGCCGACCATGATGGCGCGGGCCGGATCGCCGCCGGCCTTCAGCACCGTCTCGCGGATGTGCGCCGCGTCGGGCTTGCGCGCCGACACCGCGTCGGCCCCGCAGATGGCCGCGAACCGGTCGGTCAGTCCCAGCTTCCCGAACAGCGCCAGCGACAGGTGCGTCGGCTTGTTGGTCGCCACGCACAGCACCGCCCCGCGCGCCGCCAGCCGCTCCAGCGCGTCCTCGACGCCCGGATAGACGTGGCTGTGGTCGCAGATGTGGGCCAGATAGTCCTCGAGGAAGGCGGCCAGCAGCGCCGGTTGCGCCGCTTCGTCCCAGTCCGCCCCCGCCTCGCGGAACCCGTCCTTCAGCAGGGCCACCGCCCCGTGTCCGACCAGATGCCGCGCCGCCGAGATCGGTCGGGGCGGCAAGCCCCGCAGCGCCAGCAGCCGGTTCAGCGTGCCGATCAGGTCGGGCGCGGTCTCCATCAGGGTGCCGTCGAGGTCGAAGGCGATCGTCCAGCCGGTCAGGTCTTTCATGCGCCCGGTTCTATTTGAGTCCGCGCCGCCGTAAAACGCGGCAAGTCGCCGAATCCGGAGCCCGCATGACCCGTCGCGCCGCCATCATCCTCGCCGCCGGCCAGGGCACCCGGATGAAGTCCGGCCTGCCCAAGGTGCTGCACCCCGTCGGCGGCCGCGCCATGCTGGACCACGCCATCGACGCCGCCGAGGGTCTGGGCTGCGAGCGGGTCATCGTGGTGGTCGGCAATCACTCCCCGGAAGTGCGCGCCCACGTCGAGAAGCGCCTCGGCGCCGCCGCCGTCGCCGTCCAGGACCCGCCCCTGGGCACGGGCCACGCCGTGCTCGCCGCGCGCGACCTGATGGCCGACTTCGACGGCCAGGTGATCGTCACCTATGGCGACGTGCCCCTGCTGAAGGCCGCCGACATCGCCCCCGCCTTCGGCGACGCCCTGACCGTGATCGGCTTCGAGGCGCGCGACGCCACCGGCTACGGCCGCCTGCTGATCGACGCCGACGGCGGGCTTGAGGCCATCGTCGAGCACAAGGAGGCGTCGCCCGACCAGCTGCGCGTTACCGCCTGCAACTCCGGCGTCATGGCCGCGCCGTCCCGCCTGCTGTTCGACCTGCTGGCCGAGGTCCGCAACGACAACGCCAAGGGCGAATACTATCTGACCGACGTCGTCGCCCTGGCCCGCGCCCGCGGCGAACCGGCCCGCGCCGTCTTCGCCGGCGAGGACGCCGTCATGGGCGTCAACGCCCAGGGCGAACTGGCCCAGGCCGAGGCCCTGTTCCAGAAGGTGCGCCGCGAGGAGCTGCTGGCCTCGGGCGTGCGCATGCCCGCCCCCGACACCGTCTTCGTCAGCTGGGACACGGTCGTCGAGCCCGGGGCGGTGGTCGAGCCCTACGTCGTCTTCGGCCCGGGCGCCGTCGTGCGGGCCGGCGCGAAAATCCGCGCGTTCAGTCACGTCGAGGGTGCAGACGTCGGCCCGGGCGCCGAGGTCGGCCCCTATGCCCGCCTGCGCCCCGGCGCCAGGCTGGGCGAGAAGGCCAGAGTCGGCAATTTCGTCGAGGTGAAGAACGTCACCATGGGCGCGGGCGCCAAGGCCAACCACCTGGCCTATCTGGGCGACGGCGTGGTCGGGGCGGGCGCCAACATCGGCGCGGGCACCATCTTCTGCAACTACGACGGCTTCTTCAAACACCGCACAGAGGTGGGGCAGGGGGCCTTCGTCGGCTCCAACAGCTCGCTGGTCGCGCCCGTCACCATCGGCGCGGGCGCCATGGTCGGTTCGGGCTCGGTCGTCACCTCGGACGTCGCGCCCGGCGACCTCGCCCTGGCCCGGGCGCCGCAGACCGCCAAGGCCGGCTGGGCGGCCCGCTTTATGGACACGATGCGGGCGAAGAAGGCGGTGAAGGCATGAGCGCGGACGACCAGAAGAGACTCGCCGGCGAGGCCGCCGCCCTGCGCGTGGAGGCGGGCATGACGGTCGGCCTCGGCACCGGCTCCACGGCCGCCTGGTTCGTCCGGGCCCTGGCCGCGCGCAACCTGCCCGACCTGCGCTGCGTCCCGACGTCGGAGGCCACCGCCGACCTCGCCCGCGAGCTCGGCCTGCCGCTGGTCACGCTGGAGGACGTCTCGCGCCTCGACCTGACTGTCGACGGCGCCGACGAGATCGGCCCCGGCCTGGCCCTGATCAAGGGCGGCGGCGCGGCCCTGCTGCGCGAGAAGCTGGTGTGGGAGGCGTCCGCCCGCTGCCTCGTCATCGCCGACGCCGCCAAGGTCGTGCCCCACCTCGGGGCCTTCCCCCTGCCGATCGAGGTCGTCGCCTTCGGCCACAAGACCACGGGGAACCGCATCGCCGACGTCCTGATCGACCACGACGTCCCCGTCCCCGCCCGCGTCCGCACCGCCGAGCGGGGGCAGGTGCGCACCGACGGGGGCAACCTGATCTATGACGCCAGATGCGGCGTCATCCACGATCCCGCCCGCCTCGCCGACGACCTGAAGCTGGTCACCGGCGTGGTCGAGCACGGCCTGTTCCTCGACCTCGCGGACGAGGCCATCATCGGCACGGACGCGGGCGTCGAGACGCTGCACCCCTGAGGTCGCCTCCCTTCCTTCCCCGCTTGCCGGGGTAGAGGGAGATCGCATGCGATCAACCGATCTGGCTCGCGGAGCGAGACGGATGGGGTGGCTGTGTCATCACGCTGACTAGCCCACATGTCCGGCGGCGCGACGAAGGCGGTCGAAGATGGCCTCGCCCAGTCCCTCGCGCGGGATCGGGGCCACGACGATGGCCGCAGGCCGCTCCCGATCGGCCTCCCGCAGCCGGCGGAACAGGTTCGCCGCAGCTTCGCGCAGGTCGCCCGTCGGGCTCAGGCTCCAGCGCGGCTCGCCCACGCCCGGGCCGAAGCCGAGCAGGATCTCGCCTGGCCGGACATCGGTCGTTTCGATCCGGACCGGGGCATCGGGGGCATAGTGCAGCGCCAGTCGACCCGGGGAGCGGTGTCCGTCATCGCTGCCCGCCAGCGGTCCGACCACGGCCTCGATCTGCGCCCGCGTAACGGCCCCCGGCCGCAACAGGGCGACCCGGCCGTCCAGCACCGAGACGACGGTGCTCTCCAGCCCCACGGCGCAGGGCCCGCCGTCCAGCGCCTCGGCGACGGCGTGACCCGTCTCCTCAAGGGCGTCGGCGAAGGTGGTGGGGCTGGGCCGGCCCGAGCGGTTGGCCGAGGGCGCCACGACGGCCCCGCCGAAGGCCGCGATCACGGCGCGCGCGGTCGCGTGTCCGGGGACGCGCACCGCGACGCTGTCCAGCCCGGCCCGGGCCAGGTCGCACACGCCCCCGCCCTCGCGCGCCGGGGCCACGAGCGTCAGGGGGCCGGGCCAGAAGGCCTCGGCCAGCCTCCGCGCCACCGGGCCGAAGACGGCCACCCGCTCCGCCTGTCCGACGTCGGCGACGTGGGCGATCAGGGGATTGAAACGCGGTCGGCCCTTGGCCTCGAACACCCGCGCCACGGCCTCCGGGGTCGCCGCGTCGGCGCCCAGACCATAGACGGTCTCGGTCGGCAGAAGGATCAGCTCGCCCGCCGCCAGCGCGGCCGCGGCCCGCGCCACGGCGTCCGTCATGGGCGGCGCGGGATCGCCGGGATCATCCGGTGCAGCACGTCGTCGCGATCCCCGAAGTGATGCTTCAGGGCCCCCGCCACGTGCAGGAACAGCAGGACGTACAGAAGTTTGGGCAGGGCCTCGTGCACGTCCATCAGCGTCCCCGCCAGTTCGCGCCCCCCGCCGATCGGCAGCAGGGGAAAGTCGAACAGGCCGTACCATTCGAAGCCGCGCCCGGCCGCGGACCCGGCCAGCCAGCCGGTCAGGGGCAGGGCCAGCAGCAGGACGTAGAACAGCACGTGCGTCGTCCGCGCCGCGATCCTCTGCCAGCGCGGCGTCGTCGCCGGCAGGGCGAGGGCCGGATTGGCCGCGCGCCAGCCCAGACGCGCGAGGGTCAGGATCAGGATCGTCACCCCGCCCGACTTGTGCAGCATCATCCACAGGCCGCGTTCCGGCCCGCTGACGGATTCGGCGACGGTGATCAGCCCGATCTGGCCGAGCACCAGAAGGGCCGTGACCCAGTGCAGGGTCAGGGACACGGTCGAATAGCGATGGCGGGGTTCGCCCATGGGTCTTCCCTTCCGCTGCGGCACAGGGTCACCTTGGGCCATGCGCCGCACTTCGCCAAGACGCGTGACCGGCTGGAGGAACTGCCCATGACCTATCGCGCGCCCGTCCGCGACCTGATCTTCACGCTGAAGGCCGTCGCCGGCGTCGACCGCGTCGCCGCCACGGGCGCCTTTCCGGATTTCGACGACGACCTGATGCGCGCCGTGCTGGAGGCGGCGGGCGACTTCTCCGCCAACGTCCTCGCGCCCCTGAACTGGCCCGGCGATCAGGCCGGGGCCTCATACGCCAACGGCGCGGTGACCGCCGCGCCGGGCTTCGCCGACGCCTATCGCCAGTTCGCCGAGGGCGGCTGGACCGGGCTCGGCGCGCCCCCTGAGCACGGCGGCCAGGGCCTGCCCAAGGCGCTGGAACTGGCCGCCTACGAGACCGTCCACGCCGCCAACATGGCCTTCGGCCTGTGCCCCATGCTGTCGCTGGCCGCCGTCGAGGCCCTCGAGGCCCACGGCACGGACCGCCAGAAGGCCACCTGGCTGCCGAAACTGGTGTCCGGCGAATGGACCGGCGCCATGGTCCTGACCGAGCCGCATGCGGGCACGGACCTCGGGGCCCTGACCTCGACCGCCGTGCCCAACGGCGACGGGACCTACGCCCTCACCGGCCAGAAGATCTTCATCACCTGGGGCGACCATGACGTCACCGACAACATCGTCCACATGGTGCTGGCGCGACTGCCCGACGCGCCCCCGGGGCCCAAGGGGATCAGCCTGTTCCTCGCCCCCAAATACCTGCTGAAGCCGGACGGCAGCCTCGGCGCGCGCAACGCCTTCCGCCCGGTGGGCGTGGAGCACAAGCTGGGCATCCACGCCTCGCCGACCTGCGTCATGAGCTATGAGGGCGCGACGGCCGAGCTGGTCGGCAAGCCGAATGAGGGCCTGTCGCACATGTTCGTCATGATGAACGCCGCGCGGCTGGCCGTCGGCGTCGAGGGGGTCGGCATCGCCGAGCGCGCCTATCAGGGCGCTCTCGCCTACGCCCTGGATCGTCGCCAGGGCCGCAGCGCGCTCACCGGCGCGCCGAACGCCCTGATCGCGGATCATCCCGACGTGCGCCGCATGCTCTCGGTGATGAAGGCGAAGATCGCGGCCGCGCGGGCCATCTGCCTGTCCTGCGGGGTCGCCGCCGACCTCGCGCGCCACGCCCCGACGGTCGAGGAACGCGTCGCCTGGAAGGGTCGCGAGGACCTGCTGACCCCGATCGCCAAGGCCTGGTCGACCGATGTCGGCTGCGAGGTCGCCTCGATGGGCGTGCAGATCCACGGCGGCATGGGCTTCATCGAGGAGACGGGGGCCGCCCAGCATTATCGCGACGCCCGCATCGCTCCGATCTACGAGGGCACCAACGGCATCCAGGCCATGGACCTCGTCGGCCGCAAACTGTCGCAGGACGGCGGAGACGCCGCCCGGGCGATCCTGGCCGAGATGAAGTCCGACCTCGTCCGCCTGCCGCGCCTCTATTCGGGCAAGCCCCTGGAGCGTCTCCAGGACGCGGTCGAGGCGGCCGAGGACGCCACCCTCTGGCTGCTGGACGCGAAGGCCGATCCCGCCCGCGCCGCCGATGTCCTCGCCGGGGCGGATGCCTATCTGAAGCTGATGGGCGACGTGATCGGTGGCTGGCTGCTGGCCCGCGGCGCCATGGAGGCGCGCGCCGAACTGGACTCCGGCCAGGGCGATCCCGTCTTCCTCGAGGGCCGCATCGCCCTCTACGAGGTCTACGCCGCCAACGTGCTCGGCCACGCCTCCAGCCGGTTGGCCGCCGTCGGACAGGGCGCCGCCCTGCTTCAGCGCATGTCGGCCGAGGTGCTCGCCGGCTGACCGGCCAGCGGCAGCTCGATCACGAACCGCGCACCCCCCGCGGCACCGTCCTCCAGCCGCGCCGCGCCGCCCGCCTGCTGCGCCATTCCGGCCACCTGCGCCAGCCCCAGCCCGGTGCCGACGCCGGCGGGCTTGGTCGGCGCGGCGGTTCCGGTGCCGCGTCGTCAGGAATCGGGAGGATTCCCCGCTCGACGGCCCGCGCCGCTTCGGCGATGCTTCGCCATCGCCTTGGAGGGACGACCACATGATGAAATCGCTGATCGGGGGCGTCGCCGCCCTCATGCTGACCGCCGGCGCGGCCGCCGCCGACGAATGGGAGGCCATCGCGGTCTCCGACAACGCCGTGATGGCCGTGGACTGGGGTTCGCTGCGAATCAACGGCAACACGCGCCAGATCAACACCGCCCTGGTCGCGGTCGCGCCCGAGCCCGGACAGTTCGACTGGGCCACGTCGCTGGTCGACATCGACTGTTCGCGGACACGCTACAAGACCGTGCGGTCGAGCTTCTTCTACATCGACGGCCGCTCGGCCTCCGACGACTTCGTCGGCGACGGCAGCTGGACCAACATCAGCCCGGGCGCGCTGATGGACGACGTGCGCAGCCAGGTCTGCGCTGCCTCGCCGGGCAAGCAGGGCTATTTCGACGATCCGCAGACCTTCGCGATCAACGCCCGCCGGGTGATGCTCGAAGCGAACTGAGGCGGAGCGGCGGACCGCGGTCCGACCCGACCCGGAGCGGCGTCAACGAGTCAGGGCGAACCTGGCCGGGACGCCGCTCTGGGCGTCCGGCGCCAGCCAGACGTCGAACTCGCCCGGTTCCACCGTCCATCGGTTCTCCGGCCCCATATACTCCAGCGCCGAGCGGTCCAGCACGAAGGCGACCCGTCGGGTTTCGCCGGCGTCCAGCCGCACCTTGCGGAAGCCCTTGAGCTCGCGCACCGGCCGCGTCAGACGCGCGACCCGGTCCCGGATGTAGAGCTGCACGGTCTCTTCCACCGCGCGGTCACCGCCGTTCGTGACCTCCACCCAGATCTCCAGACGACCGTCCCAGGGCAGGGTCTCTCCGGTCCGCTGCGTGGGGCCGTAGGTCACCGGCGCATAGGTCAGTCCATGCCCGAACGGCCACGCCGCGCTGTGCGGCGCCTCGCGGAACTGGGTCCGGAATTCCTCCCGCGGCGGGGCCGGATCGGCCGGCCGCCCGGTGGGCTTGTGATCGTAGTGGAACGGCTGCTGGCCGGAGACGTGGGGGAAGCTGACCGGCAGACGCCCCGACGGGGAATGATCGCCGAACAGCAGGTCCGCGAGCGCATGACCGTGCTGACTGCCGAGAAACCAGGTGACCAGGATGGCGTCGGCATCCCGGATGGCCCCCTCCAGCGCGAGGGCGCGGCCGGTCCGGAGCAGGACGACGGTCGGCTTGCCCACCGCCTTCACGGCCTCGGCCAGCGCCTGCTGCGCCGCCGGCACGACGATCTCGGCGCGGGACTGGGCCTCGGCCGACATGCGCGTCTCCTCGCCGACGGCGAGGATGACGACGTCCGCCGCGCGGGCCGCGGCGACGGCACGCTCCAGCCCTCCGTCGATCGGCGTCTCCGGGTCCGAGCCGCGCACGAAGCTCACGGCGGCGTCGGGTCCGAGCGCGGCACGCAGGCCGGCCTCGAGCGACACGGCGCGGCTGCGGTCGCCCCAGATGGTCCACGGGCCGAACACGTCGCCGTCGGCCGCGGGTCCGATCACGGCGATGCGCTTGCCGCGCCTGGGCAGGGGCAGGAGGCCGCCCTCGTTCTTCAGCAGGACCGCCGACTTGCGTCCGGCCTCGCGTGCCAGGACGTGGTGCTCGGGGGCGTTCACCTCGCGCCGTTCCACCGCCACGTCCGAGCCCTTGTAGGGATCGTCGAACAGGCCGAGCGCGGCCTTCACGCCCAGCACGCGCCGCACCGCGCGGTCGACCACGGCCATGGGCACGTCGCCCTTCGCCACGAGGTCCGGGATATGGGCGTTGTAGAGGCCCGACACCATGCTCATGTCGACGCCGGCCAGCAGCGCGATCCGCGCCGCGTCGCGACCGTCCTCGGCGAAGCCGTGGGCGATCATCTCCTCTTCCGAGGTGAAGTCCGAGACGACGTAGCCCTCGAAGCCCCACTCGTCGCGCAGGATGTCCGTGAGCAGCCATGCGTTGCCGGTCGCCGGTACGCCGTTGACCTCGTTGAAGGCGCTCATCGTCGACAGGGCGCCGGCGTCGAAGCCGGCCTTGAACGGCGGCAGATAGACTCCGCGAAGCCGCTGCTCCGACATGTCCGTGGTGTTGTAGTCCAGCCCGGCCTCGGCTGCTCCATAGGCGGCGAAGTGCTTGGGCGTGGCGAGGATCGCGTCGGCTCGCGAGAGATCGGGCCCCTGAAAGCCGCGCACCCGCGCCGCCGCCAGCACCGAGCCGAGGAAGACGTCCTCGCCGGCACCCTCGACGACCCGGCCCCAGCGCTGGTCACGGCCGACGTCGACCATGGGCGCATAGGTCTGGTGGATGCCGGAGGCGGCGGACTCCCGGGCGGCCGCGCGCGCGGTGCGTTCGGCCAGGCCGGCGTCCCAGGCCGCCGCCTCGCCGAGCGGGACCGGGAAGACGGTATAGAGGCCGTGGATCACGTCGGCCGCGAACAGAAGCGGGATGCCGAGTCGGCTCTCCTTCACGGCGATGTCCTGGATGGTCCGCGCGCCCGCGGCACCGACGCCGTTGAACAGGGAGCCGATCTGGCCCTGGCGGATCATCCCGGCGATCCGGGCCGGATCGCCGTCCTTGTCGACCGGATTGATCTCCTGCGGGCGGTGGCGGAAGGGATCGTTGAAGAGGCTGAGCTGGCCCGCCTTCTCGGCGATCGTCATGCGGCCGACCAGGTCGTCGATGCGGGCGGCGTGGCGGACGCGCGCGTCCTGGGCCGCGGCGGAGCGGACCGAGATCATGAAACTGGCCGCCAGCAGACCCGCGCCTCCCAGCAGGGCGCGACGGGAGGGCGAGGGCGTGCGGACGGTCATGACGATCCCTGGTCTGCGGAGGCGGAGCCTCGACTTACGCCAAGCCGGGCGGTCGGTGGGATCACACCGGGTTTCGCCGGCTCAGTTCAGGAGCTCGGCCCCCGAGGGCAGGCCGATGCGCACGGCGAAGCCTGCGCCGGGCGAGGTTTCCAGCGCCAGCGATCCGTCCTGCCGGGCCACCAGACCCTCGATCAGGGACAGGCCGTCGCCCTTGCGGGGTTCCGCGGCACCGACCCCCGTGTCGCGCACGACCAGGCTGAGGCCCGACCGGGTCGCCGAGAAGGCCACCGCCAGCGCGCCGCCGCGTCCCTCGGGAAAGGCGTGCTTCGTCGCATTGGTGAGCAGTTCGTGCAGAATGACCGCCAGCGGCAGGCGCTGGGCCTCGGGCAGGTCGCCGACGCGCCCGCGCACCTCCAGCCGGACGCCGCGGGCTTCGAAGCTCCGCCGCCAGAAAGTCAGGGTGTCCTCGACGTAGGCGTCGAACGGGTCGCCCTGGGCGTTGCGCGCGCTCATCAGGCTGACTGCGGCGGCCATGTCGCTGATCCAGCCGAGATGACGCCGGGCCTCGGGATCGTCGACCGTCCGCAGCCGGATGGCGACGAGAGTCTGCAGAAACCGGCAGCAGGAGTCCGGGCCCGAGGATCCGGGATGCTGGTCGCCCGCGCGCGAAACTTCCGCCATCCCACAACTCCGACGCCCTGATTCCCCGAACTTTCTCATAGCTGAGGTTGAACCGGCCCGCCATCGCCGCGTTACTGTGTCCGGTCGACGACACATGGTGCCAGGGACGGCCGCAGCAGTTCAGTTCGGGGGGATCGCATTCAGTGACGGGCGACGGCGGCCTGAGGGTCATGATCGTGGAAGATCAGGCTCTGCTGGCCATGGAACTTGAACTCATCCTGCTGGACGGCGGGTGCGAGGTGGTGGGCGTCGCGGTGGACGCGCGCGGCGCCATCGCCGTGGCCGAGCGCGAGAAACCCGATCTGGCCCTGGTCGACGTCAATCTGATGGACGGCATGACCGGTCCGCAGATCGCTCATCGGCTGGTGGCCGAGCAGGGTGCGGCGGTCATCTTCCTGACCGCCAATCCCGAGCAGATCCCTGACGGCTTCTCCGGCGCGCTGGGGGCGGTGTGCAAGCCCTTCGACGAGCAGACGATCCGCGCCGTGGTCGGCTTCGCGCGCCAGTTCATCACCACGCGCACCGTGGGCGCCCTGCCCTGCCGCTTCCGCCTCGCGCCGTGGTTGACCACGCCGCCGCCGGACGTCGCGCCGCACTGAGGCTCAGCCCAGGGAGGTGTCCTGTGGCCGCACCGGCTCGCGCATCGTCACCAGCTCCTCGGCCACCGTCGGATGCACGGCGCAGGTGGCGTCCCATTGCGCCTTGGTCAGTCCGGCCTTCACGGCGATCGCCGCCAGCTGGATGATCTCCGGCGCGTCCGGCCCGACGATGTGGACCCCGACGACGCGCTGCGTCTCCTTGTCCACGACCAATTTCATCAGCATGCGCTCGTCCGAGCCGGTGAAGGCGTACTTCATGGGCCGGAAGCGGGCCATGTAGACGTCCACGCCGCCGCCGCAGGCGCGGCGGGCCTCGGCCTCGGACAGGCCGACGGTGCCCACGGGGGGCTGGCTGAAGACGGCGGTGGCGACGGCCTCGTAGTCGAACCTCATCGGCCGGTCGCGGAATACGGTGGCGTGGAAGGCCACGGCCTCGCGGATGGCGACGGGCGTCAGGTTCATGCGGTCGGTGACGTCGCCGATGGCCCAGATGTTGTCGGCCGTCGTGCGCGACCACTCGTCGACCTTGATGGCCCCGTCGTCGGTCAGCTCCACGCCGGCGGACTCGAGCCCCAGGTTCCTGACGTAGGGGATCCGGCCGGTGGCGAACATGACCACGTCGGTCTCGACCGCGTGGCCGTTTTCGAGGTGGTTGACGATGCCGGTCGCGGTCTTCTCCAGAGACTTGTGCTGGCAGCCCAGGATGACCTTGACGCCGCGCTTCTCGATCTCGGCCGCCAGATGGGCCCGCACGTCGTCGTCGAAGCCGCGCAGGATGTTGGGGCCGCGATAGATCAGGGTCGTTTCCACGCCCAGGCCGGCGAAGATGCCGGCGAACTCCACCGCGATGTAGCCGCCGCCGGCGATCAGGATCCGCTTGGGCAGTTCCGGCAGGTGGAAGGCCTCCTCGGAGGTGATCGCATGTTCGACGCCCGGCAGTTCCGGCGGGACCCACGGGCGCCCGCCGGTGGCGATGAGGATCCTCTCGGCGGTGTAGGTGCGGTCCTTGCCGACGATCTCGACCGTGTGGGCATCCTTCAGGACGGCGCGGCCGTGGATCAGCTCGGCGCCCGCCTTGCCGAGGTTGGCGGCGTAGATTCCGGACAGCCGGGCGATCTCGACGTCCTTGGTCTCGATGAATTTGGGCCAGTCGAAGACCGGCTCGGAGATCGTCCAGCCGTAGCCCTCGGCGATCCCGAACTGGTGGGCGAAGTCCGAGGCCATGACCATGAACTTCTTGGGCACGCAGCCGCGGATCACGCAGGTGCCGCCGGCGCGATGCTCTTCGGCCACCGCCACCCGCTTGCCGTCCAGCGCCGCCAGCCGGGCGGCCCGCACCCCGCCGGATCCCGCGCCGATGACGAAGAGGTCGTAGTCGTAGGCGGTCATGTTGGGGCTCCGGTGGGAAGGCACGGTCGAGGTAGGCGCGCGGGGGGCGCCGGGCAAGCGGAAGCGGGCTGTGGCGCGCGAGGAGGGCGGAGAGGAAACCGCGCGCCGGCGCGGCTCGTCGCGCGACTCCCGCTTCGCCGCCGGAACCGATTTCACGCCTCCGTCACCTCCCGCTCATGGCGATCAGCCTCGGGCCTGAGACCCTGCCGGCTCGATGAGGAGCGGCGCAATGGTGGATCTGATCCTGCCCGGGAGGGGGCGGCGGCTGGTGCGGCTGCTGGCGGCGCGGCGAGGGCGGCCGACGGTGCTGCGGCTGGCCGACGGTCGCGAAGTCACGGCGTGGAACAGCGTCTGGGGCCGCGACTGGGGCGCGGAGTGGGAGCATCTGACGCTGAATCTGTCGCCGCGGGTGGCGGGGGCGGAGGTGGCGTCCCTGTCCAGCGGGGACGTCGCCGAGATGTTTGACGACGCGGGCGGCCTGCTGCATCGGCGGGCGTCCGGATGCGAGGAGGGGGCGCGACCTGCGCCGCGCCCCCTCGATCTCCGCCGCTCGTGACGTCTCAGCCGCGGCTCTGCATCGGCAGGTAGTCGCGCTCCGTCGGGCCCGTGTACAGCTGGCGCGGACGGCCGATCTTCTGCGAGGGATCTTCCATCATCTCCTGCCACTGGGCGATCCAGCCGACGGTGCGGGCCAGGGCGAACAGCACGGTGAACATGGTGGTGGGGAAGCCCATCGCCGACAGGGTGATGCCCGAGTAGAAGTCGACGTTCGGGAACAGTTTGCGCTCGATGAAATACTCGTCCGACAGGGCGACGCGTTCCAGTTCCATGGCCACCTGCAGCAGGGGATCGTTCGGATCGCCGACGGCCTTCAGCACCTCGTGGGCGCTTTCCTGCATCACCTTGGCGCGCGGGTCGTAGTTCTTGTAGACCCGGTGGCCGAAGCCCATGAGCTTGTAGCGCTTGTCCTTCACGCCCTGGATGAACTCCGGAATCTTGTCCGGGGTGCCGATCTCCTTGAGCATGTTCAGCGCCTCCTCATTGGCGCCGCCGTGCGACGGGCCCCACAGGCAGGCGATACCGGCGGCGATGCAGGCGAAGGGATTGGCGCCCGAAGAGCCGGCCAGGCGCACGGTCGAGGTCGAGGCGTTCTGCTCGTGGTCGGCGTGCAGGATGAAGATGCGGTCCATGGCCCGGGCCAGAACCGGATTGACCTCATAGTCCTCGGCCGGCACGGCGAAGCACATCCGCAGGAAATTCTCGGCGTAGTTCAGGTCGTTGCGCGGCGACACGAAGGGCTGGCCGACGTGGTACTTGTAGGCCCGCGCGGCGATGGTCGGCATCTTGGCGATCAGGCGGATGGCCGAGATGTTGCGCTGGACCGGGTCATGGATGTCGAGGCTGTCGTGGTAGAAGGCCGACAGGGCGCCGACCGTGCCGACCATGATCGCCATCGGGTGAGCGTCGCGGCGGAAGCCCTCGAAGAAGCGGTCGAACTGCGAGTGCAGCATGGTGTGCATCGTGACGCTGCGCTCGAACGTCTCGTACTGGGCGGCCGTCGGCAGTTCGCCGTGCAGCAGCAGGTGACAGACCTCGACGAAGTTGGACTGCGACGCCAGCTGGTCGATCGGATAGCCGCGGTGCAGCAGGATGCCCGCGTCGCCGTCGATGTAGGTCAGGGCGCTTTCGCACGACGCGGTGGAGGTGAAGCCGGGATCGAAGGTGAAGGCGCCGGTGGCGCCGTACATCTTGCGGATATCGACCACGTCGGGGCCGGTCGAACCGGACAGGACCGGCAGTTCCACGCTCTTGTCGCCCAGCGTCAGGGTGGCGGATCCGGCGGTCTTGGGAGCTTCGGTCATGTCGGGCCTTTTTCCGTGCGCTTCACCGCGGCGCGAGACGCGCCGGCGGAAAGCGGAAGCTTGAGGTGAACGTCATTTAGTCTGTTGCAGCGCATCATCCAAGCGCCCGAGGGCGTCTTCCCGCCCCAAAGCGGCCAGGGTTCGGGCGATGTCGGGCGAGACGCCGTCGCCGGTCAGGGCGGCGCGCACCGCGGGGCCGACCTTGCCGAAGCCCACGGCCTCCTCCTCGACGAAGGCCTTGAGCTCGGCCTCCAGCGCGAAGACGTCCCAGCTTTCGAACAGGCGCAGACGGTCGCGCAGGCGGGCGATGCGCTCTCCCGACTCGCCGGTGAGCATCGGCAGGGCCTTGTCATAGATCGTCAGCGGCCGGCGGCGCAGGACGAAGGCGGTCTGGTCGGCGAGCTCCAGCAGGGTCTTCGCCCGGTCCTTGACGAAGGGGACCGCGCGGCTCAGGCGGGCCTCGTCGCCCTCGGCCAGGACGTGGCCGCGCGACAGGTGCACGTCCAGCGCGGCCTTGGCCAGGCGGTCGTCGTCGGCCAGCCGGATCCAGTGGGCGTTGACGTGGGCCAGCTTGTCGAAGTCCAGCCGGGCCGGCGCCCTGCCGACGCCGTCGAGGCCGAACCATGCGATGGCCTGCGCGTCCGAGAACAGTTCGTCGTCGCCGTGGGCCCAGCCGAGGCGGGCCAGATAGTTGCGCATGGCCTCGGGCAGATAGCCCATGTCGGCGTACTCATGCACGGCCTGCGCGCCATGGCGCTTGGACAGTTTGGCGCCGTCGGGGCCGTGGATCAGGGGGATGTGGGCGAAGGTCGGGCGGGTCCAGCCCAGCGCGTCGTAGATCAGGCTCTGGCGGGCGGCGTTGTTCAGATGATCGTCGCCGCGGATGACGTGGGTGACCCCCATGTCGTGGTCGTCGACCACCACGGCCAGATTGTAGGTGGGCGCGCCGTCCGAGCGCAGGATGACCAGGTCGTCCAGCGAGGCCGTGTCCCAGCGGACCTCGCCCTGGACCGCGTCGGCGACCACGACGGGGGCGTCCTTGGGCCGTTTGAAGCGGACGGTGTGCGGCTGCATCATGTCGGCGACGGACGGTTCGCGGTCGCGCCACGGGGATTCGAAGGTGCGGCCTTCGGCCTTCGCCTGGTCGCGCAGGGCGCCGGTCTGCTCGGCCGTCAGGAAGTCGCGGTAGGCGTGACCGGTCTCGAGCAGCCGGTTCGCCACCTCGCGGTGGCGGTCGGCGCGGCTGAACTGGAACACGGGCGCCTCGTCGGGGAACAGGCCGAGCCAGTTCAGGCCGTCGAAGATCGCCTTGACCGCCGCCTCGGTGGAGCGTTCGCGGTCGGTGTCCTCGACCCGGACAAGAAACTTCCCGTTGTGTCGCCGGGCAAACAAGAAGTTGAAAAGCGCCGTTCGGGCGCCCCCTATGTGCAGATAGCCGGTGGGCGAGGGGGCGAAGCGGGTGACGACGGGCGTCGAGGGGGAGGAGGTCATGGGGGCAGGGTCCATCAGGGCCGCCCTTATAGCGCCCGACGCGGCCAAGCCCAGCCTGAGGACGCGGGTCGAGGTCTTCCTGCGCGATCAGGCCGCGGCGCAGGCGCTGCGGTGGGGGCTGTGGGCGCCGGTGGCCTTCGGCGGCGGCTGCGCGGTCTATTTCATGCTGAAGAGCGAGCCACCGGCGTGGCCGCTCGTGCTCGCCGCCATGGTGGCCACGGGGCTGTGGCTGGCGGTGAGGCGGCTGAACGTGGGGCGGGCCCTGACCTGTCCGCTGATGCTGCTGGCCTTCTTCGCCCTGGGGATCGCGAACGCGAAGTTCCGGAGCGATCGCGTGGCCGCGCCGGTGGCCCCGGCGATGAGCGCGCCGGCGCGGATCACGGGCTGGGTCACCGATGTCGAGTCGCCGGGCGGCGGCGGCGGGGCGCGGGTAATGGTGGCCCCGGTCCGGATCGAGGGGCTGGTGCCGGAGGCGACGCCGTTGCGCGTGCGCGCGACACTGGGAAGCGCCGCGCCGATCGTGCCGGGGACGCCGGTCAGCCTGTTCGCCCTGCTGAACCCGCCGCCGTCGCCCGCCTCGCCGGGGGCCTACGACTTCGGACGGGTGGCGTGGTTCCAGCGGATGGGCGGGGTGGCCTTCGTGCTGACCGACCCGCGCCCGGCATCGCTGGAGCCGGCGCCTTGGCGGCTGCGGCTGACGATGGCGGTCAACGCCGCGCGGGTCGATCTGGCGCGGCGCATCGTCGAGCGGCTGGGGCCCCGCACCGGCGGGATCGCCGCCGCCATGACGACCGGGGTGGAGGCGTGGCTGGATCCCGACGAGGTCGAACGGATGCGCGATTCCGGCCTGGCGCACATCCTGTCGATCTCGGGCCTGCACATGGCGGTGGTGGGCGGCTTCGCCTTCTTCGCCGCCCGGCTGGGGATCGCCCTGATCCCGCCGCTGGCGCTGAGGATCAACGGCAAGAAGGCGGCCGCATGGGTCGGGCTCACCGCCGTCGGCGTCTATCTGGTGATCTCGGGCGCGCCGCCGCCGGCGGTGCGGGCGGCGGTGACGGCCTCGATCGCCTTCGTCGCCATCCTGATGGACCGGCCCGCCATCACCCTGCACGGGCTGGCGGTCGCGGCGCTGATCGTGCTGGCGATCCAGCCGGAGGCGATCGTCACGCCGGGCTTCCAGATGTCGTTCGCGGCGACGGCGGCGCTGGTGGCGCTGGTCGAGGCCTGGCCGCGGCAGCCGCGCGAGATCCAGGCCCCGGCCCTGATCCTGGCGGTGCAGCGGACGGGGCAGTGGATCGGGGCGGCGGCGCTGGCCAGTCTGGTGGCCGGGGCGGCGACCGCGCCCTTCGCCATGCAGCATTTCAACCGCGCGGCCATGTACGGGCTGGTCTCGAACATGACCGTGGCGCCGATCTCGGACTTCCTGATCATGCCGGCGCTGGCGCTGGGGGCCCTGCTGGAGCCACTGGGGCTTGGCGCGCCCTTCCTGTGGCTGGCGGGGCTGGGCATCGAGGCCATGCTGTGGGTCGGCGGATGGACCGCCGGCTTGCCGGGGGCGGTCCGGACCTGGGCCAGCGCGCCGACGGCGGCCCTGCCGGTCGCCTTCATGGGGGTGATGATTTGCTGTCTGGTCCGCGGGCCGCTTCGGGGGTTCGGCCTGCCGCTGGCGTGCGCCGTCCTGCTCTGGCCGAGGGGCCCCGCGCCGGACGTGTGGATCGGCGACGGCGGGGCGAAGGCGGCGACGGTCCACGGCGGTCGCGCGACCGTAGTGCGTGGCGGGCTGGAGGATTTCGGGGTCGAGGTGTGGAGCCGGCGGCGCGGGTTGATCGCCGAGGCGCGCGCTGCGGACGGGTGGACCTGCGGGCGGACCGATTGCCGCCCGGATGCCGAGGCGGTGGGCCCGGCCCTGTTCTGGGGGCGGCGCGGTCCCCCCGTCGAGCGGCTGGCCGAGGCCTGCGCTTCGGCGGAGGTGGTTGCGGTGCGGGCCGTGGTGGAGACGCTGCCGCCGGCGTGCGCGCCGCGGCTGGTGCTGGACGGGCGCGACTTCGCGGCGCGGGGCGCGGTCGAGCTGTGGCGCGACGGCGACGGCTGGCGCGCCCTTTGGGTCGCGGATCTGCGCGGCGACCGTCCGTGGGCGCGCTACGGGGAGGGGGAGTGAGTGTCCTGGAGCGCGACGTCCACGTCCGCGACTTTGCGGGCCATGCAGGCCGCGGACCTGGCGGTCCGCGCTCCATAGGCCTCGCCTCAGTGATACCGGCGGATCAGCCCCACCAGCTTGCCCTGAACCTCGACCTGGTCGGGGCCGAAGATGCGGGTCTCATAGTTGCGGTTGGCGGGCTCCAGCGCGATGGAGGCCCCCTTCTTGCGCAGGCGCTTGAGGGTGGCCTCCTCGCCCTCGACCAGGGCCACCACGATGTCGCCCGAGGTGGCCGTGTCGCTGGATTTGATGATGACCAGATCGCCGTTCAGGATCCCGGCCTCGATCATGGAGTCGCCTTCGATCTCCAGCAGATAGTGTTCGCCGGCCCCCAGCATGGCCTCCGGCACCGGATAGCGGGCGGTCTCGTGCTCGATGGCGGCGATGGGCGTGCCGGCGGCGATCTTGCCCATCAGGGAGAGTTCGCGGGTGTCGTTGGCCGGCTCGGCGGCGATCGGACGGCCGCCGCCCTGCACCACCTGCGGCTTGAATCCCCGTCCGCCGGGCGCGGCCTGATCCGGCAGCTTGGTCACCTCCAGCGCGCGGGCGCGGTGGGCGAGACGGCGGATGAAGCCCCGCTCCTCCAGCGCCGTGATCAGCCGGTGGATGCCCGACTTGGACGCCAGATCCAGCGCCTCCTTCATCTCGTCGAACGAGGGCGAGACGCCCGTCTCCTTGATCCGTTCATGGATGAACATCAGGAGCTCGTGCTGCTTCTTGGTGAGCATGGCGTCGAATCTTTCAGGAACAAGCCGTGAACCGATGGCGATGTTCTGTAAGTGTTCTTGCCTAATGTCAACTTAACGGGGGATGCAGGAGCGGGCGGGACTTGAACCACGCCTCTCCGACCCGACGATCGGCGCACTTTCCAGATATGCTACCGCTCCCGCCCGCGAGCATGTGCGGTCATCGACCGGCGAGCAAGTCAGGCTTCACGTCCTTCCCCGCTCGCCGGGGAAGGTGGGCGGCGGAGCCGCTCGGATGGGGGGCTGGAGGCGAGGTGTTCGGTGTCGAATGATCGTCGGACAGGTCGGTGTTTCCCCCCCCATCCGTCTCGCTCTGCGAGCCACGTTCCCCCGCAAGGGCGGAAGGGCGATGACTAGGCCATCAACTCCCGCGTCGCCGCTTCCACCTCGGTCTGGCGCATCAGGCTTTCGCCCACCAGCACGGCCTGGGCGTGGGCGGCGGAGACGCGGGCGACGTCATCGGGGGTGAAGATGCCGCTCTCGGCGACCAGCAGGGCGTGGACGGGGCTGATCAGGGCCAGTTCCTCGACGCGGGCGAGGTCGACGTCGAAGGTGCGCAGGCTGCGCGCGTTGATGCCGACCAGCGCGGTCTCGCGGTCCTCGACCAGCCGGCAGGCGCGGGCCATCTCGGCCTCGTCGTGGGTCTCGATCAGGGCGTCCATGCCGAAGCGATCCGCCTCGGCCAGCAGGTCGGCGGCCAGCGAGTCGTCGATCATGGCCAGGATGATCAGGATGCAGTCGGCGCCCAACGCCCGGCTCTCGGCCACCTGCCAGGGGTCGACCAGGAAGTCCTTGCGCAGACAGGGCAGGGCGACGGCGTCCCGCACGGCGACCAGAAAGGCGTCGTCGCCGTGGAAGCTGGGGCCGTCGGTCAGGACCGACAGACAGGTCGCGCCGCCGCGCTCATAGGCGCGCGCCAGCTCGGGCGGGTCGAAGTCGGGACGGATCAGGCCCTTGGACGGGCTGGCCTTCTTGATCTCGGCGATCAGGCCGGGACGGCCCGTGTCGTCGAAACGGGCCTGCAGCGCCGCCTGGAAGCCGCGCGGAGCCGAGGCGAGGGCGGCGCGGGCCTCGACGGCGGGCTGCGATTCGGCGGCCTTTCGCGCTGCCACCTCCTCGCGCTTGTAGGCGGCGATGTGAGCGAGGACGTCGGTCACGGGCCCACCTCAAGGAGCGCGGACGTCCACGTCCGCGTCCTGGGCCGGCGATGGTCGCGGACCTGGAGGTCCGCGCTCCTCAAGAGGATCATGCTCCGTCCTCGATCGGCGTATTGGTGGCCTCGACGAGGCGGGTGAGAGCGAGAGCCGCCCGGCCGTCGTCGATGACGGCGGCGGCGAGGGCGGCCCCCTCGCGCAGGTCGGCGGCGCGGTCGGCGACGATGAGCGCGGCGGCGGCGTTCAGCAGGACCACGTCGCGATAGGCGCCGGGCGCGCCGTCCAGAAGGGCGCGCAGGGCGGCGGCGTTCTCTTCCGCGTCGCCGCCGCGCAGGTCGTCGATGGTGGCGGTGGCCAGGCCGGCGTCGGCGGGCGTCACGGTGAAGCGGCGCACCGCCCCGTCCCGCCACTCCGCCACCTCGGTCGGCCCGGTGGTCGTCAGCTCGTCCAGCCCCTGACCGTGCACGGTCCAGGCGCGGGTCGCCCCCAGACGCCCCAGCACCTCGGCCAGCGGCTCCAGCAGGCGGGGATCGTAGACGCCCATGACCTGACGCCGGGCCCCCGCCGGATTCGACAGCGGCCCCAGCAGGTTGAACACGGTGCGGAAGCCGATCTCGGCCCGCACCGGCCCGACGTGGCGCATGGCCCCGTGGTAGTGCGGGGCGAACAGGAAGGCGATGCTGGCGTGGTCCAGCGACCGGCGCTGCTGCTCGGGCGTGGCCGCCAGATTGACGCCCAGTGCGGCCAGCACGTCGGATGACCCGGACTTCGAGCTGAGCGCCCGGTTGCCGTGCTTGGCGACCTTCAGCCCCGCGCCGGCCAGCACCAGGGCGGCGGCGGTGGAGATGTTGAAGGTGTGCTGGCCGTCGCCGCCCGTCCCGCAGGTGTCGATGGCGTCGTACGGATGGTCCAGCGTGCGCGCCGCGTCGCGCATGGCCGTGGCGAAGGCGGCGATCTCGTCCACCGTCTCGCCGCGGATGCGCAGGGCGGTGACGGCGGCGGCGACCTGGGCCGGGGTCGGCTCGCCGCGCAGGCAGGCGGCGAAGAAGTCGCGCGCCTCGTCGGTCGACAGGACGCGGCCGTCGACCAGCCTGGCCAGCAGGGGTTTGAAGGAGTCGGCCATCAGACCGTCGCGGTCCGCTTCACGTTCGCGAGGTCGAGGAAGTTGGCCAGCAGGTCGTGGCCGTGTTCCGTGGCGATCGATTCGGGGTGGAACTGGACGCCGTGGATCGGGCGGGTGCGGTGGGCCAGGCCCATGATCTCGCCGTCGGCCGTCCAGGCCGTGACGTGCAGTACGTCGGGCAGGGTCTCGCGGCGCACGGCCAGCGAGTGGTAGCGCGTCGCGGTGAAGGGCGAGGGCAGGCCTCGGAAGACGCTGGTCCCGTCGTGCAGGATCGGGCTGGTCTTGCCGTGCATCAGGGTCTTGGCGCGGATCACCTCGCCGCCGAAGGCCTGACCCATGGCCTGATGGCCCAGACAGACGCCAAAGATCGGCATGTCCTCGGGCGCGGTGGTCAGGATCGGCAGGCAGATGCCCGCCTCGTTCGGCGAGCAGGGGCCCGGCGACAGCAGGACGGCGTCGGGCTTCGACGCCCAGGCCTCGTCCGGCGTGATCTCGTCGTTGCGCACCACGCGCGTCTCGGCACCCAGTTCCGCGAGGTAGTGGACCAGGTTCCAGGTGAAGCTGTCGTAGTTGTCGACGACGAGGATCATGCGGGCGTCATAGGGGCGTCCCGAGCCGGGGGGAAGCGGCGAGAGCCTGATTCACGGCTTGCTCGAAGCGGGCCGATCAAGGTCGTCCGCCGCAAGGCTTCGTTAACCATGGTTGCGGGATCGTGCGGGGATGAGCGACACCCGCATCACCACCGCCCGCACCGCCATCGGCCAGGCCAGGGCCCTGCTCACCGACGAGGCCGCGCCGGACAAGACCGCGCCGCTGAAGGCGCTGGGCGCCTCCGCGCTGGCGGCGGTGGGCGCGGTTCTGATGGCCGGGGCCTTCATCCTGGGGCCGGGGGTCACCTTCGGGCCCTGAGTGTGGGGCTGGGCCGGTTGGTTCGTCACGAAGAACACGAAGAACAAAGCCACGAAGGACGCGACGGGACCGCGCGCGGGGGCGCCGCAGGCGATCATTCGCCGGCACTTTGAGACAAGGCGCTGCGCGCGGCTGTTGCGCCAATCCTTCGTGTTCTTCGTGGACCCTTCGTGTCCTTTGTGACGAACCCAGGCTGCGGGCGACGGCGCGGACGCGGCCGATTGCAGCGCGGTCAGCTGAACCGCCAGGCCTCCTGCGCGGCGCGCATGGGGGCGCGGGCCTTGGCGTGGGTTTCCTCGTATTCGGCCACGGGATCGCTGTCGGCGACCAGGCCGGCGCCCGCCTGCACATGGATGCGGCCGCGCGCGAACAGGGCGGTGCGCAGCACGATGCAGACGTCCGCCTCGCCCTGCGAGGTGATGTAGCCGACGCCCCCGCCGTAGCCGACGCCGCGCTTGGTCGTCTCCAGCGCGTCGATGATCTCCATCGCGCGCACCTTCGGGGCCCCCGACAAGGTGCCGGCCGGCAGGGCGGCCAGCAGGGTGTCGACGGCGTCCAGATCGGGGTGGGCGTCGCCCTCCACGTTGGAGACGATGTGCATGACCTGGCTGTAGCGCTCGACCGCGAAGCTGTCGGTGACGCGCACGCTGCCCGGCGCGGCGACGCGGCCGACATCGTTGCGGCCGAGGTCCAGCAGCATCAGGTGCTCCGCCAGCTCCTTGGGGTCGGCCAGCAGTTCGGCCTCCAGCGCGCGGTCGGCCTCGGGCGTGTCGCCGCGGGCGCGGGTGCCGGCCAGCGGGCGTATGGTGACGCGGCCGTCCTTGCGCCGGACCAGGATCTCCGGGCTGGAGCCGGCCAGCTGGAACTCGCCCATGTCGAGGAAGAACAGATACGGCGACGGGTTCTGGCGGCGCAGTGCCCGGTAGAAGGCGAAGGGGTCGGCCGACCACGGCGCGTCGAACCGGTGGCTGAGCACGACCTGGAAGATGTCGCCCGCGGCGATCCAGTCCTTGGCCCGGGCGACCATGGCGGTGAAGGCGGCCTGGTCGACGGGGGAGGCGAAGTCGACCTCGGCCGGGGCGGCCACGGGTCGGGCCGGCAGGGGCGCGCGCAGGGCGGCCTCGAAGGCGTCCAGCCGGGCCTCGGCGGCGGCGCGGTCGCCGTCGCGGGCCGGGGCGACGACGACGATCTCGTGCTTCACCGAATCGAAGACGGCGATCAGGCCCGGGCGCGTCAGGACGGCGTCGGGCAGGTCCAGCGGATCGGCATTCGCCTCGCCCAGCGGCTCCAGCAGGCGGACCATGTCATAGCCGAAGACCCCGAACAGCCCGGCGGCCATGGGCGGCAGGTCCTCGGGCAGGTCCAGCGCCGACTCCGCGATCAGGGCGCGCAGGGACGTCAGGGCCGGCCTGTCGTCGGGGACGAAGTCGCCGCCGTCGCGCGACGCCTGGGCCCGCCCGTCGCGGCAGCGCCAGACGACGTCGGGATCCAGAGTCAGGATCGAGAAGCGCCCGTTGGCGACGCCGCCCTCGACCGATTCCAGCAGGCAGGCGTGGGGTCGCCCGTGCGCGACCTTCAGGAAGGCCGAGACGGGCGTCTCCAGATCGTCGACCAGACGCCGGACGACCGGCGCGCCGGCCGCCGTCATTGCGGGCCGGGGGTCGCCGGGGCTTCGCGCGGGAGGCCGAGAGCCTCGCGCGCCAGTCCGACGTCGAACTCGGCGTCGACGCGGGCCTGACCGGCGGCGATGGCGAGGTCGCCGAGCCCGTTGGCCAGGTCCTGACCGATGCGCGGACGCACGCGCTCGGCGATCGGGGCCACCAGGGCCGCGGCCGGCGGGCGGATGGCGTCGGTGACGCCGACCACGAACTCGGTCTCGGAGTTGACCTCGGCGAAGGCCTGGCCCTTGCCCTGGCCGAACAGGCCCGTCAGGGCACCGACGCCCAGCGCGGTCTGGGTCTCCTCGTCCTGCTGGACGCCGGTGCGGACGATCAGCTCGGCGCCGGCCGAGCGGGCGACGGCGACGATGTCCTCGCCGGCGCGCAGGCGGCCAGCCAGTTCGTCGGCCTTGGCGCGGAGCAGGCGGTTGTTCTCGCGCTGGATCCAGGCCCGGGTCAGGTCCTCGCGCACCTCATCGAGCGGGGGCAGGGCGGCCGGCTTCACGGCGTCGACGCGGACCGCGAAATACTGGCCGTTGCCGGCGTCGACGACGTCGCTGACGCCGCCCTGCTGCAGGCTCCAGGCGGTCTCGAAGACGGCGGGCGGGGCGTTGACCTGGGCGCCTGAGGCCGTGCGGCCCTCGCGCGACACGTCGGGGATCGGCAGGATGCGCGCGCCGACCTCGGCCACGGCCTGCTCCAGGGTACGGCCCGAGCTGCGGGCGGTCTCGAAACGCTGGACCCGGTCGAACACCAGCTTCCGCTCGGCCTCGCCGCGCAGCTCCTGCACCACGGCTTCGCGCACGCCCTCCAGCGTGGCGGGCTCGGCGGGCTGGATGGCGCTGACGGCGACGACGGCGAAGCCGACGCGGGCCTGGACCGGATCGCTGACGCCCGCGGACGGCAGGCCGAAGGCGGCGGCGGCGACGGCGGGGTCGGGAATCGCCGAGCGCGGCGTCTCGTCATAGCGGGTCGGCTGCAGGCCGGCGGCCGCGGCGGCGGCCTCGGCACCCTGACCGCCGCGAAGGGCCTGGACGACCGCCTGGGCCTGTTGCTGGTTCGGCGCCGTGATGACGACGAAGCTGCGGCGCTCGGGCAGGGACAGGGCGTCCTTGCGGAACTCGAACCGCTCGCGGACCTGGGCCTCGGTCACCTCGACCTGCTGGCCGGGGGCGTTGCCGAAGACCACGATCGACAGGGTGCGCAGCTCGGGGCGGCGCAGCTGTTCGCCGTTCTCGGCGAGGAAGGCGTTCAGCTGGGCGTCGGTCGGCGTGCCGGCGCGGCCGGCCATGTCCTGGGTGACCTTGAACCAGCGGCCGTCGCGGATTTCCAGCGCCTGGGTCGCCACCAAGGCGCCATAGACGCGCGGCGTGCGGGCCCCGGCGAACAGGGCGGCGGCGTAGTGGCGCTGCATGTATTCGTCGCGGAACTCCTGCTCCAGCTGGGCCGGGGTCAGGTTCGCCTGGGCCAGGGCCTGGGCGTATTTGTCCTCGTCGAACTTGCCGGTGATCTCGCTGAAGAAGGCGGGGATCTGGCGGATCTGCTTGGCGATCACGTCCTGTCCGGGGCGGATGCCCGCCTTCCAGGCCCAGGCGAGGAAGCCGAGGCGTTGGGTCTGGCTTTCGAGGTAGCGGACGTGGACGTTCTGGTCGACCAGCTCCTGCGCCGTGACCGGGCGGCCCTGCTGCTCCTCGACGTTCTGCCGCACGCGGTCGAAGTCGGAGCGGAACTGGGCCTGGTCGACGCTGCGGTCGCCGGCGGAGATGACGTGTCTCGGCCCCAGCTGGGCGAAGACGTCCATCTGGGTCCCGCCGGTGATCAGCAGGCTCAGGGCCAGCACGACCAGCAGGGCCATGGCCCATTTGGACTTGGCGAAATCACGGAAGCTGGAAATCATTCTTCGAGGCCCGACGGGTTGCGGCGCAGATCGCCCGACTGCGCGTATAGGCGGGGCGGGCGCGAGGGGGCAAGGCGGATCAGCCGATCAGGGCCAGCCAATCGTCCTCGGTCAGGACCGTGACCCCGTGCTTCTGCGCCTCGGCCAGTTTCGATCCCGCCCCGGGGCCGGCGACGAGGAAGTCGGTCTTCTTCGACACCGAACCGGACACCTTGGCGCCGAGGGATTCCGCGCGGGCCTTGGCCTCGTCGCGGGTGAACCGCTCCAGCGCGCCGGTGAAGACCACGGTCTTGCCGGCCACGGCGGTGTCGGTCTTGGGCCGTTCGGCGTCCTCGACGCGGTCCAGCTGGTCCAGAAGCGCGTCCACGACCGCCCGGTTGTGCGGCTCGTGGAAGAAGGCGGCGATGGCGCGGGCGGCCACGGGACCGACGCCGGAGACCCCCGCCATCTCGCCGAGCGTGGCCGAGGGGCCGTCTTCACGAGCGATCCGGGCCAGTTCGACGATCGCGGGCCAGTCGGGGGCGAGGGTCGCCAGGGCCCGGCGGGCCGGAGCCGCGACGCCCGGGAAGGC
Source organism: Alphaproteobacteria bacterium (assembly GCA_018820275.1). Classification (GTDB taxonomy): domain Bacteria; phylum Pseudomonadota; class Alphaproteobacteria; order Caulobacterales; family Caulobacteraceae; genus Brevundimonas. Next base: position 77,203 of record JAHJOO010000017.1, read on the forward strand.
GAGGGCCAGCTTCTGGTCCAGCGGCGCCTCGGGCCAGGGGTCGACCGCGGACAGGTCGGCGGCCGCCATCACCGACAGGGTGCGGGGCGAGACGCCGTGGCCCTCGGCCAGCCGGGTCCACGCCGGCGACGGCATGCCCGCGGCGGCGTCGAGCGCCGCGGCGTGGAAGGCGCTCCACGCGCCGAAGTGTCGGGCCAGAAGCAGGGAGGTCTGCTCGCCGATCTCGCGGATGCCGAGGGCGAAGATGAGGCGGTCCAGCGCGATGACGCGCCGCGCGTCGATGCCGGCGACCAGATTGGCCACGCTGGTCTCGCCATAGCCGTCCTCGGCCCGCAGGGCCTCCAGCTTTCCGGCGTCGCGGGCGAGGCGGAAGATGTCGGCGGGCTCCTTCAGCCAGCCGCGCTCGCGGAAGGCGACCAGCTGCTTTTCGCCAAGCCCTTCAACATCGAAGGCGCGACGGCCGACAAAGTGCTTGAGGCGTTCGACCAGCTGGGCGTCGCAGATCAGGCCGCCGGTGCAGCGCCGCCGAACCTCGCCCTCGGGCCGCTCGGCCTCGGAGCCGCAGACGGGGCATCGGGTGGGAAAGACGTAGGGCACGGCGTCGGCCGGTCGCTTGTCCAGCACGATCGACACGATCTGGGGGATCACGTCGCCGGCGCGCTGCAGGATCACCGTGTCGCCGATGCGCACGTCCTTGCGGGCGATCTCGTCCTCGTTGTGCAGGGTGGCGTTGCGGACCACGACGCCGCCGACGGTGACGGGGTGCAGGCGCGCCACCGGCGTCAGCGAGCCGGTACGGCCGACCTGGATGTCGATGCCCTCGAGCACAGTCTGCGCCTGCTGGGCCGGAAACTTGTGCGCGATGGCCCAGCGGGGTGTTCGGGCGACGAAGCCCAGACGCTGCTGCCAGTCCAGCCGGTCGACCTTGTAGACGATCCCGTCGATGTCGTAGCCGAGCCCGGCGCGGTCGGTCTGGAGATGGTCGTACAGCTCGAGAAGGGCCTCCGCCCCCTCGACCCGGGTCGAGCGCGGATTGACCTGAAATCCCCAGCTTTCCAGCGCCGTCAGGGCGTCTCTTTGCGTGTCGGCGAAGGCCCCGGACGTCTCGCCCCAGGCGTAGGCGAAGAATCTCAGCGGTCGCGCCGCGGTGATGGCCGGATCCTTCTGGCGCAGCGACCCGGCGGCGAAATTGCGGGGGTTTGCGTAGGTGCGGCGGCCCTCGGCCTCGGCCGCTTCGTTGAAGGCGTCGAAGGCGTCGTTGGGGGCGTAGACCTCGCCGCGCACCTCGATGACGGCGGGCCAGCCGGAGCCCTGCAACTTCCCGGCCACGTCCCCGAGCGTGCGCAGATTGGCGGTGACGTCCTCGCCCGTCTTGCCGTCGCCGCGCGTGGCGCCCACGACGAGAAGGCCGTCCTCATAGCGCAGGCTGGCGGACAGGCCGTCGATCTTCGGCTCCGCGGTGAAGGCCACGGGCTCGTCCGCGGGGAGTTTCAGAAACCGGCGCACGCGCGCCTCGAAGTCGTGGACCTCCTGCGCGTCGAAGGCGTTGTCGAGCGACAGCATGGGGACGCCGTGGCGCACCTCGGCGAACTGGCTGGAGACGGCGGCGCCGACGCGTTGCGACGGACTGTCGTCCTGCGTCAGCTCCGGGAACCGGTCCTCGATGGCCAGGGCGCGCCGCTTCAGCGCGTCGTAGTCGGCGTCGGAGACTTCGGGCGCATCCTGCTGATGATACAGCCGATCATGATGCGCCAGCTCGGCGGTCAGGCGGGCCAGTTCCTCGCGGGCCTGGTCCAGGGTCAGGGCGTCGACGGCGATCTCGCTCATGGCCGATGGCTAGCAGGCGACGCGCCGCCTCGCCACGGTCATGATCGCCCGGGATGACGCGAACTTAAGCTGACGCGACCGCCGCGTCGGGCTAGCGTCGCTGGAACTGTCCAAGGAGCCCGCATGCGCCTGCACGTCTCATCCGCCGCCCTGATCGCCGCGCTCGTCCTGGGTGGCTGCATGACCGCCGCCGAGGCGCCGCCCGCGCCCGCCGCCCCGGCGGTGGACGCCCAGCTGTGGGCCGACCTGTCGATCCTGGCCGCCGACGACATGCAGGGCCGCGCGCCGTCGACGCCGGGCGGGGAGGCGGCGCGCGCCTACATCGTCTCGCGCTTCGAGGAGATGGGCGTCGCCGCCCCGGCCATGGGACGTCTGCAGCCCTTCCAGGCGACCACGCGGCGCGGCGCGACGGTCCAGGGCGTCAACGTGCTGGGCATGATCCCGGGAACCCGGCGCGGCGACCGCTACATCGTCGTCACGGCCCACTACGACCACGTCGGCGCGCCGGACGGGGTGATCCACAACGGGGCCGACGACAACGCCTCGGGCGTGGCGACCCTGCTGGCCCTGGCCGCCGAGCTGAAGCGTCAGGCCCCGGAGCACAGCGTCATCTTCGTCGCCTTCGACGCCGAGGAGAACGGGCTGCTGGGCGCGAAACACTTCGTCGAGGCCCCGCCGGTGCCGCTGGAATCGATCGAGCTGAACCTGAATTTCGACATGACGGCGCGGGCCGAGACCGACGGCAAGCTGTGGGTCACGGGCACATATCAGCATCCGTCCTTCCGGCCGCTGCTGGAAGGGATCGCGCCGGTCGGCGGGATCTCGCTGGCCTTCGGCAAGGACACGCCGCAGGACACCGGCGCGAACAACTGGGTCGAGGCGTCGGACCACGGTGCCTTCTTCCGCGCGAACGTGCCCTTCCTCTACCTGGGCGTCGACTTCCACCCGGACTATCACAAGCCCACCGACGACGTGGAGCGGGTCCAGCCGGCGGTATTCCAGTCGTCGACGACCCTGGCGATCCAGAGCTTCCGGGCGCTGGACGCCGGGCTGAGCCGCTAGGGTCCGCTCAGGCCCGCGGCCGGCGATCCGGGCGGGCGATCAGCCAGAAGCCCAGCCCCCCCGCCGCGCCGGCGGCGAGGCCGATCAGCAGGGTCTGCCAGCCGTCGGGACGCAGGCCGGAGAAGATCAGGCCGGCGACCAGCCCGGCCACCAGTCCGGCCAGCACATAGGGCGCGCGGCGCGTCCGGCCCATGCGGCTGAGCATCATGTGCGCGGGCAGCCCCAGCACCGCCGCGATCGTCAGGCCGATGACCGAGAAGATGGCGGTGAAGGTGATGAAGCCGGAGGTCGGATCGCCGATCCCGCCCGTCGTGCCCTGCACGATCGCGCCGAGGACGAAGGAGCCGACCAGGCCCGCCAGCATGCCGGAGACCATGACGGCGAGCATGAGGGTCAGGATGCGCCCCATGTCGGTCTCAGCTGACCGTGGCCTTGACGATCTTGCCCGGGCTGCGCGGCGGCTCGCCCTTCGGCAGGGCGTCGACGTGCTCCATCCCGGAGGTGACGTTGCCCCAGACCGTGTACTGGCGATCCAGGAAGCCGGCGTCGTCGAAGCAGATGAAGAACTGGCTGTTGGCGCTGTTCGGGTCCGAGGTGCGGGCCATGGAGCAGGCGCCCCGCACGTGCGGCTCGGCCGAGAACTCCTGCTTCAGGTTCGGCTTGCGCGAGCCGCCCGAGCCGGTGCCGGTCGGGTCGCCGCCCTGGGCCATGAAGCCCGGGATCACGCGATGGAAGACCACGCCGTCGTAGAAGCCTTCGGACGCCAGCTCGGTGATGCGCGCCACGTGGCCGGGGGCCAGGTCGGGACGCAGCTTGATCACGACGTCACGGGCTTCGCCGTCGCCGACGTCGAGGGTGAAGGTCAGGGTGTCGGCCATCGGGCGCTCCTTTTCGAATTGCGCGGGTGATAGCCGCTGGCGGCGCGCGAGGCTATGGGGGGCGGATGAGCGAAGACGACAAGCCGCCCGAACGCCGCAGGATGGTGCGCCCCCCCACGGGCGGGACCGCGGCCGGGCGCGGCATGGGCGCCAAGATCAAGACGGCCGAGACCAAGTCCATGTCCAGCCAGCAGTGGATCAAGCGCCAGCTGTCGGATCCGTGGTCCGAGCGGGCCCGGGCCGAGGGCTGGCGCAGCCGCGCCGCCTTCAAGCTGATGGAGATCGACGACCGGCTGGGCCTGATCCGGCCCGGCTCCCGCGTGATCGACCTGGGCGCCGCCCCCGGCGGCTGGGTTCAGGTGGCGCTGCAGCGCGGGGCGAAGGCGGTGGTCGGCGTCGATCTGCTGATGATCGAGGACATCCCGGGCGCCCAGCTGATCCAGGCCGACTTCACCCATGCGGGGGTGGACCAGCAACTGATCGACGCGCTGGGCGGGCCGCCGGACCTGGTGCTGTCGGACATGGCGCACAACACGGTCGGGCATCGCCAGACCGATCACCTGAAGATCATCGCCCTGATCGAGATCGCGGCGGACTTCGCCATCCGCACCCTGAAGCCGGGCGGCGCCTTCGTGACCAAGAATTTCCAGGGCGGCGACGCCGGCGGCGTGCTGGCGCGGCTGCGGACCGAGTTCGACGACGTGCGTCCGATCAAGCCGAAGGCCAGCCGCAAGGATTCCTCGGAGGTCTATCTGGTGGCGCGGGGGCGGCGGGCCTGAGCCACGAAAAAGGGCCGGAGCGTCGCCGCCCCGGCCCCTCGGTCGTCGATCGGTCGGGCGTCAGCGCCGGCCGAAGATCATGTCGCTGAGCTTGCCGAAGAAGCCCTTGGGCTCCTCCTTCTTCGCCGGGGTCGGTGCCGGCGACGCGGCCGGAGCCGCCGGAGCCGCCGGAGCGGGCTTGGGCGCGGGGGTCGCGGCCGCGGCGGGCGCCG
>JAHJOO010000018.1 GCA_018820275.1 Alphaproteobacteria bacterium
GGCCGCGCCCGTGCGCAAGCCGCGCCCCCGGCCGCGCCCGGAGCCCGAGGTGGCCCAGCGTCTGGCGGACGCCGAGGCGGCAGCGGGGGCCGAAACCCCGCCGTGGGACGATCCCGAGGCCGGGTCGCCCGCGCCGCGGCCGGCCCTGGTGTCCGAACCCCGGGTGGCTCCGCCAAAGGCGGCGAAGACCTCTAAGCGCGTCGACGACGACCAGGGCAGTTTCGACTTCGTGCGGCCCGAGGGGGCCTTCGACCTGCCGCCGCTGGGCATGCTGGCCAAGCCGGCCCGGCGCGCCGCCGCGGTCGACGAGGAGGCGCTGAAGCAGAACGCCCGCATGCTGGAGGAGGTGCTGGCCGAGTTCGGGGTCAAGGGCGTGATCGACCAGATCCGCCCCGGTCCGGTGGTCACCCTCTACGAACTGGCCCCCGCGCCGGGCGTGAAACACGGCCGGGTCGTGGCCCTGTCCGACGACATCGCCCGCAGCATGTCGGCCCGGGCTTGCCGCATCAGCGTGGTCCAGGGCCGCAACGCCATCGGCATCGAACTGCCCAATGCGCGGCGCGAGACCGTCTATCTGCGCGATCTGCTGGCCTCGACCGAGTTCGACAAGCCGGCGCACCTGCTGCCGCTGGCGCTGGGCGAGACCATCGGCGGCGAGCCCTACGTCGCCGACCTGGCGCGCATGCCGCACCTGCTGATCGCCGGCACCACCGGCTCGGGCAAGTCGGTCGGGGTCAACGCCATGATCCTGTCGATCCTGTACCGGCACTCGCCCGCCGACTGCCGCTTCATCATGATCGACCCCAAGATGCTGGAGCTGTCGGTCTATGACGGCATCCCGCACCTGCTGGCCCCCGTCGTCACCGATCCCAAGAAGGCCGTGGTCGCCCTGAAGTGGACGGTGCGCGAGATGGAGGACCGCTACCGCCGCATGTCCAAGCTGGGGGTGCGCAACGTGGCCAGCTACAACGAGCGCGCCCGCGCCGCGCAGGCTTCGGGCGAGCATTTCGAGCGCACCGTCCAGACCGGCTTCGACGACCAGGGCCGGCCGGTCTACGAGAGCGAGAAGATCCGGCCCGAGCCCATGCCCTATCTGGTCGTGGTCATGGACGAGATGGCCGACCTGATGCTGGTCGCCGGCAAGGACGTCGAGGGCGCGGTCCAGCGTCTGGCCCAGATGGCCCGCGCCGCCGGCATCCACCTGATCATGGCCACCCAGCGTCCGTCGGTCGACGTCATCACCGGCACGATCAAGGCCAATTTCCCGACCCGGATCAGCTTCCAGGTCACCTCCAAGATCGACAGCCGCACCATCCTGGGCGAACAGGGCGGCGAGCAGCTGCTGGGCCAGGGCGACATGCTCTACATGGCCGGCGGCGGCCGCATCACCCGCCTGCACGGCCCGTTCGTGACGGATCAGGAGGTCGAGGCGGTCTGCAAACACCTGCGCGCCCAGGCCGAGCCGGAATATCTGGACCTGATCACCGACGACCCGGACGGCGACGGCGACGGGGGCGGGGGCGACGACTTCGGCGGCGGCAACGGTTCGTCGGGCGACGACCTCTACGATCAGGCCGTCGCCGTGGTCACCCGCGACCGCAAGGTCTCGACCAGCTACGTCCAGCGCCGCCTGCAGATCGGCTACAACCGCGCCGCCACCCTGATCGAGCGGATGGAGAAGGAAGGCGTCATCACCCCGGCCAACCACGCCGGCAAACGCGAGGTGCTGGCGGGTCCGCCGCCGGTGATGTGAACCGGCCCGGCCGGTCGGCGTTCCTGAACGGCCCTTCATTCCACCGCCGGAATATGGTCTGGCTTGCGCCCTCCCCGCGCCAAGTCCGGGCGGCATGAAGACCGGACACACAATCCCAAAAGGGAGCAGACACCATGACCGTTTCCCGTCGCGCCTTCGCGCTCGGAACCCTCGCCGCGCTCGCCGCCGCCCCCGCCTGGGCCCAGGCGGGCCTGTCGGCCGCCGACCGCGAGGCGCTGGGCCGGGCCCAGACCTATCTGCGCGGCCTGACCTCGGCCCAGGGCAATTTCACCGAGACGGGCGCCGGCGGCCAACGCCGCACCGGCCGGTTCTGGCTGCAACGTCCCGGCAAGATGCGCTTCGAGTACACCAATCCGCAGGGGTTGCTGGTGGTCTCGGACGGCAACAACGTGATGCGCTACGACCCGCGCCTGAACACCTTCCAGCAGGTGCCGCTGGGCCAGACGCCGCTGTCGACCTTCCTGTCGCGCAACGTCAGCTTCGACCAGGGGGTCAGGGTCGACGACGTGACGATCCGCGATTCGGGCGCCTTCGCCGTCACCGTGCGGGATTCGCGCCGCCCCAATGAGGGATACGCCATCCTGGCCTTCGCCGGCTCGCCGATGCGTCTGCAGGAATGGACCGTGGTGGACGCCCAGGGCTCGCGCACGCGGACCCAGCTGACCAGCCTGGCGCCCGCCTCCGGTCTGGCCGCCAGCCTGTTCCAGCTGCGCGATCCGACCCGACGTCCCGGGCGGCGTTGATCCTCGCCTCCGGGGGGAAGCGTGGCTGTCCGGTCACGGATTTCGTGATCGGTGCCCGCGTTGACGTTTTCAGTTCATTGTGGCACGGAGGACACAAGGCCTCGGCCCCGTGACCTCCGCGGAACATCCCCCTCCCGGTGGCGACAAGAGAGACGAACCTGAGACGCCCGACCGGTTTCCGGCCGGGCGTTTCTTTGATCGGGCCGGCGCCGCAGGGGTTCGCGGAAGTTCCCGGCGCCTGCTAGTCCCGGCCCCATGCTTCGCGTCGTCACCTGGAACATCAACTCCGTTCGCCTGCGCATCGACCAGGTCGCCCGCTTCGTCGCGGAAGCGCGGCCCGACGTGCTGATGCTCCAGGAGATCAAATGCACGGAGGACCAGTTCCCCCGGGCGGCCTTCGAGGCGATGGGCCTGCCGCATCTGCGCCTCGCCGGGCAGAAGGGCTGGCACGGCGTGGCCATCGCCAGCCGTCTGCCGATCACGGACGCGGCGCGCATCGAGGCCTGCCGCGAGGGGCACGGCCGCTGCGTCGCCGGCACGATCGCGGGGATCGAGTTCCAGAATTTCTACATCCCGGCGGGCGGCGACGTGGCCGACCGGGCGCTGAACCCCAAGTTCGACCACAAGCTGGACTTCTACGCGCGCCTGACCGCCGACGTCGCGCGCCGCGATCGGCAGGCCCCGCTGGTCATGGCCGGGGACTTCAACATCGCGCCGGGCGAGAACGACGTCTGGAACCACAAATACATGTCGAAGATCGTCAGCCACACGCCCGTCGAGGTGGAGACCCTGCGCCGGCTGCAGGACGCCGGCGGATTCGCCGACGTGGTGCGCGACCAGACTCCCGAACCGGTCAAACTGGCCAGCTGGTGGAGCTATCGCGCCGTCGACTTCCGCAAGAGCGCCCGCGGCCTTCGTCTGGACCACGTCTGGACCTCGCCGGGGCTGACGCCGGCCGTCGTGCCGGGTTCGGCGGTCATCCATGAACCGGTGCGGGCCTGGGACCGCCCCAGCGATCACGCCCCGGTCGCGGTCGACCTCGACGTCTAGAAGGGGAAGAAGATCGGGATGGCGATCATCGCCGCCACCCAGGTGATCAGGTTCAGCGGCAGGCCGACCCGCACGAAGTCCATGTAGCTGTAGCCGCCCATCTGGAAGACCAGGACGTTGGTCTGGTAGCCGAAGGGCGTGGCGAAGGCCGCAGAGGCGGCCATCATGACACAGACGAGGAAGGGCCGCGGGTCGACGCCGAGGCTTTCGGCCAGGGCCACGGCGATCGGCGTGATCAGCACCGCCACCGTGGCGTTGGAGAGCAGTTCGGTAGCGAACAGCGTCACGCCGTAAAGCACAATCAGCGCCCCCAGCGGCCCCAGCGGCCGGATCACGTCGATGAGGGCAGCGGCGCCCGCCTGGGCCAGACCGGTGACCTCGATGGCGATGCCGATCACGACCATGCCGGCGATGAGCAGCAGGATCTCGGGGCGCAGGCCGGCGTAGGCCTCTTCGGCCGTGATGACCTTCAGCAGGATCAGCGCCACCGCCCCGGCGAAGGCCGCCGCGGCGATCGGCGCCAGCCCCAGCCCCGCCGAGGTCACCACCAGAATGAAGACGCCCGCCGCGATCAACGCGCGGCGCAGGTCGAACGGCCGATCCGCGGCCTCGAACAGTTCCACGTCGCCCAGATGGGCGTCGCCCGAACCGTCGCGGTTCGTCCGCGCCTCGCCCAGGAAGGGCAGGCCGAACGGCATGCGCAGCCGACGTTTCCGCAGGCGTTCGGCCTCCTCGGCCCGTCGGGCGTCCTCGAGGGCCGCCAGAAAGGCGGCCTCCTTCTCGTCGGCGCTGACGGTTCCCGCGAGCTGGCGCGCGCCGACGAAGAACAGCCAGACGCCGCCCGCCAGGGCGATCGCCAGCCCGACCGGCGTGATCTCGAACAGGGTGAAGACCGGCTGGCCCGCGTTCCGCGCCATGTCGTTGACCAGTAGGTTGGTCGAGGTGCCGATCAGGGTCAGCAATCCGCCCAGCACAGAGATGTGGCTCAACGGCATGAGAAACCGCTTTGGCGACAGGTTCAGCGACTTGGCCACGTCGCGCACCACCGGCGCGGCCAGCACCACGACCGGAGTGTTGTTGAGGAACCCGCCCAGCGAGCCGCACATGCCCAGAACCCCCCAGATGCCGGCCGCGCCGAACCGCTGAGCCAGCTTCGTCGCCCTGCGGATCAGCAGGCCCAGCAGGCCCGAGAGTTCGATGGCGTAGGCGATGACGAACAGGCCGGCCAGGGCGAGGATGGCCGGGCTGGCGAAGGCGGACTGGACCTCCGGCGGGCGCACGACGCCGAGGACGAGCAGGACGGCGGAGCCGGTGAGGGCCACGACGTCGGCGCGCAGCCGTCCGTGAATGAGGACGCCGACGACCGCGACGAGCACGGTCAGCGCGGCGATCTGATCGAAATTCATGCCCCCTCAGACTCTCCGGCGCGACGCAGGTCAACCCGGCCAACGGCCAAGGTCGCCTTCACAGCGTTCGGCTGCTAGGCTTCGTTGCATGGTTGACGTGAAGGTGAAGTCGCTGATTTCGCTGGCGCTGGCGGGCGCCCTTGCCGCGTGCGGCGACCAGGAGGCCGTGGACGCCACGCCGGCGCGCCCCCCGCTGGTCGAGGGCGCGCCCGTGCCCTCCCCGACCCTGCCGCTGGCGCGCGCCGACCTGATCGCCGGCGCGGCGGCCGCGGCCGGGGCCTACGCCGTCGGGCTCACGCCGGGCGAGGGCGACCCGCTGGTCGGCCGCAGTTTTTCCGTCAGCCTGCCGTTCGGCTGCGGCGGGCCGAAGGCGGCCGGCGGCACGGGGCTCGCCGGACTGGCCCAGGCGACCTGGCAGGACCCCGAGCGGGAGGCGATCGTTCTGACGCTCTCGCCCGCCGACTGGACGGAGTCCGCGCTGATCACGGGCACGGACGCCCGGTGGGAGTCGGTGGAGGGGCACTGGATCGACCGCGCCTGGCTGCTGGAAGACCGCTGCCCGACCGTCCGATCCGACCCGCTCCAGATCGGCGCCGCCTTCGCCGAAGCCCCCAGCGTCGGCCTTGCCGGCATCCATGAGGCGGGGGCCTCGCGGCTGAACCGTCGCGACGGGCGCGCCTACCGGCATGTCGTGCGCGGCGCGGACGGCGGTGCCCCCGTGGTCCCCCCGGAAGGCTGGCGCGTACGGCTGGAGGGCCGGATCGCCAGCTTCCCCGACGGCCGCGCCTTCCGCTGCCGGGGCCCGGGGCCGGACGCCCGACCGACCTGCGTCGTCGCCGCCACCGTGGACCGGGTCGCCTTCGAGACCGCCGACGGCGTCGTGCTGAGCCAGTGGCGGCCCGGCTAGGTCACGGCTGCAGCCGGTAGCCGCCCTGGTCGGTCACCAGCAGGCGCGCCTGGCCCGGCTCGGGCTCGATCTTCTGGCGCAGGCGATAGATGTGGGTTTCCAGCGTATGGGTGGTGACGCCGGCGTTGTAGCCCCAGACCTCCGTCAGCAGCTCCTCGCGCGACACCGCCTTGGCCCCGGCGCGATAGAGGTACTTCAGGATGTTGGTCTCCTTCTCCGTCAGCCGCACCTTCTTGCCGCGGTCGCCCATCAGCATCTTGGACGCCGGCCGGAAATCGTAGGGGCCGATGCGGAAGACGGCGTCCTCCGACTGCTCGTGGCTGCGCAGATGGGCGCGGATGCGCGCCAGCAGCACGGCGAACCGGAAGGGCTTGGTGATGTAGTCGTTGGCCCCGGCGTCGAGGCCGAGGATGGTGTCGCTGTCCGAGATCTGGCCGGTCAGCATGATGATCGGGGTCGACACCCCGTCCTTGCGCAGCAGGCGGCAGGCCTCGCGCCCGTCCATGTCGGGGAGGTCGACGTCCAGCAGGATCAGGTCGGCGCGCGATTCCCGGCCCAGTTTCACGCCCTCGCCCGCGGTGGTGGCCTGGATCGGGGCGAATTCCTCGTGCAGGGCCAGCTGCTCGGCCAGCGCCTCGCGCAGGTCGTCGTCGTCGTCGATGATCAGGATGGTCTTGGCGCTGGGCATGGTCTCAGAATGGCGACGCTGGGCGGGAACGCCAACCCCGAACGCCCGAAAACCGGATCGGCTTCACGCGCCGGGCCGCGCGCGGGCGCCGAAGAGGGCGGATCCCAGCCGGACGTGGGTGGCGCCGAAGCGGATCGCGGTGCCGAAATCCTCGCTCATGCCCATGGACAGGTGCGTCAGGCCGTTCTCCGCCGCGATGCGGGCGAGAAGCGCAAAATGCGCCTCCGGCGCGGCGCGCGCCGGCGGAATACACATCAGCCCCGCGATCGGCAGGTCCGCGGACCGCGCGCGGGCGATCAGGGAGTCGGCCTCGCGGGGGGCCACGCCCGACTTCTGCGGCTCCTCGCCGGTGTTCACCTGAACCAGCAGCCGGGGACAGCGGCCCCGCTTCTGCGCCTCCGTCGCCAACGCCTGCAGAAGGCTGTCGCGGTCCAGCGTCTCGATCACGTCGAACAGGTCGCAGGCCGCGCCGACCTTGTTGGACTGCAGCGGCCCGATCAGGCGCAGCTCGCGCGGCCGGGGATGTTCCGGCCAGCGGGCCTGCGCTTCCTGCACCCGGTTCTCGCCGAAGACGTCCGCGCCGGCCGCGATGACCTCGGCCACGGCCTCGCGCGGCTGGGTCTTGGTCACGACCGTCAGGGTGACCGAACCGGACGACCGGCCGGCCGCTGCCTCGGCCGCGGCGATGCGCGCGCGGGCGTCCTCGAGGCGGGCGGCGATGGACGGCGGCGGCGTCATGGGCGAAGAGGCGGCCATGGACGGTCAGGATCCTTCACAAGACCTCTGGCGGGTCGCGCTGGACCTAAACCGCGCCGCCGCTGCGGTCGACCCCCGCGCGGCCGGCCTGCCGCCGCTCCTCTTCCTGACCGACCCGGACCGCACGCCCGAGCCGTGGCGCGTGGCCGGGCGGCTGCCGGCCGGAGCGGCGGTGATCCACCGGGGCTTCGGACGTGCCGACGGCCCGCGGCACGCCCTGCGCCTGCGGGACGCCACGGCGGGGCGGGGCGTTCGGCTTCTCATCGCGGGCGATCCCGACCTCGCCGCGGCGGTCTCGGCCGACGGGGTCCACCTGCCCGAACGCCATCTCGGGCTTGCGCCCTCCCTGCGCGCGCAGCGTCCGGGCTGGCTCCTGACCGGGGCGGCGCACGCTCCGGCGCCGGCGATGCCGGTCGGCCTGGACGCCGTCCTGATCTCGCCGGTGTTTCCCCATGGCGGAGCTTCGCCGGCCCGACCGCCGCTGGGGCTGGAAGGTCTGCTGGGGATGATCCTGTCGATCGGCCTTCCCGCCTATGCGCTGGGCGGGGTCGACGCGCGGCGGGGACAGGGTCTGGCGGACTCGGGCGTCTGCGGCATCGCCGCCGTGGAAGCCATCGCCGCGGCGTACCGGGACTAGAAGCGGAAGGTCGATTCCAGCCGCACGCGCGGGGCGACGTCGCGGCTGTTCTGGACCGGTCGCGCCGGGCTGTCCGGCTCCTCGACGAGGCCCGCGGAGGCCCCGACGCGCAGGCGGGGATTGACGCGGTAGTAGGCGCCGGCCCCGACGTCGCCGACCCGGGCCGGGTCACGGAGCGACGGATCGAGCGAGAAGTCCACGCTCCAGCGGCCCGCGCGGTCGACGCGCAGGGCCCGGCGGGACGGCGCGACCTGGGCGGCGCGCGCGGCCTCGCCCGCCGACACCACCGGCCGGGAGGCCGTCTGGGCCTCGGCGGCGCCCGCCAGACCGACGAGCGCGACCGCGCCCAGGGCCGCCGCGGCGGCCCCTCGTGCGGTCTTCACTGTGGATCGCGCGCTCATTCGCCGCGTCTGCTCCTTGGCCCGGTCACCGATCTAGGCGCCGCGGGCGGCTCCGGTCAATCGAACGGCGGCGGGCGGCGCGCGTTCCCTCGGCGCTTGTGTCGCCCGCGTCACGGGAAGTTCGCCACCGACCCTCCCCCGCCACGCGAGCGGCGCCGTTCGGGCACAGCTTCGCCGTTCCGCCGCGCCTTCGCCTTGTCATCGCCCCTTTTCGGCGTGCTATAGAGCCCGACCGAGCCGGATTTGCCCGTGCCTCGGCAGCCTGGCGCCTGAGCGGCGACGTCTGACGGAGTGTCTACATGCTGAGTGTTCGCGGCGCCGCGACCATCCTGATCGTCTCGAGCCTGGGCCTGACGGCCTGCTCCGCCGAACGTCCGTTCGGGCCGGTGCTGAGCGACGTCCTGCCCGGCGGGCCGACGACCCGGGCCGCGGCCGAGAGCGCCCAGCTGGGCATCGGCGTGAACGCCTATCTGTGGCGCGCCACCTTGGACACCCTCAGCTTCATGCCGCTGTCCAGCGCCGACCCGTGGGGCGGCGTGATCAATTACGACTGGTATTCGGACCCGCGCACGCCGGACGAGCGGTTCAAGGCCACGGTGTTCATCCTCGACACCCGCCTGCGTGCCGACGCCCTGAACGTGGCGCTGACCAAGCAGGTCCGCGACGCGTCCGGCCAGTGGGTCGCCGCGGCGGTCGATCCCCAGACCGAGACGGATCTGGAGAACGCCATCCTGACCAAGGCGCGTCAGTTCAACCTGGCCGACGCCCGCTGATCTCCGCGCGCCCGGCTTGACGGGCGTCCAGCCCTCCCCGACTGATCCCGGGCCCGCCGGCCGAGCCTGACGGGCCCCCTCGCCCCCAGGAACCGCCGCCCGTGGCCCGCTACGACCCAAAGACCGCCGAACCCCGCCAGCAGGCGCGATGGGCGGCCGCCGACGCCTTCCGCGCACCCGACGCGCCGACCGGCCGGCCGAAATACTATGTGCTGGAGATGTTTCCCTATCCGTCCGGCAACATTCACATGGGGCACGCCCGCAACTACGTCATGGGCGACGTCGTCGCGCGGTTGAAGCGGGCGCAGGGCTTTGACGTGCTGCACCCGATGGGCTGGGACGCCTTCGGCATGCCGGCCGAGAACGCCGCCATGGAGCGCAACGTCCACCCCGGCGCCTGGACCCGCTCCAACATCGCGGCGATGCGCGACCAGCTGAAGCTGCTGGGCCTCTCGCTGGACTGGAGCCGCGAATTCGCGACCTGCGAGCCGGAGTACTACGGCAAGCAGCAGGCCTGGTTTCTGGAACTCTTCCGGCGGGGCCTGGTCTATCGGCGCGAGGGCACGGTCAACTGGGATCCGGTCGACGCCACCGTGCTGGCCAACGAACAGGTGATCGACGGCCGCGGCTGGCGGTCGGGCGCGGTGGTGGAGAAGCGCAAGCTCAACCAGTGGTTCCTGCGCATCACCGACTACGCCGACGATCTGATCGAGGGGCTGAAGGAGCTGGAAGGCCGCTGGCCCGACAAGGTCCGGTTGATGCAGGAAAACTGGATCGGCAAGAGCCGGGGCGCGACCCTTTGGTGGGAAATCGCCGAGGCACCGGACTTCCTGGGGACCTCGCCGGAGGGGGAGCCCAACCACGCGCGCGATCCCATCGAGGTCTACACCACCCGGCCGGACACCCTGTTCGGGGCCAGTTTCCTGGCCCTGGCGCCCGACCACCCGCTGACCCGCGCGATCGCCGAGGGCCGGCCCGACGTGGCGGCCTTCGCGGAGGCCTGCGCCCGGTCGGGAACCAGCGAAGTCGAGATCGAGAAGGCCGAGAAGCTGGGGGTCGATCTGGGCGTGCGGGTGCGCCATCCGTTCGATCCCGACCGGACGGTGCCGGTGTGGGCCGCCAATTTCGTGCTCTCGACCTACGGCTCCGGCGCCATTTTCGGCTGCCCGGCCCATGACCAGCGGGATCTGGATTTCGCGCTCAAATACGGCCTGCCGGTGCTGCCGGTGGTCCAACCCGAGGGTGCCGGGACCGTCGAGGTCGGGACCGAGGCCTACGTCGGCCCGGGTCGTATCGTGAACTCGGACTTCCTCGACGGGCTGGAGGTCGAGGCCGCCAAGGCCGCCGCCATCGCCCGGCTGGAGGCTCAGGACCGGGGCAAGGGTGCGACGGTCTACCGCCTGCGCGACTGGGGCGTCAGCCGCCAGCGCTACTGGGGCTGCCCCATTCCGGTCATCCACTGCCCCGACTGCGGCGCGGTGCCCGTTCCGACGGACCAGCTGCCGGTCGTCCTGCCCGAGGACGTGACCTTCGACGTCCCGGGCAATCCTCTGGACCGGCACCCGACGTGGAAGCACGCGTCCTGCCCGTCCTGCGGCGTGGCCGCGACGCGCGAGACCGACACCCTGGACACCTTCGTGGACTCCAGCTGGTATTTCGCGCGGTTCGCCAATCCGCACGCCGACGCGCCGATCGACGCCGGGGCCGCGAACCGCTGGCTGCCGGTCGACCAGTACATCGGCGGCGTCGAGCACGCGGTCCTGCACCTGCTGTACGCCCGCTTCATCAGCCGCGCCCTGTCGGACGCGGGCCTGATGGACGTGAAGGAGCCGTTCGCCGGCCTGTTCACCCAGGGCATGGTGGTCCACGAGACCTATCGGAGCGCCGACGGGGCCTGGATCGAGCCGGCGGACGTCGACCTGGCCAACGACGCCGGGGTTCGGTCGGCACGGCGGCTGTCGACCGGCGAGCCGCTCACGATCGGCGACGTCGAGAAGATGTCGAAGTCGAAGAAGAACGTGGTCGCGCCGCAGGAGATCGTCGATCTGCACGGCGTCGACGCCGGTCGCCTGTTCGTCCTCTCCGACAGCCCGCCCGAGCGGGACGTGCAGTGGACGACCGGGGGGGTCGAGGGCGCCGGCCGCTTCGTCCAGCGCGTCTGGGCCGAATTCGACCGCGAGACGGGACCGGGGTCGGCCGAGGCCGACGCCGCCCTGCGCCGCGAGACGCACAAGACGATCAAGGCCGTGACCGAGGGCGTGGAACAGTTCCGTTTCAACTCGGCGATCGCCAAACTCTACGCTTTCCTCGGCGCGCTGCGCGCGCTTGAGGCGGCCGGCGGCGACGCCCGGCGGGAGGCCCTGTCGGCCTTCGCCCGGCTGATCTCCCCCTTCGTGCCCCACCTGGCCGAGGAGTGCTGGACGCGGCTTGGCGAAGAGGGGATGATCCTCGACGCGCCGTGGCCGGAGTTCGACCCGGCGCTGGCGGCCGACGACGAGGTGACCCTGCCCATCCAGGTCAACGGCAAGCGGCGCGGGGAGATCCGTGTCGCCCGCGGCCTGGAGCCGGCCGAGGTCGAGGCCCTCGTCCTCGCCGACCCGGAGGTGCTGGCGCGGCTGGAGGGACAGGCGGTGAGGAAGATCGTCGTGGTCAGGGACCGCATCGTCAATCTGGTGGTGGCGTGATCCGCCGCCCCGTCCTGATCGCGGCCGCGGGGCTCTGCCTCGCGGCCTGCGGCTTCACCCCCCTGTACGGCGACGGCGCGGGGGCATCCCTGTCGCGCGTGGCGGTGACCACGCCCGACGACCGCTTCGGCTACCGTCTGCGCGAGGCGCTCGAGGACGCCTTCGGGGCGGACCTCGGCGCGGCGCCCGCGTGGCGGCTGGAAACCCTGATCGAGGAGGACCGCCGGCCCGTGGGCCGGCGGATTGACGACACGGCGGCGCGCTACGAGCTGACCGTGCGCATGGCCTGGGTCCTGACCCCGATCGCCGGCGGGATGCCGGTCACCGGGGTGGAGACCGCCGTGGTCACCTACGCCTCCGCCGACCAGCCCGTGGCAGCCATCGCCGCCCAGGAGGACGCGGAGGTCCGCGCCGCCGCCGAACTGGCCCGTGAGGTTCGTCTGGACGTGCTGGCCGCGATCGCGGGGCGCTGATCCTGTGATCCTGAGCAAGCGCCCCGAGGTCGAGCGCTTTCTGAAGTCCCCCGACCCCGCCGTGCGGGCCGTCGTCATCCATGGCCGGGACCGGTCAGGCGTGGCCGAGCGGTCGGAAGCGCTCTGCAAGACCGTCACGCCGGACCTGAACGACCCGTTCAACGTCAGCCTGCTGGCCGACGGGGACGTTGACGCGGGCGACGGCCGGCTTGAGGACGCGCTCGCCGCCCTGTCGCTGATGGGCGGTCGACGCCTCGTGAGGGTCCGGCTCTCGGCCGAGAAGGCTGCGACAGACAAGGCGCTGGCCGCGGCGCTGAAGACGCACGTGGACGGCGGCTTCAATCCCGACGCCCTGCTGGTGATCGAGGCGGGAGGGCTGGGCCGCGACTCCGCCCTGCGCAAGGCGGCGGAAGGCAGCCCGGGCGCGGCGGCCATCGCCTGCTATGAGGACGAGGTCGGCGACGTCGCCCGCATGACCCGCGAGGCGCTCGCCGCCGACAAGGTCGCGCTGACAGGGGAAGCGCTGGACCGGTTCGTGGGTCGTCTGCCCCGCGAGCGCGGGCTGATGCGACAGGAGATCGAGCGCCTGGCCCTGTTCATCGGCCCGGGCAGCGGCCGGACGATGGACGTCGCCGAGCTGGAGCTGCATCTGGGCGTCGAGCCGGACGCCAGCCTTCAGGACGCCGCCCAGCAGGCGTTCGGCGGCAAGCCGGCGCCGGCCCAGTCCGGCCTGCGCCGGGCCTTTCTGGAGGGCGAGGGCGCGGTCACCGCCCTGCGCGCCGTCGGGCGCCAGCTGCAGATTCTGATCCGCATCCAGACCCTGACCGCCGCCGGCGCCGGGGCCAAGGAGGCCGCCAAGTCCGCCGGTGTCTTCTGGAAGCAGGAGGCCGAGGTCCTGCGCCAGGTGAAGTCCTGGACGCCCGATGCGCTGGACGCGGTCGTCGATTCGCTCAACGCCGCCGAACTGGCCTGTCGGTCGACCGGCTCGCCGGACCAGCTGATCGCCGAGCGCCTGATCCTCGAAATTTCGGCCCGTGCCCGCCGGCTGGGGCTCTAGCCGCGCTTCGACGCCCGCCGGAAGGCGGGCTTGTTCAGGGCCGCGTTCTGACGCTCCACGGCCTTTTCGGCATGCTGGCCCGGCTTGAAGCCGCCCGAGGCCGGCGCCCCGGCCCCCGCGCGCTTCGCGGCCAGAGCCTTCTTCATCGCCTCGGCGGTCGCATTGGTCGGTTTGTCGGTCATCGGCTCAGTCTGACGGTTTCCGGCGCGCCGTCCAGACCCGGGCGCCGTCGTCCGCGCCCGGCGTGAGACTCCGCTCCTCGACGTTGCCGAACCCCGCCGCCTCGAGGCCACTCCGGTACTCCGAAGGGTCGAGGCTGGCGTGATGCAGCGGCCGACCCATCCATTCGCCGATGACGGTCCCTCGCTCGGGCCCGCCGACGAACATCAGGGCACCGCCCGGTTTGAGGTGGCGGGCGTAGACCCCGGCCATCGCCGCCTGGTCCGCCGACGTGAGGTGGAAGGCGGAATACCAGGCCTGCACGCCGTCGAACCGCTGCCCAAGATCGAGTCCGCGCATGTCGGCGATGACCCAGAGGTGGTCGGGAAAGTCCCGGCGGCACATGGCGACGAGACCGGGCGACGCGTCGACGCCCGTCACCCGGAAGCCTCGGGCGATCAGGCGCGCCGCGATCGGTCGGCCGGAGCCGCAGCCGAGGTCCAGCACCTCGCCGCCGGCCGGGAGCGCCGCCATGAAGCGGTCCAGGTGCGCGGCCTCGTCCTCCCGCAGGGTCGCGCCACGGGCCTCGGCCCAGGCCCCGGCGTGACGGGCGTAGAGATCGATGATCTCCTCCGCGGCCGACGCCGCCGGGCTCAGAGCTTCATCAGGCGCCGGCACAGGTCGTCCAGCTGGTCGAGATTGCGCCAGTGCAGGACCAGTTCGCCCTTGTCCCCGCGGGCGTTCAGCTGAACCTTCAGCCCCAGCTGCTCCTCCAGATCCTGCTGCAGGGCGGCAACGTCGGGGTCGGTGTTGGCGCTCAACGGGGCGGAACGCGGCTTCGCCGTCGCCGGCCGTTCGCCCTCCGTCACGCGGCGGGCGAGGGCCTCGGTCTGGCGGACGTTCAGTCCTTCCATGAAGGCGCGGTCGGCGAGCGCCGCCGGATCCGGCGTATTGATCAGGGCGCGCGCGTGCCCCGCCGACAGCTTGCCCTCCCGGACGTAGGTCAGGACCTTTTCGGGCAGCTGCAGCAGGCGCAGGGTGTTGGCCACGTGGCTGCGGCTCTTGCCGACGACGCCGGCCACGGCGTCCTGGGTCCGGCCGAAGCGGTCCATCAGGACGCGGTAGGCCTCGGCCTCTTCCAGCGGGTTCAGGTCCGCCCGCTGGACGTTCTCGATGATTGCGACTTCCAGCACCGCCACGTCGTCCAGCACCCGCTCGACGATCGGCACCTCGGTGAGGCGGGCCTGCTGGGCCGCGCGCCAACGGCGCTCGCCGGCCACGATCTGCCACGCTCCCGGTTCGTCGGGGTGAGGCCGCACAAGAATGGGCTGGAGCACGCCCCGGTCGCGGATCGAACCCGCCAGCTCGTCCAGCTCCTCCTTGCCGAACACCTTGCGCGGCTGATCCGGATTGGGCTTCAGGGCCTCGATCGGCACGCTGCGCACGCCGGCGGGGGCGGGGCTGCCGTCCACGGGGACGGTTTCAGCCACCTGTTCGCCCAACAAGGCCGAAAGGCCCCGTCCGAGGCCCCGCTGACGTTCGCTCATCATCCCTCCAACTCCTTCAGGCCACCTGCAGCCGGGTCCGTTCGCGCGCCACGACCTCGCGGGCGAGACGCAGATACGCCTGGCTGCCGGCGCATTTCAGGTCGTAGATCAGGGCCGGCTTGCCGAACGACGGGGCCTCCGAGACCCGGACGTTCCGCGGAATGACGGCGTCATACACCTTGTCGCCGAAATGGGCGCGCACATCGGCCTCGACCTGTCCCGACAGGGCGTTTCGGCGGTCGTACATGGTCAGGACCAGGCCTTGGATCTCAAGCTTCGGGTTCAGGCTCTGCCGCACCATCTCGATCGTCTTCATCAGCTGGGTCAGACCCTCGAGGGCGAAGAACTCGCACTGCAGCGGCACCAGGACGGCGTCCGCGGCCGCCATGGCGTTCAGGGTCAGCAGGTTCAGCGAGGGCGGACAGTCGATCAGCACATAGTCATACGGCGCGGCCGACCCGACGGGCGGGGCATGGAGCGCGTCGCTAAGGCGGTAGGACCGCCGGTCGGCCTGACTGAGCTCGATCTCGACGCCCGACATGTCGGCGTCTGCGGGGATGATGTGAAGGCCCGGAACCTGCGTCGCGACGGCCGCCTCCTGGACGGGCCGACCGTCGACGATGACGTCGTAAATGGTCACCCGCCGTGTTTCACGTGGAACACCCAGGCCGGTGGAGGCATTGCCCTGCGGGTCCATGTCCACGATCAGCACCCTCTGGCCGATCGCGGCGAGGGCCGTGCCGAGGTTGATGGCGGTCGTAGTCTTGCCCACGCCCCCCTTCTGGTTGGAGACGGCGAGGACGCGGCTCTTAACGGACACGGCGGAGACTCCGGACGGACACGACGCGCCCCCGGGCGTCGCTGCGCGACGGGAACAACCGGCTCTCGAAATGCCATGCCTGACGGGCTTCCGCCACCTCGGCCTCGGCCTTCTCCCCCTTCAGATACAGGCCATGGGCACCGGACTGGTGATAAGCCTGTGCATATCCCAGCAGCCGGGTCAGCGGCGCCACCGCGCGGGCGGTGACGACGTCGACCTTGACCGCCTGGGCCTCGGCCCGCGCCCAGAGCACGGTCGCCGGCAGGTCCAAGGCATCGACGACGGATTGCAGGAACCGGCAGCGCTTCTGCAGGCTGTCGATCAGATGGACGTGCCCGCCCCGCGCCTTCATGAAAATGGCCAGCACAATCCCCGGGAGGCCCGCGCCAGCACCCAGATCCGCCCAGGTCCGGGCGTCGGGCGCGTGTTCCAGCAGCTGGGCCGAATCCAGCGCGTGCCGGTTCCAGAAGTCGGGCAGGCTGTCGGGTCCCACCAGATTCATCACGGCGTTCGCCTCGGCGAGCCTCACCCGGTAGGCCTCGAGGTCAGCGACCTCGGCATCGGTGGCCCCGGTGGCGGCCTGAAACCCGGCGGCGTCCAGCGTCACGCGGCCGCGCGCCGCACATGGGCCAGCAGGGCGGTCAGTGCACCCGGCGTCATCCCCTCGATCCGGCCGGCCTGACCGAGACTGACCGGGCGGACCCGTTCCAGCTTCTCGCGGGCCTCGTTCGACAGGCCCCCGACCGCGCCGTAGTCGAGATCGACCGGCAGGCGAAGATCCTCGTCCCGCTTCAGCGCGGCCGCGTCGGCCGCCTGCCGATCCAGATAGCCGGCATAGGCCGCGTCGACCTCGACCTGCTCGCGCACCTCCGCCGACCAGTCCTCGATCTGGGGGAGGAGGCCGCGGAACATGTCGAGGGAGACCCCGGGATGACCGAGCAGGTCCCGGACCGAGCGGCGGCGTCCGTCCGCGTTCACCGCAATGCCCAGCTGGCCCGCCGCCTTGGGGGTGAAGGTCGTCTCCCGCGCGATCGCGAGGGCGGTGCAGACCCGGGCGAGCTTGTCGGCGAAGCGGCGGCGGCGCTCCGTCCCTACGAGACCGACCGTCTCGGCGAGCGGCGTCAACCGTTGATCCGCGTTGTCACTGCGCAGATTGAGGCGCCATTCGGCGCGGCTCGTGAACATCCGGTAGGGCTCGGTCACACCGCGTGTGACCAGGTCGTCGATCATGACGCCGACATAGCCTTGGTCCCGCCCGACCACGACCGCGTCCTGACCGCCCGCCTTGCGCGCGGCGTTCAGCCC
Source organism: Alphaproteobacteria bacterium (assembly GCA_018820275.1). GTDB lineage: Bacteria > Pseudomonadota > Alphaproteobacteria > Caulobacterales > Caulobacteraceae > Brevundimonas. Next base: position 17,181 of record JAHJOO010000018.1, read on the forward strand.
GGCGATCAGGCCTTGCGCGCCGGCCTCCTCATAGCCGGTCGTGCCGTTGATCTGGCCCGCGAGGAACAGGCCGGGCCGGGCCCGGACTTCCAGCCCCGGCGTCAGTTCGCGCGGGTCGACGTAGTCGTATTCGATGGCGTAGCCGTAGCGGAACACCTCCACCGCCTCGAGCCCCGGGATGGTCCGGAGAAAGGCCGCCTGGGTGGCGTCGGAGACCGACGTCGAAATGCCGTTGGGGTAGACGGTCGGGTCGTCCAGGCCTTCGGGCTCGAGGAAGATCTGGTGCGAGGTCTTGTCGGCAAACCGAACCACCTTGTCCTCGATCGACGGGCAGTAGCGCGGCCCGCGGCCGGACAGATGGCCACCGTAGACCGCGCTCTCCCCGAGGTTCTCCGCAATGATGCGATGGGTCTGTTCGGTCGTCGCCGTGATGCCGCAAGCGATCTGCGGAACCCGGATGCGGTCGGTGAGGAAGCTGAAGGGCACTGGCGAGTCGTCTGCGGCCTGCATCTCGAGGCGGTCCCAGCCGATGGTGCGGCCGTCCAGCCGCGCCGGGGTTCCCGTCTTCAGGCGTCCGAGCGCCAAACCGGCGTCGAAGAGGTCGGCGGCCAGCCCGGTGCAGGCCGCCTCACCGTGACGGCCCGCCGGGATGCGCTGGTCGCCCTTGTGGATGACGCCATTGAGAAAGGTGCCGGTCGTCAGGACGACCGCCCCGGCGGCGATTTCGTCCCCTTCGGCGGTGACGACGCCGACGACGCGCGATCCCTCGAGGCGCAGGCGTTCGGCCGTCCCCGCCCGCAGGGTCAGGTTCGCCGTCTGCGCCAGCTCGGCCTGCATGGCCTCGCGATAGAGACGCCGGTCGATCTGGCTTCGGGGTCCACGGACCGCGGCACCCTTGGACCGGTTCAGCAGCCGGAACTGGATGCCCGAGACATCCGCCATCCGGCCCATCAGCCCGTCCATGGCGTCGACTTCCCGAACGAGATGCCCCTTGCCCAGCCCGCCGATCGCCGGGTTGCAGCTCATCTCGCCGATGGTCTCCAGCTTCTGGGTGAGCAGGAGCGTGCGCGCGCCAGTCCGGGCCGAGGCCGCCGCGGCTTCGCACCCGGCGTGGCCGCCGCCGATCACGATGACGTCGAAGAAGGTCATGGGAGGCGGGACATAGGCGAAACGCCCGCCGGAATCCACCCTCGTCCCTGTTTCACGTGAAACTCACTTGCCGATGCAGAAGGTCGAAAAGACCTCCCCGAGCACGTCTTCGACCCCGATGGCACCGGTGACCTGACCGAGCGCGGCGGCCGCCCGGCGCAGGTCGTCGCCGGCCATCTCGGGCGCGGCGGCCAGGGCCGGCAGCGCCGCCTCGACCGCCACCAGCGCCTCCTCCAGGCGTCGCCGGTGCCGGGCCCGGGTGGCGGCCGGAAAGTCAGCGCCGGACAGGTCGCGCCGCAGACGCGCGCTCAGGGCGGCATGGAGATCGGAGAGCCCCCGGCCCGTGACCGTCGACACGGCCAGGCCGCCGGCGGGGCCCGCCTGGAGGTCGGACTTGGTCCAGACGACAAGATCGCCCTCCCGGATGAACGCCTCGGCGTCACCCGGCGGATCGCCGGGACCCCGAACCCATATCCGCAGATCGGCCGCCTCCGCCCGACGTCGCGCGCGGCGCACCCCTTCGGCTTCGACGGGATCGGCGCTCTCGCGCAAGCCGGCCGTATCCGAAAGGGTCACGGCGTAGCCGTCGATCACCAAGTGGGCGTCCAGCACATCCCGTGTCGTGCCGGCGATGGGCGTGACGATCGCCGCTTCGCGCGCGACGAGCGCATTGAACAGGGCGCTCTTGCCGGCGTTGGTCTCGCCGATCAGGACGATCCCATACCCCTCGCGCACGCGGCGGCCGCGGTCGGCGTCGGCCAGGGCCCGGCGCAGGTCTTCGGCGACGCGCGCGAGGATCGGGCCGGCGGTGAGCGCGAGGCCGTCGGGCACCTCCTCGTCGGGGAAGTCGATCTCCGACTCGACCAGGGCGAGGGCCCGAAGAAGGTCCTGGCGGAAGCCGGCATAGACGGCGCCGAGGGCGCCCCCGAGCTGACCCAGGGCCTGCCGCGTCTGGGCCCGGCTTTCGGCGTCGATCAGATCCGCCACGGCCTCGGCCTGGGCCAGGTCCATGCGGCCGTTCTCGAACGCCCGCCGGGTGAACTCGCCGGGTTCCGCCGGGCGCAGGCCGAGATCCGAGAGCGCCTCCAGCACGCCCTCGACCACCGCGCGACCGCCGTGCAGATGCAGTTCGGCGACGTCCTCGCCCGTATAGGACGCCGGTGCCGGAAACCACAGCACCAGCGCCTGATCCAGTCGGACGCCGGCGTAGTTCAGGATCCGGAGCGCGGCCACGCGGGGTCGAGGCAGGCCGCCGGCCAGCCCCTGAAGCGCGTCCGCGACCCCCGGACCGGACAGCCTGACGACGGCGACCGCCCCCCGACCCGGCGGCGTCGCGAGCGCGAAGATGGCGTCCCTCACCTCAGCGCTTCGTGGCCGCTTCCATCAGCCGCCGGAACTGGTCCTGGGCCTGGAGCCCGAAGCTGGTCCAGGTCTTCATCAGTTCCTCCGGCTGCATGGCGGCCACATTGGCCTGCATCCGCGTCTGCATCTCGGCAACCATCGCCTCGTTCAGGGGCGTGACGTCCGGCAGGCCGAGAAAGGCCCGGGCCTCGGCCGGCGTGCAGTCGATCTCGACGTTGACCTTCATGGGCGGGCTCTGTGTTTCACGTGAAACGCCCCGACGCGCGTCAGGTGTTCATCGACTGGAAGAAGTCGGAGTTGTTCTTCGACTGCCTCAGCTTGTCGAGCAGGAATTCGATCGCGTCCTGCGGACCCATGGGGTTCAGGATGCGGCGCAGGACGTAGGTCTTGGCCAGCTGGTCCCTCGGCGTGATCAGGTCTTCCTTGCGGGTGCCGGACTTGAGCACGTCGATGGCCGGGAAGATCCGCTTGTCGGCGACCTTGCGGTCCAGGACGATCTCGGAATTGCCGGTGCCCTTGAACTCTTCGAAGATCACCTCGTCCATGCGGCTGCCGGTGTCGATCAGGGCCGTGGCGATGATGGTCAGCGACCCGCCTTGCTCCACGTTGCGCGCGGCCCCGAAGAACCGCTTCGGCCGCTGCAGGGCGTTGGCGTCGACGCCGCCGGTCAGCACCTTGCCCGACGAGGGCACCGTGGCATTGTAGGCCCGGCCCAGGCGGGTGATGGAGTCGAGCAGGATGACCACGTCCTTCTTGTGCTCGACCAGACGCTTGGCCTTCTCGATCACCATCTCGGCCACGGCGACGTGACGCGTGGCCGGCTCGTCGAAGGTGGAGGCGACGACCTCGCCCTTCACCGTGCGCTGCATATCGGTGACTTCTTCGGGCCGCTCGTCGATCAGCAGGACGATCAGGATCACCTCGGGATGGTTGGCCTCGATCGATTTGGCGATGTTCTGCAGCATGACGGTCTTGCCGACCCGCGGCGGTGCCACGATCAGGCAGCGCTGCCCCTTGCCCAGCGGCGAGACGATGTCGATGACCCGCCCCGAGCGATCCTTCAGGGTCGGATCCTGGATCTCCATATGCAGCCGCTCTTCCGGATAGAGCGGGGTCAGGTTGTCGAACAGGACCTTGGTCTTGACCATCTCGGGGTCTTCGAGATTGATCGTGTCGCACTTCAGCAGGGCGAAGTAGCGCTCGCCCTCGCGCGGACCGCGCACCGCCCCGTGGACCGTGTCGCCCGAACGCAGGCCGAACCGCCGGATTTGCGACGGCGAGACGTAGATGTCGTCCGGTCCCGGCAGGTAGTTGGCGTCGGGGCTGCGCAGGAAGCCGAAGCCGTCCGGCAGGATCTCCAGCACGCCGTCGGCAATGATCTCGACCTCCTCGTCGGCCAGAGCCTTGAGGATGGCGAACAGAAGATCCTGCTTGCGCAGGTTCGAGGCGTTCTCGATCTCCAGCTGCTCGGCGAAGGCGACCAGATCGGCCGGCGTCTTCTCGTTCAACTCGGCGAGGGTGATGCGGCCGTTCGGCACCAACGGCTCGCCGTCGTCTTCCTCGTCGTCGTCGGCCTCCTGGTCGACCATCGGCAGGTCGGCGGCGGAAACCTCGTCGCCCGGCACCGCGTCGGGGGATTCGTGTTCGGGGGCGGCGGGATCGGTGTCGCGGACGTCGGTCATGGCACTCTTCGGGCAGGCGCGCTCGACCGCTCGCTGCCGCGAGGATCCAGGGCGTGGAATGTCCGGCCCAAAGGGCCGCGGGAGAAGCGACGGACTCCGCCTCGCGAGAGGGAGGTGGCGCCGCGGGAGAGAGGGACCGTCCGGCACAGCGTCCAGGAGCGGTTCATCGCGAGCGAAACCACGCCGGGCCGCCCGGGTCAAGTCGAGGCTGGCGCCCCGGCGCGACTTGGCCTAGCGCGGAACGCGGAGGTTTCCGCATGACCGATGCCGCCGACCGTCTCGTCCGCGACGCCTATCGCTGGATCCTGGGCCGCGCGCCGGACGCGGACGGATGGGCCCACTATCGCGACCTGATCCGGAGCGGGGCGCTGGACGCGGCCGGGTTGCGGGCCCTGCTCCTGGCCAGCCCGGAGTTCGGCCGGTCGGACGGCGGACGGGTCCTGACCGCGCTGGAGACCCTGTTGTTCGAGCCGCCCCCGTCCGTGGAGGTCGACGTCGCGCCCGCGATCCTCGCGGCACTGGTCGACCGCGTGCGCCGCCAGTGGACCCGTCTCGGGGAAACGGAGCCCCACTGGTCGGTGCTGACCGACGACGCCTACCGCCAGGCCAATCTGGACGCGGCAGCGCTGGAGCGCTTCCACGACACGGGAGAACGGGACGCGGCCCTGATCTCGACCTTCGAGACGCGGACGGGACGGGCGGTCGGCCGCGGCCTGTGCGTGGAACTGGGCTGCGGGACGGGGCGGGTGACGGGCCGGCTCGCAGCCCGCTTCGACCGCGTCATCGCCCTCGACGTCTCGCCGGGAAATCTCGAGCTGTGCCGGCGGTCCCTCGCCGCGGCCGGGATCGACAACGTCGAGCCCCGGCTGCTGTCGTCGATGGACCAGCTCGGCGACCTGCCCCGGCATGACCTGTTCTTTTCGACCATGGTCCTGCAGCACAACCCGCCGCCCGTGCAGGCGGCCATGCTGCGCGCGATCCTGCCGTGGTCCCGGGCGGCCCTGTTCCAGACCCCGGCCAGCCTGCCCGGCTATGGGTATTCGGCCGCCGACCACCTCGCCTCGGCCGAGGGGGACATGGACATGCACTGCCTGCCGCGCCCGGTCGTCCTGGCCGAGATCGCCAAAGCCGGATTGACCCCGCGGGACGTCTGCCCCGATCACTTCACCGGCGTGCCGGGGTCCTTCACCTATTTCGCGACGCGCGGCTGAGGATCAGCCGAAGGTCCACTCGGTCGTGACCGACAGCACCATGACCACGGCGATGACGAACGGGATTTCGTTGGTCATGCGCCAGAAGCGGCCGGTCCGCGTGGAGGTCCCGGCGTGGATGCGCCCGCGCTCGCCGCCGAGGAAGCCGTGCCAGCCGCTGAGCGCGAGGACGCCGGCCAACTTGGCCAGCATCCACGGCTGCAGCAGGACGTCCCAGCCCCGCGCCGTGCCGTCGATCCAGATCAGCCAGGCCCCGAAGATCCACGCCGCCCCCATGGCGGGGTTGACGATGATCCCCAGAAGCCGGGTCTGCCACTGGCGCAGCAGGGCGCGCATCTCGCCGCGCAGCGGCTCGGCCTTGTCGGCCTGCTCAGCGTCGTAGGCGTACAGACGCGGCAGGAACAGCAGCCCCGCCATCCAGGCGATGACCGCCAGGATATGCAGACCCCGGACCAGATCGTAGGTCGTCACGCCGTCCTCCGCTCCGCCTGGCAGGGACAGGCCTTCCAGTCGCCGCGGCATCCCCCGCCGTACGGCGCCGTGCCGGTCCGGCCGAGCGCCGCCATGACGGCACCGGCGAGGGTGGCGACGAACACCGGCGCGGTCCCGACGGCGGGGGCGCGCAGATAGGTCGTGATCCCCTTCTCATGCGCCAGTTCGGCGTATTCGACGTCCAGCTCGACCAGGGTCTCGATATGCTCGGACACGAAGGCCACCGGGGTCAGGATCACGCCGACGCCGTCCGCCGCGGCCTTGCCGATCGCCTCCGGGGTCGACGGCCCCAGCCATTTCAGCGGCCCGACGCGGCTCTGGTAGCAGACGTCCCAGCGGAGGCCGCGCGGACCGAGGTCCAGGCGCGCGGCAAGCGCGGCGCAGGTGGCCTCGACCTGTTCCTGATAGGGATCGCCCTTGCCCGACACGAGCGTCTCGGGAATGCCGTGGGCCGACATCAGCACCCGCACGGGCCCGTCCCCGGCTTCCGCCAGCTTCCCCGAGATCGCCGCCGCCTGCGCCTCGATCCAGCCGTCGGCGACCGGCCAGCAGCACACCGTGCGCGACCGGCCCGGGCCGCGGTAGACGTTGGTCCAGGCCTTCAGCGAGGACTCCGTCGTGGTCGTGGAGAACTGCGGATACAGCGGCAGCAGCACGATTTCGTCCGGCGCGAAGGCGGCGACCTCGGCGGCGACCTGCTCCGTCATCGGGTTCCAGTAGCGCATGCACACGAAGGTGCGGACCCCGTCCGCCGGCAGCGCCGTCCGCAGGCCCGACTCCAGCGCCCCGGCCTGGGCGTGGGTGCCGGGCAGGAGGGGCGAGCCGCCGCCCATCATGTCATAGTTGGCCTGGGCGCTCTTCTCCCGACGCGACGAGATCAGCCGAGCCAGCGGGGTGCGCACGATCCCCGGCAGGCCGATGATGGCGGGATCATTGAAAAGATTGAAAAGAAAGGGCTTCACGTCGGCCGGACCGTCAGGCCCGCCGAGATTGAACAGAACCACGGCGATCCGCCGCGCCGCCGTCGGTTCCTGAGTCACTGTGCCCCGATCCTTTGCAGAACGCGCTCGACGTGCGCGACCGGCACATCAGGTAGGATGCCATGGCCAAGGTTGAAGACCCACGGCCCCTGCCCCCAGGCCTCCATCAGCTGATCCACCCTGCGGTCCAGCGCCGCACCCCCGGCCCTCAGGAGGAGCGGATCCAGCGCGCCCTGGATCGGTTTGATCGCCTGGACCCGACGCCCGACCTCCAGCGGACAGGCCGTGTCCAAGGCAACGGCCTGGACGTCGCACTGAGTCGCATAGCGCTCGGCGAGCGCGGCCGATCCCCGGGGGAAACCGATCAGCGGCACGGTGACCCCCAGTTCCCGCACCCGGGCGACCAGCTTCTGGTGGGGCCGGAGCACCAGCCGTTCGAACACGTCGTCCGGCAGGCCCTCGGCCCAGCTCTCGAAGATCTTCAGGACCTGGGCCCCGGCGTCGGCCTGCATCTTCAGATACTGCGCCGTCGCCTCGACCAGAACATCCAGCACGCCGTCGACCAGCACCGGATCGGCGTAGGCATAGGTCCGCGCCTGGGCGCGCTCTCCCTTGCCGATGGTGCGGGCCTCGCCGTCCAGCATGTAGGTCGCCACCGTCCATGGCGCGCCGGCGAAGCCGATCAGGGCCCGCTCCGGCTCCAGCTGGGCCCGGACGATCTTCAGGGTCTCGCCGACTTCGGACAGGGACCGCCCCGCGCCGGCCGTCCGGTCGCGCATGGAATCCACCGAAGGCAGGGCCCCCAGCCGCGGGCCCTCTCCCGCTTCGAACCAGACCTCCTGACCCAGAGCCCGGGGGATCAGGAGGATGTCGGCGAAGACGATGGCGGCGTCGAACCCGAACCGCCGCATGGGTTGCAGCGTCGCCTCGGCCGCCTTGTCGGGATCGAGGCAGAATTCGATGAATCCCGGCGTCGTGGCGCGCAGGGCGCGATACTCCGGCAGGTATCGACCGGCCTGCCGCATGAACCACACGGGCGGGCGATCGAGGGTTTCGCCGGCCAGGGCGCTCAGAAGGCGGGGGGTCTGCATGCGATGGACTTACGGGGTGCGGCGTCCCCGCTCAAGCCGACCCCTTTCCTTCCCTTCCCTTCCCTTGAATCGAAAGGAGGGAAGTAGAAGTCTGGACCGGGGACGACGGGGATTGACGGGCGGCCGTCCCCGGCTTTCCCACGGTTCTCCACGGCCGCGGAAAACGCCCGACCTCTGGGGACAGACGCGGGCGCCGATACCGGCCGGAAAGGTTAACGAAGCCTTAAACCGCCGTCTGCGCGCCGGGTCCCGCGCCGGGCAGGCTGTGGGCCGTTAACCTCTCATTAGAGATTTCCCCAATGTAGCGAGACCGCGCGAGCCACAGGTGGAAAAACGCCCATCGCGGGCGACGACCCGTCCCCGGTCATCCCCGCTCGCCCGGTGCCAGACGCTCAGCTATAGAAAATCATGACCGACACCCCGCAAACGGCGCCCCGGCGGCCCCAGGACTTCTCCCCAGTCGTCCGCCGATCCATCCCCCGGGAAATCGTCCGGTGACGCCGGTCCGTCCCGGCCGCCTGGCCACCTATTTCCACGTTCATCTGGTGTCGGACTCGACCGGCGAGACCCTGAACGCCATGGCCAAGGCGGTCGTGGCCCGGTTCGACGGCATCATTCCGATCGAGCACATCTACGCCCTCGTCCGGTCGCCGCGGCAGATGGAGCGGGTCCTCGAGGAGATCGAGGCGGCACCGGGCGTGGTGCTCCACACCCTGGTCGATTCCGAACTCAGGGCGCAGCTGGAACAGGGCTGCCGCCAACTGGACATGCCCCAGATCGCCGCGCTCGATCCGCTGGTCGGTGCCCTGTCGCGCTATCTGGGCGCCGCCCTGTCGACCCGGGTGGGCGCCCAGCACGCTCTGGACCACGACTATTTCAACCGCATCGCCGCCCTGGACTTCGCCATGGCCCACGACGACGGCCAGGGCACGACCGAACAGCTGGAACAGGCCGACGTGGTGCTGACCGGCGTCAGCCGCACCTCCAAGACCCCGACCTGCATCTATCTCGCCCACCGGGGCATCCGCGCGGCCAATGTACCGCTGGTCCCGGGTCAGGAGGACGGCGAACGCCTGACCACCCTGAAACGGCCACTGGTCGTCGGTCTGACGGTGTCACCCGACCGGCTCGTACAGATCCGGCGCAATCGGCTGGAGGGGCTCAACGCCGACCGCGCCTCGTCCTACGTCGACCAGGACGCCGTGCGGGACGAGACCATCAGGGCCCGGCGCGCCTTCGAACGGCGCGGATGGCCGGTCATCGACGTGACGCGGCGGTCGGTGGAGGAGACGGCGGCCGCCGTCGTCAACCTGCTGCAGGAGCGCCGCGCACGGTCCGAGGCGCCGCGATGATTGTGCTCGCCTCGGCCAGCGCGGCGCGCCGCCGCATCCTGGAGGACGCGGGCGTCGCCTTCAACGTCGATCCGGCCGATGTGGACGAAGCCGCGCTGAAGACGCCCGAGGCGCGTCTTGATCCGGCGGAACTGAGCGTGACGCTGGCCGCCGCCAAGGCGCGGGACGTGTCGCGACGCCGGCCCGGGGACTGGGTGATCGGCTCGGACCAGATCCTGGCCTTCGACGGCCGGCTCGTCTCCAAGGCGCGGTCGCTGGACGAGGCCCGCGCGCGCCTGTCGGAGATGCGGGGGCGCGAGCACCTGCTGTGGTCCGGCGTGGCCCTGGCGCGGGGCGGCGAGGTGATCTGGTCGGACCGCGAGCCGGCGCGGATGACCATGCGGGGGTTCTCCGACGCCTTTCTCGACGCCTATCTGACGGCCGAAGGCGAGGGCCTGCTGGCCTCCGTCGGCTGCTACCGGATCGAGGGCCGCGGGGCTCAGCTGTTCGCCCGGGTCGACGGCGCCCAGGCCACGATCATGGGCATGCCGCTGTGGCCGCTGCTGGAGGCGTTGCGGTCGCACGGGGCGCTGCCGGCATGATCCGCGCCGGCGTCGTCGGCTGGCCGATCGGCCACTCGCTCAGCCCGGTCATCCACGGCGCGTGGATCGCCGCCGCGGGGCTGGATGCGACCTATGAGGCCTTCGCGGCGGCGGACGAGGCTGCGTTCGACGCCCTGATCCGGCGGGGCCGGGACGGGGTCATCCGTGGGCTGAACGTCACCGCGCCGTGGAAGCTGAGGGCGCTGGACTCGGCCGACGAGGCGACGGAGACGGCCCGGCGGGCCGGGTCGGCCAATCTCCTCGTATTCCGGGATGGCCGCGTGTCGGCCGACTCCACGGACGGGACCGGGGTCCTGCAGGCTCTCGCCGAACAGGCCCCCGACCTGGCTCTGGCAGGCAGTCGGGTGACCTTGCTGGGCGCGGGGGGAGCCGCGCGGGCCGCGGCGGCGGCGCTTCTGGACGCCGGCGCGCGGGTCGGCGTGATCAATCGCGGCGTCACGCGGGCGCGGGAGCTGGAATCGGCCCTGGGCGTGATTGTTCAGTCACCGGATGATCTCGTCGCGGCCGACCTGGTCGTCAACGCCCTGCCGGTGGACCCGGGCGTGGACGTCCGGGTGCTGAAGCCGGGCGCGGTGGTCATGGACATGACCTATCGTCCCCTGCTCACGCCGCTGCTGGCCGCAGCCCGCGCGCGCGGGCTGACGATCGTCGACGGCCTCGCCATGTTGATCGGGCAGGCGCGGCCGTCGTTCCGGGACCTCTACGGCACAGACGCTCCGGACATCGACGTCCGGGCCCTGTGCCTGACGGCGCTGGAGGCGGCATGATCATCCTGGGCCTGACCGGGTCGATCGGCATGGGCAAGTCGACGACGACGCGGCTGTTCGCGGAGGCGGGGGCCGCCACCTGGAACGCCGACGACGCGGTGCACGCCCTCTACGCCCCGGGCGGTGCGGCCGTCGAACCCGTGGGCCAGGCCTTTCCCGGCGTGGTGGTCGACGGCGCCGTCGACAGGGACCGCCTCGCCCGGGCGCTGGGCGACGACCGCGACGCCTTCCGGCGTCTGGAAACCCTCGTCCATCCGCTGGTGGCGCAGGGTCGACTGGCGGAGCTCGACGGCGCGCGTTCCGCGGGCGTGAGGCTGGCGGTCCTGGACATCCCCCTGCTGTTCGAGACCGGCGGAGACCGGGCCGTCGACGCCGTCGTGGTGGTGACCGCGCCGCCCGAGGTGCAGGCGCAGCGGGTCCTGTCGCGGCCGGGGATGAGCCGCGCGCGGTTCGACGCCATCCTGGCGCGCCAGACGCCGGACGCGGACAAGCGCGCCCGGGCCGATTTCCTCGTCGACACCTCGCGCGGGCTCGACGCGGCGCGTGCTCAGGTGAATGCGATCGTGGGGACCGTTCTGGATCCCTCGTGGACGCCGCCCCGGCGCGGTCTTCCGTCCGGCGGCGAACCGGGTCAGTAAGGGCCATGGCCCGCGAGATCGTGCTCGACACCGAAACCACCGGCTTCGATCCGAAGACCGGCGACCGCCTGATCGAGATCGGCTGCATCGAGATCGAGGATCTGCTGCCGACCGGCCGGACCTTTCACCGCTACGTCAATCCGGAGCGGCTGATCCCCGCGGGGGCGATCGCGGTGCACGGCATCACCGACGACAAGGTGAGGACGGCGCCGAAATTCCGCGACATCGTGGCCGATCTGATGGCGTTCGTCGGCGACGCGCCGATCATCGCCCACAACGCCAATTTCGACCGCGCCTTCGTGGAGTGGGAGTGCACCAACTGCGGCCGCGACCTGATCCCGGTCGAGCGCTGGATCGACACGCTGCAGCTGGCACAGCAGCGCTTCCCCGGCATGCCCAACTCGCTGGACGCCCTGTGCCGGCGGTTCAAGATTTCCCTGACCGAGCGCACCCTGCACGGGGCGCTGATCGACGCCCGCCTGCTGGCCGAGGTCTATCTGGAGCTGAAGGGCGGCAAGGCGCGCAAGCTGGACCTGTCCATGGCCGCCGCCGTCACCGCCGAGGCCCAGGCCGGCGGCACGACCCACGGCCCGCGCCCGCGCCCGCTGATGCCGCGCCTGACCGATGCCGAGGCCGCCGCGCACCGGGCCTTCCTGACCGACGAGATCCGGTCGACGACCCTGTGGGACGCCGTGGGCGACGCGGGGAACCGCGCCGCCTGAGGGCTCAGGCCTGCGCCGGCGTCCGCTGCATCTCGGCGCGGCGCTGGGCGTAGATGGCGGCGAAGTCGATCGGGTCCATCAGGAACGGCGGCACCAGGCCGCCATCGGAGGTGGCCTTGGCGATGATCTCGCGCGCGAAGGGGTAGAGGTAGCGCGGGCATTCGATCAGCAGCATCGGCTCGATGTCCTGTTCGGCCACGCCCATCAGCTGGAACAGGCCGCCGTAGACCAGCTCGACCGCGAAGATCGGGCCGGCGTCGACCGACGCCTTGACCGACAGCTTCAGGTCCACCTCGAACAGGCCGTCCTTGCGGCCCACGGCGTTCATCTCCACGCCCATGTCGATCGCCGGCTTGCCCTCGGCGCGGAGGCTTTCGGGGGCCTTGGGGTTCTCGAACGACAGGTCGCGGACGTATTGCGCCAGAATGCGGAAGCCCGGCGCGGCCGGCTGGCCCTGGATCGGCTGTTCGCCGTTGGCGGGGGTCGAGGGCGTGGCGTCGGTCATGGGTCGCGGGCATCCGGAATATGGCGGCGGCGTGGCGGCCGCCGGAAGGCGCGGCGACTATCATGCGCGACGCCGGGTCGCAACGCCGGCCGGTGCCGGGCATTGGGGCTTCGGCTTGCCCCACCCCATATGACCGCCTAATCCTCTTTCCCTCTCCCCGCCCTCAGGGATGCCCCGTGCCCGTCCAGTTCCAGATCGTGCTCTTCGCGGTGATCGCCGCCTTCGTCCTGTTCCAGCTCTACAACGTCCTGGGCAAGAAGGTCGGCCGCCAGCCCGAGGACGACGTCCGCGCCCAGCCCGTGCCGGCGGCGCCCCCGCCCGGTGCCCAGCCCGCGACGCCGGTCGACAGCCACACCCTCGCGGCCATCCAGGGGCTGAAGGCGCGGGATCCCGCCTTCGACCCCCACCGCTTCCTTGAAGGCGCGCGCACCGCCCACGACACCATCGTCCAGGCCTATGCCGCCGGCGACCGCGAGGCGCTGAAGCCGCTGCTCGCGCCGCCGGTCATGGAGTCCTTCGAGGCCGGCATGAAGTCGCGCGAGACCCGGGGCGAGGCCGAACGGGTCGAGTTCGTCCACCCGCCGCGCGCCGATCTGGAGCTGGCCACCGTGGACGGCGAGCGCGCCGTAGCGCGGGTCCGCTTTCTCGCCGAGCTGCGCTCCGTCTTCGGCGGCGAGGGCCATGAGGAACGGATCGAGGAGCGCCGCACCGCCGAGATCTGGACCTTCCAGCGGCCCCTGGGCGCCAACGACCCCAACTGGGTTCTGGCCCGGGTGGAGCCCGCCACGGCGTGATCCGCCGGCTTCTTCTGCTACCGGGTTTTCTCGCCGCCGCCTGCGCCACGGCGCCGGCCCCGCCCGCTCCCGCGCCGGCCCCGGTCCCCGGGGTCGATCGCCCCGCCCCGGTTCCTCCGACCGGACCGGCGGGAGAGCCCGGCCCCGGTCCCCGACCTCTGCCTGCCGGCGCGGTCTCCCTGTCGGCCCTGCCGGGCTGGGAAAGGGAAGACCACGCCGCGGCGCTGCAGGCCTATGCCGCCGGCTGCCGCCCCGCCGCCGATCCCCTGTGCGAGGCCGGGCGCGCCATGGCCGCGCAGGCGCCCTCCCCGACGCTCGCGAAAGGCTGGTTCGAGGCCAATTTCGCCGCCGTCGAGGCGCGCACGCCTGATGGCGAGCCCGGACGGCTGACCTCCTATTTCGCGCCGGAATATCCGGCGCGTCGTTTCCCGGACGCGGAGTTTTCCGCGCCTGTCCTGCCGCCCCCGCCCGGCTGGCGACGCGGCGACACGGGTCCGACGCGCGCCGAGATCGAGGCCCTGCCGGCGCCGCAGGCGCTGGCCTTCATGCGGGCCGAGGATCTCTTCTTCATGCAGATCCAGGGCTCGGGCTATCTGACCTTCGAGGACGGCACGCGCGCCCGCGCCGCCTATGCCGCCGACAACGGCCAGCGCTTCGTCGGCATCGCCACGCCGATGGCCGAGCGCGGCCTGCTGCCCCGCGACGGCACCTCGGGTGAGGCGATCCGCGGCTGGCTGGCCGCCAACCGGGGCGATCGGGCGGCCGAGGTCATGGCCCTGAACCCCCGCTACATCTGGTTCCGCATGGATCCCGATGATGGCGGCCACCCGGCCGGCGCGGCGGGGGTGCCCCTGACCGCGCGTCGCTCCATCGCCGTGGATCCGGCCCACTGGACCTATGGGACCCCGGTGTGGATCGAGGCCGACGCCGGCAACCTCGTCGGCGCGCGCTCGGGCTATTCCGGCCTCGTCATGGCGCTGGACACCGGCTCGGCCATCCGCGGCCCGGTGCGCGCGGACTTCTACATGGGACGCGGCGACGCGGCGGGCGACGAGGCGGGGACGGTGCGGCACCCGCTCAGGATGTGGCGGATCGTGGGGCGGTAGGACGTGAGCACGCGGTCGAAGCTCTTGATGATCAGCGCGGCCGTCGTCAGCAGTGCGATCGCGGCTGCGATGCAAGCTGAGGATCTGCCGCACTTCTTCGGCCTCTTCGCGATGTTTGGAATCTTCTTCTGGATCAGTCATCGCCTGCTGGGGCGCCCAGGAGATCGTTAGGGGGGCAGCCGAAGCTCGGCCTGCCTTGTGCTCGCCTCACCGCCGCTTCAGCCCCCCCAGCACGCCCCGCAGCAGTTCGCGGGTGAGCGTGCTCCCCGCCGTACGCAGCACCGACTTGGTCAGCGCCTCCACCGGCGTCTGGCGGTTCGAGCGGCGGGCGGGCGCGCGAGCCCGTTCGGCCTCCCGGTCCAGGCGCGCGTCTTCCTTCGCGCGCACCGCGGCGGCCTTCTCGGCCTCCTTCGCGGCGGCTGCGTCGGCCTTGGCGCGGGCCTCGGCCAGTTTCGCCTCGGCGGCCGCCTGATCGGCCTCGCCGCGGCGGGCGGCCAGGACTTCCTCGGCGGACTCCCGGTCGACAGGGGTGTCGTACATCCCGCGCACGGGGCTGCCGGCCATCACCTGCGCCCGCTCCGCGTCCGTGGCGGGGCCGAGGCGGCTGTCCGGCGGGCGGATCTTCGTGCGACCGACCACGCGGGGCGCACCCTTCTCGTCCAGCGTCGAGACCAGCGCCTCGCCCACGCCCAGACCCTGGATGGCCTCGGCGGTGTCGAAGGCGGGGTTGGGGCGGAAGCTCTGCGACGCGGCCTTCAGCCCCTTCTGCTCCGACGGGGTGTAGGCGCGCAGCGCATGCTGGATGCGGTTGCCCAGCTGGGCCAGCACGCTGTCGGGGATGTCGGCCGGGTTCTGGGTGACGAAATAGACGCCCACGCCCTTGGACCGGATCAGCCGCACCACCTGCTCGACCTTTTCGCGCAGGGCGGAGGGGGCGTCGGTGAACAGCAGGTGCGCCTCGTCGAAGAAGAAGACCAGACGCGGCCTGTCCGGATCGCCCACCTCCGGCAGCTGTTCGAACAGCTCCGACAGCAGCCACAGCAGGAAGGCGGCGTAGAGGCGCGGCGAGTTCATCAGCCGGGTCGCGTCCAGCACATTGACCTGGCCCCGGCCGTCCAGCGAGGTCCGCAGCATGTCCTCCAGCCGCAGCGCCGGCTCGCCGAAGAAGGCGGCGCCGCCCTGCTGTTCCAGCTGCAGGATCGAACGCTGGATGGCGGCGATCGAGGCGGGGGCGACGTTGCCGACCTCGCGCCCGATGCGCTCGGCGTTCTCGCCGACGTGGGCCAGCAGGGCGCGCAGGTCGTCGAGGTCGAGCAGCAGCAGCCCCTCCTTGTCGGCGACGTGGAAGACCACCGACAGCACGCCCTCCTGCACCTCATTGAGGTTCAGCATGCGCGCCAGCAGCACCGGGCCGATCTCCGAGACCGTGGAGCGGATCGGGTGACCCTTCTGGCCGTACAGGTCCCAGAACACCGTCGGCGCGGCCTTCGGCGCCAGCGTCAGCCCCATCTCCTGCGCCCGCGCCAGAAGCTTCTCGTTGGGGCTGCCCGGCATGCAGATGCCCGACAGGTCGCCCTTCACGTCGGCGCAGAAGACCGGCACCCCGGCGTCGGAGAAGCCCTGCGCCATGATCTGCAGCGTCACGGTCTTGCCGGTGCCAGTGGCCCCGGCCACCACCCCGTGCCGGTTGGCCCGGTTCAGCAGCAGGGTCTCCGCCTGGTCGGACTGGCCCAGAAACAGGGCAGGGGCGTCGGTCATGGGCCGCTCGTGATGGGGAACCGCGGGAGGGCGGCGGCGCTCATGCTTCACCGGGGCGGAACGCGGATCAAGGCCCGTTGACGCCGCCCCGCCGGACCTTGACCATATGCCCATGAAACCGCCCACCGTGATCCCCTCCTCGACGGTGTCGAGAAACGCCCTGGTGGTGATCGCCGCGGTCGCGGCCTGCTGGGCGGTCTACTGGCTGCGGGACATCCTGACGCCGCTGGCCATGGCCATCTTCCTGCTGATCATGATCGGCGGGATGCAGCGCTGGCTGGAGCAGCACACGCGCCTGCCGCCCCGCTGGGCGGGGGCCACGGCGCTGATCCTCGTCATTCTCGGCTTCTTCGCCTCGGTGGCCTTCATCCTGAACGGGGCGCTGGGCTTCTTCGGCGAGGCCTCTGGGGTGTCGACGCGGATCGGGCCGCGACTGGACCAGATCCTGACCGACGCCTGGGGCCTGTTCGGCCAGACCGAACCGCCGACGGTGACGGAACTGCTGACCCAGCTGGACCTGCGCTCCTACATCGGCGAGGCGGCCATGCAGGTGCAGGGCGTCCTGACCGGCGCGGTCTTCGTGCTGATCTATCTCGCCTTCCTGCTGGCGTCCCAGTGGGGCTTCCGCCGCAAACTGGTCGGCATGTTCCCCGAGCGGAAGAGCCGGACGGAGGCCATGGAGGTGTTCGAGCGGGTCCGCGGCGGGGTGGAGGGCTATCTCTGGGTCCAGACCGTCACCGGGCTGATGATCTGCGCCGCGGCCTGGATCCTGATGCGCGCCGTCGGGCTTCAGAATGCGGAGTTCTGGACCTTCGTCATCTTCGTCGTCGGGTTCATCCCCGTCCTCGGCGGGGCGATCGCGGGCCTCGCGCCGCCGCTTTTCGCCCTGGTCCAGTTCGAGAGCTACTGGCCGGCGCTGATCCTGCTGGGCGGGCTTCAGGCGATCCTGTTCATCTCCGGCAACATGATCCAGCCGCGCATGCAGGGCGACAACCAGAACATCGATCCGGTGGTGGTGCTGCTGTCGCTGGCCTTCTGGGGCAAGATCTGGGGCGTGGTGGGCATGTTCCTGTCGACCCCGCTGGCGGTCATGGCCATGGCCATCCTCGCCGAGTTCCGCGGCAGCCGCTGGATGGCCATCCTGCTGTCGGGCGACGGCGAACCCTATGCCGACGAGACCAGGGCGCCCGGCGCTGAGGCCCGCGACGACTCGCCGCGGCCGGTGGGCCGCCCCTCCCCTCGCAAGGGGACTTGAACGCGCCCCGGCGCGTCCCACATCCCCTCCATCGCCGCGGCCCCTCCCCCTCCATGCCGCGACGACCAAGGCCGGCGCCTCCCTCCCCCCTCCGGCGCCGTTCCGGCAAAGGCCGTCGAAGCTCGCTTCGGCGGCCTTTCGCATTCCGGTTCCTGTGTCGGATTGGCCACACAGCTGCACAGTGTGCGGAACCCGTCGGTCCCCCCCGGAACGGCCGTGCGCATGGCCACGTTCAGCGGCCGTGGGAGGGCTCCACACCGTGGCGCGGGATCGCGCCGTAAACTTCCAGAGGACTCCATGAAGATCAGACATGCCGCCGCCGCCCTGGCCCTGATGACCGCCGCCAGCGCCACGCCCGCCCTGGCCCAGTCCGCGCCCGACTGGAGCGGCTTCTACGTCGGCGTCCACGGGGGCTTCCTCGACAGCGACGAGGACAAGAACGAGACCCTGGTGTTCGACCGCGACTTCGACGGCGACTTCGACGACACCGTCGTGCTCAACGGCACGACCAACGACGCGTTCAGCCCGGGCTACTGCTCCGGCCAGGCCTCGAACCCCAGCCCGACCAGCTGTGACCGCGACGACGGCGGCGTCGAGGGCGGCGCCCGCGTCGGCTACGACATGCAGTTCGGCAACTGGGTCGTGGGCGGCGTGGCCGAGATCGCGGCGGTGGACGCCGAGGACAGCGTCAGCGGCTTCAGCACCACGCCCGCCAACTATGTCTTCACCCGCAATCTGAAGCACACCGCCGCCCTGCGCGCCCGGCTCGGCTATGCCATGGGGCCGGCCCTGTTCTACGGCACCGGTGGTGCCGTCTACGGCAAGATCGACAACGTGTTCCGGACCTCCAACGGCGCCAACAGCTTCACCGAGACGGTCGAGGAAGACGACGCCGACGGCTATCAGTTCGGCGGCGGCGTGGAATGGAGCCTGGCACCGAACCTGACCCTGGTCGGTGAGTACCTCTACACCGATCTCGAGGCGGGCGAGCACGTCGTGCGCGCGGGCCCGGGCACGGCCCCGGCCACCAACCCGTTCATCCTGGCCCCGAACCCGGCCGGCACGGACATCACGCGGTCGAACCCCGACTTCAAGACCCATGCCTTCCGCCTGGGCATGAACATCCGCTTCTGATCCCTTTCGGACAGAGGCGCTGACGCCGGATCCGGGACCCCGGGTCCGGCGTCTTCTTTTTGCGCCCGGCCTTCCCCTTTGCCGAGGCTCGCACTAACCATCGGGCGGAGAGCGGTCGGGAGGACCGCGTCCGACAAGAGAGCCCCCATGGCCGCCCAAGCCGAAGCCGCCGCCACGTTCGCCGAACGGATGGAGGCGCTGGAGCGCGACTTCGCCCGGGCGGGCGGCCAGACCTTCGGCCCGCTGGAGCGCGACTTCCTGGGCCAGGCGCTGGAGGACTGGTCGGCCGACGAAACCCCGGAAATCGGACTGCCGGACCTCGCGGCGGTCCTGGCGACCGTGTGGGCGGCCACCGCCGCGCGCCGGGCCGACGAGCCGCCGCGCGTGGAGGTGACGACCCTGACCGGCGCCGACGGTCGCGCCGCGGGCTTCGACCTCATCCACATCATCCAGAACGACGGCCCGTTCCTGGTCGACAGCGTCATGGGCGAACTGGCCGAGGCGGGCGTCTCGGTGCGGGCCATGTTCCACCCGGTCGTGCCGGCCGGTCGGGACGCGAACGGCGCCCGCGTCGCCGGCGCGACGCGGGAATCCCTGATCGTGGTGGTGGTGGATCCCATGCCGCAGGAGCGCCGGGACGCCCTGCGCACCGGTCTTCTCGCCACCCTCGAGGACGTCGCCGCGGCCGTCGGGGATCACGCCGTCATGAACGCGGCCATGGCGGGGACGATCGACCACCTGCGCGCCGGTCCGCCCGGCGTGGATCCCGCCCTCGTGGCGGAATCGGTGGCCTTTCTCGAATGGCTCAATGCCGACCATTTCGTCTTCCTCGGCGCGCGCGACTACGACTATCCGCGCGACGAGACGGGTGCCTACCAGGCCGAGGCGCCGCTGTCGCAGTCGCGCGAGGGGCTGGGCGTCCTGCGCGATCCCGAGCGCACGGTGCTGCGCCGGACCAATGAACCGGCGGTGCTGACGGGCGCCATGAAGCGCCAGATCGACCTGTCGGATCCGGTCACCGTGGCCAAGGCGAACGCGCGCTCCCGGGTGCACCGTCGCGCCTACATGGACTACGTCGGCGTCAAGCGTTTCGGGCCCGACGGCCGGCCCTCGGGCGAGACCCGCTTCGTCGGCCTGTTCACGGCCGAGGCCTACGACCGCCAGACCTCGGAGGTGCCGCTGATCCGCCGCAAGGTCGCCAACGCCCTGACGCGCGCGGCCAAGGCGGAGGGCAGCCACAGCCACAAGCGCCTGAAGAACATCCTCGAGGGCTATCCGCGCGACGAGCTGTTCCAGATCCGCGAGGACGAACTGCTGGAGATCGCCCTCGGCATCCTGCATCTGCAGGACCGGCCGCGCATCCGCAGCTTCACCCGCAAGGACCCCTTCGACCGCTTCGTCTCGGTGCTGGTCTTCATTCCGCGCGACCGCTTCCACGCCTCGGTGCGCGAGCGCATAGGCCGCATCCTGGCGGAGGCGTGGGGCGGGCGGCTGTCGGCCTGGTATCCCGAACTGTCGGACAACCCGCTGGTCCGCATCCACTACATCATCGGCGTGACCCCGGGCGAGCATCCGAAGCCCGACATGGCCGAGCTGGAGCACCGCATCGCCGAGGCCGGCCGCGGCTGGAAGGACCGGTTCGAGGCGGCCCTGCGGGCGGCGGCCGTCGACGAGGTCGGCGTCGGTCCGCTCAGCGAGCGGTGGGCCGAGGCCTTCGGTGCCGGCTACCGCGACCGCTACGACCCCGCCGAAGCGGTCCGGGACCTGCAGGGCTTCGACCGGCTGAACGACGACGGCGCTCCCGGCGACGGCGAGCCCGTCGGCGTCCGGGCCTTCCGCAACCCCGGCGACACGCCGCTGCAGTTCCGGTTCAAACTGTATCGCCGGGGCGGGGCCGTACCCCTGTCCGACGTCCTGCCGATTCTCGCCGACATGGGGCTGAAGACGCTTGAGGAGTGGGGCCACGCGGTCCGGCCGCTGGGCGACGGCCCGGTCCATGTGCACGAGTTCCTGCTGGAAGATCCCCGCGGGGAGGCGCTGTGCTTCGACGCCGTGGCCGGCCCGTTCGAGGCGGCGGTCCAGGCGGCGTGGAGCGGGCTGACCGAAAGCGACGGCTTCAACCGGCTGGTGCTGGAGCTCGGCGTCGGCTGGCGCGAGGCGGCCCTGATCCGCACCCTGGCGCGCTATCGCCAGCAAAGCGGGCTGGACCCCAGCCAAGCCGTGCAGGAGGAGGCGCTGGTCCTCTATCCGGACGCCGGGCGGGCGCTTCTGGATCTCTTCCGGGCGAAATTCGATCCGGCCGGCGGCGACGTGCCGGCCCGGGCGGCCGAGGTCGCGGCCCTGACCGGGCGGCTGGCCGACCTGCTGCAGGACGTGAAGAGTCTGGATCACGACCGCGCGCTTCGGCGGATCGCGGCGCTGATCGGCGCGATCAAGCGGACCAATTTCTACCAGACGTCCGCGGACGGCGGCCCCAAGCCGCACATCTCCATCAAGATCGCCTCGCGGGAGCTCGACGACCTGCCCCTGCCGAGACCCTATCGCGAGATCTTCGTCTGGGCGCCCCACGTGGAGGGCGTCCACCTGCGCTTCGGCCCGGTGGCGCGGGGCGGGCTGCGCTGGTCGGACCGGCGCGACGACTTCCGCACCGAGGTGCTGGGTCTGGTGAAGGCGCAGCAGGTCAAGAACGCGGTCATCGTGCCGGTCGGATCCAAGGGCGGATTCTTCCCGAAATACCTGTCGGGGCTGGTCCGGGCCGGCGCTGACCGCGACGCCCAGCAGGCCGAGGCGATCCGGGCCTACAGGACCTTCCTGTCGGGCCTGCTGGACGTGACCGACAACATCGCGGCGGACGGCGCCGTGGTGCGGCCGCAGAACGTGATCGCCTGGGAGGACGACGACCCCTATCTGGTCGTCGCCGCCGACAAGGGCACGGCGACCTTCTCCGACATCGCCAACGGCGTCTCGGCCCAGTACGGCTTCTGGCTGGGCGACGCCTTCGCCTCGGGCGGCTCGGTCGGCTACGACCACAAGGCCATGGGCATCACGGCCCGCGGGGCCTGGGAGGCGGTCAAGCGCCACTTCCGCGAGATGGGCAAGGACATCCAGACCCAGCCCTTCACCGTGGTGGGGGTCGGCGACATGTCGGGCGACGTGTTCGGCAACGGCATGCTGCTGTCCAGGGCGACGAAGCTGGTCGCCGCCTTCGACCATCGCGACGTCTTCCTGGACCCCGACCCCGACCCCGCCGTCTCCTGGGCCGAGCGAAACCGGATCTTCCAGCTGCCGCGGTCGTCGTGGCAGGACTACGACCGCTCGAAAATCTCCCGCGGCGGGGGCGTCTTCTCGCGCGGCGACAAGTCGATCCCGCTGTCGCCCGAGGTCCGCGCCCTGCTGGGCGTCGAGGACGAGGCCCTGGACCCGCCGTCGCTGATGAAGGCGATCCTGAAGGCGCCGGCCGAGCTGCTCTACCTCGGCGGCATCGGCACCTATGTTAAGGCGCCCCACGAGACGGACGCCCAGGCCGGGGACAAGGCCAACGACGCGCTCCGCATCGACGGCAACGAGCTGCGGGTGAAGGTGGTGGGCGAGGGGGCCAACCTGGGCCTGACCCAGGCGGGCCGAATCCACTTCGCCCTGTCCGGCCGCGGCGACGGCGGGGGCCGGATCAACACCGACGCGATCGACAACTCCGCCGGCGTCGACACCTCCGACCACGAGGTGAACATCAAGATCCTGGTCGGCGGCGCGGTGGTCGCCGGGGCGCTGGACCCCGCGGACCGCGACGCCCTGCTGGCCTCCATGACCGATGAGGTCGGGCTGAAGGTGCTCAAGCACAACTACGACCAGACCCTGGCGCTGACGCTGCAGCAGGCGGAGGGCGCGGCCGCGCTGGACGCCCAGCAGGCCTTCATGCTGGCCCTGGGCGCCAGGGGCCGGCTGGACCGCAAGGTCGAAGGCCTGCCCGACGACCTCAAGCTGGCCGAGATGAAGGCCACCGGCTCCGCGCTGACCCGGCCGGAGCTGTCGGTCCTGACGGCCTACTCCAAGATCGAACTGTTCGACGAGATCGTCGCCTCCGGGGCGCCGGACGATCCCTTCTTCCATGCCACGCTCGTCAACTACTTCCCGGCGGCCGTGCATGGGTTCGAGGCGGAGATGCGTGGTCACCGGCTGCGGCGCGAGATCATCTCGACCGTTCTGGCCAACGACATCGTCAACGCCTGCGGGGCGACCTTCCCCCTGCGGCTGCGCCAGAGCGCGGAGACCGACGCGGGCCCGATGGTCCTCGCCTTCGCCGCAGCCCGTCGCATCTTCCGCCTGGACGAGGCCTGGGACGCGGTGTCCGCGCTCGACCTGAAGATCCCGGCCGAGGCCCAGACGGCGCTCTACGGCGAGATCGCCACCGTCATGCGCCGCCAGACCTTCTGGTTGACCCGCCGGGCCCGGCGCGCCGGCAGCACGGTCCAGGGCCTGATCGACGCCTATCAGCCCGTCGCCGACACGCTGAAGCCCCACGGGGGCGAGGTGCTGTCGCGTTTCGAACAGGCCCGGCTGCAGGCGCGGATCGACCAGTTCCGCGCGGCGGGGGCGCCGGACGACCTGGCCCGGTCGGTCGCCCTGCTGCGCCCCACGGTCGCCACCGCCGACATCGGCGACCTCGCGCGGGAGGCGGGCTGGGACGCGCCGTCCATGGCGCGCCTCTACCATCAGGTCGGCGCGGCCTTCGATTTCGACCGGCTGCGCGCGGCGGCCGGAGGCGTGCCGTCGCACGACCGCTTCGACCGCATGGCCGTCCGTCGCCTGATCCAGGAGCTCAAGGCCGAACAGCTGGTGCTGACGCGCGCGGTCGCCGGATCGGCCGACGCCTCGTGCGGCAAGGACGAGCTGACCGCCGAGCGCGCCGTCGACGCCTGGATCGGCCCGCGGCTGTCGATCGTCGAGGGCGTCCGCGCCTCGGTCGACGAGATCGAGGCCTCGGGCGCGGGCTGGACCTTCGCCAAGCTGACCATCGCCAACGCCACGATCCGGGAGATCGCCGCGGCGGTCCGCTAGGGCCGGCCGCGGACGGGAGGGACGATGCCGCGCAAATTCCTGGTCGTCGCCGACGAAAGTCCGGAGTTCGACGCCGCCCTGCGCTATGCCGCGCGCCGGGCGAGGTCGACCGGCGGCCGCGTGGCCCTTCTGCGGGTCATCCCGCGCGGCTCCGACGCCCACTGGGCCGGCGTGCGGGACGAGATCCAGCGGGAGCTGCGCGAGGAAGCCGAACGCCTGCTGAACCGGCTGGGCCAGGACGCGCAGGCGCGGTCCGGCGCCGCGCCGCAGTTCCTGATCGAGGAGGGCGAGCCGGTCGAGGCCATCCGGCGGGCGATCGAACAGGACCCCGAGATCAAGATCCTGGTCCTTGCCGCCGCCACGGGCGGGCGGGGACCGGGGCCTCTGGTCACCGCGGCCATCAAGGGCTTCGGCGGGCGCAAGCTGCCGGTGACCATCGTTCCGGGCGAGCTCAGCGACCAGGACGTCGAGGATCTGGCCTGATCCCGCCCCGCGGCAAGCGCACGCCCTGGCGGCGGGGTTGAACGAAGCGACGTCAGGGCGCATCTGCGGGCCATGTTCATCCAGACCGAACCCACCCCCAATCCCGACGCGCTGAAATTCCTGCCCGGCCGGGGGGTGGCCGAGGGCGCGGGGATGGCGTTCCACGACCCCGCCTCGGCCGCAGCCTCGCCCCTCGCGCACGCCCTGTTCGGCCTGCACGGCGTCGCCGGGGTCTTCTTCGGTCCCGACCACGTCGCGGTGACGCGGACGCCCCAGGGGCCGGACTGGACCCAGCTGAAGCCCCACGTCCTGACCACGATCATGGATCATTTCGTGTCGGGCGCTCCGCTGCTGCGCGAGGGCGCGACCGGGGCGGAGCACGCCGCTTCGGACGATGACGACGAGGTGGTGCGCGAGATCAAGGCCCTGCTGGATTCGCGCGTCCGCCCGGCGGTGGCCCAGGACGGCGGCGACATCCTGTTCGACGCGTTTGACGCGCAGACCGGCGTCCTGACCCTGCGCATGCGCGGCGCCTGCGCCGGCTGCCCGTCGTCGACCGCCACGCTGAAGGCCGGCGTGGAGCAGATGATGCGCCACTACGTGCCCGAGGTGACCTCGGTCGAGGCGGCGCTCTGAGCCATTGAAACGCTTCCGTCACGCGGCGACGCGCGGCATGATGCGCCATGGCCGGATTTCGGGGCGACGCACGGGCGAAGGACGAGGCGCGGCGGCTGGGCGAGGCGCTGGCCCGTCTGCGCCGCGACGCGGGTCTGAACCAGGCCGAGGCCGGAGCCCGCGCCGGCATGACCGGGCAGGGGTGGGGGCTTTATGAATCCGGCAAGCGCCCCGGCCTGTTCCGCCCGGACGTCCAGCGGCGGCTGACCGCCGCGGTCGGCGCGGATCCGGAAGGCCTCGCGCACGCCGCCTCGACGCGGGACCAGCCGGCGGCTGCGGACCCCTCCGGGCTGGAGAGCCGCGGACGCAAGTTCCGGGCGGAAGCCCCGATCCCTGGGTCGCCCGGTGTCCGCCACGTGGTTCTGACCGACGATTGCCTCGATCCGTGGGCGGGTGCCGGAACGGTGGTCGAGTACGACCCCGACCGGTTCCCCCGCCGGGGCCAGGGCTGCGTCGTGGAGGGCGATGACGGGGGCGTTTCCGTCTGGATCTTCGACGGGGCCGACGCGGACCGGCTGCACCTGCGCGGCGGCCCCGGCGGGCTGGAGAGCGCCGTCAGGATGGGCCGGGCGGGCGTCGCTCGGGTCGGCGCCGTGGTGGCCCGGCGCGACGCATGAAACTTTTTCGTTGCAATCCCAAGGTGCACATGAAACACCGTCGTCTCAACCTCGAGGACGGAGCGAACGATGGGCCCGCGCGACAGCACCGAGATCGACCGGGACCTGGGCGAGCGCCTGGCGGCACGCCGCGCGAGCCTGGGCCTCACACGGGCCCAGGTCGCGGCGACCGCGGGCGTCAGCGTGCAGCAGCTGGCCAAGTACGAGGCCGGGGCCAATCGGGTGCCGGCCTCGCGGCTCGTGGTTCTGGCCGAGGCCCTGGGCCTGTCGGTCGGCGCCTTGCTGCCGAGCCGCGAGCCCCGCGCCTCGGCGGAGCGCGACGGCCTCGTCTTCGACCGGCTGGCGGCCCGGATTCCGGATCCGGCGGTGCGGTCGGCGCTGATCGGGCTGGCGTCCGTCCTGGCGAGCTGACCCCGCGACGGCCCGGGCGATGAGGGTCCTGGTGATCGACACCGCCCTCGGGCTGTGCACGGCCGCGGCCTTCGACGGCGCCCGGACCGTCGTCCGCAGCGTTCCGATGGCGCGCGGTCATCAGGAAGCGCTGGCGCCCCTCGCCGAGGCGGCGATGACGGCGGCGGGGCTGGAGTTCGCCGGACTGGACGGAATCGGCGTCACCGTGGGCCCGGGGTCCTTCACCGGCCTGCGGGTCGGTCTGGCCTTCGCCCAGGGACTGGGCGCGGCGCTGGATCGGCCGGTCGTGGGCGTATCCAGCCTCGACGCCCTGGCGTCTTCGGTCGCGCCCGACGGCCGTCCCGTCGCCGCCGTGATCGACGCCCGCCGGGGTCAGGTCTACGCGCGCCTGTTCGACGGGGCGGGCGTCCCCCTCGACGCGCCCGCGGCGACCCCGCTGGCCGATCTTGCCGCCCGGCTGCACGGGGCGGGGCAGGGGGGGCGACTGGTCGCAAGCGGGGCCAGCCTCGCGGCCGACCTCCCGCCCGGCTGGGCCCGGATCGATCTCGACGGGCCGACGCCCGAGGCGCTGATCCGGCTGACGGAAGGTGCCCTGGCCGGGGGGCCGGTCGACGCGCCGCGTCCCCAGTATCTGCGGGCCCCCGACGCCACCCCGCCGACCCGCCTGCCGGGACAGCCGCGCCCCGGCCGGGCATGACGCCGGACCTCGACGCCCTGGCGGCGCTTCACGCCGAGGCCTTCGACGCCCCCTGGGACGCCGCGGCGCTCCGGTCGCTGGTCGACCGCCCCGGCGCCGTCCTGGAGCTGGCCCCGGACGGGTTCGTCCTCGTGCAGGTGGCGGGCGACGAGGCGGAGGTGCTGACCCTGGCGGTCCGGCCGCCGGCGCGTCGGCGCGGCCTCGCGCGCGCCCTGATGACCCGCGCCTCGGCCGAAGCGGCCGCCCGGGGTGCCGGCCGACTGTTTCTGGAGGTGGCCGAGGACAACGCCGCCGCGCGGTCGTTGTACGCCTCCCTGGGGTTCGGCGAGGTGGGTCGACGCCCCCGATACTACGCCCGTCCGGGCGGGGTCGGGATCGACGCCTTGCTACTGGCTCTCAACTTGACCGGACCGCTTCCCTAGGGCGCGACGGCCCCCTATTCTCGCCCGCCATGGACCGGATCGAAAAACTCTGCGCCGAACGCGGCATGCGCATGACCGAGCAGCGTCGCGTGATCGCGCGGGTGCTGTCGAACGCCGAGGACCACCCGGACGTCGAGGAGCTGTACCGCCGCGCCTCGGCCATCGACCCGCACATCTCGATCGCCACGGTCTACCGGACCGTGCGTCTGTTCGAGGAGGCCGGCGTGGTCGAGAAGCACGACTTCGGTGACGGCCGCAGCCGCTATGAGGAGGCCGGCGACGATCACCACGACCACCTGATCGACACCCGGACGGGCGAGGTCATCGAATTCTTCGACGCCGAGATCGAACGGCTCAAGACCGAGATCGCCAAACGCCTGGGTTTCGACCTGGTGGGGCACAAGCTGGAACTCTACGGCAAGGCCATCCCCGGCGCCGCGCCCGAGGACCGGGAGGGTCTGGTCTACAAACGCCACGCCGCCCGCGTGGCCCCGGGTGCCGTCGACGCCTGACCGCGCCTTGCCGTCGCCACGCGCGGCGATCATAAGCGCCCCATGACCGAGACCCTCGTCCCGCCGAAGGTCGAGCCGGCGCCGCGGCGTCTGTTCATCAAGACCTACGGCTGCCAGATGAACGTCTATGACTCCGAGCGCATGGCCGACGTCCTGCGCCCGCTCGGCTATGCGCCGACCGAGGCGGTGGAGGAGGCCGACTTCGTCATCCTCAACACCTGCCACATCCGCGAGAAGGCGGCCGAGAAGGTCTATTCCGAGCTCGGCAAGATGCGCGAGCTCAAGGACGCCCGCATCGCCGCCGGCGGCGGAATGACGATCGCCGTGGCCGGCTGCGTCGCCCAGGCCGAGGGCGAGGAGATCATGCGGCGCCAGCCGGCGGTCGACCTGGTGGTCGGGCCGCAGGCCTATCACCAGCTGCCCGAACTGCTGACCCGCACGGCCCGGGCCCGGGGCGAACGGATCGGCGCGGACTTCGCCCCGAACGACAAGTTCGACGCCCTGCCGGTGACGCGCGGCGGCGAGGGAGTCACGGCCTTCCTGACCGTCCAGGAGGGCTGCGACAAATTCTGCACCTTCTGCGTGGTGCCCTACACGCGCGGCGCGGAATGGTCGCGCCCGGTGGCGGCGGTCGTCGCCGAGGCGCGGGAGCTGGCGGCGCGCGGCGTGCGCGAGGTCACCCTGCTGGGCCAGAACGTCAACGCCTACGACGGCGAGGGCCCCGACGGCGCCCCGTCATCCCTGGCCCGGCTGGCGCACGCGCTCGCGGACATCCCGGGCCTGGACCGCATCCGCTACACCACCAGCCATCCGAACGACTTCGCCGACGACCTGATCGCCGCGCACCGGGACCTGCCGCAGCTGATGCCGTGGCTGCACCTGCCGGTCCAGTCGGGCTCGGACCGCATCCTGCGCCTGATGAACCGCAAGCACGGGCGCCAGACCTACATCGACCTGATCGCCCGCATCCGCGAGGCGCGGCCGGACATCGCCCTGTCGGGCGACTTCATCGTCGGCTTCCCCGGCGAGACGGACCGGGACTTCGAGGACACCCTGGATCTGGTCCGGCGCGTGACCTACGCCGGGGCCTTCTCCTTCATGTACTCGCCTCGCCCCGGCACGCCCGCGGCGACCATGGCGGCCCAGGTGCCGGAGGCGGTCTCCCGCGCCCGCCTGCACGCGCTCCAGGCCCTGCTGACCGAGCAGCAGGTCGCCTTCAACCAGTCGCAGTCGGGGCAGATCCTTCCTGTCCTGTTCGAGCGCAGGGGCCGCCACGGCGACCAGGCGATCGGCCGCTCGCCCTATCTACAGTCGGTCCACGTCGAGGATGCGGTGCATCTGATCGGCCGCATCGAGCCGGTCCGCATCCTGCGCGGCCAGCAGAACAGCCTGTCCGGCGAACTCCTCGGCGAGGCCCGCGTTTCGGCGCGCGGGGCCGCACCGGCCCGTTCGACGGGAGCCGCCTGACGTGGCACGCGAGACCGAATTCCTCGCCCTCGGCGACGACGCCCTGCGGGCCGTCGTCGGTCCGGGCAGCCGCCACCTGGCGCTGATCGAGACGGCCTTCAAGGTGCTGATCGAGGCGCCCGGCGGCGGGGTGACCGTGAACGGCTCGCCCCGCGACCGGGCCCAGGCGAAACGCGTCGTCCAGACCCTGGCCGACCGGGCCGACGCGGGTGCCGAGATCACCGAGGCCGACGTGCGGACGGCCCTGGGTGCCGCCGTGTCCGCGCCGCGCCCCGACGGCGCGCGCAAGGGCGACCGGCCCGTCGCCGGCGGGGTGGCCCTGCCGGTCGGCCGCCGGGGGGCGATCGCGCCCAAGACCGCCGCCCAGGCCGAGTACATGTCCATGCTGGGCCGCTGCGAAGTGACCTTCGGCGTGGGCCCCGCCGGGACCGGCAAGACGTTTCTCGCCGCCGCCTACGGCGCCAGCCTGCTGCGACGCGGCGAGGTCGACCGGCTGGTCGTGACCCGCCCGGCGGTCGAGGCCGGCGAGAAGCTGGGCTTCCTGCCCGGCGACCTGAACGAAAAGGTGGATCCCTATCTGGCGCCGATCTGGGAGGCGCTGAACGACATCCTGGGCGCCGACGATGTCCGCCGCCGCCGCGACAAGGGGGAGATCGAGGCCGCGCCCATCGCCTTCATGCGCGGCCGCACGCTCAGCCACGCCTTCGTCATCGCCGACGAGGCCCAGAACCTGACCCGCCTGCAGATGAAGATGGTGCTGACCCGGCTGGGCGAGGGCGCCCGCATGGTGGTGACCGGCGACCCCAGCCAGATCGATCTGGTCAACACGCGGGACTCCGGCCTGGCTCACGCCCTGCGCATCCTTGAAGGGGTGGACGGGATCGGCGTCCAGCGCTTCCAGGCCCAGGACGTGGTCCGCCACGCCATGGTGGAGCGCATCGTGCGCGCCTATGACGCCGACGCCGCCCGGGGTCGGGGCGAGGACGCCCCGTGACCGACGGTCTGGTCGACGTCGAGGTCGAGGTCCCGGACTGGCAATCGGTCCCGGACGTCGGGGCTCTGGTCGACCGTGCCGTGCGGGCCGCGCTGGGCGGCGAGGCGGCGGCGGTCACCGTTCTGCTGACGGACGACGCGGCCCAGGCCGAGTTGAACGCCCGGTTCCGGGGGCGCGACGGATCGACCAACGTGCTCAGCTTTCCGGCGCCGGACAGCGCCCGCCCCCATCTCGGCGACCTGTCGCTGGCCTGGGAGACCTGCCGGTCCGAGGCCGAGGCCCAGGGCAAGACGCTGGCCGATCATCTGACCCATCTGACGGTGCACGGCGTCCTGCATCTGCGGGGCCGCGATCACACGGACGACGCCGAGGCCGAGGCCATGGAGGCGGAAGAGCGCACGATCCTTGCAGGGCTCGGCGTCCCTGACCCCTATCGTGCCGAGGCGAGCCAGACGTGACCGACCCCGCCGTCGAAACCGCGCCGTCCGCGCTCCGTCCCCGCGACCGGGCCGCGCGCATCGGCCTGGCCCTGCTTGCGGGCGCCCTGACCGCCTTCGCCCATCCGCCCTTCGGTCTGCTTCCCGGCCTGATCGGCTATCCCCTGCTGATGATCCTCGCCGAGCGCTCGCGGACGGTGCGAGGTGGCTTCTGGATGGGCTGGCTGGCCGGGTTCGCCTATTTCGCCGTCGGCTGCTGGTGGGTGGCGGAGGCCTTTCTGGTCAATCCGGCGCAGGCGTGGATGGCGCCCTTCGCCGCCAGCCTTCTGCCCGCGGGTCTTGGACTGTTCTGGGGGGCCGCGACGGCGCTGCACCGGCGGTTCGGCGCGACGGGCGTGCGCGGCGTCCTGTCGTTCTCCGCCTTTTTCTGCGTTCTGGAATGGCTGCGCGGTCACGTCCTGACGGGCTTTCCGTGGAATCCGGCCGGGGCGACGTGGGAGGCGGGGTCGGCCCCGTCCCAGCTGGCTGCCGTGGTCGGCGTCTACGGCCTGGGACTGGTGACGGTGCTGGCCGTCTGCGCCTTTGCGCCGCTGATCGGGTCCGGCCCGCGCAAGGGCCGGATCGGTGCCGCGGTGGCCGGGGCCCTGACCCTGGCGGCCCTGTTCGTCGGCGGCGCCATCCGCCTGACGGGCGCCGAGGTCCGGCCGTCCGGGACCATCGTCCGGGTGGTTCAGGCCGACGTGGACCAGGAGTCCAAGTGGTCGCCCGAGGCCTATCGCGACATCGTCCAGCGCTATGTGGCCCTGACCGCCCGGCCCGGCGCGCGCGTGCCCGACGTCGTGGTCTGGCCCGAGGGGGCCCTGCCCAACATCGCCAACCGGGTCTTCGCCGACGGGGCCTGGGAGGCCCAGGCCATCGCCCGGTCGCTGCAGCCGGGTCAGACCCTGCTGGCGGGACTCAGTCGCGGCGAGGCGGACCCGGCCACCCCGACCGGCGGCCGGTATTTCAACAGCCTGATCGCGTTGAAGCGTCTGCCGGGCGACGGCGGCATGCGCATCGAGGACGTCTACGACAAGCACCGTCTGGTGCCCTTCGGCGAATTCCTGCCGGCCGGCGGCCTGATGAGCCGGCTGGGCGTCCGCAGCCTGGTGCACGTCCCGGCCGACTTCACCCACGGCCCGCGTCCCCGGACCCTGGAACTGGAGGGCCTGCCGAACGTCCAGCCCCTGATCTGCTACGAAAGCCTGTTCCCGGGCTTCGTCGGCCGCCGGGGCGGGGCGGCGTGGATTGCCAACGTCTCGAACGACGCCTGGTTCGGGCGCACCTCCGGACCGCTCCAGCACCTCAATCTCGCCTCCTACCGCGCCATCGAGACGGGCCTGCCGGTGGTCCGCGCCACCCCGACGGGCACCTCGGCGATCATCGACCCGTGGGGCCGGGTGGTCGGCGACAAGCGTCTGGATCCGGGCGAGAGCGGCGTCATCGACGCCGCCCTGCCGCAGGCGCTGACGGCCACGCCCTACGCGCTCGTGGGCGACCTGCCGTGGCTGGCGGGCGTGCTCGGCTGCCTCATTCTCGGCCTCGCCTTCGGACGGCGACGCTGAGTGTCCGGGACCGGACAAAACCCTCATTTTTCTCCGTGACAGGGGCGTCCGCGGGGCGCATTCAGGGTTCGACCGCTAAGGCAGCGGCGGAGGGCCAAATGGCGCGAGGCAAGTCGGGGGAGGACGGTCCCCATCCCGTGGATCGTCACGTCGGTCGCAGGGTGTGCGAAAAGCGCATCGCCCTGGGGTACAATCAGAGCGACCTGGGCCGCGCCGTGGGCGTGACGTTCCAGCAGATCCAGAAGTACGAGAAGGGCTCCAACCGCATCTCGGCGTCCAAGCTGTTCGAGATCGCGCGCTTCTTCCAGACCGACATCGGCTATTTCTTCCAGGGTCTCGGCGTGGTGCCGGGCATGGCCGAGGAGGGGGTCGACTTCGAGCACGACTTCCCGGCCACCCGCCAGTCGGTCGAAATCGCCCGCCTCGCCCCCCAGCTGTCGCCGCAGAAACAGAAGCTGGCCCTGGACCTGATCCGGGCTCTCAGCGCCGCGAAGGACTGACGCGCGCTCAGTCGGCGCGGCGACGACCGAATTCCGGAGCCGCCGCCTTTTCCTTCTCCCAGTACGCGGCGCCCTCGCGCGGCTTGAACATGGTGCGCGGCACGCCCTCGCGATCGACGACGGCGAAGGTGTTGGTCGAGGCCTGGTAGAGCAAGACGTCGCCGTTCTGCGGCCGGGTCACCCGCTCCACGTCGGACGGCGGATTGCGCGTGAACGCCGTCACCCGGGCCAGATAGTCCTCGGCCGAGCGGGCGCCGAAATCGGCCCCGTTGCGCTCGTAAAGGCGCTGGATCTTGGCGTCGACGGTCTCGCGCCGGTTGGCCGTGACGGGCGCGGCCTCCACCTTGGCCACCGTCTCCGCTTCCGCCGCGGCGGTCGCGCCGCCGGCCGAGCCCGCGCCCTCGGACGCAGCCTGGGCGCGAGTCCGCGTCTCGACCGCCGAAGCGCCGTCGTCGCACGCGGCCAGCGCCAGCGCGGCGCAGGCCGTCAAAAGAAGACCCCTCATCCAACCCTCCGTTGCAGTACCCGCGTTCGGACTCGTGGCACAGGTCGCGGGTTCTTGCAATGTTCCATTTCGCGAGGTCGTCCCGCCCGCTAAGGAAGCCGGATGACCCCCGCCCCCACCCGGCCCCGTCGCGTGCTGCTGATCGTCGGCGGCGGCATCGCCGCCTACAAGTCGCTGGAACTCGTGCGCCTGTTCGCCAGGGCCGGGGTCGAGGTCCAGGCGATCCTGACGCAGGCCGGCCAGGAGTTCGTCACCCCGCTGTCGCTGGCGGCCCTGACCGGCCGGCCGGTGCGCCAGGGCCTGTTCCACCCCGATGACGAAACGACCATGGGGCACATCGAGCTGTCGCGCTGGGCCGATCTGGTCGTCGTGGCGCCCGCGACGGCCGGCCTGATCGCCAAGGCGGCCAACGGACTGGCCGACGACCTGGCCTCAACCACCCTGATGGCGACCGACAAGCGGGTGCTGATGGCCCCGGCCATGAACGTGCGCATGTGGACCCACCCGGCGGTGCAGGCCAACGTCGCGCGTCTGACGGGTTTCGACGGCCTGCATCGCGTGGTGGTCGTGGGGCCGGACGAGGGTGAGATGGCCTGCGGCGAGTTCGGTCCCGGCCGCATGGCCGAGCCGGCGACGATCCTCGAGGCGGCGCGCGCCCTGCTGGACGGCCCGGACGGCCGCCCCCTGACCGGACGCCGCGCCGTCGTCACCGCCGGACCGACGTTCGAGCCCATCGACCCGGTGCGCGGACTGACCAACCGCTCCAGCGGCAAGCAGGGCTATGCGGTCGCGCGGGCCTTGGCCGAACTGGGCGCGGAAGTGACGCTGATTTCCGGGCCGGTGGCCCTGGAGTCGCCGGCCGGCGTCGCCCGCGTTCTCGTCGAGACCGCCGAACAGATGCGCGCGGCCGTGACCGAGGCCCTGCCGGCTGACGTGGCGGTGATGACCGCGGCCGTCGCCGACTGGCGCGTGGACGGCGTGGCCACCGGCAAGATCAAGAAGGCCCCGGGCGGCGCGCCCAAGCTGAGCCTGATCGAGAACCCGGACATTCTCGCCGAGGTGTCGCGCAAGGGGCCGCGGCGGCCGCGGCTGGTGGTGGGGTTCGCAGCCGAGACCGGCGACCTGATCGCCCTGGCCCGGGCCAAGCTGTCGCGGAAGGGCTGCGACTGGATCGTCGCCAACGACGTCTCGGCCGACGTCTTCGGGGCCGAAGCCAACGCCGTCACCCTGATCCGGGCCGACGGGACGCAGGAAAGCCTCGACCGGCGCTCCAAGGCCGAGATCGCCCGCGCCCTGGCCGCGCGTATCGCCGACCATTTCACGGACACCGAATGACGACCCTGCGCCTCCGACGCCTGCCCCACGCCGAGGGACTGGCCCCGCCGGCCTATGAGACGGCCCAGGCCGCCGGCATGGACCTGCGGGCCGCCGTGCCCGCCGACGCCCCGGTGACGCTGGCGCCCGGCGACCGGGCCCTGATCCCCACCGGCCTGCAGATCGCGCTGGAGCCCGGGTATGAGGCGCAGGTGCGACCGCGCTCGGGGCTGGCGCTGAAGCACGGGATCACCTGTCTGAACAGTCCGGGCACGATCGACGCCGACTACCGCGGCGAGGTCGGCGTCATCCTGATCAACCATGGCCGGGAGCCCTTCGTGATCGCGCGCGGAGAGCGCATCGCCCAGATGGTGATCGCGCCCTTCGTCCAGGCTGTGCCGGTCGAGGTCGACACCCTGGACGAGACCGCGCGCGGCGCCGGGGGCTTCGGCTCGACCGGGCGCTGAACCTTGCCGGGCGAACCGCGTTAACCGAACCGGAGGCCAAGCTTGGCCGGTCTGGAACGGAGCGAGGACATGGAGTCCCTGATCGACGCGGTCGGCGGTTTTCTCATGGGTCTGTGGGCCCTGGCCCAGTCGGGCTTCGACGGCGTGAACCAGGTGGTCGGCCTGATCATCGCCCTGGTCGCCGCGCTGATGATGCCGGCGTGGCGCGCCCTGTGGGCGACGGCGGCCGGCGCCACCGTGGTTCACCTGATCGTCCAGGTCCTGCGCCCCGTGCTGGACGGCGGCGCCTTTGCCCTGCCGCCGATCATGACCCTCGGCTTCTGGATGACGGCGCTGGCCCTGTTCCTCGGCTTTTCGGTCGTCATCGCCGTGTTCTTCCTGATCAGGAGCCTGATCCCCGGGCTGGGCGGCCGGCGCGCGCACGCGCACTGAGCGGCTTCAGGGACGGTCGCGGGCTGGCGCGGGCAGGTGCCAGCCGCTAAACCGCGCGCGATCCCAAGAACAGGAAACGCCTGCCCATGCGCGACATCACGCACTTCATCGACGGCGCCGCCTTCACGGGGGCCTCGGGCCGCTTCGGCGACGTGATGAATCCCAACACCGGCGAGGTTCAGGCCCGCGTCCAGCTGGCCACCGTCGCGGAGATGGACCGCGCGGTCCAGGCCGCCCAGGCCGCCTTCGAGGGCTGGTCCTCGACCAACCCCCAGCGCCGCGCGCGGGTGATGTTCGAGTTCAAGCGCCTGGTCGAGGCCAACATGCCGGAGCTGGCCGAGCTGCTGTCGTCCGAGCACGGCAAGGTCGTGGCGGATTCGAAGGGCGACATCCAGCGCGGCCTCGAAGTCATCGAGTTCGCCTGCGGCATCCCGCACGCCCTGAAGGGCGAATACACCTGGGGTGCCGGGCCCGGCATCGACGTCTATTCGATGCGCCAGCCTCTGGGCGTGGTGGCGGGAATCACCCCGTTCAACTTCCCGGCCATGATCCCGATGTGGATGTTCGGCGTGGCCATCGCCGTGGGCAACACCTTCATCCTGAAGCCGTCGGAGCGCGATCCGTCGGTGCCGGTGCGTCTGGCCGAACTGATGATGGAGGCGGGGGCCCCCGCCGGCGTGCTGAACGTGGTCCACGGCGACAAGGTCGCGGTGGACGCCATCCTGACCCACCCCCTCGTGCACGCCGTCAGCTTCGTCGGCTCGTCCGACATCGCCCACTATGTCTATCAGACTGGCGCCGCCAACCATAAGCGCGTCCAGGCCATGGGCGGGGCCAAGAACCACGGCATCGTCCTGCCCGACGCCGACATGGACCAGGTGGTCAAGGACCTCGCCGGGGCCGCCTTCGGCTCGGCCGGGGAGCGCTGCATGGCCCTGCCGGTCGTGGTCCCGGTCGGCCAGAAGACGGCCGACGAGCTGCGCGAGCGCATGGTCGCCGAGATGCGCACGCTCAGGGTCGGCGTCTCGACCGACGCCGAGGCTCACTACGGCCCCGTGGTCACCGCCCAGCACCGCGAGCGCGTGGCCGGCTGGATCGAGACGGGCGTGCAGGACGGCGCCGAACTGGTCGTCGACGGGCGCGACTTCGCCCTGCAGGGGCACGAGAAGGGCTATTTCATCGGCCCGTCCCTGTTCGACCACGTCACCCCGGACATGGAGTCCTACAAGGAGGAGATCTTCGGCCCGGTGCTGCAGATCGTCCGCGCCGCCAGCTTCGAGGAGGCCCTGGCCCTGCCGTCGAAGCACCAGTACGGCAACGGCGTCGCCATCTTCACCCAGAACGGCCGCGCCGCCCGCGACTTCGCCGCCCGGGTCAATGTCGGCATGGTCGGGATCAACGTGCCGATCCCGGTGCCGGTCGCCTATCACACCTTCGGCGGCTGGAAGCGCTCGGCCTTCGGCGACACCAACCAGCACGGCATGGAGGGCGTCCGCTTCTGGACCAAGACCAAGACCGTCACGGCCCGCTGGCCCGACAGCGAGCTGGAGCACGCCGACAGCGCCTTTGTCATCCCGACGATGCGGTGAGGCCGGGGTCGCCCTGGGGGGCGACGCGCGTTTGGGTAGGCGAGCGGATGGTGCGACTGGTTCTTGCGTGTCTGTGGCTGGCGCTGGCGGGCGGGCCCGCGAACGCGCAGGTCCCCGGGGATCCCGGCATGCGCGCGGCGCACGTCCGCATCGCCGAGGTCCAGGCCGCCAATGAGCGGACGACGGGCGTCTTGCTGGAGATCATCGGACGGCCGGTATTCACCGGCGGCGTGCCGGACGCGGACATCCTGACCGCGTTCGCCGACCTGCGCCCGGACCTGACGCGCGCCCGCGCCCTGCTGCGGGCCGAGGCGGCGGCGCTCGAGGCGTTGCCGACGCTGACCGTTCATGGCGACACGGCCTATCTGCGGGGGTTCGACCAGATGACGGTCGAGGCGGCCACGGGCGCGCGCCAGATCGAAGGCCTCCTCGCTGAACTCGACGCCCTGATCGACGCCCTGGTCGCCGGCGACGCGTCGAAGGCGGCGCAGATCGTGACCACCCTCGGCAAGGCGAGCGTGAGCATGATCGAAGCCCAGGCGCGGAGTTTGCGCATCCGCGCAGAACTGGCCCCGCCCGGCGGCGCGACGGGGCGTCAACTCCATGCCCTGGCCTGCTACTACGACGGCGTCGCGGCAATCAGCGAGGTCGAGTACGGCTTCACGGCCGTGGCTCCGGGGCTGAAACGGGCGTCGGAAGCCGCCGACTGCGCCGACCGGGAGATTGCGGGCGCCCGCGCGGCGCTCGAGATCAAGGGGCGGCTGACCGATCCGATGCTGCAGCCGATCCTCGCGGACTACGTCGACATCCGCACCCGGATGCTTGACGCCCTCTCACAGGCCAGCCGCGACCTGCGGACCATGATCGCCTCGATGAGCGGGGACGGGGGGATGAGCCCCGAGCGCTTCAATGAATCGATCCTGATTTTCGAGAACAGGCTGCTCGAGCTGAACGGTCGCGAGGTCGAGCTTCTGAAGCGGCTGCCCGGGTGATGCGCCCGCGTCATGTTTCCGACCGCCGTTCGGTGTTAAGCGTGACTTTCGGCTGAAACGGATCCGGACCTTTCCATGCGTCGCTTCTTCGTCTGGTCGGCCCTCGCGGCCCTCGTTGGCCTGCTGATCGCGGGCGGCGGCTACTGGGCCTACTGGCAGTTCCACGCCCGGTTCCAGCCCGTCACGATCACGCGGCACCAGGGGGCGATCCAAACCCTGCTCGACGGCTCGGGCTGGGTCTCCGGCGGCGGCGGCGGCCAGGCGCTGTGGATCGTCGGCTATCGCGACTCGGCCGCCATGCAGCGTTATGAGCGCGAGGAAGGCCCCAAGCTGCGCGCCGCGGGCGTGGAGGTGCGGGTGGTCGTCTTCGCCCGTCCGGACCGCGAGGGGATGGAGCAGTCGACGGCGGCGGAGCGATCCACGGTGGCCGAGCTGTGGCTGACGCGGGACTGGTCGCTGTATCAACGCTGGACCGCCACGCCGACCGCGTCGTGGACGGCCGCGGGTCTGCCGCAGGCCGACGGCAATCTGGCGCGCATGGCGGTGGTGGACGCCGGGCGCGGCTTTTCGACCGACCTGTCCGACCTGCTGGGGGCGTCCGGCCTGCAGACGCGCTGGCCGCTGGTCATCTGGCGCGACCGCGACGGCTTCCTGAAGGCCTGCGCCTGCACCGATCCCCGCTCCTGGGCCTTCATCCGCGACGACCTCGGGGCGCCCGACAGGGTCGATCCCGACGCGCCGGCCGGGCCGGGTCTGCCGCCCGCGCCGGTCGACGGCGTCCCGCCCGGCGGTCAGGGCCAGACCCCGCTGCCCTATCCGACCCTGCCGACCCTCCCGCCCGCCGACGCTCCGGCCGACGGACAGCCCGGGGTCGCGCCGGCGACGGCCCCCGCGCCGGGACAGGCCGCGCCCCGCGCCCCGGCCCCGCCGCGCAAGGCGCCGGAACCGACGAAGCAGGACGACACGACCTTCTATTGAGGGGTCAAAGCGCCCCGCAGGCCCGGATCAATCCGTCCAGATCGTCGGCATCCTGATACAGGCCGAAGCCGAAGCGGATGACGTCGTCGCGCACGTCGGTGACGACGTTTGCCGCCAGCAGCGCGGCCTGCCATGACCGGGCCTGCGGGTGGCGCAGGGCGAGGAAGCGCGCCCGGACGGGGGCGTCCGGCACGACGGGATTCAGAATCTCCGCCTCACCCAGCGGGCCGGCCCGCCCCTCGCCGACGGCGGTCTGGAAGGCGGCGGCCAGCGCGGTGGCGTGCTCGGAGATCGCGGCGGTGGTCAGCCCCTCGGCGTCCAGCGTCCGGCGCGCGGCGTTGAAGCGGTACAGGGCCGAGACGTCGAACGTCGCGCCCCAGAACCGGCCCCCGTCGGTGCGATAGCCGACCCCCCCGGGCGGCCCCTCCAGATCGCCGAACTCCGCGAACCAGCCGGTGACCACGGGGCGCGGGCAGAAGCCGTCCGGCGCGTGCAGGAAGCAGCCGCCCTCGCCGGACATGGCGTATTTGTAGACGCCGGCGGTGTAGAAGAGCCGGTCGGCGATCGTCGACAGGTCGGTCGGCCGGGCCATGAAGCCGTGATAGCCGTCGACCAGCACCCAGGGGCACTCGGGGCGGGCCAGCGCCGCCAGGTCGCCCAGCGCCTCGAATGCCTGCCCGGTGCGGAAGAAGACCTGGCTGACCACGATTCCGTCGTGCCCCCCGGCGCGGGCGGCCTCGAGGAAGCGGGCCTCGAAGGTCTCGAACGGCTGCAACGGCACGCGCTGGACCACGGCCAGACCCGCTTCCTCCCAGCGCTGCGCCTGCCGCCGGAAGGAGTGGAACTCGGCGTCGGTCGACAGGATCCGGGCGGGCCTCCGCTCGACGCCCGGGAACAGCCGCAGCAGGAAGTCGTGGGTGTTGGACGAGAAGGTGAGCGTGTTGGGGTCGGGAAGCCCCAGCTCCCGCGCCACGTGGCCCTGCGCCTCCGGGATCACCGCGCCGAAGACGTGGTCCCATTTGCGGTCGGCGTGCAGGGCGGCGTCGTCCCAGGCCCGCACCTGCCCGTCGAAGCCGGCGTCGGGCCACAGGTGGTGGCTGTGGGCGGCGAAATGCAGGCGTCCGGGCGCGGCGCCGAGGGCGCGGGTGAAGAGATCCTTCCGCGCCCCCGTCATCGGCTCAGACCAGCGCCCCGTGGCAGTGCTTGAACTTGCGGCCCGAGCCGCAGGGGCAGTCGGCGTTGCGCCCCGTGCGCTCCCAGCCGGGCGGCAGGGTCTCGACGGGCAGGCGGGCGCGGTCGTCGCCCTGCAGGGCGCCTTCCGGCAGCTGGGCGGCCGGATTGGCCATCTCGTTCTCGCCGGTCGCCGGGTTCAGGTGGATCTCCTGGAACTCGGGCATCTCCATCTGCGGCGGCGGCTGGAAGCGGAATTCCACCGTCATCAGCCAGCGGGTGACGTTGTGGCGCAGCTCGGTCAGCAGGCCCTCGAACAGGTTGAAGGCCTCGGTCTTGTACTCGTTCAGCGGATCGCGCTGGCCATAGCCGCGCAGGCCGATGACGCCGCGCAGATGGTCCAGATGCACCAGGTGCTCGCGCCACTGCAGGTCGATCATCTGCATCAGGAACTGCTTCTCCAGCCCCCGCATGCGCTCGGGACCGACCATCTCCAGCCGCTCGGCCGCACGGGCGTCGGCGGCCTGCATCAGGCGCTCCTCGATCTCCTCGTTGGACACGCCTTCCTCGGCGGCCCAGTCGTGCAGCGGCAGGTCGAGGCCCAGCGTCGACAGGACCTTCTCCTTGAGCCCGTCGATGTCCCACTGCTCGGCATAGGCCTTGGGCGGCATGTGCCGCTCGACCAGGTCCGAGACCACGTCGTGGCGGAACTCGGTCACCAGTTCGGAGTGGTCTCCGGCGTCGAGGAACTCCTGACGCTGTTCGAACACCGCCTTGCGCTGGTCGTTCACGACGTCGTCGTACTTCAGCAGGTTCTTGCGGATGTCGTAGTTGCGCTGCTCGACGCGCTTCTGCGAGGTCTCGACGGCCTTGTTCAGCATCGAGTGGCTGATGGCCTCGCCCTCGGCGACGCCGAAGGTCTTCATGATCGCGTCCAGCCGTTCGCCGGCGAAGATGCGCATCAGGTCGTCTTCCGTGGACAGGAAGAATTTCGACGTGCCCGGGTCGCCCTGACGGCCCGTGCGGCCGCGCAGCTGGTTGTCGATGCGGCGGCTCTCGTGGCGCTCGGTGCCGAGCACGAACAGGCCGCCGGCGGCCAGGGCGCGGTCGCGCTGGACCGCTATCTCGGCCTTGATCTCCAGCTCGCGCGCGGCCTCGCTCTCCGGCGTGACCTCGACGCCCAGATTGCGCTGGTCCTGACGCCAGCGCTGCATGCGCATTTCCAGGTTGCCGCCCAGCTGGATGTCGGTGCCGCGGCCGGCCATGTTGGTGGCGATGGTGACCGCGCCGGGCAGGCCCGCGTCGGCGACGATGAAGGCCTCCTGCTCGTGCTGGCGGGCGTTCAGCACGTTGTGCGGGATGCCCTTGCCCTTGCGGACCTCGACGTCGAAATCCTCGTCCTTCAGCGCCTGGTAGGCCTTGCGAGCGGCGGCGCGCTTCTTGGGATCGTCGGAGCGGACGTCGATCTCCAGCTGGGCGTGCTTCGCCTTCAGCGTCTTCAGCTCGACCGCGTACTCATAGGTCTGCAGCAGTTCGGACAGGGTCTCGGACTTCTCGATCGAGACGGTGCCGACCAGCACCGGCTGGCCGCGCACGAAACACTCCGCGATCTGCTTCGCGATGGCCTGGTTCTTCTCGCGCGCGGAGCGATAGACCTCGTCGTCGTGGTCGATGCGCTTGACCGGACGATGGGTCGGCACCTCCAGAACGTCCATCTTGTAGATGTCGAGGAACTCCTGGGCCTCGGTCGCGGCCGTGCCGGTCATGCCCGACAGCTTCGCGTAGAGGCGGAAATAGTTCTGGATCGTGACCGAGGCCAGGGTCTGGTTCTCGGGCTGGATCTTGACGCCCTCCTTGGCCTCGATGGCCTGGTGCAGGCCCTCGGACAGGCGGCGACCCACCATCATGCGCCCGGTGAACTCGTCGATCAGCATGATCTCGCCGGAGCGGATGATGTAGTCCTTGTCGCGCTGGTACAGGGTGTTGGCGCGCAGGGCCTGGTTGATGTGGTGCACCAGGGTGATGTTGGCGGCGTCGTACAGACCGGTGGTGTCCAGCGCGAACAGGCCGCGTTCCTCCATGATCTGCTCGATCTTTTCCGAACCCTCCTCGGTCAGCAGGGCCTGGCGCTGCTTCTCGTCGAGATCGAAGGTCGTCTCGTCCTTGATCAGCTCCTTGATGATCGCGTCGACGGTCACATAGAGGTCCGACCGGTCCTCGGTCGGGCCCGAGATGATCAGCGGGGTCCGCGCCTCGTCGATCAGGATGGAGTCGACCTCGTCGACGATCGCGAAATTGTGCGGCCGCTGCACCATCTCGTTGCGGTCGTAGACCAGGTTGTCGCGCAGATAGTCGAAGCCGAACTCGTTGTTGGTGCCGTAGGTCACGTCCGCGGCGTAGGCGGCCTGACGCTGTCCCTGGCTGAGCCCGTTGACGATGACGCCGACCTCCATGCCGAGGAAGCGGTAGAC
This sequence comes from Alphaproteobacteria bacterium, assembly GCA_018820275.1. Lineage (GTDB taxonomy): Bacteria > Pseudomonadota > Alphaproteobacteria > Caulobacterales > Caulobacteraceae > Brevundimonas. The sequence goes on from JAHJOO010000018.1 coordinate 59,573, forward strand.
CCGCCCCATCCACTCGGCGTCGCGGCGGGCCAGATAGTCGTTGACGGTGATGACGTGGACGCCCTTGCCCTCGAGCGCGTTCAGATAGACCGGCGCCACGGCGACCAGGGTCTTGCCCTCGCCGGTCCGCATCTCGGCGATGCCGCCTTCGTGCAGGATCATGCCGCCGGCCAGCTGGACGTCGTACTGGCGCTGGCCCAGAACCCGCTTGGAGGCCTCGCGCGCCACGGCGAAGGCCTCGTTCACCAGGGAGTCCAGCTTCTCGCCCTTGGCCAGACGGTCGCGGAAGACGTCGGTCATCATCCGCAGTTCGTCGTCGGAAACCTTGGCGAAGCGGTCTTCCAGGTCGTTGATCCGGGTCACCTGACCCATGAAGTCGCGGACCCTGCGGTCGTTGGAGCTGCCGAACAGTTTCTTGGCGAAGCCGAGCATGTGGGATCCGGTATGCGGTCGAGCGGGCGAAGGCTCTGGGACGAGGCTCTCTGGCCGAAGGGCGGGCCCCGGTCGGGGCGGTCGCGCCGGTCGCGGGGTCTTCGGCGTCGCGCGCCCCGAACCCGGCTGAAACAGCGGCGCGGCTGGGCGCGCGGACGGTCGAAAACCCCTCGACTTGAACGCAGGCGGGACTTAAGCACCGGCCTTACCCCTGTCAACGCGAGGGGCTTTGCCGCGGCCTGTTCGGGCCCGTCGCAGCGGCCCTTTCGCCCGGAGCCGAGCCGCCCATGCCACAGCGCCCGACCTCCCTGTTCGCGCTCCTCGCGGCCCTGGCCCTGCTGACGCTGGCGGCGTGCGGCGGCGGCGGCGGCAACGAGCGTCCCCCAGAGCCGGGCGATCGCGCCGTGGCCCGCGTGGCCGGGGAGACGATCTGGGCCTCCGACGTCAAGCGCGAGGCGGTGGCACAGGGCCTGATCGGCGAGGGCGAGCCGCTGGACGTGACGTCGGGCCTGTTCCGCCGCGTGCTGGACGAGGTCATCGACCAGAAGCTGCTGGCGCGCGAGGCCGAGCGGCGGGGCCTGGACAACAGCCCGTCGGTCCAGCGCCGTCTGGCCACCACGCGCGACCGGATCCTCGGCGACGTCCTGGTCGAGACGGTCGTCAACGGCACCATCACCGACCAGGCGGTCCAGACCCTGTACGATGAACAGCTGCGTCTGGCGCGCACGTCGGAAGAAATCCGCGTGCGCCAGATCGTGTCGCGGACCCAGGCCGAGGCGGCCCAGGTGGTCGGCATCCTGTCGGCGGGCGCGGCGTTCGAGGCGGTGGCGGCGGAGCGGTCGATCGACGAGGCGACGCGCTATTCGGGCGGCGACCTGGGCTACTCGACGCTGGACGTGATGCCCAAGGCCTACGCCGACGCCCTGCGCGACCGCCCGGCGGGCTCGACGGTCGGCCCCTTCCAGGTCGACGGCGGCTGGGCCGTGGTGCGGATCGAGGATCGCCGGCGCGAGACGCCCCCCACCCTGGAACAGGCGCGGCCGCAGATCGTGCGCTACCTGACCTATGAAGGCGTGCGCCGTCTGCTGGAGGACCTGCGCGGCGGGGCCGAGGTCGAGGTGCTGCTCGGCGGGGCGGGCGAGGGGGCGGGGACCGAACCGGCCTCCGCGCC
>JAHJOO010000073.1 GCA_018820275.1 Alphaproteobacteria bacterium
GCCGAGGCCGAGGAAGGAGAGGCCCGCCGTTTCCAGGATCATCCAGCCGACGGTGGTCGACAGCGTGATGACGATGGTCGGAAGGACGTTGGGCAGGATGTCGGACCACAGGATCCGCAGCGGCCCCTTGCCGGAGAGCCTCGCCGCATCGACGAATTCGCGCCTTGCGAGGCCGACGGTGATGCCGCGGATGTTGCGGGCGAAGAAGGGAACGTTGACGATGGCGATGGCATAGAGCGCGTTGATCAGCCCGGGGCCGAGGATCGCGACGATGGCGAGCGCCAGCAGGATGTAGGGAAACGCCATCATCAGGTCGATCAGCCGCATCAGCATCTGGTCGGTCCGGCCACCCGCATAGCCGGCGACGAGGCCGATGGCCGAGCCGAAGAAGGCAGCGATCAGCGAGGCCGAGAAGCCGACGACCAGCGACACCCGCGTTCCCCAGACGAGGCGGGCGAGCATATCGCGGCCGAGCGCGTCGGTGCCGAAGGGATGGTTTTCGGAGAACAGCGGCGCGAGGCGGTTCGCCGGATCGGTGGCGTTCGGATCGGCGAGCGGCAGGATGGGCGCTGCGAGCGCCGCCAGGACGATGACGGCAAGGATGCCGAGGCCTGCCGCCGCGAGGCGGTTGTTGAGGATGAGCGCGAAGGTCGAGGGGCGCTCCCGGCGCTGCCGCTCCCGCGGGGTCGCCGTGCCCTCCGACGTCGTCGCAGCCGCGGTCATTTGAGCCTCGGATCGAGCAGGGTCTGGCAGACGTCGGCGGCGAGGTTGAACAGGACATAGGAGGCCGCGACGACGAGGACGCCGCCCTGGACGAGCAGGACGTCGCGCTGGGAAATCGCATTCACCAGCATCGCGCCGATGCCTGGCCACTGGAACACCGTTTCCACATAGACCGCGCCGCCGAGGACGAAGCCGGCCTGGATGCCGATGACCGGGACCACCGAGACCAGCGCCGCCATGAAGGCATGGCGATAGATCACCCGGCGCTCGGTCAGGCCCTTGGCCCTTGCGGTGCGGATATAGTCCTGTCGCAGCACCTCCAGCATCGCCGTGCGGGTCAGCCGGGCGATGACGCCGGTGGCGACGAGGGCGAGCGTGATCGCCGGCAGGACGAGGTGGTGCAGGATGTCGAGCGGCCCGCCGCCGCCATAGATCGCCACCATGCCGCTCGCCGGGAACAGCTTGATCTTCACCGCAAAGAACAGGATGAGCAGCAGCCCCAGCCAGAAGGACGGCACCGAGATGCCGATCAGCACGACGAGAGTGATCGCCTTGTCGGCAAGGCCGAACTGGCGCACCGCCGAGACGATGCCGGCGAGCAGACCGAAGACCGTAGCGAGGAGAAGCGAGGCGCCGGCGAGCAGCAGGGTCGCCGAGAAGCGCTCGAGGACGATGTCGATCACCGGCCGATTAAGCGCGTAGGAGCGGCCGAAATCACCGGTGACGACGCCGGACATCCAGGCGAGATACTGCTGCGGCAGGCTCTTGTCCAAGCCGAGCGAGGCGTTGAGCCGGGCGACATTCTCCGGCGTCGCATAGGAGCCGAGAATGGCGGTCGCCGGATCGCCGGGAATCAGCGCGATCATCAGGAAGACGACGACGGAGAGGCCGAACAGGACGGGGATGGCGGCGAGGAGGCGGCGGGCGATGGTGGCGGTCATCGGCGGGGCCGCCAATGAAGACTTAACGCCAGCGCGACCTTGCCGTCCTGAACCTTTGTGCCGCCGATACCCCCCTCTGTCCTGCCGGACATCTCCCCCTCAAGGGGGGAGATCGATCTCGCGGCAGCGTGCCACCTACCTGTCGACCATGCGATCTGCACCAACCGCGGATACCGCGTGCCGAGCTCCGAAGCCGCCGATCTCCCCCCTCGTGGGGGAGATGCCCGGCAGGGCAGAGGGGGGCCAGCTGCCGCTCGGTTGAAAATCGATCGCAGAGACGAAACGGGCGCCATCCTCACCCCTTCGTCACGTCCTTCAGGATCAGCAGAAACGACGGCTCCAGCTCGAATCCCTGCACCCCTGCCGTCGAGACGGCGTTCTGCTTCCAGTTGGCGACGAAGGCCCAGGGGGCGTCGTCATGGACGATCTGCTGCACCTGCCCGTAGAGTTCGCCGCGCTTCTTCTGGTCCGTCTTGCGGCGCGCCTCGTCGAGCAGCCTGTCGACCTCGGGATTGGAATAGTAGCCCGAGTTGAAGCCGCCCTTGTCCGGCATCGCGTCCGTGCGCAGCGCCAGGAAGGGCAGGGTATCGGGATCGTTGGTCATCCAGGCCATCTCGGCCATGTCGGCCTTGCCCTCGAGGCCCGGATTGACGTTGGCGA
>JAHJOO010000072.1 GCA_018820275.1 Alphaproteobacteria bacterium
GGCCGGCTTGGCGCCGCGGCGACTGCGGGTCCGGCGCGGCTTGGCGTCGGTCGCCGCGCTGTCGATCGCAGGCGTTTCAACCGTGGCTTCCACCGGCGCCGGTTCGGCGGCCGCGCGGGGCGCGGCGACGTCTGACGTTTCGGTCGGGGCCTCCGGCGAGGTCTGGCGCGAGCCGCGTCCGCGACCCCGGGCGGGCGGTCTTTCGGGACGATCCGAATCGCGACGCGGCGGCGTCTTGCCGGCCGAGAAGTCGAGGCCGTCGAGCACCAGTTCCTCGGGGTCCATCTTGATCAGCTTCAGGACCTTGTCGAGCGAGCGGTCGTCGCCCGGCGTTACGATCATGAAGGTCTGGCCCAGCTTGCCGGCGCGGCCGGTGCGGCCGATGCGGTGGACGTAGTCGTCGGCGTGATGCGAGACGTCGTAGTTGAAGACGTGGCTGACGTCCGGAATGTCGAGGCCGCGGGCGGCGACGTCGGAGGCGACCAGCAGCTTCAGCTCGCCCGAGCGGAAGGCGGCGAGGGTTTTCATGCGCAGCGACTGGTCGAGGTCGCCATGGATCGGCGCGGCGTCGAAACCGTGCTGCTTCAGCGACTTGGCGACGACGTCGACTTCGGATTTGCGATTGCAGAAGACGATGCCGTTCCTGACGTCGGCGCGGCCGATGAGGGCGCGCAGCGCGGCGCGTTTGGCCTTGGGATCGCTGGTCGGGATGCGAACCAGATACTGGGTGATGGTCTCGGCCGTCATGGCCGGGCGCGAGGCCTCCAGGCGCGTCGGGTCCTTGAGGAACTGGGTCGTCAGACGGGTGATCTCGGGCGGCATGGTGGCCGAGAAGAACAGGGTCTGGCGGCGCGGCGGCGTCAGTTTGAAGATGCGCTCGATGTCGGGAATGAAGCCCATGTCCAGCATGCGGTCGGCTTCGTCGATGACCATGATCTCGACGCCGTTGAGCATGACCTTGCCGCGCTCGAACAGGTCCAGCAGGCGGCCGGGGGTGGCGATCAGGACGTCCACGCCCTTGTTCAGCAGGGTCACCTGGTCGCCCATGGAGACGCCGCCGATCAGCAGCGCCCAGCTGAGCTTGGTGCCCTTGGCGTATTTCTCGAACGAGGAGGCGACCTGGTCGGCCAGTTCGCGGGTCGGGGCCAGGACGAGGGCGCGCGGCATGCGGGCCTTGGCCCGGCCCGAGGCCAGCCGGTCGATCATCGGCAGGGTGAAGGCGGCGGTCTTGCCGGTTCCCGTCTGGGCGATCCCGAGCACGTCGCGGCCGGCGAGAGCGACCGGGATGGCGGAGGCCTGGATCGGGGTGGCGGTGGTGTAGCCGGTGTCGGCGACGGCCTTGAGAGTCGTGGGCGAGAGGCCCAGCATTGAGAATTCGGTCATAGGTCCTTGGGACTGGTAAGGACGGCCCGCGCATCGGGTCGTCGAGCGGTGTCGCGGAACCGCCCTGTCTCTGGGCGAGCGGGCGGCGCGAATTCGCCAAGTCCTGTTCCGAACGTGGGCCGGATATAGAAGTCCCCACCTCAGAGTCAACTATTCGTGTGCCGGGAGACGGGGCTTGGCATTCCCTAACCGATTGTTAATAGTCCGCGCCGGGAAGGGTTGAGTGAGGGGCTATTTATGCTGCGAACGCTTGCCGTCGCGACCTTGGCTGTCGCGTCTCTGGCCGCGGGTCCGGTTCGGGCCGAGATGGATTCGGTATTCGGCAACACGGTGGTGTCCCGCTATCCGGATGGGGGCTGGGTCAAGCACTGGTTCAACCGGGACGGCACCTATGCGGCCCAGTTCTCCGACGGCCGCCGCCTGGCGGCCCGCTGGAGCGTGAACGGCGACAGGGTCTGCCTGACCAATATGCGGCCCTATATGCTGGTTCCGCGCTTCTGCACCGATGTGGTCGAGGCCGAGATCGGCCAGACATGGCAGGCGCGCGATCCGCTGGGGCGTCGGGTCCAGAATGTCCTGATCGCGGGCCGCACTCCCTAGACATCGATCTCCCCCACGGGTTGCGCGGCCTCGCGGGGTTTCGCCGCGACGCTAGCGTGAGGGTCTGAAGCCTCGGGGGGGGGGTGTGCGTCTGTTCCTGATCGCCGCGACGGCTGTTTTCGCCGTCTGGCTGCCCCGCGCGCCCGCGGAGAGCAGCGAGGCGACCCCGGTCGCCACAGTGAGCGTGCCACCGGGGCAGGTCGCCCTGGCCCTTCGGCCGGGGCGCTATGGCGCGATCCAGCATGTCCGGACGCCGCTGCCGACCAAGGCCATCGCCCTGACCTTCGATGACGGCCCCAGCCCGCTTTACAACAACCGGGTGCTGGACATCCTCGACGAGCGCGGGATCAAGGCGACCTTCTTCTTCGTCGGGCAGTACGCGCGGATGCACCCCGAACAGGTTCGCGAGGTCGCTCGCCGGGGCCACAACGTCGCCAGCCACAGCTGGTCGCACCCGACCCGTCTGCGCTACTGGTCCCACGATGCGCAGGTCCGTGAGGTGCGCCGGAGTTATGGCGCGCTCGAGGACGCCCTGTCTGACGCCCCGGCAGCGGACCGCGCCCGGCTGGAGCCGATGTTCCGTTTCCCCGGCCTCGGCGAGGGGCCCTTTATGGCGGACTGGCTGAATCGACGCGGAATCATCGTCGTCTCGGCCGAGGCGGGTACGGGAGACTGGCGCGGCTATTCCGCCGGCACGATCTCGCGGACCACCGTCAGCGCCATGGAGCGCAATCGGGGCGGTGTGCTGATCCTGCACGAGACACGTCCGCAGATGATCCAGGCCTTGCCGGGGCTGCTGGATGAACTGGCGGCGCGCGGTTTCACCTTCGTGCAGATCACGGCGGGGCCGGAGGGGCGCGAACAGGCGTTGGCGGCCGAGGATGCGGTGCTGACTCTGCGCTGACGGGGAGCCGGTTCGCATCGGCGGGGCGCGCGCCATTCCCTGATTTCGACATCAAAGGGAATGGCGCGAGTGACGGGACTCGAACCCGCGACCTCCGGCGTGACAGGCCGGCACTCTAACCAACTGAGCTACACCCGCATATTCCCGACGCGAAGCAGTGCTGCGCGGCGAGGGGCGTCGTTTAGGCGGGGGGGGCTCGCACTGTCAAGCGACGAAGCGACGGCTTGCGACAGTTTTTCGATCGTATCTCCGGCCGCCGGGGAGCCGTGTCGTGGGCCCGGAAATGCTGCGAACCATTCTCAATAAAAACCTTTCGTCACATGGGTTTGAACGGGCGCGGTTCCAGGGCTAGAAAGCGCCGAATCCGCCCCTCCCTTTGACGCGGACAAGGTCCCTTCCGGATGAATGCATTCCTGCTCGAATATCTGCCGATCGTGATCTTTCTCGGGATCGCGGCTGTGCTCGGCCTCGGTTTCATGCTGGCGGCCTGGGTGCTGGCCCCCAAGAACCCGGACAGCGAGAAGCTGTCGGCCTATGAGTGCGGCTTCAACGCCTTTGACGATGCGCGCATGAAGTTCGACGTGCGCTTCTATCTGGTCTCGATCCTCTTCATCATCTTCGATCTGGAGGTGGCCTTCCTGTTCCCGTGGGCGGTGTCGATGTTCGACCTGTCGCGCGCGGGCATGGTGTTCGCCTTCTGGTCGATGATGGTCTTCCTCGGCGTGCTGACCGTCGGGTTCATCTACGAATGGAAGAAGGGCGCGCTCGAATGGGAGTGACGACCAACACCGTCCCGCTGATCGGGGTCGGCAACCAGGGCGGCTCGCCCGCGGGGCCGGCGTCCTCGCGTCTGGCGACGCCGATGAGCACCACCATGTTCAACACCGGCGCCCGCTCGTCGGTGGAGGGCTATGATCCGGCCATCCACGACAAATTCTTCGAGGCCGTGAACGCCGAACTGGGTGAGCGCGGCTTCATCACCACCTCGCTGGACGACGTCATCAACTGGGCCCGGACGGGTTCGCTGATGTGGATGACGTTCGGGCTCGCGTGCTGCGCCGTCGAGATGATGCAGGCCTCCATGCCGCGCTTCGACATGGAGCGGTTCGGTATGGCCCCGCGCGCCAGCCCGCGCCAGTCCGACCTGATGATCGTGGCCGGCACCCTGACCAACAAGATGGCCCCGGCCCTGCGCAAGGTCTACGACCAGATGCCGGACCCGCGCTATGTGCTGTCCATGGGCAGCTGCGCCAACGGCGGCGGCTATTATCACTACAGCTACAGCGTCGTTCGCGGCTGCGACCGGGTCGTGCCGGTGGACGTCTATGTGCCCGGGTGCCCGCCGACGGCGGAGGCGCTGTTGTACGGACTGCTGCAGCTGCAGAAGAAGATCCGCCGCACCGGGACGATCGACCGATGAGCGCGCTCGCCCGTATCGCGGAAATGGAAACCGCCCTGACGCCGCTGGGCGCCGAGATGGTCGGGACGCTGGGCGTCGAGGCGCAGATCGCCTTTGGCGAACTGACGCTGATGACCGACCGCGATAACATCATCGCGGTGCTGACCGCCCTGAAGGAGCGGTTCGGCTTCCATCAGCTGCTGGATCTGTGCGGGGTCGATTTCCCCGACCGGGCCGAGCGGTTCGAGGTGGTCTATCACCTGCTGTCGATGACCCGGAACGCGCGCGTGCGGGTCAAGCTGACGACGGACGAGGTCCAGCCCGTGCCCAGCGCCGTGGGGGTCTTCCCCTGCGCCGACTGGTTCGAGCGCGAAGCGTTCGACATGTACGGCATGCTGTTCTCGGGTCACCCCGACCTGCGGCGGCTGCTGACCGACTATGGCTTCCAGGGGCATCCGCTCCGCAAGGACTTCCCGATGACCGGGTATGTCGAAGTGCGTTACGACGAGGAGCAGAAGCGGGTTGTGTATGAACCCGTCAAACTGACCCAAGAGTTCCGGAACTTTGATTTCCTGTCGCCCTGGGAAGGCGCGGACTATCCGCTGCCCGTCCTGCCCGGCGATGAGAAGGCGGGATGATCCATGGCCCTGAATCGCACAGCTATCCGTTCGGCGTCGTCCTTCTTTCTGGTGACGTTCTCGACGGCGTTTCTGTTCACCCTCGGCGCGCGGCTGACCGGCTGGTTCACGCGCGCGCCGGACATTCCGGCGCAGCAGCTGCAGACGCTGGGCGTGGCCATCATGATCGCGGTGGTCTGTCTGGCCGTGGGCGCCGGCATCCGCAGGCTGACGCCGGGCGAACTGCAGAGCGCGCTGCTGGGCGCCTCGGCGGTGCTGCTGTCGACGCCGCTGGCGCTGGCGGTGCTGACGGGCAACTGGGAGCTTTCGACGGCCGCCGTCTCGGGCATGGGCGTGCTGACGCTGGCCCTTGGCTGGGTGGTGGCGCTGACCCGCAAGTCGCGCTCGCACGACGAGGATTCCGCTGATGGCTGACGGCCACGACAAACCGCTTCCGATCGGCGCCACGGACGTATTCGACGACGGTCTGACCGACCACGCCCGTGCGATGGACGAGCGCAAATTCACGATCAATTTCGGACCCCAACACCCGGCCGCGCACGGCGTTCTGCGTCTGGTGCTGGAGCTGGACGGCGAGCTGGTGACGCGCGTCGACCCGCACATCGGCCTGCTGCACCGCGGGACCGAGAAGCTGATGGAGGCCCGCACCTACCTTCAGAACGTGCCCTATCTGGACCGTCTCGACTATGTCGCGCCGATGAACCAGGAGCACGCCTTCTGCCTGGCCATCGAGAAGCTGCTGGGCGTCGACGTGCCGTACCGGGCCCAGCTGATCCGGGTGCTGTATTCCGAGATCGGCCGCATTCTCTCGCACCTGCTGAACGTGACCACCCAGGCCATGGACGTCGGGGCCCTGACGCCGCCGCTGTGGGGCTTCGAGGAACGCGAGAAGCTGATGGTGTTCTACGAGCGCGCCTCGGGCGCCCGTCTGCACGCCAACTATTTCCGACCCGGCGGCGTCCACCAGGACCTGCCGATGGACCTTATCGACGACATCGGCCGCTGGTGCCGGGAGTTCCCGGCCGCCCTGAAGGACATCGAGTCCCTCGTCACCGAGAACCGCATCTTCAAACAGCGCAACGTCGACATCGGCGTGGTGTCGAAACAGCAGGCTCTGGACTGGGGCTTCACCGGGGTGATGCTGCGCGGTTCGGACATCCCGTGGGACCTGCGCAAGTCGCAGCCCTACGAATGCTACGCCGACCTCGAGTTCGACATCGCCGTCGGCAAGAACGGCGACTGCTGGGACCGCTATCTCTGCCGCATCGAGGAGATGAAGCAGTCGGTGCACATCATGGAGCAGTGCATCCACAAGCTGCGCAACTGCCCCGGCGAGCCGGTGATGGTCGAGGACAACAAGATCGTCCCGCCGCGGCGCGGCGAGATGAAGCGGTCGATGGAAGCCCTGATCCACCACTTCAAACTCTACACCGAGGGCTTCCGCACGCCCGAAGGCGAGGTCTATGCCTCGGTCGAGGCGCCCAAGGGCGAATTCGGCATCTATCTGGTCTCGGACGGCACCAACAAACCCTATCGCGTCAAGATCTCGGCTCCCGGCTTCCGCTCGCTGCAGGCCATGGACTGGATGAACCGCGGCCACATGCTGGCGGACGTTTCGGCCATCCTGGGCTCGCTCGACATCGTGTTCGGGGAAGTGGACCGGTGATGTTCGACTGCGATCCCGCCGCCGTCATCGACCAGCAGCTCGCCGCATGGCGCGCGCGTGACGCGGAGGCGTTCGCGTCCCACTATGCCGCCGAGGCGGTAATGACCGACCACCCGGGTGTGGTGACCTTCAGCGGACGCGAGGCCATTCAGGCGCGCTATGCCCGGGCCTTCGCCGCAAGGGGGCCGGCCGAGGTGGTGATCCAGACCCGCATCGTCTCCGGCGAGTACGTCATCGATGATGAGGCGGTCTCGAGTGCACGCGAACTCGCGCGCGGGGTCGTCATCTATCGCGTGCAGAACTGCCTGATCACCCGCGCAGACTATCTGCCGTTCCAGAGGACGCCGGTTGCGCCGGGGCCGGCCCAATGAGCGCCTTCGCGGTCGATCCGATCTTCACCCAGATGCAGGCCATCGCCTTCGCCGGCCTGCTGACCTTCGCCCTGATCTTGCAGACGATCTTCTCGCCCCGGCGGCGGGCCGTCATGGGCGGGCTGAAATTCGTTCTGGCCAGCGCTGTCGTCGCGGCACCGGGTCTGGCGGGCGTGACGTTCGTGCGCGGCGCCTACCGGCTGGGCTATCTGGAAGAGGGCCGGGGCTTCTGGGAAGCCAATCTGCGCTCGCTGGTCTGGATGAGCGGCGCGATCTTCGCGGGCCAGATGGCCGTGCGGTTCCTGCCGCCGATGTCGTGGCTGTCGCGTGATCTCGGGAATGCCGGGCGCGCCGTGTGGAGTGAACGCCTGGGCCGCTGGATGGGGAGGACGCGATGAGCGACAAACCCCTGAGCGATCTGGTGCGGCAGGGCTGGTCCGTGGTCGCCTATTCGTCCACCGACATGAGCGGCGAAACCTATCAGCACAACATCCTGCTGACCCGGCAAGGCGCACACCGGATTCTGACGCTGCGCAAGAAGATGATGGGCGAGGGGATCGTCGCCTCGGAGTTGGAAGTCTGATGAGCGTTCGTCGTCTCGCCAAGGAACAGCCGGCCTCGTTCGCCTTCTCGAAGGCGACGAAGGCGAAATGCGACTGGTGGATCGCCAAATATCCGGCCGATCGTCGCCAGTCGGCGGTGATCCCGATCCTGTGGCTGGTGCAGAAGCAGGAGGGCTGGTGCCCCGAGCCGGCGCTGCGCGCCATCGCCGAGCTGCTGGGCATGCCCTACATCCGGGTGCTGGAGGTCGCGACCTTCTACACGATGTTCATGCTGGAGCCGGTCGGCTCGGTCGCCCTGATCCAGGTCTGCGGCACCACGCCCTGCATGCTGCGCGGGGCGGGCGAGCTGATGGATGTCTGCAAGAAGAAGATCGGGCCCAAGGACGTGCTGAGCGCCGACGGCCGCTTTACCTGGCAGGAAGTCGAATGCCTGGGCGCCTGCGCCAATGCGCCGATGGCCCAGATCAACGACTATTATTTCGAGGATCTGACCGCCGACAGCATGGCGCAGATCATCGACGACTTCGCCGCCGGCAAGAAGCCGAAGCCGGGCAGCCGCGTCGGCCGCACCAGCTCTGAGCCGGAAGGCGGGGCCCTGACCCTGACCGATCCCAAGATCTATGACGGTTCGGCGGCCAAGAAGATCCGCAAGCTGCCCAACAGCAATCCGGTGACGGCGTGACGGTCAAACCCAAAGACATCAACAGACTGGCGCCCCTGCTGTGGCTCGCGGCAGGCCTGATGTTCTGTCTGGCCGCGTGGCTTGGCGAGCAGATGGCCTTCGTGGGCGTCGGCGTGATGTTCATGATGCTCGGACTCGCGGCCTGGCTGAAGAACCGCAAGGCGGGTCGCGGATGACTGGCCCTGATCTGTCAGATGACGAAGCGGTGGCGCGCTATCGACTCGAGTTGCGCACCGTTGGCCGCAGCCAGCGGCTGGCCGGGTTTGCCCTGGTCATTCTCGGGGCCATCGCCGTCTGGGCTGCCGGTTATGCCGGCGCCGCCGGACCGATGGTGCAGTGGGCCGGCTATGCCGCCCTGGCGTTCGGCTGGGCCCTGATGCTGGCCGCCATCTTCCTGCGCACCCGCTATCACCGCCAACGCATGCGGGAGACGAACTGAACCATGGTCGGCATCCTCGAAGACAAGGACCGCATCTTCACCAACCTCTACGGCTTCCATGACTGGACGCTGGAGGGGGCGAAGTCGCGCGGCGCGTGGAACGCGACGAAGGACATGCTCGACCTCGGGCGGGACTGGATCATCTCCAACGTCAAGAACTCGGGCCTGCGCGGACGCGGCGGCGCCGGATTCTCGACCGGACTGAAGTGGTCCTTCATGCCCAAGGAGGTGAAGGACCGCCCGCACTATCTGGTCGTCAACGCCGACGAGTCCGAGCCCGGCACCTGCAAGGACCGGGAGATCATGCGCCACGATCCGCAGCTGCTGATCGAGGGTTGCCTGATCGCCAGCTTCGCGATGCAGGCGCACGCCTGTTACATCTATCTGCGCGGCGAATATGTGCTGGAACGCGAGCGCATGGAGGCGGCGGTCAAGCAGGCCTATGAGGCGAAGCTGATCGGCAAGAACAACGTCCACGGTTGGGATTTCGACGTCTTTATCCACCACGGCGCCGGCGCCTATATCTGCGGCGAGGAGACGGCGCTGCTGGAGTCGCTGGAGGGCAAGAAGGGCCAGCCGCGACTGAAGCCGCCGTTCCCGGCCGGCGCCGGCCTGTACGGCTGTCCGACCACGGTGAACAACGTCGAGTCGATCGCGGTGGTCGGCACCATCCTGCGGCGCGGGGCCGAGTGGTTCGCGGGCTTCGGCCGGCCGAACAACACCGGCACCAAGATCATGTCGATCAGCGGCCATGTGAACCGGCCGTGCAACGTCGAGGAGGCGATGTCGATCCCGCTGCGTCAGCTGCTGGAAGACCATTGCGGCGGCGTGCGCGGCGGTTGGGACAATCTGAAGGCCATCATCCCCGGCGGCTCGTCGGTGCCGCTGATCACGCGCGAGATGAGCGAAACCGCGTTGATGGATTTCGACAGCCTGCGCGACATGCGTTCGGGTCTCGGCACGGCGGCGGTGATCGTCATGGACCAGTCGACCGATCTGGTCCGCGCCATCGCCCGCATCAGCTATTTCTACAAGCACGAGAGCTGCGGCCAGTGCACGCCGTGCCGCGAGGGCACGGGCTGGATGTGGCGGGTGCTGGAGCGGATGGCGGTCGGCGAGGCCGATCCGTCCGAGATCGACATGCTGCTGGAGGTTTCGACCCAGATCGAGGGCCACACCATCTGCGCCCTCGGCGACGCCGCCGCCTGGCCGGTGCAGGGTCTGATCCGCCACTTCCGTCACGAGATCGAGGAACGCATCGCCTCCTACCGCAGCCGCCGCGCGAATTTCGCCGGCCATGCGATCGCGGCGGAGTAGGGGATGCGCGCAGCCGCCGTCATCGCGCTGACCGGACTGACCCTCGCCGCCTGCGGCGAGCGGACGGAGCCGGCTGCGCCGACGCCGGCGGAGCAGGTTTCGGCGGCGAGCCCGGCCTCCGACGCGGAGGTCAGCGCGCCGGCCGAGCTGACAGCCGGCCAGCTGCAACGGGTCTGCCAGGCTGGACTGGCTGCGATCCACGGCCAGAAGACGACCGACATCCAGCTCGACGGGGTCGAAGGCCGCGTCGTCAACGCCTCGTGGCGCGCCCCGGTCGACGGCGGCCGCCGCCGGGCCCAGTGTCGGGTCGATGGCGACCTGATTACCTGGCGGTCGGTCGATGCGGCCAGCGCCGAAGAAGGCCGCTGGATGAACCAGGCTGGCGATCCGGTCACCCGGTTCGTGCTGGACGGCGAGACGGTGGCCATCACCACGACCCTGCCGGACGGCTCGGTCGTGGAAGAACAGGGGCAGGGCTGATGCGCGGCAAGGTTCTCAGCTACGACGACTACACCGGCTCCGGCCTGATCAGCGGCGACGACGGCGTCCGCTACACCTTCACGCGCGGCGGCCTGATGGGCGGCGCGCGCGAGGCCTTCACCGGTCAGCAGGTCGATTTCGAGATCGCCGACGGCGTGGCGACCAACATCTACATCACCAGCGGCGCGCCGCTGAACCTGTCGGGCGACAAGAACCGGATCGTCGCGGCCTTGCTGGCCGTGATCCTCGGCTCGTTCGGCATCCACAAATTCTATCTCGGCAAGACCACGGCCGGGATCCTGATGCTGGTGGGGTCTACGGTCGGCTGGATCACTTTCGGCATCCTGCCGGGGATCGTGTACGTCATCGCCTTCATCGAATTCATCATCTACCTGCTCAAATCAGACGGCGACTTCCACCGCGACTATGTCGCGGGGAACAAGTCCTGGTTCTGATCCGGTCCGCTTAGAGAAACGCAGAGGTCGCGGCGAATGCCCATCGCGAAAGTCAATGGCGTAGAGGTCGAGTTCGAGCCCGGGATGACCGTGCTCCAGGTCGCCGAGCGCGCTGGCGAGGAAATTCCGCGCTTCTGCTACCATGAGCGGCTGTCGATCGCCGGCAACTGCCGCATGTGCCTGGTCGAGGTGAAGCCCGGACCGCCGAAGCCGCAGGCGAGTTGCGCCCTGCCGGCCGCCGAGGGCCAGGAGATCTTCACCGATACGCCGATGGTCAGGAAGGCGCGCGAAGGGGTGATGGAGTTCCTGCTCATCAACCACCCGCTGGACTGCCCGATCTGCGACCAGGGCGGCGAGTGCGACCTGCAGGACCAGGCCATGGGCTACGGCCGCGACGGCTCCCGCTATGCGGAGAACAAGCGCGCGGTCGAAGAAAAGAACATGGGCCCGACCATCAAGACCTTCATGACGCGGTGCATCCAGTGCACCCGCTGCGTGCGGTTCGTGACGGAA
>JAHJOO010000019.1 GCA_018820275.1 Alphaproteobacteria bacterium
CCCGTGGCGGCCCCGGCGCCTGCCGCCGCCGCCCCGGCCGCCATGCCCAGTGACCCGGCGACGATCGTGTCGAAGTCGGGCGAAGAGGTGAAGTCGCCCATGGTCGGCACCGCCTATCTGAAGCCCTCGCCGGAGGCCCCCGCCTTCGTCCAGCCGGGCGACGTCGTGAAGAAGGGTCAGACCCTGCTGATCGTCGAGGCCATGAAGACCATGAACCCGATCCAGGCCCCGCGCGACGGCAAGGTGGTCGAGGTGCTGGTCGGCGACGCCCAGCCCGTCGAGTTCGGCGAACCCCTCGTCCTGCTCGAGGCGTAAGCCATGTTCACCAAGGTTCTGATCGCCAACCGCGGCGAGATCGCGCTGCGCATCCACCGCGCGTGCAAGGAGATGGGCATCTCCACCGTCGCCGTGCACTCCGAGGCCGACCGCGGCGCCATGTGGGTGCGGCTGGCCGACGAGAGCGTCTGCATCGGCCCGGCCCCGGCGGCCAAGTCGTACCTGAACATCCCGTCGATCATCGCCGCGGCCGAGATCACCGGCGCCCAGGCGATCCACCCCGGCTATGGCTTCCTGTCCGAGAACGCCCGCTTCGCCGAGATCGTGGAAGCGCATGGCATGACCTTCATCGGGCCCAAGCCCGAGCACATCCGCGTCATGGGCGACAAGATCACCGCCAAGAAGACCGTGCTGGAAGCGGGCATCCCCTGCGTGCCCGGCTCGGACGGCGAGGTGGAGACGATCGAGGCCGCCATCGAGGCGTCGAAGTCGATCGGCTTCCCCCTGATCGTCAAGGCAGCGGCGGGCGGCGGCGGGCGCGGCATGAAGGTGGCCCTGACGCCCGACGATCTGGTCGAGGCGGTGCAGACGGCCCAGTCCGAGGCGCTGGCCGCCTTCGGCAACGGCGCGGTCTACATGGAGCGCTACCTCCAGAAGCCGCGCCACATCGAGCTGCAGGTCATCGCCGACAGCCACGGCAACGTGGTGCACCTGGGGGAGCGCGACTGCTCGCTGCAGCGTCGCCACCAGAAGGTGCTGGAGGAGGCCCCCTCGCCTGCCCTGTCGGCGGCCCAGCGCGTGGCGATCGGCGAGACGGTGAACAAGGCCATCGCCGCGATCGGCTATCTGGGCGTCGGCACCATCGAGTTCCTGTGGGAGGACGGCGAGTTCTTCTTCATCGAGATGAACACCCGTCTGCAGGTCGAGCACCCGGTCACCGAGATGATCACCGGCGTGGACCTGGTCCGCGAACAGGTGCGCGTGGCCGCCGGCCTGCCGCTGAGCTTCAGCCAGGCCGACGTGCATTTCGAGGGTCACGCCATCGAGGTGCGGATCAACGCCGAGAACTCCGAGACCTTCACCCCGTCGCCGGGGAAGATCACCGATTTCCACGCGCCCGGCGGGCTGGGCGTCCGTTTGGACAGCGCCATCTACGCCGGCTATTCGATCCCGCCCCATTACGACAGCCTGATCGGCAAGCTGATCGTGCACGGCCGCGACCGCGAGGAATGCATCGCGCGGCTGAAGCGCAGCCTGGGCGAGATGGTCATCGGCGGCATCGACACCACCATTCCCCTGTTCCAGCGCCTGCTGCAGGAGCCGGACATCCTGTCGGGCGACTACGACATCCACTGGCTGGAGCAGTGGGCCAAACGGCGCGCCGCCGGGGCCTGACGGGCGTGCGGGGGACCATCCCGCTGGATCTGCTGCTGAGGGCCTATCGCCAGGGAGCCTTTCCCATGGGCGAGACGGCGGAGGGCGACCGGGTGGACTGGATCCGCCCCCACGTCCGCGCCGTGCTGCCGCTGGATCCCTTCCGGACGCCGGCGCGGCTGGCGCGCACGGTGCGGAACGCGACCTGGACGGTGAGCACGGACACGGCCTTCGCCGAGGTCATCGCCCGCTGCGCCGAGGCGACGCCCGGACGCGAGGAGACCTGGATCAACGGCGCGATCCGCGAGGCCTATGTGGGTCTTCACGCGGCCGGCGTGGCCCACAGCGTCGAGGTCCGGGACGGGACGCGACTGGTCGGGGGCCTCTACGGCCTGCGGATGGGCGGCGCCTTCTTCGGCGAGAGCATGTTCAGCCGGGCGACGGATGCCTCGAAGATCGCCCTGGTGCACCTGGCCGGACGGCTGAAACGCGCCGGCTTCGTCCTGCTGGACGCCCAGTTCGAGAACCCGCATCTGGACCAGTTCGGCGCGCGCTCCGTGCCGCACGCGGACTACATGCGGATGCTGGACGCGGCCGTGGAGATGGAGCCCGACCTCGCCGCCTTCCTGGCCCCGATGACCGGGGGCGAGGCCGAGGCCTATGCGCGGCAGCCCACGATCCAGGCGTCGTAGACCGGGTGCTGCAGCCCGCTGACGCCGGGCGAGGAGGCGAACATCCAGCCGCGGAACAGCTGCCGCACGTCCTGCACGGGCGCGCCGCCGCGGGGCTGGACGCTGATCTCCATATAGGCGACGGCGTCGCGGGCGCGCTCGTCCGAGGCCGACACCTCGCAGGCGCGGGCGCGGAAGATCAGGGTCTTGTTGAAGGCGACGGGACGGCCGTTGACCTCGACCTCGAACCGCATGGTCTCGGCCGTGACCTTGTCGACGGCCTGGACGATCGCATATCGGCGGCGCTGCCGGCGTCCGGGAGGTCCCTCGGGCTCGGCCGGAGCGGCCACGACGACCGCCTCCTCTTCCGCGTCCTCGGCCTCGTCGTCTTCCTCGGCGGGCGTCTCGGCGCGCCGGTCGTCCTGCTGGGCCGCGGCGACGGCGGCGGCGATGGAGTCCGCGCCCCCGGGCGGCGTCACCGGAACGGGCCGCTCGGGCGCGGGATCCCCGGCCGGGGCCGGCTCGGCCGGCGGCGTCGCGGGCGGATCCTGCGGATCCTGGACCGGACGGGCGTCCTGGGGCAGGTCCAGCAGGGCCGCGGTCACGCCCGCGCCGCCCAGGGCCAGGGCCGCCGTGCCGGCGATCAGCGCCAGGCGGAGGGCCGGCTTCATTCGGGAGTCCAGGCTTCGTAGTCGCCGTCGGCCCGGGGGCGCACGCCCTCGGCGGCCAGCGAGCCCGGAGGCCGCCACGCCATCGGCGTGCCGGTGAAGTTGGGCAGGTGGCCCTTCTCCCAGGTCTTGCGCGGCAGCGGCGTGCGGCTGGGCGGCTCGTCATAGGTGTAGCGCAGCCAGCCGTGCCAGTCGGGCGGCACCTTCGAGGCTTCGGCATAGCCGTTGTACAGCACCCAGCGCCGACGGCGGCCGTCGTAGCTGACGGTGTCGCGCGACTGGAAATAGCGGTTGCCGAACTCGTCGGTGCCGACGTGGTCGCCGCGCCCCTTGACCGTCACCAGGGTGCCGATGGTGGCACCGTTCCACCAGGAGAAGAGCTTTGCGAGCACGCGAAATCCGTTCGTTCAGGACCGTTCGCGAGAGCGCCGCGACGATGGGCGGATCATAGAAACTGCTCGCGCCCGCGTCCAGCGCGGCGCGCCCGACGACCTTGCCCATATCTTGTGGGTGGATGGGACGGAGGGGCCCAGATTTATTGCGGGGGACGGGGGACAGGCCGTATCCTTGGTGCAGAGACGCCGCCTGAAGGATTCACATGCCCCGACGCCGCCGATTCCCGCTTCCGGCCGCCGCGCCCCCGGTGGAGCGGGACGTCGAGCGCGGGGGCGACCTCGTGTGCGTCGTCGCCCCCATGAACTGGTCCACGGCCCGGCTGGAGGCCTGGATGGACTGGACCGCCTGCGAGGGCGGCGATCTGGTCGCCGGCATCGAGAGCCGGCTGTGCGCGCTGGGAGCCGAAGCGTCCGTGGCCGCCGATCTCGCCGCCGCCGCCGCAGCCGGTCTGGTCGCCTTCGGCGCTCCCGCGGCGGCGGCCACCCTGATCGACGGACGCACCGCCGAGGGCCGCGCCGCCCTTACGCGGCATGTGGCCGACGCGGCCGCCGCCCGGCACGCCGCCGGCGCCCTCGCCGCCCTGACCGACGCG
>JAHJOO010000020.1 GCA_018820275.1 Alphaproteobacteria bacterium
CGCCCGCCCGGGCCCGCGCGGCCGCGCACGCCTCGAAGGCCGCCCTGGGGGCCCGGCCGCGTCTGCTGGGTCGGACGCTGACGATCCAGACCCTCGGCCCGGCCCTTCCCGTCCAGCCCCTGAACGCCGCCCTGTACGCCCCGGATCAGCCGGCCGCCCTGCGCAGCGCCGGCCTGCGCCAGCTCTCGGCCCAGCACCTGGACGAAGGCCGCCCGGACGCGGCCCTGGGCGCGGCCCGCGCCGGACACCTGCTGGCGGTCGAGGCCTATGGCCCCGATCACGTCGAAACCCTCGCCGCCCTGATCGGCCTGGCCGACGCCCTGACGGCGGCCGGTCGGGCGACCGAGGGCGAGGCCGTGCTGCTGGTCGCCTCTCACCGCGCCCGCCGGCTGTTCGGCCCGGGCCACCCCGCGACCCGGGCCGCGGCGCACCGGCTGGCCGCGCATCGGGGCCTCACGCCCATCGGACCGTTGCTCAGAAGCTTCAACAGGCGCGTGAACCGCCTCGGATGAGAACCCGGTCGCTGCGGAAGCGTTAACGGGGCATGATCATGAAGAAGTCCCAGGTCCTGGCCCTGCTGGTGGCGGCGTTGTCCTTCTGCCTCGCCTTCATGGCGGCCGGCGTGCTGCTCGTCTCCGCGGCCTTCATGGCGGGGGGACTGGCCGTGACGTTCTGGCTGACGCGGAGCCTCGTCCGGGACGTGCGGCGCAGGCACCTGGACCGTCCGGCTTGAGTTCGCCACGATCCTGACCTACTTTCCTTCCCCGGTCGCGTACGCCCGGCGACCGATCTCCTGAAATCAACGCCTCCCAGTCGGGCGACCGAACAGAAACTCACCATCCATGGAAAAAGTGCCGATGACGGCCGAGGGCTATCGCGTCCTCGACGATCAGCTGAAGCAATTGAAGTCGGTCGAGCGCCCCAGCGTCATCGCCGCCATCTCCGAGGCGCGCGAGCACGGGGACCTGTCCGAGAACGCCGAATATCACGCGGCCAAGGAGCGTCAGGGCTGGATCGAGGGCCAGATCGCCGAGATCGAGGACAAGATCAGCCGCGCCCAGGTGATCGACGTGTCCAAACTGAGCGGCGACGTGGTGCGCTTCGGCGCGACGGTCTCCGTGGTGGACGAGGACACCGAGGAGGCGGCCACCTATCAGATCGTCGGCGAACACGAAGCCGACGTGAAGAAGGGCCTGATCTCCATCGCCTCGCCGATCGCCCGGGCCATGATCTCCAAGACCGTCGGCGACGTGGTCGAGGTCAACACGCCCGGTGGCGTGAAGGCCTATGAGATCGTCAAGGTCGAGTGGAAGTAGGCGGCCGCCAGCCCCTTCTCATCTGGGCCGTTTCGGACGGCCGCGCCGGCATGGAGAACCAGGCCCTGGGCCTGGCGGAGGCCCTTGCGCGCCTGACGCCCGCCGAGGTCGTGGTCAGGCGCGTGAGATGGCGGGGCACCTTTGACCGCCTGCCCTCGGCGCTGAAGGCGCCGTGGATGCTGGACGGGAGTTCGGATCCGGTCGCGCCCGCTCCCGGCGCCCCCTGGCCCGACGTCTGGATCGGCACGGGACGCGCCGCCCTGCCCCTGTCGGCGCGCGTGAAGCGGCGGTCGGGCGGGAAGACCTTCGTCGTCCAGACCCAGGATCCGCGCTGGCGGACGGGCGTCTATGATCTGGTGGTGGCGCCGGATCACGACGGGCTGGCGGGGCCGAACGTCCTGTCCATCGTGGGCTCGCCGCACCGGGTGAACGCCGAGGGGCTGGCGGCCGCGGCCGCGGCCTTCGCGGAGCGCCTCGCCCCCCTGCCGAGACCCCGCGTGGCGGTGCTCGTCGGCGGCCGGTCCCGGGCCCACGACCTGCCGCAGACGCATGCCGCGCAGCTGGCGGACGCCGTCGCCCGCGCCGTGGGCGAGGCGGGCGGCTCCGTCATGGTCACCTTCTCGCGCCGCACGCCCGAGGCGGCGAGGATCGCGATGACGGAGCGACTGGCGGGCCTTCCGGGCGAGATCTGGTCCGGCGAGGGCCCCAATCCCTATTTCGCCTACCTACACTTCGCCGACCAGGTGCTGGTCACCGCGGACAGCGCCAACATGGCGGCGGAAGCCGCGTCGACCGGCAAGCCGGTGCACGTCCTGCCGATGGTCCCGCTGAAGCCCGCGCCGAAATTCGACCGACTGCACGCGGCCCTGAACGCCCATGGCGCGACGCGGCCGTTCGACGGGCGACTGGACGTCTGGACCTATGACCCGCTGGCCGAGACCGAGCGGGCGGCGCGCGAGATCCTGGGGCGGCTGGCCTAGTCCCCGCCGCCGCCGCCGCCGCCGTCTCCCGCGCCGTCACTCCCGCCGCCGTCGCCGTCCGCATCCCCCGATTTCGACTTGCCGCCGCCGTCCGAGGCGACGATCGGGCTCGCGCCGCCGTCGCCGTCCTTCGACCGCGCCTTCTTCTGCGAGGCGTCGGCCGTCGCGCCGAACGCCACCCCGAGCGCGACCCCCAGCGCGATGCCGATGGCCAGATTGTCCGTGGCGATGCCGATGGCGACGCCCACCGCCATGCCGAGGGCGATGCCCACGCCCAGGAAACTGCGACCTTCCATCCCCGCCTCCGTGCTGCTGAAGCCCAACCTACCATCGCGCAGAGGGGAATCACCGCCTAAATGGGACCCATGAGCACGCCCCGTACCGTCCGCTGCGCAATCATCGGTTCCGGCCCCGCCGGCTGGACCGCCGCCATCTATGCCGCGCGCGCCAGCCTGAACCCCGTGGTGATCGCCGGCATCCAGCCAGGCGGCCAGCTGACCATCACCACCGACGTGGAGAACTATCCCGGCTTCGCCGACGTCATCCAGGGCCCGTGGCTGATGGAGCAGATGCAGAAGCAGGCCGAGCACGTCGGCACCGAGGTCATCCACGACATCGTCGTCTCCGCCGACCTGTCGTCGCGCCCGTTCCGCCTGAAGCTGGACGGCGGCCAGGAGATGCTGGCCGAGACCGTGATCATCTCGACCGGCGCCCAGGCGAAATGGCTGGGGCTGGAGTCGGAGGCGAGATACCAGGGCTTCGGCGTCTCGGCCTGCGCCACCTGCGACGGCTTCTTCTATCGCGGCAAACAGGTCGTG
Source organism: Alphaproteobacteria bacterium (assembly GCA_018820275.1). Classification (GTDB taxonomy): domain Bacteria; phylum Pseudomonadota; class Alphaproteobacteria; order Caulobacterales; family Caulobacteraceae; genus Brevundimonas. The sequence goes on from JAHJOO010000020.1 coordinate 3,115, forward strand.
GTGGTCGGCGGCGGCAACACCGCGGTCGAGGAGGCGCTGTTCCTGACCAATTTTGCCGAGAAGGTCACCGTGGTGCACCGGCGCGACGAGTTCCGCGCCGAAAAAATCCTGCAGGACCGGCTGTTCGCCCATCCGAAGGTCGAGGTGGTCTGGAACCACAAGGTCGACGAGATCCTCGGCGTGGTCGACGGCATGGCGAAGAACGTCACGGGCGTCCGCCTGTCGTCGACGGTGGACGGCGCGGGACGGGAGCTGGCCTGCGACGGGGTCTTCGTCGCCATTGGCCACGCGCCGTCGTCGGAGCTCTTCGCCGGTCAGCTGCAGACCAAGTCAGGCGGCTATCTGACCGTCAAGCCCGGCACGACGGCCACCGCGATCGAAGGCGTCTACGCCGCCGGCGACGTGACCGACGACGTCTACCGCCAGGCCGTCACGGCCGCGGGCATGGGGTGTATGGCGGCGCTGGAAGCGGTGCGCTTTCTCGCCGAAGAGGACCACAAGGCGGCGGGCCACCCCATCAGCCACAAGGAAGCGGAAAAGATCGGCGCCTGGGACTAAGGCCGGGTCAGGCGAACAGCTGGAGTTCCGGCGGTGCCATGGGCGGCGGCGTGCCGGCCCGACGTCCCAAGGCATAGTCGACGGCGGTGCGCACGGCCCGCTCGTCGGTCGGCTTCGACAGGACACCGATCGTCCCGGCCACGCCGTTGCGCACCATGCCGGGGTTGGCCGTCATGAACAGCACGGCCACGCTGTGATCCTGCCCGAGGCGTCGACCCAGCTCGATTCCCGTGGGCCCGTCGGACAGGTGGATGTCGACGAGTGCCAGGTCGACGTCGCCCGACGTCATGATCTCCTCGGCCTGACGCGAATCCGCGGCCACGCCGACCACGTCGTGCCCGAGGTCCTCGAGCACGAAGCGCAATTCGAGCGCCACCAGGGCCTCGTCTTCGATGATCAGGATGCGGGCAGTCATGTCAGGGTCTCAGGTTCGATAGAGTCAACGCAGGCCGGGGGTGCAGGTTTCATGCCGCGGTCCAGGCCACGTCGCCGGCCTTGAGGGCGTGTCTCCGCCGCGACAGGGCGGTGGCGGGAAGATCGACGAACACCCGCAGACCCTCCGGGTTCCAGTCATGCGACAACCTGCCGCCCAGTTGGCCTTCCACCGACAATTCCGCCAGCGACGATCCGAAACCTCTCCGGTCGGGCGGCCCCGCGACCGGCGGCCCGCCGGCCTCGACCCAACGGAAATGGAAGCGATCTTCGTCGAACGCGGTCTCCAGCGACACCCGGCCCTCGTCGCCCGCAAGGGCGCCGTACTTGGCCGCATTGGTGGCCAGTTCGTGGAACAGCAGGGCGACCGAGGTCGCGGCCTGGTCGTCGAAGACCGTGTCCTCGCCCGTCACCACGATCCGCGCCGCGCCCGCGTAGTCGACATAGGCGGCGAACAGCGCGCGCAGGAAGGCGTGCAGGGTCATCGACCCCACGGTGGGCCGCGAGGTCTCGGTGTGCGGCCGCACGAACTCATGGGCCCGCGCCAGGGCGCCGATCCGGGTGCGCAGCCCCTGGGCGAAGGCCCGCGCCTCCGGATGCTGGCGCGCCGACAGGGCGACGAGCGCCGAGACCACAGCGAAGATGTTCTTGATGCGGTGGCTGAGTTCCTGGCTGAGCAGTTCCTTGGCCTGCTCGATCCGCTTCAGATCGTCGATGTCGGTGCACGTGCCGAACCAGCGCGTGATCTCGCCGGCGTCGTTGCGGATCGGCATGGCCCGGCCCAGCGTCCAGCGGTACATGCCCGACCGATGCCGCAGCCGGTACTCGATGTCATAGGGCTCGCCGGTTTCGAGGGAGCGTCTCCAGCGCGCCCGCGCGCGGTCCTGGTCCTCGGGATGGAACATGTCGTTCCAGCCCTCGCCGTCGGTGGAGCCGTCGGGCACGCCCGTGAACTCGTACCAGCGGGCGTTGTAGTAGTCGTGGAAGCCGTCCGGCAGGGTCGACCAGACCATCTGCGGCATGGAATCGGCGATGGCGCGGAATTTCGCCTCGCTGTCGGCCAGGGCCTCGACGGTGGCGGCCAGCTCGGCCTCGACGGTCTTGCGGCGCGTGATGTCCACGACGACGCCGGGAAAGCGGGTCGCGACGCCCGAGCCGTCGCCATAGGCCTGGCCGCGCGCCAGGACCCAAGTCTCGCGGCCCCCGACCAGCAGCCGGTACTCGCTCTCGAAGGCGGAAATGCCCTCGACCGCCTCCGAAATGGCGCGGGAGACGCGGTCCCGGTCGTCCGGGTGGATGGACTCGACGAACGCCTCCAGCGGCACGCCCGCCGCGGCCAGTCCGGGATCCACGCCGAACATGCGGGCGAAACGGGCGTCGGCCGTGACCTGGTCCGCGACGAGGTCCAGGTCCCAGGCGCCGACCATCTCGGACGCGTCCAGCGCAAGGTCCAGCCGCTCCTGCGTCTGGGTCCGTTCGCGCAGGGTCCGGCGCAGTTCGAGCTGGTTCATCACCTGCCGCGCCAGCACCTCGAGCGCCTGGGCCTGCAGATCGGTGAGCCCGCCCGGGCGGGGCGCCACGTCGAGCACGCAAAGAGTGCCGATCGGATGCCCCTCCGGCGACTTGAGCAGGACGCCGGCGTAGAAGCGCAGCCCGGCCTCTCCGGTCACCAGGGGGTTGCAGGCGAAACGGGGATCCTCGGTGGCGTCGGCCACGACCATGCGGTCCTGCTCCAGCAGGGCATGCCGGCAGAAGGAGGTCTCGAGCGGCGTCTCGCGCACGCCCAAGCCGACCTCGGCCTTGAACCACTGCCGGTCCGCGTCGATCAGGTTGATGACCGCGATGGGTGCCTCGCAGATGCGGCCGGCCAGTTCGGCGATCTCGTCGAAGGCGGGTTCGCGCTCGGTGTCCAGCACGCCGTAGTCGCGCAAGGCCCAAAGGCGGTCGGCCTCAGGCCCCTCCCGCCCCCCGCTGGTTTCGCCGTCTGAGGTCAAAGTCCGATATTCCTGGTCGCCCGTGAGAGGCGTGAACGGCGAAGCCTGTTCTTTGGTTGCGTGCGCCCGGGCTCAGGTTCCGGGTCGGCCGACTTCCTCGACGTCCATCGCCGTCACGCCGGGCGGGGGAGGTCCGTCCTCCTTGTCCGCTTCGAAGGCGGCCAGGTCGGCGTTGACGGCGGCCACCTCTTCCGGGGTCGGCAGCCGGCGGCCGCCGAGGCTGGCCACGCCGACGGTGCGCGTGACGCCATCGATCTCGACGGTGCGGACCGCCGGGCGTCCGTCCGCCGCCGCCGCCTCCAGGGCCTCGTCGGTCCCGGCCTCGACGGCCGAGGCCAGGAGCACGCGGGGACGCGCGAAACGGGCCTCGTCGATCAGCGGCTCCCGCCCGGCGTAGGGCTGGGTGAAGGCTCCGGTGTCGCCGTAGACGCCCTTCCAGCGATAGAAGATGTGCGCGCCGATCTGGTCGATCTTGAGCAGGGTCGGGGCCCACCACGGGTGTACGTAGTCGGCGTGATAGTGGGTGGCGGTGCCGACCCGGGTCGCCACATGGCCGTTGAGCGCCCGCGCGGCGACCGCTTCGGCCCGCTTCCAAGCCCAGGGCACGGGGCCCTGCGCCAGAGCACCGTCGCAGGTAAAGCTGAACTGGCAGCCGGTGACGCGCTCGGCGCCCTGGAAGACCACGCCGCAGACGCTGTTCGGATAGTTGGGATCGCGCACCCGGTTCAGAACGACCTGGGCCACGGCCTCCTGCCCCTCGGTCGGCTCCAGCGCCGCCTCGTAGTAGACCGCCTGGGTCAGGCATCGCAGGGCGCGGCGGCGGTCCTCGCCGGTGGTCCGCAGGATGAAAGCCCGCGCGGGCCGGAGCGCGCCGAAGGCCGTGGGCGTCCCCGCGTTCAGGCGCTGGGCCTCGACCCCGTTCTGCCCCCAGACGAGGCTGGGCTTGCCGGCCAGGGTCAGGGTTTCCCAGCCGGGGGTCAGGCCGTAGGCGGCCGGCCGGAGCAGGGACGGGTCATGCCGCGAGGCGAGGGCGAGCTGCGCCGGGTCCAGTCGGCCGCTGACGGCGGCGAAGGCGTCGGCGCCGATGTCGCCGCGGGTGGCCTGCGCGACCGCCTGCACCGACAGGTCGCCGTCGGGCCGCACCATCGAGCCGGCCGTCGCGGCGCACGCCAGAGCGACGCCCGCGGCGGCCAGGGCCACCGCGCGTCGTCCGTCCAGCCATGTGCGCAGGCGCGAGATCATGCGAACGACACTATCCGGGATTGTCGGCGAAAATCCGACCTCGGCCCGATTTATCGGCCGCCGAGCGTGGAACGCAGCATCCAGGCCGCCTTTTCGTGCGCTGCCAGCCGCTGGGTCAGCAGATCGGCGGTGGCGTCGTCGCCGGCCTCATCGGCCACCTTGATGCCGGCCCGGGCGGTGGCGATCACCGTTTCATGGTCGCGCATCAGCTCGCGCAGCATGTCCATCGCCTCGGTCTCGGGCTCGCCCTCCTTGATCGAGGTCAGATTGGCGAAGGCCGACTGGCCCTGGGGCGCAAATTCGCCCAGCGCGCGGATGCGCTCGGCGATCTCGTCCAGCGCCTCCCACATTTCCCGATACTGCTGCTCCAGCAGCGTGTGGAGGGTGAAGAATTCGGGCCCGCGGACATTCCAGTGGAAGCCGTGGGTCTTGGAATAGACCGCGAAGCTGTCGGCCAGCATCTTCGACAGCTCCAGCGAAACCTGCTTGCGGGAGTCGGCCTTGATGCCGGTCTTGATCGTGTCGGCCATGGTGGTCTCCTCGGAATTGTGAACGACGATCTAGGGTCGCCGTCCCGCCGCGCCAAGGGCCGCTCCGGCGGCCATGACGAAGTCTGGAGGCGTCGGAACTCGCGAGACGCCGAAGCGTTGCGGCAAGTCGCGTCACGGCGCGGGGGAAAGTGATTGGCGTCATCCGAAGGTGAGAAGCGGCCGATGGGCCCCGGCGCGGGCCTGACGGCGCTCGCGCGGTTCGAGCCCGGTTCGTGGTGGGTGCGGGTGCTCATCGGGATCGGGTTCGCCCTGTCGGCGGCGCTGGTCCGGCTGCTGCTGTCCTTCTGGTACGAGACGATCACCGGCTTCATGATCCTGTTGCCGGGCGTGCTTCTGGCCGCCGTGACCGGCGGGCGGATCGCCGGAGCCGTGGCCGTCCCGACGGCGCTGATCTGCGGCTGGTTGATCGTCGGCCCCAACGGCGTCGGCTCGGGCGTGACGACCGGCCTGGGCGAGATCGCCACCTACAACTTCCTCGTCGTCGGCTTCTTCTGCACCTGGGTGGCGGCGTCCCTGCGCGACGCCGTGGCCGGGCTTTCGCGCAGCGACGCGCTGCGGGACGAGGGCGAACGCCGGTTTCAGCTGATGGCCGACACCGCGCCCGCGCCGCTATGGATCACCAACACGGAGGCCGAGGTCGAGTTCGTCAACAAGGCCCTGATCCAGTTTTACGGCCGCGAGGGGAAGGAAATTCTGGGCACCTCGTGGCGCGAGTCCATCCACCCCGACGACCGCCCGGGCGTGGCCGCCATCATGGCCGAAGCCCGGCCGGCACGCCTGCCGTACGGATTCGAGTGCCGGTTCCGGCGCGGGGACGGGGCGTGGCGGTGGCGGCGCGTGGTGGTCAATCCGCGCTTCGACGGCCAGGGCGGTTTCCTCGGCTACATCGGCATGTCGTTCGATCTGACAGAGACACGGGAGGCGTTGCAGAACCTCGAAGCGGCCGAGCGTCGCCAGTCGCTGATGCTCACGCTCGGCGACCGCCTGCGGGATCTCGACGATCCGCAGGAGGTGATGCTGGAAGCCGCGCGCACCGTGGGCGAGGCCGTCGGGGCCGTGCGCGCCGGCTACGGCGAAGTCGATGCGGAGGGCGAGTTCATCCAGGTCCGCCGCGCCTGGCGTCGTCAGGGCACCCGGGATCCGGAAGGTGCCTGGGGGCTCACCGAAAGCCTCGGCGACGCGGCGGCCGACGACCTCCGCGCGGGACGCACCCTGCGCCTGCTGAATCCGGCCGAGGGGGTCACGACCGCGGCGGCGGCGGCGCACTACTGGCATGACGACAGCGGCGCCCTGATCGCCGCTCCGGTGATGCGGACCGGGCGGCTGCACGCCGTGCTTTACGCCGTGCGGCCCGAAGCGATCGCCTGGTCCGACGATGAGGCGGCGCTGGTGGAGCAGATGGCGACGCGGGCGTTCGCCGAGGTCGAGCGCACCCGGGCCGAGCTGGAGGTGCGCGAGAGCGAGCACCGGTTCCGCTCGATCGCCGACACGGCGCCCGTGCTGATCTGGGTGACCAACGCCGACGGAACGCGGGCCTTCGTCAACCAGGCCTACGTCGGCTTCCACGGCGGCAGCTATGACGAGGCGCGAACGGCGGACTGGCGCGCGGCGCTTCATCCCGACGACGTCGCGCGCATCGCCCGGGAATCGGTGGCCGGCGAGGCCTCCGGCCAGCCCTTCGCCCTCGAGGGCCGCTATCGCCGCCACGACGGCGAATGGCGCTGGCTGAAGTCCCTGTCGCGGCCCCGGCTGGGCATGGGCGGCGGCGTGATCGGCTTCGTCGGCGTCGCCTTCGACGTCACCGACGCCAAGCAGGCCGAGGGCGACCTGACCCGGGTCAACGAACTGCTGGAGGAGCGCGTCGGAGAGGCGCTGGCGGAAAAGGCCAAGGCCGAGGCCGATCTGATGCACGCGCAGCGCATGGAGGCGGTCGGACGCCTGACCGGCGGCGTGGCCCACGATTTCAACAATCTGCTGACCGTGGTCATCGGCGCGCTGGACATGATGCTGCGCGCCCCGGACGACGCCGCGCGACAGAAGCGGCTGGGCGAGGCGGCCCTCGCGGCGGCGCGGCGCGGCGAGCGCCTGACCCACCAGCTCCTCGCCTTCTCGCGGCGGCAGACGCTCCGGCCGGAGCCGACCGACCTCAACGCCCTGATCCTGGAGGGGGAGCCGCTGCTGCGCCGCGCCGTGGGCGAAGCGGTCACGCTCGATCTCCGTCTGTCGGACCGGCCGACCTGGGTCGACGTCGATCCGGCCCAGTTCGAGGCAGCCCTTCTCAACCTGGTCGTCAACTCCCGCGACGCCGTCAGCGAAGGCGGGCGGATCCTGATCGAGACCCGGGCGCGCAGGCTGAAGGCGGGTCAGGTCGCGGAACTGGGCGGCGGCGATCACGTCTGTGTGGCGGTGATCGACGACGGGGCGGGAATTCCCGCGGACGTTCTGCCCCGCATCTTCGAACCCTTCTTCACCACCAAGTCGGTGGGCAAGGGCACGGGACTGGGCCTCAGCCAGGTCTACGGCTTCAGCCGCCAGAGCGGCGGAGGCCTGGAGGTCGCCTCCAGGCCCGGGGCGGGGACCACGATCCGCATGTTCCTGCCGGCCCTGAGACCCGGGCGGGCGGTCGCGATCGAGGCGCCTGCGGAGGTCGGCCGCTCCGCCCTGCCGGGACGCCGCCTGCTGCTGGTCGAGGACGACGCGGCCGTGGCCGCGGTGGCGGCGGAGATGATCGAGAGTCTCGGCTTCACGGTGCGGACCGCCGATCAGGCGTCCGCGGCGCTGGCGTTGCTGGAGACCGGGACCTTCGACGTCATGCTGACCGACGTCGTCATGCCGGGCGGCATGTCGGGCGTCGAGCTGGCGCACGCCGCGCGCCGGCTCCGCCCCGACATGGCCGTGGTGCTGGCGTCGGGGTACGCCGGAGACGAGGTCGACCGCAGGGTCGCCGACGCGCCCTGGCCGTTCGTGCGCAAACCCTATTCGCGGGAAACCCTCGCGCAGGTGCTGGCGGCCGGACCCGTCTAGGTCAGCGCTTCATCTTCTTGTCGGCGCGGCGCTGACGCTGCTCGGCCTTGATGGCCGCCTTGCGTTCGCGGCGTTCGTTGCGGCGGACCTCTTCCTGCTCCTCCGCCGACATCGCCTTGGCGGCGGCGGCGGACTCTTCCTGTTCGGCCTTCAGCCGCTGGGCCTCGAGCTTCTCGGCGGCGCGCTGAAGACGGACGGCCTCGCGCTCGGCTTCGCGCTGCTTGGCCAGAGCCAGCGGATCTTCGGCCTGGACCGTGGGCTTGGGCTTGAAGCGCGCCAGCATGGCCTTCTTGGCCTCGGCCTGGGCCGTCAGGCGGTCGGCAAAGCCGGTTTGTTTGAGATCTCTCATTCCATCCAGTCGAAGCAGGGGCGTGACGCACCGAGACGGCCGCGTCCGGCAGGGCCGCTAACGAAGTCGGGCGCGAAAATCAAGGCGCGGAGGCGCTTTCCGCCTCCCGCCCCCGGGGTTCAATCGTCCTTGGCGGCCTGGCCGACCGCGGTTCCGGCCGCGCCGCCGACCGCGGCACCGACGGGACCCGCGACCACGGCACCGGCGACGGCACCGGTGGCGGCGCGCTGTTCGATGGTCGAACCACAGGCCGCCAGACCGGCGGCGGCGACCAGGAGGCTGAAGGCGAGAACGGCACGCATGGGGGAATCTCCTTTGGGACCGGCGGAAAAACGCGCGTCAGGCTGAGCCGTTCCGCCGGATCGCTTCCCCGCACCCGGCGTCGCGCCCAAGGAACGATCCACAGAAACCGTGATTCCGGAAACCTTGGCTGTGATCACGTCGCACTGGGGGCGAATGCAAAAGAGATGTGCCGATCAGCAGACCCGCAGAACTACTTTTCGGCCTTAACTCAAGCTTTTCTTGCGCGAACCTGTACCGCGATGCCGACGACCGCAGCAGGGGCGCGCTTTTGTCGCGACTTGCGAATCAACCACATTGAGGCCACATTCCGCCGTATAAGGCGCGTCCTCCGGGTCGTCGGCCATTCGCCGAACGCCGGAAGCTGTGGGCCCGCTCCGCCGATCGCGGTCGGGCCCTAAGACTGCTTAAGGGGCGGCATTGCGCCCTGCGGATCAGGCGTTGAGTGCGTGTCGAACCTTCACGAGCCGAAGCCGGCGTCGGACCTGTCCGGACGCCTGAAGCTGAAGCCCGCCGCCGTCGCGGCCGTCTTCGGTGCCGTCGTCGGTGCCACGGTCGGCGTGGCCTACCTCGGCGGGACGATGGCAAAGGCCACGACGGTCCGCCTGCAGGCCCAGAAGCTCGATGCGGTCGCCTCGGCCGGTTTCACCGACGAGGCCATGGCCGCCGCTGCAGGCGGTCTTGACGCCAGCGCCCTGTCGATCGCCCGCCGTCACGATCCCTATACCGTCGCCGGCTCAACGCGCCGTGACCGTCAGGCCGAGCTGATCTCGGCCCGGCTCGAAGCCCTTCCCCGCGGCGGCTCGGCCCTGCGGCGTCCCGCACCGGGCGGCCTGCACCCGGCAGCCTCGCCGTTCCGCCTCGCCAACGCCCTGGACGCCAGCCGCGATCTCGAGTGCCTGACCCAGGCGGTCTATTACGAGGCCCGCGGCGAAGGTCGCGAGGGCATGCGCGCCGTGGCCCAGGTGGTCCTGAACCGGGCGCGCCATTCGGCCTTCCCCAAGACCGTCTGCGGCGTGGTCTTCCAGGGCGCGGGCCGGCGCACCGGCTGTCAGTTCAGCTTCACTTGCGACGGCTCCATGCGCGGCCGGGTCGATCGGGGCGCCTGGGACCGGGCGCGCTCGGTGGCGACCGAGGCCCTCTCCGGACGCGTCTACGCCCCCGTCGGCACCGCCACCCATTTCCACACCACCGCCGTCGCGCCGTCGTGGCGCGGGTCGCTGGTCCGGGTGGGCCAGGTCGGCGACCACGTCTTCTACCGCTTCGGCGGCGGGCGCGGTGCGCCGCGGACCTTCGCCTATCAGCCCAGCCCCTCGGCACCGCTGCAGGACGAGCCGCGCCTGATCCAGGCCGGGATCGATCCGATCACGCCGGTGCGTGAGGCCGGCGGCATCGCCTATGACCTGCTGGTCCAGCGGGACACGCCCGAGCGCAACGCCGAGCCGGCTTCGGCACCCGTGGCCGCTCCTGTCGCCAAGCCGACGGTGCCGGCCCCGACGCCCGCGCCGTCCGCCGCCCCGGCCGGCTCGGCGGCCGTCGCCGCGTCGGACGCCTGAGCCGGACCGTTCCGGACCTTACCGATCCTGCGTCCTGTGCTGCGGTGTGAGGTTCTGCTTCGCATTACCGAAGCGGCCCTGCTGGTCCAGATTGACGTCGGCGTCGCCGGGCTGGCCCGATTGGGCACCGGTGGCGACGTCGCGACGATCGCGCTGATCCTCGGGAATGGGGGGCGGTTTGCTCATCTGCGGTCTCCTTGTGCGAAAGGTAACCGCCCGGGGCCGACCCCGTTCCCCTTCAGGCCGCGTCGAGCCCGACGTCCAGCGCGGCGGCCGAGTGCGTCAGCGCGCCGACGGAGATCACATCCACGCCGGTCTCCGCGATCGCCCGCACGGTCCCCAGGGTGACGCCGCCGGACGCCTCCAGCACCACACGGCCGGCGGTCTCGGCCACCGCCGTCCGCAGATCGTCCAGCGAGAAATTGTCCAGCATCACCACGTCGGGGCCCTGACCGGCGGACAGGCCAAGCACCGCGCGCAGCTGGTCCAGCCGGTCGACCTCGACCTCGACCTTCATCAGGTGCCCGGCGGCGGCGCGGGCCCGGCGCACGGCCTCGGCGGCTTCGCCCCCGCACAGGGCGACGTGGTTGTCCTTGATCAGGATGGCGTCGTCCAGGCCGAAGCGGTGATTGAGCCCGCCGCCCAGCGCCACCGCCCGCTTCTCCAGGGCCCGGAGGCCGGGCGTGGTCTTGCGCGTGTCGGCGATCCGCGCGCCGGTCCCGGCGACCGCGTCAACGTAGGCCCGGGTCAGCGTGGCGATGCCGCACAGCCGCCCCATGAGGTTCAGCGCGGTGCGCTCGGCCCCCAGCACGGCGCGGGCGTTCGCGCTGACCCGGACGAGGGTCGCACCCGCCGCAAACGCCTCGCCGTCGCGGACCGGTTCCTCGATCCCGGCGTCGGGGTCCAGGATCCTGAGCGCCAGCCGGGCGGCGGCCAGTCCGGCCGCGACCCCGGGCTGGCGCGCGCGGAAGACGGCCGTCAGGCGCGCGTCCTGCGGTACGCAGGCCTGGGCCGTCACGTCGCCGGCGCGCCCCAGATCCTCGGCCAGCGCCCGGCGGACCACCGTCTCCAGAGCGTCGTCGTGAAAGCCGTTCATGCCGCCGCCTTCTCGCCCCGGACCGCGCATCCCGTGACGCGCGTATGTTCCGCGCGCGCCGCCGTCGCCGGAAAGTCCGTGCGGAAGTGCGCGCCCCGGCTCTCCCGGCGCGACAGGGCGGCCTCCGTCATCAGGCGCGCGGCGGTCAGCGCCAGGCTCGCCCCTTCCGCCGCCTCGATCTCTGCGAGCTCCCGCAGCGCCCGGGTCATGCCGGCGTCGTCCCGCACCACGCCCATGTCGCGGCTCATCCGTCGTCGCAGCCGCGCCAGAGACTCCACGCCCGGGGCGGGCGGCAGCATCGGCGTGGCCACAGACCTCGGCGGCGCGAAGCTCTCCCGCGCCGCCGCCCGTCCGGCCCGCCGTCCGAACGCGGCCGCCTCCAGCAGGCTGTTCGACGCCAGGCGGTTGGCCCCGTGCACGCCGGTCGCGGCGCACTCGCCGACGGCGTAGAGCCCCGGCACACCGGTTCGGCCCTCCGCGTCGGCCGCGACCCCGCCCATGTGATAGTGCGCCGCCGGGGCCACGGGGATCGGCGTCTCGCGCGGGTCGAGCCCGGCCGCCATGCAGGCGGCGAAGACGGCGGGGAAGGCTTCGGGGAAGTGCGCCCCGATGGCCGCCCGGGCGTCCAGAAAGGCCCCGCGCCCCTCCGCCCGCGCCTGATGCACCGCCCGGGCCACGACGTCCCTGGGCTGAAGGTCGGCGTCCGCCGCCGGGCCCAGCAGCGGTTGCCCGCCACGGTCGACCAGGCGCGCGCCCTCTCCCCGCAGGGCTTCCGTGGCCAAGGGCATGGGATCGAGGCCGACGTCCATGGCCGTGGGGTGGAACTGCACGAACTCGGGATCGAGGATATCCGCCCCGGCCAGCCAGGCGGCGGCCATCCCCTCCCCGCGCAGCGCGGTCGGGGTTGTCGTCTCGGCAAACAGGCCGCCGACGCTTCCCGTCGCAAGGACCACGCACGAGGCCAGGACGAGCACGGGCCCGTCGACACGCTCCACCACCGCGCCGACCACCCGCCCGTCGTGGCGCACCAGCGACGCCAGCCGCGCGTCTTCCCAGAACGACAGGTGGGGCGACGCCCGCGCCGCGGTCACCAGCGCGCTCAACACGGCGCGGCCCG
>JAHJOO010000021.1 GCA_018820275.1 Alphaproteobacteria bacterium
CGTCCGCTCCGCCGCCGGCGACGGCCCCGCGCTCGCCGCCCTGGTCGCCACCGATCCGCCCGCCTCGCTGCTGTGGCCCCGCGCCGCCGCGCCCGCCTTCGACCTCGCCGCCGCCCTGTCCGGGATCGCCGCCGTCGCCTCCGTGGCCGTCTATGAGACGCGGGCCGTCGACCCGGTCTCCGCGCCCGACTTCGACGCCGTGCTGATCCACTCGCCCCGCGCCGCCCGGGTTCTGGCCGAACATCTGCCGTCGGCCGCCGCCGCCGGTCGCCGCGCCCTGGCCCTGTCGACCGCCGTCGCCGCGCCGCTGCGGGGGCTGCCGTTCGCCGACATCCACGTCGCGGCCCACCCCGACGAGGCCCACCTCCTGGCCCCGCTTGGCAAGGCCTCGCCCGCCGTGTAAAGCGCCGCCTCCGGGCCGCTTTAGCTCAGCCGGTAGAGCACCGCATTCGTAATGCGGGGGTCGCGTGTTCGAGTCACGCAAGCGGCACCACTCCCCCGCCCGCGTCGTCCTTCACGGACGCGATAATCTTTTTGCAGTGCGGCGCGTTCTATGCTGCCCTGCCGCATCGGCGGGGGACGCCTTCAGGATCCGCATGCTCTATTCGTTTCACGAGCTCGCCTACTACGGGGCGACGCCGTTCCGCCTGGGGGCCCAGGCCGCCCGGACCTTCTGGTCCTCCCCGTTCAACCCGGCCGCCGAGACCCTGATGGGGCGCTCCGCCGCGGCCGCGGCGGAGGTGTTCGAGGGGCTGACGCGCCGCTACGGCAAGCCGGCCTGGGGGCTGGAGACCGTGTCGGTGAACGGCGTGGACGTGCGCACGACGGAGGAGACCGTCTGGTCCTCGCCGTGGTGCCGGCTGATCCGCTTCGCCCGCAACCCCGCCGACCTGCGCCGCGCGAAGAAGCCGCTGGACGCCCCGGCCGTGCTGATCGTCGCCCCCCTGTCGGGCCACTACGCCACCCTGCTGCGCGGCACGGTGGAGGCCTTCATCCAGGATCACGACGTCTACGTCACCGACTGGGTCAACGCCCGCCAGGTGCCGATGCTGGAAGGCCGTTTCGACTTCTACGACTACATCGACCACGTACGGACCATGCTGGGACAGGTCGGCCCGGGCGCCCACGTCGTCGGCGTCTGCCAGCCGGGCCCGCCGGTGCTGGCGGCGGTGGCCGTCATGGCCATGGACAACGACCCCGACCGCCCCGCCTCGATGACCTTCATGGGCTCGCCCATCGACGCGCGCCTGTCGCCGACCGTGACCAACCAGCTGGCCGAGCAGAAGCCCTTCACCTGGTTTCGCTCGAACATGATCCACACCGTGCCCCTGCCCTATCCGGGCGTCGGGCGGCGGGTCTATCCGGGCTTCGTCCAGCTCTACAGCTTCATGTCGATGAACGAGGACCGGCACCGCGACGCCCATCAGGACTATTTCGCCAACCTGGTCCGGGGCGACGGCGACGCGGCCGAGAAACACGCCGGGTTCTACGATGAATATCTCTCGGTGCTGGACCTGACCGAGGAGTTCTATCTCCAGACCATCGACATCGTCTTCCAGCAGCACCTGCTGGCGCGCGGCCTGCTGGAGCACCGCGGCCGGCGCGTCGACCTGTCGGCGATCACGGATGTCGGCCTGATGACGGTCGAGGGCGAGAAGGACGACATCTCCGGCGTCGGCCAGACCCAGGCCGCGCACGGCCTGTGCACCTCGGTGCCCGACGAGCGGCGCGAGCTCTATGTGAACGCGGAAGTCGGCCACTACGGCGTCTTCAACGGCCGCCGCTTCCGCGACGACATCTATCCCCGCGTGCGCGACTTCATCGCCCGCAACCAGGCGATCCATGACGCAGTTCCAGGACGGCGCGCGGCTGCGGCTTGAGCGGCCGGGCGGCGGTGCGCCGCTGACCCTGCGCCTGTCGGTCAATCCGCGGGCGCGCCGGCTGTCGGTCCGCATCGACTCCCGCGCCGGCGAGGCGGTGGTGATCGCGCCCAGTCCGCGCAGCCTGCCCCAGGCCGTCGACTTCGCCCGCAGCCGTGCGCTGTGGATCGCTGAACGGCTCGCCGTGCGGCCGGCCTCCACACCCCTGGCGCCGGGCCAGGAAATCCGGCTGGCCGGCCGCCCCGTCCTTCTGGAGGCTACCGGAACGGCCGCCGCCGCGCGCCTGATCGAGACGGAGGCCGGGGCGATCCTGCGCGCGGGCGGAGAGGGCGAGGCCTTCTCGCGCCGGGTGCTGAACTTCCTCAAGGCCGAGGCGCGGCGACGCCTGACCGAACGCACCGAGGTGCACCGCGCGGCGCTGGACCAGGCCCCCGTGCGCCTGTCGATCACGGATTCGCGCACCCGCTGGGGGTCATGCAGCCCCCACAACCGGACCATCCGCTACAGCTGGCGCGTGGTCATGGCCCCGGAGGCGGTGCTGGACTATCTCGCCGCCCACGAGGTGGCGCATCTGGTCCACGCCGACCACAGCCCGGCCTACTGGGCGGTGGTCCAGCGCCTGATCGGGGACCCCAGACCCTTCCGCAGATGGCTGCGCGAGAACGGATCGACGCTGCACGCGGTCGGCTGAGACAAGGATTCCGTCTCAGAAGAACAGCGGCTCGGACTTCTTCTCGGGCGGCGGGGTCGTTTCCGGCCGCCGGGGCTCCGCGGGCTGGGGCGCGGTGGGGCGGACCACCGGACGATCCACCGGCGGGTCCGACGGCTCGGGCGCCGGCGTCTCCACCTCGCCGCCGGTGACCAGCTCCTCGCCCTCGGCGAACGGATCCTCGATCATGCCCATCAGCACGCCCATCGGGTCGGGCGGGACCCAGCCCTCGGGCATGGGCGGGCCGTCGGGGATGCGCGGGGCGTTCAGGCGCGGCAGGGCCGCCTCCATGAAGCCCTTCCAGATCGCGGCCGGGGCAGCACCGCCGGTGACGCCGCGCATGGCGGTGTTGTCGTCCTTGCCGACCCAGACGGCGGTGACGAAGCCGCCGGTGTAGCCGACGAACCAGGCGTCCTTGTAGTCCGAGGTCGTCCCCGTCTTGCCGGCCAGGTCGCGGCCGGAGATGGCCACGGAGCGCGCTGTGCCGCCCGAGACCACGCCCCGCAGCATCTGGTTCATGTAGTAGAGCGGCGGATTGGCGATGGCCTGCACCGAGCGCACGTCGCGCGCCCCGCGCTGGTAGATCACCCGCCCCTTGGGCGTGCGGATGCGGGTGATGCCATAGGCCTCCACCCGCTTGCCGCCGTTGGCGAAGGGGGCATAGGCCTGGGCCATCTCCAGCGGGCTGACCTCGACCGCGCCCAGCGCCATGGCCGGCTCCAGCCCGATCTGGCTCTCGATGCCCAGACGCCGCGCCGTGCGCGCCACCTGGTCGCGGCCCAGGGTGTCGGCCAGCCGCACCGCGACGGTATTGGTCGACTGCGCCACCGCCGTGGACAGGGTCATGCGCCCGGCGAAGCCACCGGAATAGTTGCGCGGCGACCAGCTGCCGATGCGGATCGGCTCGTCCACCACCGGCGTCTCGGGCGTGTAGCCCGCCTCCAGCGCGGTCAGGTAGACAAAGGGCTTGAAGGCCGATCCCGCCTGCCGCCGGGCGTCGACGGCGCGGTTGAACTGGCTGTCGGCATAGCTGGCCCCGCCGATCATGGCGCGCACCCGGCCGTCGCCGTCCACCGCCACCAGCGCCGCCTGCTGCACCCCCTTGGACCCGTCGCGCTCGAGAATGCGGCGCACGGCCCGCTCGGCCGAGGTCTGCAGCGTCAGGTCCAGCGTCGTCTCGACGATCAGGTCCTCACCCGGCTCGTCGCCGACCAGGGCGCGCACCTCGGAGTCCAGCCAGTCGATGAAATACTGGGCGTGCTGGGTCGCCAGCGTGCGCGACACGCGGACCGGTTCCAGCACGGCGGCGGCGCGCTGGTCGGCGGAGATCACGCCGCTCTCGGCCATCTCGTCCAGCACCACCGTGGCGCGGCCGGCGGCGCGCTCGCTCTCGGACACGGGCGAATAGCGCGACGGCGCCTTCAGCAGGCCGGCCAGCAGCGCCGCCTCCCCGACCGTCAGGTCCTTGGCCGACTTGTCAAAATAGCGTTGCGACGCCGCCTCGATGCCATAGGCGCCGGCGCCGAAATAGACCCGGTTCAGATACAGGGCCAGGATCTCGTCCTTGGAGAATTTCAGCTCCAGCCAGACGGCCAGCATCAGCTCCTGCACCTTGCGGCGCAGGGTCTGGTCGGGGGTCAGGAACAGGTTCTTGGCCAGCTGCTGGGTGATGGTCGAGCCGCCCTGCACCACGCGCCCGGCGCGCATGTTGGCGACCATGGCCCGAACCATGCCGACGGGATCGAAGCCGGGGTGCCAGCGGAAGCGCTGGTCCTCGATGGCGATGAAGGCGGCGGGCACATAGTCCGGCAGGGACGCCAGGTCCGCCGGCGGGGCCTGCTGGGTACCGCGCACCGCGATCAGGGCCCCGTTGCGGTCCAGATAGGTGATCGAGGGCTGGCGATCGACCTCGTACAGGGTCGAGGTGTCGGGCAGGCCGCGCGCGAACACGGCGAAGAAGGCGACCAGGAAGATCACCCCCCAGACGGCCAGCACGCCGCCCCAGTACAGGACCTTCTGCACCGGCGTGCGGGTCGCGCCCGCGCCGTCGCCCCGTCCACCCGGAATTCCGAACCGCGCCATCGCCGCCCTCTGATGTGCCCCGGCGGACCTTAGCCGCCCGGCGCGACGGATGACACCGCCGCTCGCCTGAAGAGTGAACGCACCAATCCGTCCAAACGATGACGGAAACGTGAGCGGTCGTTCATCCGCCCGCGCGACGCCGCGCCGCGACCACCGCCCGGTCCAGCGCCTGCAGGAAGTTCGACCGGTCCCTGGGCCCGAACGGCGGCGGACCGCTGGTGGCCACGCCCATCGACCGCAGATGTTCGCCCACCATCCGCCCGGCCAGGGCCGAGCCGATGGAATCCGCCGTGAAGGCGTCGCCGTTGGGCCGGATCGCCTGGGCGCCTGCCGCCAGGCACCGCTCGGCCAGCGGAATGTCCGAGGTCACCACCACGTCTGCAGGCCCGACCCGCTCGGCGATCCAGTCGTCGGCCACGTCCGGGCCGGCGTCCACCACCACCTGTTCGATGAAGCCCGCGCGCGGCAGCTGAATCCAGCCGTTCGACACCACGAACACATGCAGCCCGCACCGCTCCGCCACGCGGAAGGCCTCGGCCTTCACCGGACAGGCGTCGGCGTCGATGAACAGGCGGGGCGCGGTCATGAGGTTTCAATAGCCGCCACGGCGAACCCTGCCAAAGGTGTTGCGAGGGCACGGTCGAGGATGCACGTTGGGACAGACTTCACGCCTACGGGACGGGATCCGATGAAGCTGACGGCCCGCGTCCTCGCCTGCGTCGCCATCATCGCCGCGGCCGCCGCCTGCCAGATCGTGACCATCAGGCTGGGCCCCGCATGGCCCGACTCCTATTCATGGTTCGGAACGGTCGGAGCTCCCATAGCCGCCGTCGTTTTCTTCGCGTCAGGCGACGGGCGCAGGCCACTGGTGGACGGGACCGGGGCGTTCGTTCTCGCCTTCCTGCTCGGAGCGCTCAACGCGGCTTGGGTCGCACGCCTCATGACATGGAACGGCGTTGCCGAACGCTGGACGCTGGGCCCCTCCGCTTGGTTGACCGTGCTCGCCGTGCCGCTGGCCCTCATCGCGGGAATCGTCACGGCCTTCGCCGCGGCCATGCAGCGACGCGCTGCCAAAGCGTTGCCATAACCGCGTTCCGGGCGCAGACTTCCCCTTGGTCAACTTGGGGAGGGACGCATGACCGACATGACCGTCAAGACGCCGTGGCATCTGTGGGCCGTAGGCGTCATCAGCCTGCTGTGGAACGGCTACGGTGCCTACGACTTCATCATGACCACCACGCAGGGCGAGGCCTACATGCGCGGGATGGGCATGACGCAGCCCATGATCGACTATTTCAACGCCATGCCGATGTGGATGTACGGGCCGTGGACTCTGGGCGTCTGGGGCGCGGTGCTCGGCTCGATCCTGCTGCTGCTGCGCAACCGGCTGGCCGTCTGGGCCTTCGCAGCCTCGCTGCTGGGCGCCGTGGCCAGCCTCGTGTTCGGCCTCGTCCACCCCATGCCCGAACTGCCCGAGGCCATGGCCATGATGAAATGGATGCCGTGGGTCATCGTCGTCGTCGCCGCCCTGCTGGCCTGGTACGCCCGGTCGATGGCGAAAAAGGGCGTGCTGCGCTAAGCGCCGGGGGGTGAAAGCCCCCCGTCCGCCCGCCGCGCTCACTGCTGAAGAGACCGCCGCCGTCCGCTCGTGGGTGATCCATGAGGACGCCCACGTCCTGGTCCTGAACAAGCCCGCCGGCCTGTCCAGCCAGGGCGGCCGCGTGCAGGCGCACACCCTGGACGACCTGCTGTGGGCTTTCGCCCGGTCGAACGGCAAGCGGCCCGACCTCGTGCACCGGCTGGACCGCGACACCTCCGGCGTCATTCTGGCGGCGAAGACGAAGCCGGCGGCGGGCTTCCTCGGCAAGGCGATCCAGTCGCGCAGGCTGAAGAAGACCTACCTCGCCCTCGTCTCGGCCGCGCCCGAGCCCCGCACCGGCCGCATCGACACGCCCCTGCTGCGCCAGGAGATCGGCCGCGAGAGCCACATGCGCGTCGCCGCGCCCGACGAGCCCGGGGCCCAGGCCTCGACCAGCCTCTACCGCACCCTGTCGGCGACGGCCGACGCGGCCCTGGTCGAGCTCAGCCCCCTGACCGGCCGCATGCACCAGCTGCGCGTCCACATGGCCTCGATCGGCCGCGCCCTCGTCGGCGATGCGCGCTACGGCGGGGCCCTCACGCTGGCCGGCGCGCCCGCCCCGCGCCTGATGCTGCACGCCTCGAGGCTGACCTTCCCCCACCCCGAGGGCGGCGAGCGCACGGTTCAGGCTCTGCCTCCGCCCGACTTCGTCCGGCTGGCCGACGCGGCGGGGCTGGGAACGCAAGGCCTGACCTGAGCGCTCTTCCGTCGAGGAGACCCGCCATGATCCGCATCCTGACCGCGACCGCCGCCGCCCTGGCCCTGACCGCCTGCGCCTCGCTGGCCCCCTACGGCCCCCAGACCGGGCCGCGGGGACAGGGCTATGCCGAGCAGAGGATCGAGGGCGACCGCTGGCGCGTGACCTATTCCGGCGTCGGCGCGCCCGGCCCGGTGGCGGATCTCGCCCTGCGCCGCGCCGCCGAGCTCACGGTCGCCAACGGCGGCGACTGGTTCGAGGTGGTCCAGCGCTACACCGACGGCCGTCCGGATTCCGCCGGCGGCATCCGTCCGTCCTTGTCGGTCGGCGCCGGCTCCAGCCGCTACTCCGGCCGCTACGGCGGCTTTTCGACCTCCGGCGTCGGGGTCGGCGTGGGTCTGAACTTCAGCGGCCCCTCGCCCACGACCACCACGCTGGAGATCGTCACCGGCCGGGGCGCGCCGCCGGACCGCGCCGCGGTCTACGACGCCCGCGGCGTGCTGGAGACGATCCGGCCCTAGCGGCCGCGCGTCAGCGCCCGGTATTCGACCAGCCGTTCCTTGTCGCGGCGGACCTGGTCGGCCACGGCGTTGTCCACGTCCAGCGAGGCATAGCGGACCCAGCCGTCCACCCCCAGCTTGTCCTGAACCGCCGCCACCGGCGTGCGCCAGCGGAAATAGGACAGCCAGCTGACGGCGAGGCCCAGAACCGCGGCCAGGACCTGCAGGCCGCGGAAGCCCGCCTCGCCCGTCTCCGGGGCCGGCTCCAGCGCCAGCACGGCGAGGCCGACGATCAGCACCAGCGGCGTCATGATGCGCTGGGCCCAGCGCATCCAGTAGCGCTCGCGGCGCACGCGCCACAGCTCCATCTGCACGTGCTTTTCCAGGTACTCCATGCGCGCCCCGATCCACATCGTCAGGCGGGTCAGGTACAGGGCACGGCGGCCCCAGCCCTTGCCGTCCATCTGGAATTGGGTCTCGGCCTGGTCGGCCATGGCGCGGGCCGAGGTGAACAGGTTCTGCAGCTCGCGGGTGCGCTGAACCACCTCGCGCGACAGTTCGTAGGAATCGTTCTCCAGCTGGAACCGGTACTGGATGAACAGGACCGCCTGCAGCACCCAGAAGATGCCGAAAGTGGCCAGCATGGCCCCTGCCGCCAGCGCCAGCCCCATCTGCTCGGTCCCCGTCCACTGCGAGAACCAGCCGGGCCCGAGGATGGCGAGGGCGGCGAAGGCGGCCAGCGCCCCCGCCTGGGTGATCCGCTTCACCGACACGTGCACGATCAGGGCGCGGAAGACGCGGCGGCCATAGGCGTGGATGCGGCTGCGGATGTCGCGGTCGACCGGGAACCGCTCCTCGATCTGGCGGCTGTAAAGGACGTGGAACCGGTCCGGCTTGGACTCCGATTCCCAGAACGGAAAAATGTCCAGCGGCTGGTTGAAATACTCGTCGATGTGGGACGAGACGATGGCCTCGGCCTCGGGCGTCTGGGCGAAATACTCGCTCTCGGAGATCGGCCGCAGGATGCCGTCGCTGCCCCGCAGGGCCTCGCCGCGCGAGCGGCCGTGGTTCGGCGTCGGCGGCGGCGCCACGCGGTCCTGCACGTCCTGGGCACCCGGCGGCGGCGGGTTGGGGGCGGCCTCCAGCCGGCGGTCGGCCCCGTGGCCCCCGTGGCCGCCGTCGTGAGCCCCGCCCGGCGGCGCGGGCGGCGGCGGCGCGTGGGTGTGATCGTCGTGAGACATGGCGATCCCGGCGTCCTCAATCCTGCCTGACCCGGCAGTATGGCGGAGTCCGCCGCCCACCGGACGACGTTCTCCCGTCACGGGAAGCCTTCGCCATTAACCGCGTTCCGGGCAAGTGAAGTTTCGGTCAGCCGAGCGGCCAGCGCGCCATGGCGGCCGCCGCCACCACCAGAAGCAGCAGCAGGCCGATCTCCAGCCGAACCCAGCGTATCGCGCCGGCCCTCTGGGCCGCGTCGGGCTGGAATGCCGGATCGGCCCTGGCCGCCCGCGCCCACCGCAAGAAGGCGAGCGTGGGCAGGATGGAGATCAGGCCGATCGCCGCGAACAGGCCGATCTTGGTCCAGAAGGCGGGGTTGTCGCGATAGAACGCCCAGCCCCGCGCGCCCCAGATCACCCGCGCCACACCGACCGCGACCACCAGTCCGGCGGTCAGGCCGTAGCCCCCGTCCAGCCGCGCCAGCCGCCGCACGTCGACCCGCTCTCCTCGCAGGATCGCCAGCTCCATGGCCAGCATCAGCGCCAGGCCGAACACCAGCAGGTGATGCAGCGCCGCCAGTCCGACGTCGTGCATGTCCGCCCCTCCCTTCGCTTCCGACGGGAGACAGTATATGCGCACGCCGATGACCCGTCTTCTTCTCGTGTCGGCCGGCGGCGCCCTGGGCTCGATGGCGCGATACGGCGCCGGCGTGCTGGCCCAGCGCCTCGCGCCCGGCGCGGCCTGGCCGTGGGCCACCTTCAGCGTGAACCTGCTCGGCGGCCTGCTGATGGGGCTGCTGGCCGGCTGGCTGGGCGCGCGGGCGGCCGGAGGCGGGAGCCTGCGCCTGTTCGCGGCGGTCGGCGTGCTGGGCGGGTTCACCACCTTCTCGGCCTTTTCTCTGGAGACGGCCCTGATGATCGAGCGGAAGCAGGCGGGTCTGGCCGTCGGCTACGCCGCCGCTTCGGTCGCCCTGTCGGTCGCGGCGCTGTTTCTCGGCCTGATGATCGCCCGGCGGGTCTTTGCATGAGCCGCGACGTCCAGACCCTGTACGTGGCCGAGGCCGAGGACGGCATCCGGCTGGACCGCTGGTTCAAGCGCCGCTGGCCGCACCTGTCGCACATCCAGGTTGAGAAACTGGCGCGCAGCGGCCAGATCCGCGTCGACGGCGGCCGGGTCAAGCCGCAGGACCGGCTGACCGCCGGCGCCGCCGTGCGCGTGCCGCCTCTGCCCGAGGCGGCCCCGCGTCAGCCCGGCGACCGGCACGAGCTGAACCCGCGGGACGTCGCCTATGCGAAGTCGCTGGTCCTGTACGAGGACGAGCTGGTCATCGCCCTGAACAAGCCGCACGGCCTGGCGGTGCAGGGCGGCACCAAGACCACCAAACACGTCGACCGGCTGCTGTCGGCCTGGGGCGAGGGGCTGGAGCGGCCGCGTCTGGTGCACCGGCTGGACCGCGACACCTCCGGCGTGCTCCTGCTCGGCAAGGGGCCCGAGGCGGCCAAGCGGCTGGCCGGGGCCTTCGCCCGGCGGCAGGCGAAAAAGACCTACTGGGCGATCGTCATCGGCAATCCCAAACCCGCCGCCGGCCAGGTCGACATGGCCCTGAAGAAGTCGGGCATCAACGACTTCGAGATGATGCGCCCCGCCGATCCGAAGGAGCAGGGCGCCGAACCGGCCGAGACCGCCTACGCCACGATCAGCCGGGCGGCCCACCGCGCGTCGTGGATGGCGCTGCGGCCCTTCACCGGCCGCACGCACCAGCTGCGGGCCCACATGGGCGCGATCGGCCATCCGATCCTCGGCGACCCCAAATACGGCACGCCGGAGTCGACGCAGCTCTCCGGCCTGCTCAAACTGCAGCTGCACGCCCGCCGCATCGAGCTGGACCACCCCGGCGGCGGCAAGCTGATCGTCGAGGCCCCGCTGAGCCCGGAGATGAAGGCCGGCTTCGCCCATTTCGGCTTCGCCGAGGACGAGGCCGACGCGGACCCCTTCCAGGGCGTGAAGAGGATGCGTTGAGACCGCTGGCCGTGTTCGACGTCGACGGCACCCTCGTCGACAGCCGCGCCTCCATCCACGCCGCCTGCGGCGCGGCGGCGCGGCGGCTGGGCCTGCCCGAGCCGTCCTATGACCGGGTGCGGCAGATCGTCGGGCTGGAGCTGACGAAGGCCCTGCACGTGCTGGAGCCGCAGCTGACGCAGGCCGAGCTGGCCGAGTACGTCGCCGGCTTCCGCGGGTGGTTTCTCGATCTCTACGCGGCCGGCCACGAGGAGCCGCTGTTCGACGGTGCCGTCGATCACCTGAAGCGCCTGAAGCGCGACGGCTGGCGCCTCGCCATCGCCACCGGGCAGAACCGGCGCGGCGTGGCCCGCAACCTGGCCCGCGACGGCTGGGCCGACCTGTTCCTGTCCGCCCATTGCGCCGAGGACGGCCCCGGCAAGCCCGACCCCGCCATGCTGGTCGCCGCCATGCGCGCCTGCGACGCCTGCCCGGCCACCACCGTCATGATCGGCGATACGGCCCATGACCACGCCATGGCGCGCAACGCGGGCATTCCCGCCTATGGCGTGGCCTGGGGCTTCCACACGGCGGACGAACAGGTCGCCGCCGGGGCCCTGCTGGTGGCCGAGACCTTTCCCGATCTCGACGCCGCCCTGGACGCCTTCGCCCGCGCCGCCTGACTCAGACCAGCAGCCAGATCCCGGCGATCAGACAGGCCGCGCCGACGCCGATGCCGAGGGCGATGACCCGCACGTTCATCGTCGACAGGTCCTTGCCCGCGTGGGCGCTCAACCGGCCCGACACCGCGCACGCCCGGCGCTCGGCCATGGGCACCAGAAAGATGGCCAGCAGGATGAAGATCGTGGCGATCGCCCGGGGCGCCCAGGCCGGCTCCATCGCCTGGAACAGGGCGTTGAAGGCCAGGCCGATGCCGATTGCCGCCATGGCCGTCCGCGCCCAGCCGGCGAAGGTGCGCTCATTGGCCATAACCGTGCGGTCCTCGGCGAGGTCGGTCCTGTCGGCCGCCAGCTCGCGCCGCGAGGCGTCGTCGTCGTTCATCGGCGTCTCCCTTCGCCGGACCAAACCGACGGCATGACGCGACGTTCCGACCTGGGCTAATTAGCCGCCATGCACATCCCCCCGCTCGACCCCCACGTCGCCGCCCGCAAGGGCTTCCGCGAGTCCGAGGAACGGCTGAAACGCTTCTGGACGGTCGTCGACGTCGTCCAAGGCGAGGGCGGCTGGGCCGTCGCCCTGGACGGCCGCACGCCGAAGACGCCCGCCCACGCCCCGTTGCGCCTGCCGACCGGGGCGGCCGCGCGCCTCGTCGCCGACGAGTGGGCGGCGCAGGGGGAGTTCCTCGATCCCGCCTCCATGCCGGCCACCCGGCTGGCGTCCACCGCCATCGACCGCGTGTCGCTGGCGCGCGAGGCCGTGGCCGACGAGGTTGCCGCCTTCGCCGGGTCGGACCTGGTCTGCTATCCGGCCGAGGCCCCATCGTCGCTGGTCGCCCGTCAGGCCCGGGAATGGTCGCCGTGGCGCGCGTGGGCCGCGACCGAGCTGGGCGTCCATCTGGAGCCCGCCGAGGGCATCCTGCATCGGCCCCAGGATCCCGCCGCCGTCGCCCGGGTCCGCGAGCTGGCCCTGCGGCTGGACGATTTCGCCCTGACCGGCCTGGCCATGGCGACCCCGCTGCTGGGCAGCGCCGTGCTGGCCTTCGCCCTGCAGCGCGCCGCCGACCGGGCCGACGCCCTGTTCGACGTCTCCCGTCTGGACGAGGCCTTCCAGGAGGCGCGCTGGGGCGTCGACGCCGAGAACGCCGCCCGCACCGCCGCCCGCCGCGAGGAGGCGCGTCTGCTGGAGCGCTGGTTCGCCGTCCTCAGTCGATGAAGGCGTTGACGCGGGCGGCAAAGACGTCCGGCTGGTCCAGCATGACGAAGTGGGCCGCGTCGTCGACGCGGGTGAAGGTCGCGTCCGTCAGGCCCGAATAGGCGCCGCGATAGATCTGGTCGGTCAGTTCCGGCGTCATGCCGGGCCAGGCGAACATGACGTAGACCACCTCGGTCGGGACGGTGATGTTCTTCAGCTCGGGCCGCAGGTCGGTCAGGATCAGCTCGTGCATGGCGTTGCCGGCCACGGTCTGGTCCGAGGTCGCGCTGTGGCGGATCGGCCCCTCGCGCAGCGGTTCCGTCCGCACCATCTGCACGATGCTGCCCGTCGCCTGCGCCCGCCAGGCCTCGGGCGTGGCCGAGATCATGCCGTCGCGGATCATGTCCGCCATGGGCCGCAGCATTTCCGGCGTCGCGTCGGGATTGCCGAAGGCCTGACCCATGAAGGGGATCTGATCGACCACCATCAGCTTGCCGACCAGGTCGGGATGACGCGCGGCCAGCATCAGGGCGATCGTGCCGCCCATGGAGTGACCGATGACGATCGGGTCCTCGAGGCCCTGCTCGCGGATGTAGCGGGCCAGGTCCTCGGCGACGGGCGCGGAGACCGGTCCGGTCGCATTGTCCTCGGCCGGCGCGCCGGCGAAGCCCTGGACGTGGACCATGTGAATCCGGTGCGGCCCGTCCAGCCGGTCCAGCAGCGGCTGCCAGATTTCCGGCGCCGAGGTCAGGCCCGGGATCAGGACGACGTGGGGTCCCTCCGTCCCCTCGACCCGGACGTGGAAGCGTCCGGACTCGAAGTCGGCGTGGCGATGGCCGTGGTGCGCCCCGGCCTCGGCGCCCGCGGGGGGACGCTCTTGGTCCTGGGCGACGGCGGCCGCGGGAAGGGCGATCAGGGCGGCGGACAGGATCAGGGCGCGCATCGAAACGTCTCCAAGAATGTGGGCCGATCCTGCCCGCTTTGCTTTGCGATGTAAAGTGCTTTTCGAGAAGCACTGGCGAGCCCGCCCGCGGCGGGGCTAGAACCGGACCATGACCGCCGCCATCACGACCGAGACGACCAAATTCGGCAAGGGCTTCCTGCGCGACGCCTGGTATTTCGTCGACCTGTCCCGCGAGATCCGGCCGGGAACCCAGGGCCGCCGCATGATCCTCGGCGAGCCCGTTCTGGTCGGCCGCACCCGCGCGGGCGAGGCCTTCGCCCTGCGCGACGTCTGCCCGCACCGCGCCGCGCCCCTGTCGGCCGGCCGCATCGTCGACCGGGGCGAGGACGGCGGCGAGACGGTCGAATGCCCCTATCACGGCTGGCGCTTCCGCCCCGACGGCGTCTGCGCCGCCATTCCCAGCCTGGTCGACGGCGACCCCATGGAGCCGGGGCGCGTCCGCGTCCGCGCCTATCCGGTGCGCGAGTCGCAGGGGATGGTCTTCGTCTGGATGTCGTCCGATCCGCGCGGCGGCGGCGCGCCCGATCATGAGCCGCCGGTCTTTCCCGGCGCCGCCGGCGAGGCGAAACTGGTCGAGGCCATGACCTTCGACAGCCACGTCGACCACGCCGTCGTCGGCCTGATGGACCCCGCCCACGGCCCGTACGTCCACCAGCAGTGGTGGTGGCGGTCGGAACATTCGATGCACGAGAAGGCCAAGGCCTTCGCCCCCGTCGAGCACGGCTGGGCCATGGTCCGCCACGCGCCCTCGTCGAACAGCCGCGCCTACAGGATCCTGGGCGGCGCCCCGGCGACGGAGATCACCTTCCGCCTTCCGGGCTATCGCTGGGAGCACATCCAGGTCGGCGAGAAACAGGTTCTGGCGCTCACCTGCCTGACGCCGCTGGACGACGACCACACCCGCATCTCCCAGATCTTCTGGTCCGACCACTGGGTGTTCGGCATCGCCAAACCCTTCCTGCGCATGGGCGTGCGCGCCTTCCTGAAGCAGGACGGCGGCATGGTGAACCTGCAGAACCTGGGGCTGGCGCACGACCCGACCCTGATCTGGATCGACGACGCCGACAAACAGGCCAAGTGGTACCAGCAGCTGAAGCGCGAATG
Source organism: Alphaproteobacteria bacterium (assembly GCA_018820275.1). Taxonomy (GTDB): domain Bacteria; phylum Pseudomonadota; class Alphaproteobacteria; order Caulobacterales; family Caulobacteraceae; genus Brevundimonas. The sequence continues at coordinate 14,664 of JAHJOO010000021.1, forward strand.
GCAGAAAAGCCGCGCCGAGGGGCGCGGCTTCTCCAATCCGATCGAACCGACGACGCTGCGCTGGCGCAGCTGAGCCGGATCAGGCGGCGCTGAGCCGGGCCTGCTGCTGGCCGGCACCGGCAAAGATCAGGTCGATCTGGCGTTCCAGCGCGGTCGACAGGGCCTTCAGGTCCTGGCCGTCGTAGGCGGCGCGCCGGAAGCCGGAGACGAAGGCCGTCCAGATCATGCCGCCGATCAGGTCCAGATCGGCGTCGCGGGCGATCTCGCCGCGCGAGGCGGCCCCTGAGAGGATCTCGGTCATCAGGCCCGTCAGCGGCTTGACGGCCTCCCGCGCGCGACGCTCGGCGTCGGCCGGGTGGAACCAGCCGCGCGCCACCACGGCCTGCACCAGCGGCAGCTGGTCCAGGGTGGCGCGATACCCGGCGATCAGCGCCGCGCTCAGCCGGCGGCGCGCCGGACCTTCGGTCTGGGCGGCGGCCTTCATTTCGGCGGCGACCCGGTCGAGGTCCTCGGCCAGCACGGCCTCGAACAGCTCGGCCTTGTCCTGGAAATTGGCGAACACGGCACCAGTCGACATGCCCGCGCCCTTGGCGATGTCGCGGATGGTGGCGGGGTCGTAGCCGCGCTGGGCGAACAGGTCGCGAGCCGAGGCCAGCACCTTGCCGCGGGTCCGGACCTTGGCGGCCTGGCGGCGGTTCATCACTGCGCCGGACCCGGCGTCGGAGGGGGAGGAAGCGTCACGCATGGAGGAAAAGGCTACTCGGAACTGAATGAAGCGGAACCTGACGAACGTGGTTTCCGCCGACGAAACCGGGCGAAGGCCGGAAGTTGCGAAGGTCGGTCTGACCACGGAACGATGACCAAAATGCGCCCACGAGGCGACCTCGCTGTAATGTTGTTACACGAGTTGTCCCCGTCGCGGGGCCGGGAGAACCGGGACGCGAATCCTCAGTCTCCGGGGCGGGCCGCCGCCCTCAGCGCCCGCGCCGGCCGGGTCCGCCCGCCCTCCGGGCGCGCCTCCTGGAAGGCCCGCCGGAAGACGTCGCGCCGCTCGTGGATCGAGGCCAGCACCAGCCCCATGGGCACGCCGACGTCGACGAGGGTGTTCTCCGCCAGCTGCAGGCTGGCTTCCGTCGTCTCGGGCACGGCGTCGGTCGCGCCCAGTTCATAGAGGCGCACCGCGTGCTTCTCGTCGCGGGCGCGCGCGATCAGGCACAGATCGGGGTGCGCCGCCCTGACGCTGCGGACCACCTCGTCGACCTTGCCCGGCGCGTCCATGGTCACCACCACCGCCCGGGCGTGGTCGAGGTCGCACCGCTCCAGGAACTCCACCCGCGCCGCGTCGCCCCAGCTGACGTCGACGCCCTCGGCCCGCGCGGCCGAGACCACCGACGGATCGCTGTCCACGGCCAGAAACCCCTGCCCGTGGTCGGTCAGAAGTTCGCCGACCAGTCGGCCGACCCGGCCGTAGCCGACGATCAGGACCCTGCCCTCCGCCGCCCCGGGCGTGGTCGCCTCTTCCGGCAGGTCCGGGGCCGCACGGCTGACCTTCTCGACCAGCCGGTCGGCCAGCAGGGCCATGAGGGGGATGGTGAAGATGCTGATCGTCGCCGCCAGCATGACCGTCCCGGTGAAGGCGGGCGAGGCCACCCCCTCGACCATCCCCGCGCCGAGGATGACGAAGGCGAACTCCCCCGCCGGACCCAGCACCAGCGCCGTCTCCAGCGCCGTGCGGTTGCGCACCTTCCACGCCCGCGCCGAGAGGTAGATCAGGACCGCCTTCAGCGTCGTGATGCCCAGCGCCAGACCCAGCACCATCCCCGGATCGGCCGCCACCGCGTCCAGATCCAGGCCGATGCCGACGCCGACGAAGAAGACCCCCAGCAACAGCCCCTTGAACGGCTCGATCGACACCTCGACCTCGCGCCGGAACTCGGTCTCGGCCAGCAGCAGGCCGGCGATCAGGGCGCCCAGACTCATGGACAGGCCCACGGCCTGCGCCGCCAGCCCCGACGCCACCACCACCAGCAGGCTGGCGGCGACGAACATCTCCTGGCCCTGTCCCCGGGCCCGCGCCTTCGCCACCGACCGGAACATCGGCCGCAGCACCAGCCGGCCGACGATCACCAGCACGGCGAGGCCGAGGGCGGCGGGGATCAGCGTCAGCAGGGCGGGCCGCAGCACCGCGGGGTCGAACTCGCCCGCCGGGGTCGCGCCTTCCAGCGCGGTGGCCGCCAGCACGGTCACGGTGATCAGGATCGGCGCCACGGCCAGGTCCTGGGCCAGCAGGATGGAGAAGGTCGTCCGCCCCGCCGGTCCCGCCAGCCGCCCCCGCTCGGCCATGACCGGCATCACCACCGCGGTGGATGACAGCGCCAGCCCCATGGCCAGCACCGCGGCCGACACCAGCGGCTGGCCCATCAGCATGAACAGGGCGCCCAGCCCCGCGGCGCACACGGCGATCTGGGTCATGCCGAGGCCGAACACCAGCCGCCGCATGGCCCGCAGCCGCTCCCACGACAGCTCCAGCCCGATCATGAACAGCAGGAAGGCGACGCCCAGCTCGGACAGGGCCCGGATCTGGGCGGCGTCGTCGATCGTCAGCCAGGCCAGCCACGGCGCGGTCGAGGCCAGCCGCGCCAGCCCGTCGGGGCCCAGCAGCACGCCCGCCGCCAGAAACCCGAGGATCGGGCTGATCTTGAGCCGGTTGAACAGGGGCACGACCACCCCGGCCGCGGCCAGAAAGACCACCAGATCCTTGTACTCGCCGCCGCCGTGTCCCGCCGCCATCGCCCCTCCGGTTCGTCCGCGACATCATGACCGGCCCGGCCGCGCTTTGCGAGGCGCGCGCGCGGCTTCATGACAATAATTTAAGGTCGCGACGGCGGCGTCGGGCTTAGGTTCCGCGCGAACCGTCCGCACGGACGGAACGGAGAGAAATGCCCCATGCGTAAATCCCTGCTTCTCACGGTCGCGGCCTCCGCCGCCCTCCTCGCCGGCACCCCGGCGCTGGCCCAGCAGCGTCACACGATCGACGACGGCCATGGCCACGACTGCGTCGACGAGGCCTGCACCGTCTTCACCCTGTTCAATCCCGCCCTGTTCGAGGGCGGCTCGTGGGAGGGCACGGAGGCGCCCAAGTACGGAACCTGGGGCTTCGCCGTCGAGGGCCGCGACCTGTCGGTCGCCCCGGGCGAGAACTTCTTCCTGCACGCCAACGGCGCGGCGCTGAAGACCCTCGAGATTCCGTCGGACCGCACCTCCTACGGCTCCTTCGCCCTGCTGCGCGAGCTGTCCGACAACCGCCTGCGCGCCCTGCTGGACGAACTGCTGGCCAACCCGAACCTCGCCGCCGGCACCGACGAGCGGAAGATGGCCGACCTGTACCGCGCCTACATGGACGTGGAGCGGATCGAGGCGCTGGACGCCCGCCCGGCCGAGCCCTACCTCGCCGCCATCCGCGCCGCCGACGACCACGGCAAGATGGCCGCCTACATGGGCACCCTGCAGGGCGGCTTCGGCTCGGGCTTCTTCGGCGTCGGCATCGGCGACGACCAGAAGGACCCCAGCCGCTACACCACCTACGTCAGCCAGTCGGGCATCGGCCTGCCGAACCGCGACTACTACCTCGACGCCGCGCGCTTCGGTGCGAAGAAGGCGCTCTACGAGGTCTACGTCGCCGACATGCTGGGCATGATCGGCTGGGAAAACCCGCAGGAGGCCGCGGCCGCCATCGTGGCGCTCGAGACCCGGATCGCCGAGGCGCACTGGACGCCGGAGCAGAACCGCAACCGGGACATGACCTACAACCCCTTCACCCCCACGGACCTGGCCGCCTACGCCCCGGGGTTCGACTGGGCCGCCTGGCTGGAGCAGGCGAACCTCGGCGGGGTGACCACGGTCGTGGTCCGCCAGAACACCGCCCTGCCGAAGATCGCCCAGGTCTATGCCGACACGCCGATCGAGGTGATCCAGGCCTGGCAGGCCTTCCACACGATCGACGACATGGCGCCCTTCCTGTCGGCCCGCTTCTCGGACCGGCAGTGGCAGTTCCGCTCGCGCGATCTGGCCGGCCAGCCCGAGCAGCGCTCGCGTGAAAAGCGCGCCGTCAGCTTTGCCGAGGGCACCATGGGCGAGGCCTTCGGCCGGATGTACGTCGACCGCTGGTTCCCCGCCCAGTCCAAGATGATGATGGAGGAGCTGGTCGCCAACCTGCGTCTGGCCCTGGCCGACCGCATCCGCCAGCTGGACTGGATGGGCGACGCGACCAAGGAGCAGGCCCTCTACAAGCTCGACAATTTCACCGTGAAGGTCGGCTATCCGACGAAGTGGCGCGACTATTCGGCGCTGCAGGTCGACGCCGGCGATCTGGTCGGCAACGCCGAGCGCGCGGGCGAATTCCGCTGGAACTATCAGGTCGGCCGCATGGACGGCCCGGTGGACCGCGACGAGTGGGGCATGACCCCGCAGACGGTGAACGCCTACTACAACTCGACCAAGAACGAGATCGTCTTCCCGGCCGCCATCCTTCAGCCGCCCTTCTTCGACCCGACCGGCGACCCGGCGGTGAACTACGGCGGCATCGGCGGCGTCATCGGCCACGAGATCGGCCACGGCTTCGACGACCAGGGCCGCAAGTCCGACGGCGACGGCGTGCTGCGCGACTGGTGGACGGCCGAGGACGCGGCCAACTTCACCGCCCGCACCGATGTCCTGGGTGCCCAGTACGCGTCCTACGCCCCGCTGGAAGGCCACAACATCAAGCCGGGCCTGACCATGGGCGAGAACATCGGCGACCTCGCCGGCATCACCCTGGGCCTCGAGGGCTACCGTCGCTCGCTGGGCGGTCAGGCCTCGCCGGTGCTGGACGGCGTCTCCGGCGACCAGCGCGTCTTCTACGGCTGGGCCCAGGTCTGGCAGTCGAAATACCGCGAGGACGCGATGAAGAACCTGATCGCGACCGACCCGCACTCGCCGCCGGAATACCGGGTCATCGGGCCGGTGCGGAACCTCGACGCCTGGTACGAGGCCTTCGGCGTCAAGGAAGGCGACGCCTACTACCTGGCCCCCGCCGAGCGCGTCCGCCTCTGGTAGGACCGCGGTTCGACGCAGGACTCAGGGCCGTCCTCCGGGGCGGCCCTTTTTCATGCGCGGCACGGCCCGGGGGTCCGGGCACGAAAAAGCCCGCTGCGGGGGATACACGCAGCGGGCTCTCTCGCTTTGAAGCGGACGTTTCCTCCCCGAAACGCCTCCGATGGCTGCAGGTCGCCCCGCGCCGTCGAGGTCTTCATGAAACCGCCATGATCGGCCCAAGTCAATCAATCGACGGGAGAAATCGGGCCTTTCCGTGACTGAACGTCGATAAGTCAGCGCGTCTCCGCGTCATTTCTCGAAGCTTCGTCGAGAATGCGTCGCAAGGTGGGGATCAGCGCCGCCCGCGGCACGGTCACCTGGCCCGGCCGTTCGGCCTTCCAGGCCGCATTGTCGGCCAGACCGGCGGCCAGGACCCGCCCGGCGTCCAGGTCCTTGACCGTGGCCAGGCCCTTGTCGATCTCGTCGCCACCGAGGATGACGGCAGCGGGCGCGCCCCGACGGTCGGCGTATTTCATCTGCGTCTTCAGCCCGGCCCGCCCCAGATAGACCTCGGCCGCCAGACCCGCGGCGCGGATCTCGGCGGCGCAGGACAGGCCGTGGGTCATGCCGGCGTCGTCGAAGACGATGACGACCACCGGCCCGCGCGGCTCGGCCGGCGCGCGCCCCGCCGCCCGCAACGCCGCCCCCAGCCGCGACACGCCGAAGGAGAAGCCCGTCGCCGGCACGCGCTCGCCGGTGAACCGCGCCACCAGGTCGTCGTAGCGCCCGCCCCCGCCGATGGAGCCGAACCGCACCGGCCGACCCTTGTCGTCCAGCGTCTCCAGCAGCAGCTCCGCCTCGAACACGGCGGCGGTGTAGTACTCCAGCCCGCGCACCACGGCCGGGTCGAAGGCCACCGCGCCGTCGGGCGCGCCCAGCGCCTTCACCGCCGCGCCCATCCTCGCCAGCGACTCGAGAGCCGCCGCGCCCGCCGCGCCCAGCCCGCCCGCGTCGGCCAGCCGGTCGATCCGGTCGGTCCAGCCCCCGGCCTGCTCGGCCTTGAGGAAGCCCTCGATCCGCCCGATCACGCCCGAGGCCAGCCCCGCGCCCTTCGTGTAGTCGCCGGACTCATCCAGCCGCCCGGCCCCCAGCAGGTCGCGCACGCCCTCCCAGCCCAGCCGGTCGAACTTGTCGACGGCGCGCAGGGCCGTCAGCCGCTGGCCCGGGTCGGTCACCCCGCCCTCGTCGAACAGGCCGTCGAACAGCCGGCGGTCCGAGACCCGCAGCACCGCCTGCCCCTCGCCCAGTCCGGCGGCGCGCAGCCCCTCGCAGGCCATGGCCACGATCTCGGCGTCGCTCTCCGGCCGGTCCGAGCCGACGGTGTCGGCGTCGCACTGCATGAATTCGCGGAAGCGGCCGGGTCCCGGCTTCTCGTTGCGCCACACCGGTCCGAAGGCATAGCGGCGGAACGGCTTGGGCAGGGTCTGCCAATTCTCGGCCGCGAACCGGGCCAAAGGCGCGGTGTGGTCATAGCGCAGCGCCATCCACTGGTCGTCGTCGTCCTGCAGGGCGAAGACGCCCGCGTTGGGACGGTCGGCGTCGGGCAGGAACTTGCCGAGCGCATCGGCGTATTCGAACGCCGGCGTCTCCAGCGGCTCGAAGCCCCAGCGCTCATAGACCTCGGACACGCGCGCGATCAGGCCGCGTTCGGAGACCAGGTCGCGGGCGCGGCGATCGGCGAAGCCGCGCGGCGCGCGCGCTTCGGGGCGGGAGGAGGCGTCGGTCATGCGCGGCGCTTAAGCCAGGCGCCGCGCAAGAGCAATCAGCCGACGCGCCGCAGCGGCACGGGTCCCGCATAGGTCAGACGCCGCCACAGCCACTCCAGCGGCCCCATGGTGAAGACCTTCAGCCACAGCGGCGACCAGATGATCTGCGCGATCCACACGCCGATCACCACGAGCCACCACTCGGCCGGTCCGTGCTGCCCCATCAGCTTGGGCCCCCAGGGCATGTAGTAGATCGTGGTCATGATCAGGGTCTGGGTCAGATAGTTGGTGAAGGCCATCCGCCCGACCGGCACGAAGATGCCCGTCAGCCCCTTCAGCCCCCATTTCGACAGCAGGATCAGGGCCGAGACGTAGAACAGGGTGATCAGGGGCGCCGCGCCCGTCGCCGCGGCGGCGAGGCCCAGGGTCGGGTCGGTCCCCTCGGGCGCGAAATGCTTCTGCCAGCCCCAGATCGCGGCGGCCGCCAGATTGGCCCCGCCGAGGGCCAGGATCAGCAGATAGACCCAGGTCGGCGACTTGCCGCTCAGGAAGCCGGACTTGAACAGCCCCAGCCCCAGCATCATCAGCGGCACGGTGACCAGGATCAGGAAGGGGAAGAACAGGGCGCTCATCAGCCAGGCCTGCGCGTTCTGGCCCAGGATCCCGACGTAGCCGCCGAGGTAGGCGTCCACCACCGCCTGCACCGCCTCCGGGGAGGCGACCGGGCGGCCCTGGGTCATCTTGGCGGCGAACTCGGGCGGCAGGTTGGCCATGCCCCAGTAGGACGCGCTGGCGATCACGGCCCAGAAGACGGTGATCACGCCGCCGACCCACAGCAGCCGCCGCGCGCTCCAGCTCCGGAACATCAGGAAGATGAAGCCACAATAGGCGTAGTGCAGCAGGATGTCGCCGTACCAGAAGGCCAGGCCGTGGATCAGGCCGAACAGGCCCAGCCACAGCAGGCGTTTGCGCAGCAGGGCCCCGCGGTCCAGGTCGGACCGCTCGCCGCCCACCAGAAACACCGACACCCCGAACAGCATGGTGAACAGGGTGCGCATCTTGTCGGCGAAGAAGACGTCGATCACCCACCAGCCGACCCGGTCGGCGTAAGTCGCCTCGACGGGCGGCAGGGCCTCGCTCATCATCACCAGGAAGGGCCAGGCGAAGGCGATGGCGTTCACCGCCAGGATGCCCAGCACGGCCCAGCCGCGCAGCATGTCGAGGTTGCGGATGCGGTCCTTCTCGGCCACCGGCGCCGGGCGCCCGGGTTCCATCGTGGTATCGGTCATGGCTTGCCCCCATGAGTGTTGACAAGGAAGCTTTACATCACTCGCCGCCGCGCGAAACTGAATTCGCCGTAATGCGCGCCGGCCGCAGGCCGCTCAGCGAGATCTGCCCCCGCCCGTAGTCGAGGATCACGGTCCGGAACCGGCCGAGCAGGTCCGCCCCGATCAGCAGGGCCGGCCGGGCGTCCAGCCCGAGGGCGCCGAACACATGCAGGTCGGCGAACAGCAGCTCGACAGCACCCAGGTCGCGCTCGGCCAGCACGACGCGATCGACCCGCCTCAGCCGCGCCCGGCGGCTCTGGCCGGTGACGCCGTGCACCGCGATCTCCGGATCCTCGCCCCCGTCGGCGCGGGCGCCGAGCGCCGCGAAGGCCGCCGCATTGCCCAGCGACCACTGCGATCCGGTGTCGATGAAGGCGTCGACGACGACCCCGTTCACCGAGGCCTGCGACAGCAGCAGCTGGCCGAACCGTCCGCGCCGTTCGGGCCGGCGCTGGATGCGGCTGGACCGGCCGGACATGGCCGATCCGACGGTGGGGTCCTCGCGCCCGCTCGGGGCGATCCCCACCCGCCGCGAGACGAGGTCGAGGTTCAGCCGCGTGTGCGACAGCACATCCAGCCCCAGCAGGCCGTCCGCGCCCAGATCCTCGCGCGCGAAGACCGGGCAGGTCAGATTGCGGAACCGGCGGCCCACCACCGTCAGCCGGTCCAGCCGCACGCTGGGCGTCCGCTGCGCCTGGGTCACGCCGTGGACCAGCACCTCCGGCCCCGCCGGGAGACCCAGCGCGGCGGCGAGATCGGTGGCCAGCGCGGTCCGCTGCGCCCCCGTGTCGATGACGAGGGCATAGGGTCCGTGGCCGTTCAGGTCCGCGGTCGTCGCCATGCGGCTGATCAGATTGGTCAGGAGCCGGGAGTCCGGGGGGTCCTGGACCCCCCAGGCCCCGAACGGCAGCGCCGCGGCGCCAGCGAGGATCGTGCGTCGATCGGGATCCGCCATCGACGCCCTCCCCGACGCCTCCGAGGGCGGCAGACTAGGCCCGCGGATGGGCCGTCGCATAGACCTCCAGCAGGCGGGCGGCGTCGACGGCGGTGTATTTCTGCGTCGTCGACAGGCCGGCGTGACCCAGCAGGGTCTGGATCGACCGCAGATCGGCACCCGCCCCCAGCAGATGGGTGGCGAAACTGTGCCGCAGGGCGTGCGGCGTGGTCGAGACCGGCAGGCCCAGCCTTCCCCGCAGCCGCTGCACCGTGGCCTGCACGTGCCGCGGGCTCAGCGGCCCGCCGCGCTTCGCCCGGAACAGGGGCTGATCCGGCACCGCCGGAAAGGGGTCCAGCGCCCGCGCGTCCTCCACGGCCCGCCGCACCGCCGGCAGCACCGGCACCAGCCGCGTCTTGCCGCCCTTGCCCGTGACCCGCAGCGACTCCGCCAGCGGCGCGTCGGCCTGGGTCAGCGCCAGCGCCTCCGAGATGCGCAGGCCGCAGCCGTACAGCAGCGTCAGCACCGCCCGGTCCCGCGCCGCCTCCCACGGCTCCAGATCGACGTCCGCGCCGGGCTCGTCCATCAGGGCCCGCGCCTGCGCCTCGGTCACGGGCCGGGGCAGGGTCGGCTTCGGCCGCGGCCCGCGCACCAGCGCCAGCTGGGGGCTGGCCACGTCCAGTCGCCGCTCCAGAAACCGGTGAAAGCCGCGGATCGCCGCCAGCGCCTGGGCCAGGCTGCGCGCCGACAGGGGATGGTCGCCCCCGCGCCGTTCGGCCAGATGCGCCCTCAGCTCGGCCGCCGTGACGCCGCCCAGATCGGCCAGGGCCTGCGGCCCGCCGCGGTGGCGCTCCAGAAATCCGGTCCAGTGCCGCCCCGCGTGGCCATAGGCCTCCAGCGTGCGCGGCGAGGCCCGGCGCTCGCGGGCCAGCCAGTCCAGCCAGGCCCTGAGCGCGTCGTCGGCCGTCATGATCTCAATCCAGCGCCGGCCAGCGCTCGGCCATGCGCTCCACCACCCGCGCCACGAAGGCCGCCAGCTCGCAGCCCATGGCCGGGTGGAAGCCCTCGGGGTCGGGCGAGCCGAAGGCCACGATGCCGTCGCGCGGCGCCTGGCCGGGGGTGATGGCCGGTGCCATGCGGATCAGGGCGACCGAGGCCACCGCCTCAGGAGTCTGCCCGAACAGGTTCAGCCCGTCGAAATTCGGTCCCAGCCAGTGCAGCCCGTCCGCACCGACCAGCGCGTCGACCCGCCCGGGTTCCAGCGCCTTCCAGCCGAACGGCACCGCCCCCGGCCTCTCCAGCCCCACCGCGGCGCCCGCCAGGCCGAACCGCCCCTGCGCCGCGGCGTCCAGCCGGCGCGCCAGATCGGCGTTGGAGCGCGCCTCCATCAGGTCCAGCGCGGCCACGTGCGTCTGGGTCTGGGCGGCGAAATTGGCCCGCGCCACGGACTCGATGCGCTTGCGGGCGTCGGTCTCGCGCTCGACCACGGCCTCCAGCCGGGTCAGGGCCGCGGGGGCGAAGTCGACCACATTGGGCCCGTGCGGGCGCAGGCCCAGCTCCTCCAGCAAGGCCCGGTCGCCGCTCAGCAGGTCGCCATGGCCCTGCAGCCAGCCGCGCACCTGGGGCCAGTGCAGGCCCGGCGCGTCGGCGAAGAGATCGAGGGGTTCGGCCGTCACACGTCGCGCTCCCGCCCGGGAGCGCGGGCGCAGGTCTTACAGGATGGACTGACCGGTCTTGCCCCAGTCGGCCAGGAAGGCATCCAACCCCTTGTCGGTTAAGGGATGCTTGACCAGGGCCTTGAAGGTGTCCGCCGGCAGGGTCGCCGCGTCGGCCCCCGCCAGCGCCGCGGCCGAGACGTGGGCCGGGTTGCGCAGCGACGCCGCCAGGATTTCGGTCTCGAATCCGTGGATGTCGTACAGGGTCCGGATCTCCTCCAGCAGGCCGATGCCGTCGGCGCCGTGATCCTCCAGCCGGCCCACGAAGGGCGAGACGAAGGTCGCCCCCGCCTTGGCCGCCAGCATCGCCTGGGCGGCCGAGAAGCACAGCGTCACATTGGTGCGCACGCCCTTGTCGGCGAAGACCCGCGTCGCCCGCAGCCCGTCCCAGGTCAGCGGCAGCTTGACCACCACATTGGGGGCGATGGAGGCCAGCCTGTCGCCCTCCCTGACCATGGTCTCGAAGTCCGTGGCCACGGCCTCGGCCGAGATCGGCCCCTCGACCAGGCCGCAGATTTCGGCGATGACCTCGGCGATGACGCGACCGGACTTGGCGATCAGCGACGGATTTGTGGTCACGCCGTCCACCATGCCGGTGGGGAGCATGTCGGTGATGACGGCGACGTCGGCGGTGTCGAGGAAGAGTTTCATGGGCCGCTCCTTAGCCGACCGGCCCCGCCCATGAAAGTCGCCTCGGTCCTCGTCCCCCTGCCGGTCGGCGAAGCCTTCGACTACGCCGTGCCCGACGGCCTCGACCTGGCGCGCGGCGACCAGGTGGCCGTGCCGCTGGGGCCCCGCCTGCTGCGCGGCCTGGTGTCGGAGACGCACGAGGTGACCGGTTCGAACCGGAAACTGAAGGCGGTCGAGGCCCGGCTGGACGACCCGCCCCTGCCGCCCGGCGCCATGGACTTCCTCGAATGGGCCGCCCGCTGGACCCTGTCCCCGCCGGGCGAGATGGCGGCCTTGGCGCTGAAGGGCCTGCGCGCGCCCGAGCCGAGGCCCACGGTGAAGCTGGTCCGCGACCCGCACCGCCACCCCCTCCGCCTGACCCCCGCCCGCGCCGCCGTGCTGGAGGCCGCCGCCGGGGCCCTGTCCGCCGCCGATCTGGCCCGCGCCGCCGGGGTCTCGGCCGGGGTGGTCAAGGGCCTGGTCGACGAGGGCGTTCTGGTGCGCATCGAGGTCCCGGCCGAGGCCGCCTTCGCCGCGCCCGATCCGGCCCACGCCCCGTCGGATCTGAACGCCGATCAGGCCGCCGCCGCCGAGGCCCTGGGCGCCGCGGTCGAGGCGGGGGGCTTCCGCCCCTTCCTGCTGGACGGCGTCACCGGCTCGGGCAAGACCGAGGCCTATCTCGAGGCGGCCGCGCGCGCCCTCGCCGCCGATCCGCACGGCCAGGTGCTGATCCTCCTGCCCGAGATCGCCCTGACTCAAGCGTTGATCGCGCGGGTCACGGCCCGCTTCGGCGCTGCCCCGGCGGAGTGGCACTCCGGCGTGTCCGGCCCGCGCCGGCGGCAGGTGTGGCAGGGGGTCGTCTCCGGCCGGGTCCGGGTCGTCGTCGGGGCCCGCTCGGCCCTGTTCCTGCCTTTCCCGGCTTTGCGCCTGATCGTCGTCGACGAGGAACACGACGGGGCGTTCAAACAGGAGGACGGCCTCGTCTACCACGGCCGCGACCTGGCCGTGGCGCGGGCCATGATCGAGGGGGCGACCGTCGTGCTCGCCTCGGCCACCCCGTCGCTGGAGACCCTGTCGAACGCGCGCGCCGGCCGCTACGGCTGGCTGCGGCTGAAGGCCCGTCACGGGGCCGCCGTCCTGCCGACGCTGGAGCTTCTGGACCTCAGGGCCGACCCGCCCGAGCGCGACCACTGGCTGTCGCCGCGTCTGGTGGCGGAGATGGCCGACACCTTCGCCCGCGGCGAACAGACCCTGCTGTTCCTCAACCGGCGCGGCTACGCCCCGGTCGTCCTGTGCCGCGCCTGCGGTCACCGCCTGACCGCGCCCGACACCGACAGCTGGCTGGTCGAGCACCGCTACACCGGCCGCCTCGTCTGCCACCTGACCGGCTTTTCCATGCCGAAGCCCGCCCGCTGCCCGGCGTGCGGCGCGGCCGACAGCCTGACCCCCGTCGGCCCCGGCGTGGAGCGGGTCGAGGAGGAGGTGCGGTCCCTCTTCCCCGAGGCCCGCACCGCCGTGTTCAGCTCGGACACCGCCCCGGACGCCGCCGCCGCCCGCGCCCTGATCGAGCGCATGCGCTCGGGCGAGATCGACGTGATGGTCGCCACCCAGGCCGCCGCCAAGGGCCACAACTTCCCGCGCCTGACCCTGGTCGGCGTCGTCGACGCCGACCTCGGCCTGCGCGGCGGCGACCTGCGCGCGGCCGAGCGCACCTTTCAACTGTTGATGCAGGCCACCGGCCGCGCCGGTCGCGCCGACCGGCCGGGCCGCGCTCTTTTGCAGACCTGGACGCCCGAGCACCCGGTGCTCCAGGCCTTGGCCGCCGGCGACCGCGACGCCTTCGTCGAGGCCGAGCTGGCCGAGCGCGAGGCCGCCGGCCTGCCGCCGTTCGGCCGGCTGGCCGCGCTGATCCTGTCCGGCGAGAAGGCCGACGCGGTGGACAAGGCCGCGGGCCTGCTGGCCGGGTCGATCCCCAATGCTGAACGGCTGGAGGTCTACGGCCCCGCCGACGCGCCGCTGGCCCTCGTCCGCGGTCGGCGCCGCAAGAGGCTGCTGGTCCGCGCCGATCGCGACGTCGACCTGCAGGGCTTCCTCCGCGCCTGGCTGGCCCGCGTGAAGCTGCCGTCCAGCGTCCGCCTGACCGTCGACGTGGACCCCTACAGCTTCCTCTAGGACAGGTTGGCCCCATTCCCGCCCTTGCATCGCGGAGCGCTCGGCCCTTTAAGCGCGGCCACGCCTCCCCGCGTTCGACCAAGGATTCCGCCATGACCGCCAAGACCGCCCTGAAGAAGGCCCCGACCAAGGTGGTTCTCGCCTATTCCGGCGGGCTGGACACCTCCATCATCCTGAAGTGGCTGCAGACCGAATACGGGGCGGAGGTCGTCACCTTCACCGCCGATCTGGGCCAGGGCGAGGAGCTGGGCCCGGCGCGGGAGAAGGCGCTGAAGCTGGGCATCAAGCCCGAGAACATCTTCGTCGACGACCTGCGCGAGGAGTTCGTGCGGGACTTCGTCTTCCCCATGTTCCGCGCCAACGCCCTCTACGAGGGCCAGTACCTGCTGGGCACCTCGATCGCCCGGCCGCTGATCGCCAAACGCCAGATCGAGATCGCCCGCATGGTCGGCGCCGACGCCGTCTGTCACGGCGCCACCGGCAAGGGCAACGACCAGGTCCGCTTCGAGCTGGGCTACTATGCGCTGGAGCCGGACATCCGCGTCATCGCCCCGTGGCGCGAGTGGGAGTTCAGGTCGCGCGAGGCCCTGCTGGACTTCGCCGAGAAGCACCAGATCCCGATCGCCAAGGACAAGCGCGGCGAGGCCCCGTTCAGCGTCGACGCCAACCTTCTGCACTCCTCGTCCGAGGGCAAGGTGCTGGAGGACCCGGCCGTCGAGGCGCCGGAGTTCGTGCACCAGCGCACCATTTCGCCGGAGGACGCGCCCGATCAGGCCACCGTCATCACGATCGGCTTCGACACGGGCGACGCCGTCTCCATCAATGGCGAGACGATGTCGCCGGCGACCCTGCTGACGGCGCTGAACCAGTACGGCCACGACAACGGCGTCGGTCGCCTCGACCTGGTCGAGAACCGGTTCGTCGGCATGAAGTCGCGCGGCGTCTACGAGACGCCCGGCGGGACCATCCTGCTGGCGGCGCACCGCGGCATCGAAAGCATCACCCTCGACCGCGGGGCCATGCACCTGAAGGACGAGCTGGCGGTGAAATACGCCCACCTCGTCTACAACGGCTTCTGGTTCTCGCCCGAGCGCGAGATGCTGCAGGCGGCCATCGATCATTCCCAGACGCGCGTGAACGGCACCGTTCGGGTCAAGCTCTACAAGGGCAATGTCACGGTCATCGGCCGGGAGAGCAAGGACAGCCTCTACGACCAGGACCTCGTCACCTTCGAGGAGGGCGTCCAGGCCTACGACCACCACGACGCCGAGGGCTTCATCAAGCTGAACGCCCTGCGCCTGCGCGTGCTGGGCAAGCGCGACCGGCGCTGAATCGTGACGGGACGGTAACTTCCTGTCGGCGATTTCACTTGAGGCGGGCCGGGGCGGGGCGCAGGTTCGCGCCACATCCTTCCTCCCTCACGGAATGCCGACCATGTCCCGCAAGACCGCCCTCGCCGCCGCCCTCGCCGCCGGCCTGACCCTCGGCGTCGCCCTGCCCGCCGCCGCGGCCACCCCCGCCGTCGCCGTCGCTGTCGCCCAGGACCCCGTCATCACCGAGGCCGACGTCGAGGCGCGCGCCGAGATCTTCGGTGCCGCCATGGAGACGCTGGCCGTCGAACTGGAGGGGATCCGCGCCGACGTCTCCCTGTCGGACGCCGAAAAGGACGCCCGCATGGACGCCCTGATCGCCACGAAACAGCCCGAGATCGACGCCTTCGCCGACTATCTGGCCGCCTTCGTCCGCCAGCAGGCCGCCGCCGAAGGGGCTTCGCCCGAGGAGGCCGAGGCCGCCGTCGGCATGATCCGCAGCATGTTCGCCACCCAGCTTGTCGCCGCGCTCAAGTCCGGCGACTTCAGCAGCATGGGCGGCTGATCCGCCGCTTTCACGGAGCCGAGACCATGATCCGCGCCCTGTCCCTCGCCGCCGCCCTGGCGATCCTGCCGCTGTCGGCCGCCTCGGCCCAGTCGGCCGACCCGGAGGCCGCCATCGAGGCGGCCGCCGAGGCCTTCGAAGCCCGCATGGAGGAGTTCGGCGCGCGCGCCGAGCTGATCGCCGGGGACGAAACCCTGAGCGAGGCGGAACGCGAAACCCGCATCGTCGCCCTGTGGGCCGAGTACCAGCCGCACGTCGACGTCTTCACCGGCGTGGTGTCCGAGAACGCCGGCCTCATCGCCGAACAGGCGCTGGCCGACATCGACGTGGACGCCCTCGTGTCCGAGGCCCTGGCCGGCGTGGACGTCGACCTCATGGCCATGGCCGGCGGCTTCGCCGCCAACGGTGCCTGGGCCTCCAATGACCCCGAGCACATGGCCACCTACGGCCTGATGGCCGACTACGCCCTGAACCAGGCCGGCGACGACGACGCCGACTGATCCGCTTGCGCCGGTCCGGCCGTCGTGCTGGACCGGACGCATGTCCCAGCCCCACGTCCTGATCGTCGGCGCCGGCCCCGCGGGCCTGTTCGCCGCCGAGCGCCTCTCCGCCGCCGGCGTCAGGGTCACCGTGGCCGAGCGCATGCCCTCGCCCGCGCGCAAATTCCTGATGGCCGGCCGCGGCGGCCTGAACCTGACCCACTCCGAGCCCCCCGACGCCTTCCGCCCCCGCTACGCCGAGGCCGCCCCCCGCGTCGCCGGCTGGCTGGACCGCCTGCCGCCCGCCGACCTGATCGCCTGGGCCGAGGGCCTGGGCCAGCCCGTCTTCACCGGCTCCAGCGGCCGCGTCTTCCCCCGGGCCATGAAGGCCTCGCCCCTGCTGCGCGCCTGGCTGGCGCGGCTGGCCGACCGGGGCGTGACGCTGAACGGCCGCTGGAGCTGGACGGGTCTCGAGGGCCGGACCGCGACCTTCGACACGCCCGGGGGCCCGCGCGGCGAGACGCCCGACGCCCTGCTGCTGGCCATGGGCGGCGCCTCCTGGCCGCGGCTGGGTGCCGACGGCGGCTGGCGCCCCCTGCTGGAGGCCCGCAGCGTTGCGGTTGCGCCGTTCCGACCGGCCAACGCCGGCGTCGACGTGGCGTGGTCGCCCGTCTTCGCCGACCGCTTCGCCGGTCAACCCCTGAAGGGCGTCGCCCTGTCGCACGGCGGGCGCACGGTGCGCGGCGAGGCCATGGTCGCCCGCTACGGCCTGGAGGGCGGCGCGGTCTACGCCCTGACCGCCGACCTGCGCCGCGCGCTGGACCGCGACGGGACGACGACCCTGACCGTCGACCTGCGCCCCGACCTGTCGATCGAGGCCCTGGCCGCCCGGATCGCGCGCGGCAAGGGCAAGGACAGCGTCTCGAACCAGCTGCGCAAGGCCGCCGGCCTGTCGCCCGTGGCCGTGGGCCTGCTGCGCGAGATCCCCGGGGACATTCCGGCCGGGCCCGACAAGCTGGCCCGCCGCATCAAGGCAGTGCGCCTGACCCTGACCGGCCTGCAGGGGCTGGACCGCGCCATCTCCTCGGCCGGGGGCGTGGGCCTCGACCAGGTCGACGACGGCCTCATGCTGACGGCCCTGCCCGGCGTCTTCGTCGCCGGCGAGATGCTGGACTGGGAGGCGCCGACCGGCGGCTATCTGTTGCAGGCCTGCTTCGCCTCCGGCGCCGTCGCCGCCGACGGGGTTCTGGCGTGGCTGGCGCGTGATAAGGGGACCGCATGACCGAGATCCACGGAACCTGCCCGGACCGCCTCGGCGCGGTGAAGGACGCCTTCGCGGCGAACTTCACCGAGGCCCCGGAAGGCCTGAACGAACAGGCCGCGCGGTTCAGCGTCTGCCGCGACGGCGAGATCGTCGTCGATCTCCGGGCGGGCTGGGCCGACGCGGCGAACGCGGTGCCCTTCGCCGCCGACACCCTCGTGCCCGTCTTCTCGACCGGCAAGGCGGTGATGGCGACCCTGATCGCCACCTGCGTCGAACGCGGCCTGCTGGACTACGACCGGCCGGTTTCGACGTACTGGCGGGAGTTCGGCCAGGCGGGCAAGCACGACGTCACCGTCGGCCAGCTGATGAGCCACCAGGCCGGCCTTCCCGGCTTCGCCGACCCGGTCGAGCCCGCGATCTGGTTCGATCGCCGGGCGGTGCTGGACCGGCTGTGCGCCCAAGCCCCCATGTGGCCGCCCGGCTCGGCCAGCGGCTATCACCCCATCACCATCGGCTATCTGGCCGGCGAGCTGTTCCGGCGCGTCGACGGCCGGAGCATGGGCACCGCCCTGCGCCAGGATTTTCCCGGCCTCGATCTCTGGATCGGCCTGCCCGAGCGCGAGCACGGCCGGGTGGCGCAGATGCGCAAGCCGTCCTCCGCCCCCGACCTGGGAACGATCGACGCGGTCAAGCGGGCCGCCTTCCTCGACAAGGGGTCGGCGCCCGGCGGCCGCGGCTCGGCCGAGTGGCGCATGGCCGAGATCCCCTCGGCCAACCTGCACGCCCGCGCCGACGACCTGGCGCGCTTTCTCGCCGTGATCGCGACCGGCCGGATCGGCGGGCGCGAGGTGCTGTCGTCCGGCACGCTGGAGGCCCTCCGCCGCGAGCGGATCACCGGCCCCGACCGGGTCGTGCCGTTCGACATGAGCTGGGGCGCCGGCCTGATGCGCAACAGGACACTGGGCGTCTTCGGCCCGAACCCGGAAGCGGTCGGTCACAGCGGCTGGGGCGGCTCCTGCGGCTGGGCGGATCCGGCGACCGGCGTCTCCGGTGCCTACGTCATGACGCGCCAGTCGCCGCATCTGATCGGCGACCCGCGCGCGGTGCGCCTGATCGACGCCCTGTACGCGGCGCTCTAGGTCCGCGCCCGATCCTCGGCCGGGTCGTCGGTCAGGCCGGGCTCCGGGGCGACGGCGGCCTCGGGCGCCTCGCCCCGCGTCCGCGTCAGGGCGCCGATGGCGAACACGACCGCCCCGGCCCAGATGAAGGCGAAGCTGACCAGCCGCAGGACGCCCAGCGGCTCGCCCTGCAGCGTGCCGATGACGAAGACGATCGTCGGGGCGAGGAACTGCAGGAAGCCCATGCTGGAATAGGGCATGCGTCGGGCCGCCCAGGCGAACAGGGCCATGGGAATCACCGTCGCCGGCCCCGCCGCCAGCAGCCACAGGGTGGCCGGGGCGCTGTCGCCGAAATGGCCGGTCCCCTGCGCCGCCAGCCACAGCAGCCAGGCCAGCCCGGGCACGGCCAGGATCAGGCACTCGACGAACAGGCCAGGCCCGGCGTCGACGCGGATCTTCTTGCGGATGATGCCGTAGGCGCAGAAGGAGAAGCCGAGCAGCAGCGACACCCACGGCAGATGCCCCAGCGCGACGGCCTGCAGCGCCACGCCGGCCGCGGCCAGGCCGATGGCCACCAGCCCCGTGCGGCTCAGCCGCTCGCGGAACAGCCAGGCCCCCGCGGCCATGTTCAGCAGCGGGTTCAGATAGTAGCCGAGGCTGGCGTCCAGCGTGCGACCGCCGTTCACCGCCATGACGTAGACGGTCCAGTTGACCGCGATCAGCAGGGTCGAGACGACCAGCCAGCCCAGCGTCCGTCGGTCGCGCAGCGCGGCCGCGACCTGATCCCACTGGCCCAGCGCCATCACCAGCGCGGCGGCCAGCAGAACGGACCACACCATGCGGTGGGCCATGATCTCCCAGGCGTCGGCCCCGACGCCGGCCATGGCCTGGAACACCAGGGGGATGAACCCCCAGATGGCGTAGCAGCCGATGCCTGCGATCAGGGCGAGGCGGGCCTCCGACGGGCGGGTCACCTCAGACCGTGATCGAGCGGTAGCCGCTCCGCGGCGTGATGACGCCCTGCTCGTCCAGCAGTTGGGCGATCTGCACGGCATTCAGCGCCGCGCCCTTGCGCAGATTGTCCGACACCACCCACATCTGAAGACCGTTCTCGACGGAGTGGTCCTTGCGGATGCGGCTGACGTAGACGGCGAACTCGCCGGCCGCGTCGACCGGGGTGACGAAGCCGTCGGTCTCCTGCTTGTCGACGACCAGCACGCCCGGCGCGTCGCGCAGGATGGCGCGGGCCTCGTCCGGCGCGATCGGGCGTTCGAACTCCAGCGTCACGGCCTCGGAATGGCCGACGAAGACGGGCACCCGCACGCAGGTGACGGTCAGCCGGATCGACGGGTCCATGATCTTGTGGACCTCGGTCCACATCTTGGCCTCCTCGTCGGTGTAGCCGTCGTCGCGGAACGACCCGATGAAGGGGATGACGTTGAAGGCGATCTGGCGCGGGAAGACCTTCGGCGTGGCGTCGCCGAGGCCGTAGATGGCCTTGGTCTGGGTCCACAGCTCGTCCATGCCCTCCTTTCCGGCGCCGGACACCGACTGATAGGTCGAGACCACCGCCCGGGTGATCTTCGCCGCGTCGTGCAGGGGCTTCAGGGCCACCACCAGCTGGGCGGTCGAGCAGTTGGGATTGGCGACGATGTTCTTGGTCTTCGCCAGTTTCGCCGCGTCCGGATTCACCTCGGGCACGATCAGGGGCACGTCCGGGTCGGCGCGGAAGGCCGAGGAGTTGTCGATGACGATCGGGCCCAGCTTGCCGATCTTTTCCGACCAGGCGCGCGACACGTCCCCGCCGGCGCTCATGAGCACCAGGTCGACCTTCGAGAAGTCGAACTGCTCGATGTCCTCGCACTTCACCGTGCGGTCGCCGAACGCCACCTCCATGCCCTTGGACTTGCGCGAAGCCACAGCGTGCATCTCGGACACCGGGAAGTTCAGCTCTTCCAGGATGGTCAGCATCTCGCGGCCCACAGCCCCGGTGGCGCCCACGACGGCGACGGAATAGCCCATCTTTGTTTGTGTCCTTCGGACGCCCTGCCGCTCGCGCCGCGGGCGCTCGCTGCTTCAGGGCGGAATTGTCTGGGAGATCGCGAGATAGTCCTTCGCGCGCGGGAAGCAATCGCTTTTCCACGCACGCGACGCCCGTTAAGCCCCGGGATCATGGGGTCACGCATTCGCGCCGCTTATGAGAAACGCCTGCGGGAGGGCCGGCTGACGCCCGATCCGGGCCAGGCCGCCGCGATCGACGCCCTGTCGCGACTTGAGAAGGATCTGAGACGGCGCGGCCTGTTCGGCGGGCGACCCGACGTGCGCGGCGTCTATCTGAACGGCCCGCCGGGGCGCGGAAAGTCCATGCTGATGGACATGTTCCACGCCTGCGCGCCCGAGCCGAAGCTGAGGCGGCATTTCCACGTCTTCATGGCCGAGGTGCACGGCCTGATCCGCGAATGGCGCGAGGGCGACCGCAAGGCGCGCAAGGCGCGCTTCGGCCAGTGGAAGGGCGACGACCCCCTGGTCCCCATCGCGGCCCTGATCTCGGAGCGCGCCCGCCTGCTGTGCTTCGACGAGCTGGAAGTGTCCGACATCGCCGACGCCCTGATCCTCGGCCGCCTGTTCGAGGCCCTTTTCGACCGGGGCACGGTTCTGGCCGTGACCTCGAACCGGGCGCCGGACCGCCTGTACCCGAACGGCATCAATCGCGAGCTGTTCCTGCCGTTCGTCGACCTGATCCGGGACCGCTGCCAGACCGTGGTGGTCGCCGGCGCCCGCGACTGGCGCGTCGACCGGCTGGCGCGCGCGCGGACCTGGTTCCCGCCCGACCGGAGGGCCGACTTCGAAGCGCTGTGGGCGGAGCTAAAGGGGGAGGCCGACGAGGCGCCGACCTGTCTGACGGTGCTGGGTCGCGAGATCCGGATCGACCGCACCGTCGGCGGGGTGGCGCGGGCCACCTTCGCCGAGCTGTGCGGCCGGGCGCTGGGCCCGCAGGACTGGCTGGCCGTGGCGGGGCGCTTCCACACCGTGTTTCTCGACGACGTCCCCGTGCTGACGGAGGCCCGGCATATGGAGGCGCGCCGGCTGGTGACCCTGATCGACGCGCTCTACGAGGCCGGGGCCCGGCTGGTGGTGCTGGCCGAGGCGACGCCGGAGGCGCTTTACGTCGGGGGCACGGGTGCCTTCGAGTTCGAGCGCACCGTCTCGCGCCTGAACGAGATGACCGCCCCCGCCTGGCTTTCCAGAACGGCGGCGGACCGGCAGGATGGCGATCCCCCTCCCGGAGCTCCCGCATGATCCGTCCGCTTCTGCTCGCCGCCTCGGCCGCCCTTGCCCTGTCGCTGGCCGCGCCGGGCGACGCCCGCGCCCAGCAGGCGGCCGCCAGCGCCCCGGCTTTCGTCGGCCTGACCCCGGAATCGGTGCGCGACTGGCTGGTCGCGGCGGGCGCCGAGGCGGGCGAAGTGATGCGGGAGGACGGCGACGTCTTCTTCCGCGTCGACGACGCCGGCGTGGTCTGGTTCGTCTTCTTCTACGGCTGCGAGGCCGACGGCCGCTGCGGCGACCTGCAGTTCAACACCGTCTTCGACGGCACGGGGGTGTCCGCCGCCACCGTGGCGGCCTGGAACCGCGACCAGAGGTGGCTGAAGGCCTTCTCCACCGACGCGGACGGGCAGCCGGTCGTGTTCGTGCAGTTCGACGTCCTGTTCGTCAGCGGCCAGGGCGTGGGGCAGCTGGCCGACGCCACGGTCCTGTGGCTGGAAGGGGTCGACCGGTTCGCCGCCCATCTCAGGGCCGCGGCGGGCTGAACCGGACTCCTCTTGCGTTCCCGCTTTGTTCGTGGCTTCGTAGGGACACCGGAGGGACGCGACCATGATCGGCTATGTGACGCTCGGCACCAACGACCTTGAACGGGGGGCGCGCTTCTACGACGCCTTGGCGGATGAGCTTGGATCGGGGCGGATGATGGAATGGCCCGGGGCGATCGCCTGGGGCAAGCCGGGCGGGTCGGCGGGAATCGGCCTGACGAAACCCTTCGACGGCGACGCCGCCAGCGTCGGCAACGGCGTCATGGTGGCGCTGGAGGCGAAGGACCGCGACCAGGTGGACCGGCTGCACGCGGTCGCGCTGGCGAACGGCGGCACCTGCGAGGGCCCTCCGGGTCCGCGCGGGGAAGGCTTCTATGCCGCCTATTTCCGCGATCCCGACGGCAACAAGCTCAATGCTTTCCTGATGGAGGGCGGGGCGGCGGCGTGACGGATCCGCGTCCCGACTTCATGCCGGATCCCGCCTTCCTCGACGGCTCGACGGCCGCCGCCGACTGGCCCCTGAGCCACGTCCGCCTGCAGCGGGACGGCAGGTTTCCGTGGCTGATCCTGATCCCGCGACGGGCCGGACTGGTCGAGCTCGAGGACCTGACCGCGGTCGAGCGGACCCTGCTGGCGGAGGAGACGGTGCGGGCGGGCCGGATCGTGCGCGCGCTGGGAGCCGGGCGGGGGCGGCCGGTGGAAAAGCTGAACGTCGCGGCGCTCGGCAACGTCACGCGCCAGCTACACCAGCACGTGGTGGGGCGGCGTGCCGACGACGGCCTGTGGCCCGATCCGGTCTGGGGCCGCGGCGCGCCCCATCCCCTCGACGAGGCGGGCCTGCGACGGGACGTTGAGATCGTGCGGGCCGGCTAGCGCGTCAGACGCACGGGCCGCGCCCGGCCTTCCGGGTCGATCAGCACCCCCTCCCAGCCCGCGGGCACCGGCGTCAGCCGCAGGACGCCTGCGCCGTGCAGAACCAGGTCGACGTCCCGACGTCCGCCTTCGCCGTCCGAAGCGGCCACGCCGCGGCCCGGGCCGGATTCGGCGCGCCACGCCCCCTCGACGGCCAGGCCGGGGCCCGGATCGGACAGGACCAGGCGCAGAAGCGGCCGCCCCGACGCGTCGACCACCGACCAGCGGCCGTCCAGCGGGCCGGCGCGGGCGTCCATGGTCAGTTCGGCCCCGGCGACGCCCTGGGCATAGCCGGCCTCGGCCGCCGTCGGCTCCGCCTCGTACTGGCCGGTATAGGCCTCGACCGGGACGGGCGCCGGGATCGGGCCGCGATGCGGCCGCGCCGCCCCGTCACCCTGGGGGATTTCCCGCCCGAAGTCCGATGGCGGCTCGAAGGGCCGCACGGGCGGCGGCGCGTCGACGTCCGGCGAGACAGGTGGCGGCGGGGGATCCTGGACGGCGAGGGCCAGCAGGGCGACGAAGGCGGCGATCATGCGCCCAACCTGACCCGCAGGGATGGCCGCAGGCAAGTCCCGCCCCCGGGGGGCGCGCATTGTTGACGCAGCGCAGCGCGGTTCGTTGACGCCCGCCGCGCGCATGACCTAAAGCCAAGTCCGCCCAAGCGCGGGAACCGCCCGCGCTGCATGAGAATTGTTCGCATGTCGAAGCCCCACCCGAGCGGCGCGGCGGCGGAGGACCAGACGGGTCGCTTCGTCATCCAGCCGAACGGCCGCCCCCGCCCCCTGTCGCCGCATCTGCAGATCTGGCGCTGGCATGTGACCATGACGGCTTCGATCTTGTTCCGCGTCACCATCGGCGCGGCCAGCGTCGGTGCCATCCTGATCACGGCTTGGCTGGGCGCGGTCGCCTTCGGCCCCGACGCCCATGCCGCCGCGACGGAGGTCCTGCGGTCGCCGCCGGGTCTGGTCATCGGGTTCGGCCTCACGGTCGTGCTGTTCTCGTTCTTCCTGAACGGCGCGCGCCACACCCTCAACGACACCGGCAATGGCCTGACCCCGAAGACGTCGGACGTCCTGTCGTGGATCGCCGTGATCGGGCCGGTCGTCCTGGCCGCGGCCTTCTGGGCCCTGCTGATGGGAGTTTCGGCATGAGCGGGCCGGCGCAATATCGCAACCGCGTCCGCGTGTCCGAGCGTCACGGCGCCGGCGAGTGGACCGTCGAGCGCCTGTCGCTGGTCGCGCTGCTGCCGCTCGGCCTGTGGGTGGCCGTGAGCGGCTTCACCCTCGCCGGGGCGGATCACGCCGCGGTCATGGACTGGTTCGCCCGACCGGTGAACGCCGGGCTGGCCGCCGCCACGGCGATGCTGTTCTGCCTCTACGCCAGCCTGGCGTGGAAGGTGATCATCGAGGACTACATCCACCGCCCGTCCAGCAAGACCTTCCTGACGGCCCTGTCGAACCTGGCCTTTCTGGTCCTGACCGCGACCGCCGTCTTCTTCATCGTGCGCCTGCACGTGGGCTCCGCCCCGCTGCCGGCCGGTTTCGGGATCTGACCGCCGATGGCGTCCTATGAGTTCGTCGACCACGCCTATGACGTCGTGGTGGTGGGGGCCGGCGGCTCCGGCCTGCGCGCCGCCCTCGGCGCCGCCCAGCAGGGACTGAAGGTCGCCTGCGTCACCAAGGTCTTCCCGACCCGCAGCCACACGGTCGCGGCCCAGGGCGGCATCTCCGCCTCGCTCGGCAACATGGGCGAGGACAGCTGGCAGTGGCACATGTACGACACCGTCAAGGGGTCGGACTGGCTGGGCGACCAGGACGCGATCGAATACCTGGTCCGCGAGGCACCCAAGGCGGTCTATGAGCTGGAGCACTGGGGCGTGCCCTTCTCGCGCACCGAGGAAGGCAAGATCTACCAGCGCGCCTTCGGCGGCATGACCCGCAATTTCGGCGAAGGCCCGGTGCAGCGCACCTGTGCCGCCGCCGACCGCACCGGCCACGCCATGCTGCACACCCTGTACGGCCAGTCGGTCCGGCGCGAGGTCGAGTTCTTCATCGAGTATTTCGCCCTCGACCTGATCATGCAGGACGGGGCCTGCACCGGCGTGACGGCATGGAAGCTGGACGACGGCACGATCCACCGTTTCCGCGCCAAGCTGGTCATCCTCGCGACCGGCGGTTACGGCCGCGCCTATTTCTCGGCCACCAGCGCCCACACCTGCACCGGCGACGGCAACGCCATGGTGCTGCGCGCCGGCCTGCCGCTGCAGGACATGGA
>JAHJOO010000022.1 GCA_018820275.1 Alphaproteobacteria bacterium
ACGTCGTCGGCGTCGCCCAGGTCCTCGACGTCGATCGCGGCGCCGGCGTCGCCCCGGTCGTCGACGTCGATCACGTCGTCGGCGTCGCCCAGGTCCTCGACGTCGATCGCGGCGCCGGCGTCGCCCCGGTCGTCGACGTCGATCACGTCATTGGCGTCGCCCAGGTCCTCGACGTCGATCGCGGCGCCGGCGTCGCCCCGGTCGTCGAAGTCGATCACGTCATTGGCGTCGCCCAGGTCCTCGACGTCGATCGCGTCGTCGGCGGGATCGACTGTCTCAAGCGGGTATACCGAAACAACCTATCAGCGCGAGACAGATTCCGCGTCTCAATTGGGTTGACTCTAGATTTTCGAGACGCTAACAAGGCAAGGTCTAGAGGCAAAAGAGACGTTTTGGAGGGTTTGATGGGTAAGCTGTACGGCTATGCGCGCGTGTCCAGTTCGGACCAGTCGCTAGAAATCCAAGAGGCCGCGTTGATGGCGGCGGGCTGCGTCACCGTCTTTGCGGAGAAGATGACGGGAACGACTGCCGCCGGCCGCGAAGAACTGGAGCGAGTCCTCAAGGTCATCGATGAAGGCGACCAGCTTGTCGTGACGCGGATTGATCGCTTGGCGCGCTCGGTCGCTGATCTGGAGTCCATCGTTGCTCGCTTGAGAGCGAAGGGGACGAAGGATGGTAAGCCGGGCAAAGGGGCCACCCTTCGCGCCACAGAACAGTCAATCGACACGGCAACGTCGGAAGGGACAGCCTTCCTTCAGATGCTCGGGGTCTTCGCTCAGTTCGAGACGGCTATCCGAAGGGAACGCCAGATGGAAGGCATAGCCAAGGCCAAAAAGGCGGGCGTCTACAAGGGTCGCCCAGCCAAGATCAGTCCCGCCGAGATCGCCCGTCTCAAGGCCGAAGGCCTGGGGGCTACTCAGATTGCAAAAAGATTGGGTGTTGGTCGCGCGTCGGTCTACCGGTTGATGTCCGACGCGAGCCCAGCCGATCCTACCCCGGCATGATCGCGCGGGCGATCGACCTCGCCGTCGCGGTCGTCGTCATCGTTCTGCTGATCTAACGTCGGTCGCCTGACCCCACCCACTTACGAAAAAGGTCGTGGAGGGACCCAAGGCCGGGGGATAGGCCTTGTTAACGCTACCGGCGCCTGCCGTCCCGAGACCGATTTGATTTTCGGCATCCGGTTGTCCCAAAAATTTAATTTCGCCTGTAGGGGTTTGGGCAAACCGGGGACTCGTCATGCGGATACTCATTACGGTCGGCGTCGCCGGCCTGCTGGCCAGCGGGTGTGCTGGTCCCGTCGCCGACATCTGCGCAGCACCGCCGACTCTCGACCCGGTTCTGGCGAACAAGACTGACGCCGCGTCTGTAACGCAGCTAGGGCTCTAATGCGTACACCGGTGGTCTTATCGGTTGGCCAAATCGTCAGACCCGGCTCCCGTCGTCGCCGATGCGGTCATGGGGGCTTGCGCCGATCGAGTATTCCGAACCGGCTATGCGCAGGAGACGGAAGCCCGGACCCGGAACGAAAGCCCCCAAGGCTTCGACTCGTTCACCGGGGAGGAGGCCAACCGCTACTTTGTCGCCGCCAGAGATATGCGCCGACAAGCCCTGTTCCATGTCGTTCAAGCGCGAGCCGGGAACTGCCCCGTGCCGAGGTAGGAGTCGGGCTTGTCGTTCACAGTAGTCAGGCCGTTGCTTAACGCCGACGACATGGCCGCATGGGCTCGCGCCGCCGGCTTTGACGACATTCGGCCCGACGCTTGGCACGTGACGGTTGCCAATAGCAGGAGCCGCGTGGACCTCGACACCCTGGTCGCCGCCGTCGACGAACTGGTCGTGCCCGCCTCCGATCATCGGCTGGTCGTTCGCCTAGGTGAACGGGGTGAGTTCGTCGCCCTGGCCTTCCGGTCCACGATCCTTGCCGCCCGTCATATCCAGTTCCGAGCGGCGGGGGCTGAGTGGGGACACCGGCAGTTCCGATCGCACGTCACGTTCGCAGTCGATGACCGAAGAGACTGTGCCGGGGTCAAACCCTTCGCCGGGGCGCTGGTCTTTGGCGGCGAAGTCTGGTCCGGGGTGCAACGTATCCCCGCAGGCGTATTGTCGCCCCATGCCGAGTGATTCGAAGCCTGCGAAGATCAATCGACCGCCCGCCTTATCGACGGTGGTGCTCGCCAATATCCAGACCCGCTTGGACGCCTTGCTGGCATCTCCCGAGGACGCCGCGCGTGTCGTCAACGACGCCCCCGGCGTCCTAGACGCGACCGTGCTGGCAAACGTCGCGGCTGTGGAAGCCTTGCCCAGATCGGAGCGATACACCGGGCGGGATGCGCTCCTAGCCCAACTTGGGTTCGGCCTTGAGGGAGACGGTATCAGTGACCACCGGGAACGAGCCGTTGGTGCCCGAACCGTTGGCGCCGGGTTGGGAAGGATGTTCAAGGCGCGCCACATTCCAGGGGTCGTGGATGCCTTTCAGAACATCGGGAAGAACGTCACCAACCTAGCCCGTGGCAACGTCCCTGCGTTCGATGCCCTGCTGACGTGGATGAACGACGCGAGCCGGGATGACCGCATCGCCCTAGTCAACTTGATCACCGCTAGGGCCGCGTTGACCGCCCGGATGGTCCTGCCGATGCCGCCGTTGCGCGTCGCCGCCTTGACCTTCGCCGCCACGACCCGGTTCTTGGACGAAATGCTGACTACGCCATCCGGCGGGGCATATGAGCAGTTCGCCGTCGCCGCCTTCCTGGACGCCACGCTGTATGAGTTTGGCCTAGGGGGGACGGTTGGCGGGCTCCGCGTCGTCACCAAAAAGATCAACGCATCCGACGCCAGTTCGGGCACCGCCGCCGATGTCCAGATCGTGCGCGGCAACAAGATCGAAGAAGCCTTTGAGGTGACGGCGAACGACTGGAAAACGAAGGTTGCCCAAGCCGCCGCCACGTCGGCGAAGGCGGACCTGTCGCGGTCGCATATCATCGCGTCGGTCGCCGGCGAGGAACGCGAGTTTGCCGAGTTGAACGATCTCGATTCCGATGTGTCGGTCCTGGACGTGCGATCGATGCTGCGAATGCTATGTGCGACCCTGCGCAAGCCCGCGAGGGAGTACGCACTGAGACGGCTTTATGAACTGGTTGATCGAAATCAGCCCGACCCTGAACTGACGAACAACGTCGTGCGGCTGTTACGCCGCCTTCAGCTTACGGACGCGGGCGCTACGCCCCAGGTGATCGCCGATAGCGAGACCTAACATCTCGGCCAACTTCGGCGGCACGGCGTTGCCGACCTGGGTGTACTGCGACGATCGGGAGCCCAGGAACTGGAAGTCGGCCGGGAAGGTCTGAACCGCCGCACTCTCACGGACGGTCAAGCGACGGGCGCCGGGAAGTTCGCCGACGCGGGGAGCGCCGCCAAGACGCAGGTGACGGTGGTAGGCGGGAACTTCGCCAGCACAATCCAGGAAATGCGTTTTGTTGCCGCCGGCGGCTGCGAGGATCGTCGGCGCGGGCGCGTCGAGGTTGATCGCGCGACCACCGCCGTTGAACAACTGCCCATGATACGGGTTTGGCCGCAGGTCCGGCGTCTTGCAGTAGACGATCTTGGACGGGTTCGGCTCGCCCACGACCTTGTATGACAACACGGCGCCGGCGGGCACACGGGCGGCAAGGTTCGGGTCTGGAAACCGGAAGTCCCGATCCTCACGGCACCCGATGATGATCATCCGGCGGCGTGACTGTGGAACCCCATAGTCGGCAGCGTTGACTATGTGCGGGCCGGAGATGCGATAGGTCGCCATCAACGGACGCAGGGTCTCGTGCAAGTACTCGCCGAAGGCTGCGAGACCGGGGACATTCTCCATCAGGAAGACGCGGGGCTGCGCTTCCATGACAGCCCGCACAAAGTCGGGCAGGAAGTCACGCATGTCGCCGCTGCCGCGACGGAGCCCGCCTGTGCTGAACGGCTGGCATGGGGGTCCGCCGGCCACCAGATCGACACCGCGCCACTGCTTGAAATCGATGGTCTTGATGTCGGCCTGCAAGACCTCGGTGGTGGGGAAGGCATTGCGATAGGTCGCCGCCGCATCCTTGCCGATCTCGACCGCTGCGAGCGTTTGAAAGCCGGCGGCGTGGAGGCCGACGCTAAGGCCACCGGCGCCAGAGAAGAGATCAAGGGCGGTCAACTCGCGCACGGTTAAGGCCCCCAGGACAAACGGTTCGGAAAGAACGAACGCGGAACAACGCTAACGGCTCCAGAATGTCAATACCGGGTTAACCGCGCGTTTCCGTAGGCTCGCCCGATTCTAACGCAGGCGATCAGCGAAAGTTGGGGTCTTATCAGCGAAAACCCTGGTCAGTCGTCGGCAGATCGCAGAGGGCCGACAGACCGGGCAACAAGTGCGACGGTGACTTGGAGTCAAGTGTCCTTTACATTGAAGCTAGGGTCTTCGGCTGCGTCGGTAGGTTTGTAGTCGCCAGCTTGAACCCGCCGAAGTCGATCAGCGAGAGGTTGGCGGCGTTCAGTTCGATCATCTCGACCGAACGATCGTCGCCGTATGCCGCTCCAATTCCGGGGCTTTTCCAGCCGCCAATTGCGTCAATCTCTGAGGGGTGTAGCCGTGCCCGGCGGCCGAACGTGCGCAGTTGGTGCCGGAAGCTGTGCAGAACCAGGGCTGGCGTCGTCAGGCCGATCCTGTCCAGGTGGATGCCGAACTTGCGACTGATCTCGTGAGCATAGTTGTTGAACACGTTGGGCGACAGTTCCGGAAACAGCCGTTCGGCGCCTTCCTTTCGCCGGCGCGCAACGAAATCGAGGAAGCCCCCGGCTACCAGTTCGGCGTGGATGGGGATGGCTCGGAACGATGCCCCCGTCTTGACCTGCCGGTCATCGATCCGGCGTCCGTTATCGTCGAACTTGCCCAGATCGATGTAGGGAATACCCTTCGCGGTCTTGATGTCGGATGATCGGAGCTGCGCGATCTCATTCGCCCTAGCGCCAGAGAAGGCGAGGATTGCGGGCACCCAATAGTGTGCGCTGTCGCCCGTGCG
The DNA here is from genome assembly GCA_018820275.1 of Alphaproteobacteria bacterium. GTDB lineage: Bacteria > Pseudomonadota > Alphaproteobacteria > Caulobacterales > Caulobacteraceae > Brevundimonas. The sequence goes on from JAHJOO010000022.1 coordinate 5,049, forward strand.
CTGCGGCTCCAGACCAGTGAATACGAGGTCTTGCTCCTCGCGCGTGAAGGCGCGGCGGCTCACGCTATCGTCCTTGCCGGGGATCAAACCGGTGACGGGGTTGAAGTCCATCTGGCGCAGAACATTCTTGGCGTAATTGAACACAGCGTTCAAATTCTTCATGTAACTGCGGACGGTGTTAGTCGATAGCTTGGGCTTATCCTCGTCTTCGGTCATCTGAATGACCTCTAGAAAAGGCTTATCCTTGAACCGTTTCGTAGCGTGTGCTGGAAGTGCATAGAGTAGCCGTCTGATCTCTAGAATCTCTTCACGCCCAACGGCCCATATCGGCACGTCAGGTCCGATCAGTTCTAACAGGCATTTGAAAATGTGGCCGTATTGCTTTTCGGTGTCTGCCTGATCTCTCTCTTTCCGGTAGCTGGCGATGACCTCGGCTACCGTCTTGTCTCCAAGACGGACTACGAACCCCGCCTCCCCTTCCATCCGCAGGGTGTTCGCAGGTGCCCGCGACAGGATCAGCATCGCCGCCCGCCGCCGCTCCGCTTCCTCGTGTTCGGTTACCTCTAGCAGGGCCTTGGCGAAGGCTGGGCGCACTGCCGAACGGACGGACGGGGCTATCGCGCCCAAGGCCCCGCCCTCGACCAGGGCGGCGTCTAGGAGGTCGTCGAAGCCATCGACCCGTGACCAGTCGGCGGGGCGGCTCGTGATTGCGACAAGGCGCCCTATCAGCATCTGGACCGCCGGCGAGGTCTGCACCTCGCGGCTCTTAAAGGCGTTGCTCGGCAGGGTGAAATAGTCATCGGTGGTGTAGCGGGCGATGCCACCGACACCTAGATCGGCACCGGGGAAAAGGGCGGCAACGCCGGCGCGGGCCATCTCCTCGACGCCAGCTACACCGGACGCGATACGGCACCGACGCCAGCGCCAAGCCTCGATCGCCGACAAGGCGTTCTCCAGGGTGACGACAGGACCGTCTCCCAAGGCGCGCGCTTCGGCGATCTGCGCATCCCATTCTCGCCAGAGCCGATCTCGAACGATCTTGGCGTCGGCTTCATGGCTTGTGCCGGTGGTCTGGAAAAACAGACTCTTGCCTATCCGCTCTCGGACATCCGTCGGCACTTCCCTGCGGACAAACCACATCGGCCACGGCTTGCCGGTCTTGGGGTCCTTCCGCTTGTGAAGCCCCCGCATTGAGTGATCAGCCATCGAAAAACCTACGCAGTTCCTACGCAGGGCTATGGGCCGCAAACCCTCATGCTGCAAGACGATTCAGGCTACATGGGGGTTCAGGAGGAGTGTGGTAGGCGGCGACGGGCTCGAACCCCATGCGGGCATAGAGGCTCTGGGCGGCTGTCATATCGGGTAGCGTGTCGAGGTGCAGCTCGCGGTGTCCCAGGTCGCGGGCCCGGTCGGCGGCCGCTTCGGCCAAGGCGCGCCCCAGGCCTAGACCGCGCCCCTCCGGCCTCACGTAGAGCCGCTTCATTTCGCAGGTGCCGGGTTCCTCCAGCGCCCGAAGGGCCACGCATCCGATCGCCTCGCCGGAGCTCCGACGAGCGATCAGCAGGGCGCCGGTCGGCGGAGCGAACCGCCCGGGCAGGCCCGCGACCTCCTCGTTGAATCCTTGATAGGCCAGATCGACCGACAGGGAGGCGGCATAGGCGTCGAACAGACGCCGAACGTCCGCGAGGTCTTCTGGCGTGCTGACGGCGGAGATGGAAAAGTCGGCCATGGTGAGGAGGTAGCGCGTGTCGCGGCCGCGACAAGGCGGGGGTTGAAACGCCTCGCGCGCGGTGCGACCCCTCGGGCGAACTCAGGAGAGCCCCATGAAGACCCGCGCCGCCGTCGCCTTCGAGGCCAAACGTCCGCTGGAGATCGTCGAGGTCGATCTGGAGGGGCCGCGCGCCGGCGAGGTGCTGGTCGAGATCAAGGCCACGGGTATCTGCCACACCGACGCCTACACGCTGGACGGTCTGGATTCTGAGGGCATCTTCCCCTCGATCCTGGGCCACGAGGGTGCGGGCGTTGTGGTCGAGGTCGGGCCGGGCGTGACCTCGGTCGCGGTCGGGGATCACGTGATCCCGCTGTACACGCCGGAATGCCGCCAGTGTAAGTCGTGCCTGTCGCGCAAGACCAATCTGTGCACGGCGATCCGCGGCACCCAGGGCAAGGGGCTGATGCCCGACGGCACCTCGCGCTTCAGCTACAAGGGTCACGCCATCGCCCACTATATGGGCTGCTCGACCTTCTCGAACTTCACCGTCCTGCCCGAGATCGCCCTGGCGAAGATCCGCAAGGACGCGCCGTTCGCCAGCGCCTGCTACGTCGGCTGCGGCGTCACCACCGGCGTCGGCGCGGTGGTCAATACGGCCAAGGTCGAGCCGGGCGCCAACTGCGTCGTCTTCGGCCTCGGCGGCATCGGCCTGAACGTCATCCAGGGATTGAAGATGGTCGGAGCCGACATGATCGTCGGCGTGGACATCAACGACAGCAAGGAGGAGTGGGGCCGCCGCTTCGGCATGACCCACTTCGTAAATCCGAAGAACGTCTCCGACGTCGTGGCCCATCTGGTCGAGCTGACCGGCGGCGGCGCCGACTACACCTTCGACTGCACCGGCAACACCACGGTCATGCGCCAGGCGCTGGAAGCCTGCCACCGCGGCTGGGGCGAGAGCATCGTCATCGGCGTGGCCGAGGCCGGCAAGGAGATCGCCACGCGGCCGTTCCAGCTGGTCACCGGCCGGGTCTGGCGCGGCTCGGCCTTCGGCGGCGCGCGCGGGCGGACCGACACGCCCCGCATCGTCGACTGGTACATGGACGGCAAGATCGAGATCGACCCGATGATCACCCATACGCTGCCGCTGGAGCGCATCAACGAGGCCTTCGACCTGATGCACGCGGGCGAGAGCATCCGCAGCGTGGTGGTGTTCTGATCGCTTGCCTTTCGAGGCACGTTGTCTAAAACAACGGACTTCAGAAGGAGGGGCCGCCATGTTCACCCACGTCACCGTCGGCGCGAACGACGTCGAGGCGTCGCGCCGCTTCTATGACGCCGCGCTCGGCGCGCTGGGGGTCGATCCCGGCTCCGGCCCGGACGCCAAGGGCCGCTATTGGTGGCGCACCCGCATGGGCGCCTTCGCCGTCGGCGCGCCCATCGACGGCGAGCCTGCGTGCCACGCCAACGGCGGCACCATCGGTTTCGCGGCCAAGGCGCCCGAAATGGTCCAGGCCTTCCACGACGCCGGGATCGCGGCCGGGGGCACGGCCATCGAAGACCCGCCCGGCGAGCGAAACGGCCCGTTCGGCAAGCTGATTCTGGCCTATCTGCGCGACCCGTCCGGCAACAAGATCTGCGCCATGCACCGCCCGGGGTGACCCGACGCCACGGCGGGTGGTAAGCCCGCCGCATGCAGACCACCAAGACCCACGCCGTCCACGGCGGCACGCTCCGCTATCTGAAGCACGACAGCGCCGTGACCGGCAGGCCCATGACCCTGTCGGTCTTCGTCCCGCCGGGCGAGGGGCCGTTCCCGGTACTGATCTGGCTGTCGGGTCTGACCTGCACCGAGGACAATTTCACCACCAAGGCCGGGGCCTATGCCGCCGCGGCCGAACACGGCCTGATCGTCGTCGCGCCTGACACCTCGCCGCGGGGGGAGGGCGTCGCCGACGACCCGGCCTATGATCTGGGGCAGGGGGCCGGCTTCTACGTCGACGCCACGCAGGCGCCGTGGGCCCCGCATTTCCGCATGGAGACCTACGTCACGGACGAGCTGATCGCCCTGATCGACGCCCAGTTTCCAACCACGAAGACGCGCTCGATCTCCGGCCACTCGATGGGCGGGCACGGGGCGCTGACGCTGGCGCTGAATCATCCGGAGCTGTTCCAGTCCGTCTCGGCCTTCGCCCCGATCGCCAGCCCGACGCGGTGCCCCTGGGGCGAGAAGGCCCTGACCGCCTATCTCGGGCCCGACCGTTCCGGCTGGGCGCGCCACGACTCGGCGCTGCTGATCGAGGCCGGCGCGGCCCACGGCGTCTACGACGACATTCTGGTCGACCAGGGCGACGCCGACCCTTTCCTGACCGAGCAGCTGAAACCCGAACGGCTCGTCGAGGCGGCCAGGGCCTCGGGTCAGAAACTGACCCTGCGGATGCAGCCGGGCTACGACCACTCCTACTTCTTCATGGCCAGCTTCATCGCCGACCATGTGGCCTTCCATGCCCGTCGCCTGAGGCCCTGACCACGTCCCACGCCCTGTCGTAACGTCGTTACACGGCGTGCATACGGTCAAGCTTCCGGCTCGGGGGGACTGCGCCATGTGGACGTTGAAGCTGATCATCTGCATCCTGGTGGACGCGTTCGACATGACGGTCGGCCGGCTGTTGTTCCCCTTCCCCTTCGCGGGAGAGATCGTCGGGGCGGTCATCGCCAGCGCCATGTTCGGCTGGAAGGGCATGCTCTACCTGTTCGAGATCATCGACCCCACCGAGCAGCTGGACGGCTTCGTGCCCACGGCCACCCTCATCGCCCTGGCCTCGCGTCCGGGGCGCGCGCCGACGGCCTGAGCGGGGCGACCGCCCGAATCGGCCGTCCCGGGTGTAGGAACGGGTCCTGGACCTTGTTCCGAGTGACCGAGCCGCCCGCCATGACCGCCTCCGACCATTCCGAGATGTTCGCCGCCCTGTGCCGTGAGGTGGGCTTCTGCCTGCACGAGAAGGGCCAGGCCCGGGTGCTGGCCGCCCTGCCCAACGGCCTCGACGCCGCCGTCCGCGCCGTTCTGGCCGCCGAAGGCGTGGATGAGCCGAACGCGCCCGGCGACCTGAAACGCGCCGTCCGCGACTGCCTGAAGGCCAACCTGCCGCAGGCCTGACCGGAACGGAATCGGCCCCCCGCCGCTTGGGTTTTCAGTCCCGGCGCCTATCTGCAGCGCCTCTGGAACCCCGAGAACGGAGCCTCCCCATGGCCTTCACCCTGCCGCCCCTGCCCTATGCCCACGACGCGCTGGAACCGGCCATCGACAAGGCGACGATGGAGTTTCACCACGGCAAGCACCACCAGGCCTACGTCGACAATCTGAACAAGGCCGTCGACGCCGACCCGGCCCTTCAGGGCAAGTCGCTGGAAGAGCTGTTCGCCACCATGTCCAGCCTGCCCAAGGCCGTGCGCAACAACGGCGGGGGCCACTGGAACCACAGCCTGTTCTGGGAACTGCTGGCCCCCGTAGGGCAGACCGGCGAGCCCTCGTCCGAGCTGGCCGCCGCGATCGACCGCGACCTGGGCGGCATGGACAGGTTCAAGGAGGCGTTCAACGCCGCCGGCGCCGGCCAGTTCGGCTCGGGCTGGGCCTGGCTGATCGTCCAGGACGGCAAGCTGAAGGTCACCTCCACCCCCAACCAGGACAATCCCCTGATGGACGTGGCCGACGAGAAGGGCACGGTCGTGCTGGGTGCCGACGTGTGGGAGCACGCCTATTATCTGAAGTATCAGAACCGCCGCGCCGACTATCTGAAGGCCTTCTGGTCGGTGGTGAACTGGAACAAGGCCAACGCGCTGTACGCCGCCGCCTGATCCGCCGGCCAGACCGTCGCGGAAACTTCACCGCGGCGGTCTGGCGCCCGGGCCGCGTCTGCCTATGTCGTCTTCCGAACCCTAGGGAGGCTGACCCCATGACCGTGCATTTCAAGCTCGCCGCCGCCGCCGCGGCGCTCTCGGCCCTGCTGGCCGCCTGCTCGCCGGCTGCCGACAAGACCGAGGGCGGCGAAGCGACCGCCACCGCGGTCCAGGCCAGCGCCGACGTCCAGCCGTTCAAGGTCGGAACCCTCGACGTGATCGCCCTGCGCGACGGCGGCATGACGGGCGTGCCCAACGACAACACGGTCCTGGCCGTCGACCGCACGCCGCAGGAGGTCGCGGCCGTCCTGACCGCCGCCGGCCTGCCCGGCGACAGCTTCGACCTGTCGATCCAGCCGCTGCTGGTGCGTGACGGCGACGCGGTGGTGCTGATCGACGCCGGTGCGGGCGCGGCCATGGGCGCGGCGGCGGGCAAGCTGCCGGCGTCGCTCCGCGCGGCGGGCGTGGAGCCCGGTCAGGTCACCGACGTGCTGATCTCGCACGGCCACGGCGACCACGTCGGCGGCCTGGTCGACGCGAACGGCGCCCTGACCTTCCCCAACGCCACCATCCGCATGACCGAGGCCGAATGGGCGGCGCTCAAGGCCGACGCCTCGATGGCCGCGGTCGTCACCGCGATCACGCCGAAGGTCGAGACCTTCGCGGCGAACGCCCAGGTCACGCCGTCCATCAAGGCCTACGCCATCGACGGCCACACGCCGGGCCACACCGGCTATGAGATCGTCTCGGGCGGCGAGCGTCTGCTCTACATCGGCGACATGGCGCACCACCACGTCATCTCGGTCCAGCGCCCGGACTGGACGATCCAGTTCGACGGCAACGCCGATCTGGCCGAGGCCAGCCGCAAGGCCGTGTTCGGCCGCGCCGCCGACGGGAACCTGCGGGTCTACGCCGTCCACTTCCCCTTCCCGGGCGTGGGCCGCGTGCGCCGCGAGGGCGAGACCTTCGTCTGGGTTCCGGAAGCGCCCGCCCGGCCTTGACGAAAGCGGGCGGGGCCGTCATAAGCCCCCCCTTCACGTCACCGACCCCGTCGGCGGCGCGAAACCACTACGGACGATGCGTGGACCGCCGTTGAGATCGCCTTCCCACTTTCGGGGAGGCCGGGCCGCATCATGATGAAGAGCGACACATGTCCAAGCGCCACAGCGCCAAGTACAAGATCGACCGCGCCATGGGTGAAAACCTGTGGGGCCGGTCCAAGTCCCCGGTCAACAAGCGCAGCTACGGCCCCGGCCAGCACGGCCAGCGCCGCAAGCAGAAGGTCTCGGACTTCGGCCTGCAGCTGAAGGCCAAGCAGAAGCTGAAGGGCTACTACGGCAACATCACCGAGAAGCAGTTCGCCAAGACCTATGAGCTGGCGGCCCGCAAGAAGGGCAACACCGCCGAGGCCCTGATCGGCCTGCTGGAAGCCCGTCTGGACGCCGTGGTCTACCGCGCCAAGTTCGTCCCGACCGTCTGGGCCGCGCGCCAGTTCGTGAACCACGGCCACGTCACCGTGAACGGCAAGAAGGTCAACATCGCCTCCTACTCCGTGAAGATCGGCGACGTCGTCGAGGTCAAGGAAAAGAGCCGCAGCATGGCCCTGGTCCTGGAAGCCCAGCAGTCGTCGGAACGCGACGTGCCGGACTATCTCGAGATCGGCGACCGCGGCTTCTCGGTCCGCTACGTCCGCACCCCCGAACTGGCCGACGTGCCGTTCCCGGTGAAGATGGAGCCGAACCTGGTCGTGGAATACTACGCCTCGTAAGCCGTTCGCCCGGACGAAAGACGAAAGGCCCCGGTGCGAACCGGGGCCTTTTTCGTTTCAGCCGTTCCGTCGCGTGCGGAATCCGGGCATGTTGCCGCCACGTCAGCGTCTCGTTGGGGAGATCGCCATGCGCTTCGCCAGCTTCGCCCTCGTGGCCCTGTCCGCGCTCGCCCTCACGGGTTGCGGCCTGACGCGCCTGCTGGATCGCAGCGCGGCGGTGCCGGTCGCCGAGCTGGACCCCGTCGTCCACGCCGCCGCCATCTCGCGTGACCGCGCGGTCATCTGGGTCGCGTCGAACGGCTGCACCGATAAGGACAGCCTCGGCGCCGTGGTCCAGCGCCGCCACGACGGCCCGCAGCTGGTGCTGTCGCGTCTGCGCCCCGACGACTGCGGCCAGCCCCAGTCGGTCGAGATGACCTGGACCTTCGAGGAGCTGGGCCTGAAGTCGGGCGAGAGCCTGTCGGTCGCCAACCCCTATCGCCGTCCCCCCGAAGCGGTCGACGTCGCGGCGCGCTGAGGCTCAGGCCCGCTCGAACGCCGGCAGCATGTCGGCGGGGATGCGATGCGGCCGCAGGGTGGCGGCGTCGACCAGCACCCACTCCGTCACGCCTTGGGCGCACAGCCGCCCTTCGCCGTCCTCGATGCGGACGTAGCGGGTGAAGCGCGGTCCCTGCGGATCGCCGACCCAGGTCCGGGCCTTCACCCCGGTCGCCTCAGGGGGCAGGGGGCGGAAGTAGTCGACCTCGTGCCGCGTGCCGACCCACGACCACTTCGCCCGCGTCTCCGCGTCGAAGCGCGCGTTCCAGTGCGCCGTGCCCGCGTCCTGCAGCCAGCCGACGTAGACCACGTTGTTCACGTGCCCGTTCTCGTCGATGTGCTCGGGACGGACCTCCAGTGGCAGCTCGAAGATCTCGCGGTCGGGCCGCGGCTCGATCCGGGCGCGCGGCACGGGATCAGGCCTCGCCCAGCGGCACGCCCTTGTCGGTCATCAGGGCCGTCAGCTCGCCGGCCTGGAACATCTCGCGCACGATGTCCGAGCCGCCCACGAACTCGCCCTTCACGTACAGCTGGGGGATGGTCGGCCAGTCGGTGAAGACCTTGACGCCCTCCCGCAGGGCCTCGTCCTGCAGCACGTCCACGCCGACGAAGGACGCGCCGACGTGGTCGAGGATCTGCACCGCCTGGGCGGAGAAGCCGCAGCGCGGGGCATCGGGCGTGCCCTTCATGAACAGGACCACGTCGTGGTCGCCCACGGTCCTGGCGATGAAGGCGTGGACGGGGTCGGCGGAGGCGTCGGTCACGGGCGGGGCCTTTCGGGGTTCGCCCGTCAGGTATGGAGGCCGCCCCCGGGGGTCAAGCCGCAACGGCCGCTCAGGCCGCCTTGGCCCCGGCCACGCGCGCCATTTCGATCTGCGCCGACAGTCCCGGGGGCATGTCGCGGTCGGGCACTTCGGCCACCACGGCCAGCCGTTCGGCGCTGCCGGGGCTGATAACGGCGCTGGAGACGCCCGGATCGGTCAGGACGTAGGCCAGGCAGATGGTCTCGGCGGGCCACCCCGACGTCCGGTGCAGGAAGGCGAAGGTGCCGGCCCCCGCGAGCGGATGGTCGGCCGTCTTCCGGCCGCCCCCGAAGCCGAACAGGCCCTTCTTCTTCGGCAGATTGACCTGGGCGGCCTTCCTGGCCGAGCTGAACTCCTCCGGGAACCAGCCGTGGACGAAGATCGACATGTCCTGTTCGCGCGCCGTCCGGATGCGGTTGCGGACCCGCCATTCCGAATTCACGTGATAGGGCGTCGACAGCACGTCGAAGGCGCCGGTCGACACATAGGCGTCCATCACCTCGCCGTCGCCGCTGACGCCCAGCAGCCGCACCCGGCGGTTGGCGCGCAGCGCCTTGAGCGCGTTCAGCGCCGTCTGGGGCAGCTCGTGCTCGCCCGGCTCGTCCAGGATGACGACGTCGAACCAGGCCAGACCCGAGATGCGCAGCGCCCGGTCGATGGCTTCGGTCATGCCCTCGCCCGAGAAGTCGCGCTGCGAGCCGCGCCGTCCGTCGCCGGCGCCCAGCGTCAGCGACACCTGCACCAGCTTGCGGTCGACGTGGCGCAGGGCCTCGCCCAGGACTTCCGCCAGAACCGGATCGGCCGTCTCCAGCCGATAGGAGTTGATCCCCGCTTCCAGCGCCGAATAGACCAGCTCGCAGGCCGCCTCCGGGCCGCGCGCCATGTCGCGCTGCGACAGGCTCAGCGTCAGGGCCGAGACCGCCTGTCCGCCGCTGCCGAACGGCCGGTAACGCATGGTCAGACCTCCTCGGGCGTCAGGGTTTCCAGCGCGAGCGCGTGCAGTTCGCCGCCCATCTGGCCCTTCAGCGCGGCATAGACCGCCTGGTGACGCCGCACCCGGGCCATGCCGGCAAAGGCCGCCGAGACGACCCGCGCGCGATAGTGGTCGCCGTCGCCGGCCAGATCGACGATCTGGATGTCGGCGTCGGGAAACGCCTCGGCGATGTGCGCGCGCAGGGTTTCGGCGGACATGGGCATGCGGCGGGCGGTCTCCGGATTCGCCACCAAGGGTGCCGCGTAAACCTTAACGGGCGGCTACGGTCGCGCCCGCTCCAGCAGGATCACCGTCTCGCCGCGATAGGTGGTGCGGGCGTACTCCGCATAGCCCACCCGCTCCGCCAGCGTCCGCGACGGCCCGTTCTCGGGCGAGATCATGCAGACGGTGCGCGGTGCCTTCAGCACGCCGTCGCACCAGTCCAGCGCGGCCCTGACGCCCTCGGCCGCCAGGCCCTGGCCCTGGAACCGCGGCGCGATGCCCCAGCCCAGCTCCGGCACGTCGAGGGGGGGATCGACGACGCGGCGATAGTCCAGCACGCCGACGCTGCCGACGTACTCGCCGGTCTCGGTCAGCCGCATCGCCCAATTGCCATATCCGACCGTCGCCCAGTGGCCGATGTCGCGCAGCAGGCGGGTCCAGACGTCTTCCGCGCTCAGCCCGGCCGGGAAGATGTGGCGCACGAACTCCGGATCGGACCACAGGGCGCACAGTTCCGTCCACTCGGCCTCGGTCATCGGGCTGAGCGTCATCCGCCCGGTCGTCAGCACGGTCACGCGAACAGGGCCCCGGCCCGCTCCACGCGCGTGTCGCCATTGGCGTTGGTGACCGCCCAGGTGAAGCCGGGCTGCAGCGCGAAGGCGCCCGCGCGGCCGTGCCTGTCCATCGCCAGCAGCGCCACCTGGTGCCCCGCCACCCGGGTCCCGCGCAGGCGCGCCAGCCGCTCGATCACGGATCGGCAGGCGGCGGTCGGGTCCAGGCCGTGGCGCATGGCCTCGACCACCGCATGGCTGCCCGCCACGCGCACCACATCCTCGCCCACGCCGGTCGCCGTCGCCCCGCCGACCTCGCCGTCGACGAACAGGCCCGCGCCCACGATCGGGCTGTCGCCGACCCGCCCGCGCATCTTGAAGGCCATGCCCGAGGTGGTGCATGCGCCCGCCATCCGGCCGTCGCCGTCCAGCGCCAGCAGGCCGATGGTGTCGTGGTTGTTCGGCCCGCCGGGCATCGACGCCCAGCCCGCGTTCTCGCTGTTCGGACGCGGCGCGTATTCGCTGGTCTTCAGCCACTCGCGCCATGCCGCCTCGGCCGCCGGGGTCAGCAGGTTCTGCGTCGGAAAGCCCTGCGCCACCGCGAACTCCCGCGCGCCGGCGCCGACCAGCATCCAGTGCGGCGTCTTTTCCATCACCGCGCGGGCGACGGACACGGCGTGGACCACGTCCTCCAGCGCCGCCACCGCGCCGATGCCGCCCTCATGGTCCATGACGCAGGCGTCCAGCGTCACCCGCCCGTCCCGGTCCGGCATGCCGCCGAAGCCGACCGAGCCGTTGCCGCCCTCGGCCTCCACGACCCGGCCGCCGGCCTCGACCATGTCCAGCGCGCTGCCCCCGGCACGACGACGCTCGACCCCCGCGGCATTGGCCTGCCGCCCGAAGTCCCAGGTCGAGACCATCACCGCCGGCGGCGGGTCGGGCAGGCGGGGGGCCGCCGCGAGGGCGGCGGCGGGTGCGGCGGACAGAAGGATTCGGCGCGTCGGCATGGGCGCACAATGCCCCTTCTCCCCCTGGGGCAGAAGGGCTGTGTCGCTACATCAGCCCCAGCTGCTTGAAGCTGGCCACGCCCTCGCGACCGACGATCAGATGGTCGTGCACCGTGATCGACAGGGCGCGCGCCGCGTCGACCACCTGTCGGGTCATGTCGATGTCGGCGCGGCTGGGCGTCGGATCGCCGGACGGATGGTTGTGCACGATGATGATGTTCCTGGCCGACAGCTCCAGCGCGCGGCGCACCACCTCGCGCGGATAGACGGGCGCATGATCGACCGTGCCCCGGTTCTGCACCTCGTCCAGCAGCAGCTGGTTGCGGTTGTCCAGGAACAGCACCCGGAACTGCTCGCGCGGCTCGTGCTGCAGCGACAGCCGCACATAGGCCAGCAGGGCGGTCCAGCTGGAGATGACGGTCCGCGCGCTGGCCTCCTCCTTGGCCACGCGCCGCGCGACCTCGTGCAGGGCGGTCAGGTCCAGCGCGGTCTCCGCGCCCACGCCCCTGGTCCGCCCCCTCGCGTCCTCGGCCCGCACCGTCATCAGGTCCTCGACCGAGGCCGCCAGCACGGCCGCCAGCGAGCCGAACCGCGCCAGCAGGGCCTTGGCGATCGGCTTCACGTCCCCTTGGGGCTGACTGCGGAACAGGAACAGCTCCAGCAGCTCATAGTCCGGCAGATGATGGATCCCCGCCCCCCGCGCCCGCTCCCTCAGCCGCTCGCGGTGACCGGCGTGGTGGGGCGCCGATCGCCCCGCCCGGGGTGCCGGGGCTTCGGCCTCGCGTTCGGGAAAGGGAAGCACCGTCGCCGTCTGCATGACCGACCTCGTTCGAACCCGCCGACCGACAATCTGTCAGAACGAAAAGGGAACGTCCAGCCCGGCGGTCAGAACGTCGGCCGGAACAGGCCCGCGGGCGACGCCGTGAACAGCTCGCAGCCGTCCTCGGTCACCCCGATCGTGTGTTCGCACTGCGCCGACAGCGACTTGTCGCGCGTCACGGCGGTCCAGCCGTCGGACAGCACCTTCACGTGCGGCTTGCCCAGGTTCACCATCGGCTCGACGGTGAAGAACATGCCCGCCTTCAGCGCCGCGCCCTCGCCGCGCCGGCCATAGTGCAGGACGTTGGGGCTGTCGTGGAACAGCCGGCCGATGCCGTGGCCGCAGAAGTCTCGCACCACGCTCATGCGATTGGCCTCGACCACCTGCTGGATGGCATAGCCGATGTCGCCGAACGTGGCCCCCGGCTTGATGACCGCCAGCCCCGCGTCCAGCGAGTCATAGGTCACGTCGATCAGCTTCCTCGCCCGCGTGTTGATCTCGCCGATGGCGTACATGCGGCTGCTGTCGCCGTGCCAGCCGTCCACGATCACCGTGTGGTCGATGTTGACGATGTCCCCGTCCTTCAGAACCTTGTCGCCCGGGATGCCGTGGCAGACGACGTGGTTGATCGAGGTGCAGACGGTCTTCTCATAGCCCTTGTAGCCGAGGCAGGCGGGCAGGGCACCGTGGTCCAGGGTGAATTCGCGGATGCGGTCGTCGATCTCCTGGGTGGTCACGCCGGGCACCGCGAACTCGGTGATCATGTCCAGCGCCTCGGCGACCAGACGGCCGGCCGCGCGCATGCCCTCGAAGGCTTCCGCGTCGTGCACCCGGATCTCGTGGGTGCGGACAAGGACGTCGTCGTCCAGTTCGGGCGTCTCGTACATGCAGGCGGTCTTCTCGGGAATCTGGTAGGGGTGTCAGGTGGCGACCCTAGCACATCGGCGCAAGTCAGGCGCGGACCCGGCATCCCGGCCGTTCCGCCGCGTTCACCGCGCATGATCTCCCGGCGTCTCCTGCTCCCGCTGGCCGCGGTCGTCGCCCTGTCCGTGGGCGCCTGCGCCACCCTGTCGCGGGGCCCCGTGGGCAACGCCGACGTGCCCCAGCCGGCCCGGCCGGTCGACCTGACCCGGTACGCCGGCCTCTGGTACGAGATCTCCCGCTACGACAACGGCTTCGAGCGCGGCTGCGAAGGCGTGACGGCCGAGTACGCCCTGCAGCCCGACGGCCTGGTCTCGGTGGTCAACACCTGCCGCGAAGGCGCGCCCGACGGGCCCGAACGCGTGGCGCGCGGCCGCGCCCGGGTGGTCGACGGGTCCGGCAATGCGAAGCTGAAGGTCTCCTTCTTCGGCCCCTTCTTCTTCGGCGACTACTGGGTGCTGGACCGCGCCGACGACTATGGCTGGGCCATCGTGGGCGAGCCGTCCGGCCGCTATCTCTGGCTGCTCAGCCGCGACCCCGATCCGTCGCCCGCCGTGCGCGCCCGCATCGAGACCCGGGTGCGCCAGCTCGGCTATGACCTCGACCTTCTGCGTCCGGTGAGGCATTCCCCGCGTCCATGACGCAGACCTCCCCCACCGCCGCCATCCTCGTCATCGGGGACGAGGTCCTGTCCGGACGGACGCAGGACACCAACACCAACACGATCGCGCGCTTTCTGTCGGCGCTGGGCATCGACCTGATCGAGGCGCGGGTGATCGGCGACGAGATCGACCGCATCGTCGCGGCGCTGAACGCGCTGCGCGCCGCGCATGACTACGTCTTCACCACCGGCGGCATCGGCCCGACCCACGACGACATGACGGCCGATGCGGTGGCCCAGGCCTTCGGCGTGGCCCTGCCGGAGCACCCCGAGGCGGTGGCGATCCTTTCGCGCCGCTATGGCGACGACTTCAACGCCGCGCGGCGGCGCATGGCGCGCATTCCCGACGGCGGCAGCCTGATCGCCAATCCGGTCACCGACGCCCCCGGCTTCCAGATCGGCAACGTCTTCGTGATGGCCGGCGTGCCGAAGATCATGACCGCCATGCTGGAGGACGTCGCCCCGCGCCTGCGGACCGGCGCGGTCGTGCACGCCCGCTCGCTGCGGGTGACCGGGGTGGGGGAGGGGGCCGTGGCCGACGTCCTGTCCGCCGCCGCCCGCGCGAACCGCGACCTCAGCTTCGGCAGCTACCCCTTCGGCCACGGCTCGGTCGGCGAGATCGGCACCAACCTGGTGATCCGGGGCCGCGCCGAGGCCGCCGTCGAGGCCGGGACGCGCGCCCTGGCCGAGGCGCTGCGCGCCGCGGGCATCGCGGTCGACGCCGTGGGCACGTGAGCGGATGCCGTCCCCGTCCCGCCGGACCGTGCTGGCCGCCCTTCCCGCCGGCCTCGCGGCCTGCGCCACCCGCCCGGCCGGCGCTCCGCCGATGATCGGGCTGCAGCTGTTCACCCTTGGCGACGCGGTCGGGCGGGACCTGGACGGCACGCTGGCCGCCGTCGCGGCCATCGGCTTCCGGACGGTCGAGACCGCCGGGCTGGCCGGACGCACCGCGCCGCAGTTCCGCGCGGCCCTCGACCGGGCGGGCCTCGGCGCGCCGGCCATGCACGTCGGCTGGGACGCCCTGACTGGAGATCTGGCGGGGGTGGCCCGGGACGCGGGGACGCTGGGCGCCGCCCACGTGGTGCTGCCCACCTTTCCTGCGCCCGACGGGACGCCGGGGCCGGCCGAGGGGCAGGGCTGGGCCGAGTGGATTTCGGCCGTGGCCACCGGCATGAGCCGCGACGACTGGCGCCGTCTGGCCGACCGGATGAACCGGATCGGGCGCGATCTGGCCCCCTCCGGCGTGCGGCTGGCCTATCACAACCACGATCCGGAGTTCCGCCCGCTGGGCGACGGCACGGCGCTGGACGCGCTGATGGACGCGACCGATCCGGCCGTCGTCGACTTCGAACTGGACGTCGGCTGGGCCGTGACGGCGGGCCTGGATCCCGCCGCCCTGATCGCCGCGCGCCCCGACCGGATCCGCCTGCTGCATCTCAAGGACGTGCGCCCCGCGCGACCGCCGGGCTTCGACCTGCGGCTGGACTCCGTCGCCGTCGGCACGGGCGTCGTCGACTGGCCGGGTCTGCTGGAGGCCGCCCGCGCGGCCGGGATCACCCGGATGTTCCTGGAGCAGGAACAGTTCGACCGCCCCCGGCTGGAGGCGGTCGAAGCCGGCTTCGATTTTCTGGCCCGACGCACGGGCTGAGGCTCAGGCCTTGGCGGCGTAGCCCTTGCCGCCGTTCGACGGCTTGCGCCGACGCGGCCGGCGCTTCATTTCGCCCTCCGGCTTGGGCGCGGAGGGCGTGGCGCGCTCGCTGCTGACGCGCTCACCGGCCAGGGGATCGAAGACCTTGGCCGGCCGCTCGGCATGATGCGTGCGGTCGCGACCCGGACCGCCCGGCTTGCGGGCGCGGTGCGGCTGGCCGCCGCCCGGCGGACGTTCCCCCTGACGACGCCCGCGGCCGCGACCGCGGTTCTGCTGCTCGTCCCGCTCGGCCACGCCGGCGGAGTCGATGCTGGCCTTCTTGCCCACGCCCGACGCCATGATGACCGCGTCCAGCCCGGCCAGCTGCTTGTCGTTGCGGCGGTCGATGGCGGGAATTTTCTGACGGGTCAGCTTCTCGACGTCGCGCAGCAGCTTCATCTCGTCGCCGGCGACGAAGCTGATGGCGGTGCCGTCCTTGCCCGCCCGCGCCGTGCGGCCGATGCGGTGGACGTAGCTCTCCGGCACGTGCGGCAGCTCGAAGTTGACGACGTGGGTCACCTTGTCGACGTCGATGCCGCGCGCGGCGATGTCGGTGGCGACCAGCACGCGCAGCTTGCCGGTCTTGAAGGCCTCCAGCGCGCGTTCGCGCTGGGGCTGGCTCTTGTTGCCGTGGATGGCCCCGGCCTCGACGCCGCCGGCCTCAAGATAGGCCGCGACCTTGTCGGCACCGTGCTTGGTTTTGGTGAAGACCAGGCAGCGCGTATAGGCCGGGTCGCTGAACAGCTCGGTCAGCAGGGCGCGCTTCTTGCCCTGTTCGACCCAGATCACCGACTGCTGGATGCGCTCGACGGTGGTCGCCTGCGGCGTCACCTGCACCTTGACCGGGTCCTTCAGCAGCTCGCCGGCCAGCTTGCCGATCTCCGACGGCATGGTGGCCGAGAAGAACAGGTTCTGGCGGCGCGCCGGCAGGCGGCTGGTGATCTGGCGGATCGGCTTGATGAAGCCCAGGTCCAGCATCTGGTCGGCTTCGTCCAGCACGAAGATCTCGGTCGCCGACAGGTCGATGTTCTTCTGCTGGATGTGGTCCAGCAGACGGCCGGGCGCGGCCACCAGGATGTCCAGGCCCTGGTTCAGGGCGCGTTCCTGACCGCCGTACTTCACGCCGCCGAAGATCACGGCGACGCGGAAACCCAGGTTCTTGCCGTAGGTCTTGAAGCTCTCGGCGATCTGGGTCGCCAGTTCGCGCGTCGGGCTCAGCACCAGGCAGCGCGTGGTGCGCGGCACGGGCGGGGTGCGGTTGGCGGCCAGACGATGCAGGATCGGCAGGGCGAAGGCGGCGGTCTTGCCGGTGCCCGTCTGGGCGATGCCCAGCAGGTCCTTGCCGGCCATGACATCGGGGATGGCCTTGGTCTGGATCGGGGTGGGCGTCTCATAGCCCGCGGCCTTCAGCGCGCTGAGCAGCTGCGGGTTCAGGCCGAAGGAGTCGAAATTGGATTGGGTCACGTGTCGTCTTTCATGTGCGAAGACGCGCGCGGCCGATCATGTCGGGCATCGACGCACGCCTTCGGCTCCGTGAGGAGCGGAAGAAGCGGGCGTCGCCC
>JAHJOO010000023.1 GCA_018820275.1 Alphaproteobacteria bacterium
GCGCCGGCCGCCGAAGCGCCGGCCGCGACTGATGCGGGCGACACCGCCGCCGAGGCGCCGGCGCCGCGCCGGCGCGCGCCCCGTCGCAAGGCCGAGACGGCCTCGGAATAGACGCCGAAACCCGGCCGAAGCGTGAGCGTTCGACCCTTGACGGGGACGGGCTGAACGCCTTCTCGTCGCATCGTCGTCGAGGAGTTCGCCCATGCGCGTCGCCGCCCCCCTGCTGTCGCTGGCCCTTCTGACCTCGGCCTGCGCCTCCGCCGGGGGGCCGTCGGGGCAGGGCATTCCTCCGCCCCCGCCCCCGCCGGGCGCGGGTGGGGTTCTGACCGACTGGCGCGGGCCCATCACCTCCACCGACCGCGACCGGCTGGACCGTCTGGATCGCGCCTGGACCCAGGCCCTCGCGGAGGCACGGCGGACCGAGGGGTCGGGCGATCTCGCGTCCGTGGGCAACCTCATCGATCCCGACGCGGCCCGGCCCGGCGCCGAGCCGCCCGTCGGCGACTACCGCTGCCGCACGATCAAGCTGGGCAACCAGGGCGGCGGCGGCCTGGGCTACGTCGTCTACGGCTGGTTCGACTGCCGCGTCGAGCGCACCGCCCGAGGGCTGCGCTTCTCCAAGCTGACCGGATCGCAGCGCCAGACCGGGCTCCTTTTCCCGGAAGCGGCCGAGCGCATGGTCTTCCTCGGCGGGCTCGCGCTCAGCGACGAGCCCGCGGCCAACTCCTACGGTCAGAACCCGGAGCGGGACATTGTCGGGGTCTGGGAACGCTTCGGCGACAGGCGGTGGCGGCTGGTGATGCCGTATCCGGTCGTCGAGTCCACGCTGGACCTTCTGGAGGTCGTGCCGCGCTGACTTGACGGCGGACGCTTCGCCCGGTCCCCTGAGGCCTTCTGGCGACGGAGGACATGATGCGCGGAATTGGATCGATCCTGGTGCTTGGCGGCCTGGTGCTGGCGGTGGTCGTCGGCGTCATGATCGGCCTGCCGACCTACAACGTCTATCGCAAGCAGATGGCGGGCAAGGCGGCTTATGAGCAGGCGGTGCAGGATCGCCGCATCCGCGTGCTGGAGGCGCAGGCCGCGCTGGATTCGGCCCAGCTGACCGCCCAGGCCGAGGTCGCGCGGGCGCGCGGAACGGACGAGGCCAACCGGATCATGGCGCAAAGCCTCGGCGGACCCGAAAACTACCTCCGCTGGGCCTACATCGACATGCTGAAGGAGACGGCGGACCAGCAGGACCGCCAGATCATTTACATCCCGACCGAGGCCGGCATGCCCATCCTCGAGGCGGGCCAGCGCGGCGGGCGACCGGCGGGCGGGTGAAACTAAGGGCGTCTTCAGCCGCGGCTAACCCTTCTCTTCGGCGCTATCTCAACCTTTGCGGGGCAGGGTCCGGTCGATCCGGAGACACCGCTTGACCGACCGCGCCGTCCGAAATCTGGCCAATCTCAAGAAGACCGCGTCCACGGCGCGGGTCCTGAACCTGCTGCGCGTGTGGCAGGAGCATCGCCACGCGGAGGGCTGGAAGGCCGCGCCGATGTTCCGGCATGCGGCCCTGAACCGGGCCCTGATCCTGAAGCACCGCCTGCGCCGCGACGAGGTCGACCGGTTCGGCACGCATCGGCACGTGGCGACCAAGATCATCCTGCCGATGGACGGCGACGACCTCAGGCTCGGGGGGCGCTATCTGTTCGTCGGCCAGACCGGCTACGACCGGACGATGCAGGAGACCTTCGGCGTCGGTCCGCATCATCCGGACCGGCAGGTGCTGGCGCTGATGGACGAGCTGCCCGGGCTCGACCCCTTCCTGCTGCGCGAGCAGCTGCGCCGCAACGGGCTGACGCCCGATCCCTGCTACTTCAACCTGTCCGAGGCGGATCTGGCGCGCATGGCCCAGTTCGTCGCCCAGGAGATCCAGCCGCTGGTCGACCTCAGCCTCGGTCCCGACGTCGATCTGGACGCGGTCAATCCCGTCGCACGGCTGACGGCCCGGATCATGTGCTTCACGCCCGGCGCGGACATGAGCTCCCTGTGCGCGACCCTGCGGCTGGAACCCCACGAATGCGACGAGGGCGTCTTCTGCTGGAAGGGCTTTCTCTACTACAAATGGGCGCTGAACAGCGTGATCGGCGACGTCGGCGACGTCCTCGAGGGCGTGCGCCGGGCCCGCCCCTACGGCCGGGCGGGGGCCGAGCAGATCGTCGCCCTGGAACGGGCCCGCGAGCGGGTCGACCGGCGGATTCTCCAGACCTGCGAAGCCGCCGCCGACATGCTGCGGGTCTATGACGAAGCCTTCTTCGCCATGACGCGCCGCGGGGATCCGACGCGATTCCGCGACTTCCTGCGCGATGCGCCCCTGCTGTTCTCCGAACTGGGGGAGCGGCTGGGCGCGGTCCAGCACGTGATCAGCTTCTGGCGGTTCCGCGCGGCCGCGGGCAAGCCCCGACTGACGTACGAGGAGCTGTTCGATCTCCTCGCCGACTTCGAGACCAGCCTCGCCGGCCGGGAGACTCCCGACACGGCCTCGCTCGCGGCCTGACGGCGATCAGTAGCGGTAGTGGTCCGGCTTGAACGGACCCGCCGACGGGACCGAGATGTAGTCGGCCTGCTCCTTGGTCAGGGTCGTCAGCTTCGCGCCCAGCTTGGCCAGGTGCAGCATGGCGACCTTTTCGTCGAGATGCTTGGGCAGGACGTAGACCTGGTTCTCGTACTTCGACTTGTTGGTCCAGAGTTCGATCTGGGCCAGCGTCTGGTTGGTGAAGGACGCCGACATCACGAACGAGGGGTGGCCCGTGGCGTTGCCCAGGTTCACCAGGCGGCCCTGCGACAGCAGGATGATCTTGTTGCCGCCCGGGAACTCGATGTGGTCGACCTGGGGCTTGATCTCGTCCCACTTGAAGTTCTTCAGGCCGGCGACCTGAATCTCCGAGTCGAAGTGGCCGATGTTGCAGACGATGGCGTTGTTGCGCATCCGGCGCATGTGATCGACGGTGATCACGTCCTTGTTGCCGGTGGCGGTGACGAAGATGTCCGCCTTGTCCGCCACGTCGTCGAGCGTCTGGACGTCATAGCCTTCCATCGCCGCCTGCAGGGCGCAGATCGGGTCGATCTCGGTGACGATCACGCGGGCACCGCCCTGGCGCAGCGAGGCGGCCGAGCCCTTGCCCACGTCGCCGTAGCCGCAGACCACGGCGACCTTGCCCGACAGCATGACGTCGGTGCCGCGGCGGATGGCGTCGACGAGGCTCTCGCGGCAGCCGTACAGGTTGTCGAACTTGGACTTGGTGACGCTGTCGTTGACGTTGATGGCGGGGAAGGGCAGTTCGCCGCGCTCGGCCATCTGGTACAGGCGGTGCACGCCCGTGGTCGTCTCTTCCGACACGCCGCCGATGGCGTCGCGGATCGCCGAATAGAAGCCGGGCTTCTCCTTCAGGTACCGCTTCATGACCTTATAGAGGGCTTCCTCTTCCTCGTTGGTCGGGTTGTCGAGGACGCTGGCGTCCTTCTCGGCCTTGGGCCCGAGCACGCACAGCAGGGTCGCGTCGCCGCCGTCGTCGAGGATCAGGTTCGGATAGCCGCCGTCGGCCCATTCGAAGATCTTGTGGGCGTAGTCCCAGTACTCTTCCAGCGTCTCGCCCTTGGTGGCGAAGACCGGGGTGCCGTTGGCGGCGATCGCGGCCGCGGCGTGGTCCTGGGTCGAGAAGATGTTGCACGAGGCCCAGCGCACGTCGGCACCCAGGGCTTCCAGCGTCTGGATCAGCACGGCGGTCTGGATCGTCATGTGCAGGCTGCCGGCGATGCGGGCACCCTTCAGCGGCTGGGCCGCGCCGAACTCCTCGCGCAGGGCCATCAGACCGGGCATCTCGGTCTCGGCGATGGCGATCTCCTTGTTGCCGAACGGGGCCAGGGAGATGTCGCGGACGATGTAGTCGGTCATGGCTCTGCTTTCGCGAGGGTGAGGTCGCGGGCCTCATAGCCTCTCCCCGCCCGGGGAGCAACATCGCATAAGGATATCCTTATATGATGCCCTCGCCGCCGCGACGCGGGCGTGTCATGGTCCGCGCCGGGAGGGTGCGGACATGGTCGCAGCCCATCGACGCGCCGTGCTGGGCGGGCTTGCCGCCGTCGTCGCGGGGCCCGTTCTGGCGCAGGACGCGCAGGATCGCGTGGGCCGCTCGACGGTGCCCGTGCGGCTGAACGGGCAGGACCTCGTCTTCGCCGTGGACACGGCGGCCACCGCCTCGGTGATCGCCTCCGACCTGGTGGGACCGCTGGATCTGGCCCCGGCCGGAAGCGCGGTGATGCACACCATCGTCGGTGCCGAGGCCGTGGCGCTGGTCACGGCCCGGAGTCTGGCCAGCGGGGCGCTGGCCCGGACCGGGGTCCGGCTCGCCGTCGGCGACCGGCGCGGTCTGATCGGGCTGGACGGATTGCTCGGTCTGGATCTTCTGGCGGGCCAGAGGATCGATCTCCGCCTACGGGGCCGGCGCGGCACGTCCATCGGACGCTCCCGTCTCGACGACGACACCTTCCTGCAGGCCCAGCGCCCCCGGGTCAGCTTTTCACCGCCGCCGGCGCCCGCCGGTGCCCCGGCCCGCGGCCTGATCACGCTGCAGATGGTCGTGAGGGGCCGTCCGGCCACGGGGGTGGTCGACACCGGTGCGGCCGTCAGCCTGATCAACCCGGCGCTGGCCGAGGCGGCGCAGGCGCGCCCCCTGGCCCTCAGGGGCGCCGCGGACGGACAGGCGGTCCAGTCCCCGACCGGGGCGTCCGTCGCGGCGCTTCCCATGTCGGTCAACGCCGTCCGCATGGGGGGCATGCTCATGGACAGGCTGGGGGTCCTGATGGGCGATTTTCACATCTTCCGGCACCTCGGTCTGGCCGACGCCCCGGCCATGCTGGTGGGCGTCGACGTCCTGGGCGTGTTCGGGCGGGTCATCATCGATCTGGATCGCGGCGAACTGATCCTGGAGATCTGACGGCTTGCGCCGGGCGGCGGCGCAAAGCAGGAAGCGACCATGACCGTCGATCCCGCCACGCCCCGCCACGACTGGACCCTGCAGGAGGTCCGGGACCTTTTCGCCCTGCCGTTCATGGAGCTGGTCTTCCGCGCCGCGGAAGTCCACCGCCGGGGCTTCGACCCCAGCGAGGTCCAGAAGAGCCGGCTGCTGTCGATCAAGACCGGGGGATGCGCCGAGAACTGCGGCTATTGCTCGCAATCCGCCCATTTCGACACGGGTCTGAAGGCGGAAAAGCTGATGGACGCCCAGGTGGTGCTGGCCGAGGCCATGGCCGCCAGGGCCGGCGGCGCCGACCGGTTCTGCATGGGCGCCGCCTGGCGCGAGCTGAAGGATCGGGACCTGCCGAAACTCCAGGCGATGATCGCGGGTGTGAAGGCGCTGGGTCTGGAGACGTGCGCCACCCTGGGCATGCTGACCCCCGATCAGGCCCGGGGGCTGAAGGCGGCCGGGCTCGACTACTACAACCACAACCTCGACACCTCGCCGGAGTTCTACGGCGAGGTGGTGACCACCCGGACCTGGCAGGACCGGCTCGACACCCTGGCCGCCGTGCGCGACGCCGGAATGGCCACTTGCTGCGGCGGGATCGTCGGCATGGGCGAGAGCCGGGCGGACCGCGCCGGTCTGCTGCATGCCCTCGCCACGCTTCCGGCCCATCCGGACAGCCTGCCGGTCAATGCGCTGGTGCCGATCGCCGGCACGCCGCTGGGCGACCGGGTCCGGGCGGAAGGCGCCATCGATCCGATCGAGTTCGTGCGCACGGTGGCCGTGGCGCGCCTCGTCTGTCCCCGATCGATCGTGCGGTTGTCGGCGGGACGCGAGGCCATGAGCCTGGAAATGCAGGCCCTGTGCTTCCTCGCGGGGGCCAACTCGATCTTCGTCGGCGGCCGGTTGCTGACGACGCCGAACCCGGAGGACGACGCGGACGCGGACCTGTTCGCCCGCCTCGACCTGAAGCCCATGATCGCGGCCCGCGAGGTCGCCGCCTAACCGGGCGTTAAGCGCCGCCGTGCAGTCTGCCGGTATGGACAGACGCGACCTTCTCGGACTGAAGCGTGCCGCGGCGGGCGGCGGAGGCGGCGGCGGCGGCGCGGCGACCTACCAGCGTCTCGCCACCGTGACGGCCAACGTGCGTCGCGTCGGCGGCGGCAGCGGGGTCATGACGGTCGAGACCGGGGTGGACGTGCCCGACGCGGCGCTGCGGACGCGCGCCGCCCAGTCCGCGCCCCGGCTCCGTTCCGCCTACAATGCGGTCGTTCAGCAGGCGGCCTCGTCGCTGCTCCCCGGCGCCCCGCCCGACGTCGAGCGGCTGGCCCGCGACCTCCAGGCCGCGACGGACCGGACGCTCGGCCGCGCCGGCGCGCGGCTTCTGCTGGGCACGGTGATGATCGCCTGAGGGGCTCAGTCCCGCGTCGGGTCCGGCTGTGAGGCGTCCCCATAGGTCAGGGACAGGAACACATCCTCCAGATCGGGATCCTCGGTCGAGACGTCCTGAATGGTGACGCCCGCAGCGCGCACGGCCGCCAGCACCTGCTCCACGGACCCCCGGCCCTTGCGGTAGGTGACGGCGAAGGCCCCTCCGGCACGGGCCGTGGCCTCGAAGCCCTCGAGCTCGGGCACGCGCGCCAGCTCGCCCTCCGGCACGACGACCACATTGCGCGTGTCCAGTCGTCGCAGCAGGACCGGCGTCGGTTCGCAGGCCACCACCTCGCCCCGGTTGACGATGGCGATGGTGTCGCAGAGCTCCTGCGCCTCCTCCAGATAATGGGTCGTCAGGATCACCGTAACGCCCGCGGCGTTCAGTTCGCGCACATAGGCCCAGAGCTGGCGGCGCAGTTCGACGTCCACCCCGGCGGTCGGCTCGTCGAGGATCAGGATCGGCGGATTGTGCACCAGGGCCTTGGCCACCATCAGACGCCGCTTCATGCCGCCCGACAGCGCGCGGACATAGGCCCCGGCCTTGTCGCCGAGTCCCAGCGCGGCCAGCAGCTCGTCGGACCGTCGGCGCTTC
The DNA here is from genome assembly GCA_018820275.1 of Alphaproteobacteria bacterium. GTDB lineage: Bacteria > Pseudomonadota > Alphaproteobacteria > Caulobacterales > Caulobacteraceae > Brevundimonas. Next base: position 7,036 of record JAHJOO010000023.1, read on the forward strand.
GCCGGGACGCCGTAGAAACCCGCCTGGACCTCCAGCGCCTCGCGCGGCGTGAAGAAGACGTCCGCCGAAATTTCCTGCGGGACCACGCCCAGCGCCGCGCGCACGCCGCGGGGATCCCGGTCCAGGTCGCGCCCCCAGACCACCACCTCGCCCCCCGACTTGGTGACCACCCCCGCCAGAATGTTGATCAGCGTCGACTTGCCCGCGCCATTGGGGCCCAGCAGCCCGAACATCGAGCCTCGCGGAATGACCAGATCCACGCCCTTCAGCGCCGCCTTGGGCGGCGAGGATTTCGACCCGGCGTAGGTCTTGGTCAGGCCGCGGATGCGGACGGCGTCGGCGGGAAGCTCGGAGGGGACGGACATGAGGGCCTTGGGCTGCCGGCGCCGCGTTTGACGCCGCGCGGGGGGCCGCATAGGTATGCCGCCGACCCCGTCCCGCCAAGTCGTGAGCCCCGAATGACCGCGCGCGTGCCCGTTCCCGTCTCTCCCGAGGCCCTTCCGCCTCCCGAACAGTTCGCCGTTACGGGCCACCGCGTGGCCTGCGACGGCGGGGGCGGCGCCCTGGGGCATCCGCTGGTCTGGCTGGCGCTGGTCTGGCTGGAACTGGGCGACAAGCCCTTCGTCGATTGCGGCTATTGCGACCGCCGCTTTGTCCGGAACGAGGGCAAGAAGGTCCCCAAGGGCCTGATCGCCCACTATGACGACCCGTCGCCCCGTCCGGCCGGAGACCACTGAGTCACACGAATTGACCGGGAATTCATTCCCGTCGGGCTAGAAGGTCCGCGCCTCCCCTCCCCGGAAGAGCCCATGCGCTATCTTCACACCATGGTCCGCGTGACGGACCTCGACGCTTCGCTCCGCTTCTGGTGCGATCTGCTGGGCCTCCAGGAAGTCCGCCGGACGGACAACGAGGCGGGCCGCTTCACCCTCGTCTTCCTCGCCGCGCCGAAGGACCTCGACCGGTCCGCCGCCGAGCGGTCGCCCGAGGTCGAGCTGACGTACAACTGGGATCCGGAGACCTATTCGGGCGGCCGCAATTTCGGCCACCTGGCCTACCGGGTCGACGACATCTACGCCGCGTGCGCGCGTCTGATGGCCGGCGGCGTGACGATCAGCCGGCCGCCGCGGGACGGCCACATGGCCTTCGTCCGGTCCCCCGACGGCATCTCCATCGAACTGCTGCAGGAAGGCGAGCGCCTCGCGCCGGCCGAACCCTGGGCCTCCATGCCGAACGTCGGCACGTGGTGAGGCCGGTTCTCTTCGCGCTGCCGCTGCTGCTGGCGGCCTGCGCCTCCACGACCGAGACCTATCCGGGCCGCACGGCCACGGAGCAGTTGCTTGTGGCCCGCGCCGCCGACGACGCGGTGGACGGCCTGACCCTGCCGGTGCCCAAGACGTCCCGAATTTTCGTCGACGACAGCTACTTCCGGGCCGAGGCCGCGCCCTATGCCGTCAGCGCCATCCGCGAATCCCTGTCGAAGGGCGGCCACGCGCTCGCGCGGACCCGGGAAGAGGCGGACGTCATCTTCGAAATCCGCGCCGGCGCCCTGTCGCTGGAGCAGATGCGTCGCGTCTTCGGCGTGCCCGAGATGCGCATTCCGATCAACGACAGCTTCAACGTCGTCTCCCTGCCGGAGCTGTCGGTCTACAGCCGGCGCGACCGGGTCGGCGTGGCCGAGTTCTCGGGCTTCCTCTACGACGCCCGGACCGGCGTGCCGCTGGGCGTGGTCGATCCCCTCACCGGCCAGTTCCGCATCCGTAGCCACAAGCTGTTCATGATCTTCTCGTGGGGCCAGCAGCGACTGGACCCCGGCGAGCGCGACCCCGGCGACAGCTGGCGCGAGTTCTGATCAGGCGGCGGCTGACGCGGGCGCTTCGCCCGCCTATGTTCCGCCCATGACCGACGCCGCGCCCCAGACCGACCGCCCCCTGACGCAGGACGGCCCCGCCCTGCGGCTGTGGATGATCGACGCCTCGGCCTACATCTTCCGCGCCTATCACGCCCTGCCGCCGCTGACGCGCAAGTCCGACGGACTGCCCGTGGGAGCCGTCCAGGGCTATTCGAACATGCTTTGGAAGCTGTTGCGGGACATGAAGGGGGAGGATGGGCCGACGCATCTGGTGGCGATCTTCGATCATTCGGAGAAGACGTTCCGGAACGCGATGTACGACCAGTACAAGGCCAACCGCAGCGCGCCGCCGGAGGATCTGATCCCGCAGTTCCCGCTGGTGCGCAGGGCCACGGCGGCGTTCGGGGTGCCCTGCGTGGAGCTGCCCGGCTATGAGGCGGACGACCTGATCGCCACCTATGCCTGCAAGGCGCGCGACAGGGGCGGCGAGGCGGTCATCGTCAGCTCCGACAAGGACCTGATGCAGCTGATCGGCCCGCGCGTGGTCATGTGGGACCCGATGAAGGACCGCCGTCTGGCCGAAGACGCCGTGATGGAGAAGTTCGGCGTCACCCCGGACAAGATGATCGACCTGCAGGCCCTGATCGGCGACAGCGTCGACAACGTGCCCGGCGCCCCGGGCATCGGGCCCAAGACCGCGGCCCAGCTGCTGGACGAATACGGCGACCTGGACACGCTGCTGGCCCGCGCCCACGAGATCAAACAGCCCAAGCGGCGCGAGACCCTGATCGCGCACCGCGACCAGATCCTGCTGAGCCGCCAGCTGGTGGCCCTGAGCTGCGACGCCCCCGCGCCGGAGCCGATCGAGGACTTCGCCGTCCGCGACCCCGACCCGGAGACCCTGGGCGCCTTTCTGGACGAGATGGAGTTCCGCAGCCTCCGCGCCCGCGTCGGCGACGGCAAGGCCCCGGCCAAGGACGGCTCGGCCTTCGCCGCCCGGCCGAAGCCCCTGACCGCCCCGGTCGCCACGCCCCGCTTCGCCCCCACGGAGGCCGCGCCGGTCGCCGCGCAACCGTTCGACCACGACGCCTATCGCTGCATCCAGACGCTGGAGGAGCTGGACGCCTTCCTCGCGCGGGCCCGGGAGGCGGGGCTCGTCGGCTTCGACACCGAGACCGACGCCCTGTCGGCGACGCATGCGGGGCTGTGCGGGGTGTCGCTGGCGATCGGGCCCAACGACGCCTGCTACATCCCCCTGACGCACGAACACCCGCCGGTGGACGGGGCGGGCGGGCTGGATTTCGGGGGGGAGGGCGAGGCCCGCCCACCCCTGACCCAGCTGGACAAGCCCACCGTGCTGGCCCGGCTGAAGACCCTGCTGGAAGACCCCGCCGTGCTGAAGGTCACCCAGAACGGCAAGTACGACCTGGCCGTCATGGCCCGGCGGGGCATCCGCGTGGCGCCGATCGACGACACCATGCTGATCTCCTATGTGCTGGACGGCGGCAAACACCCGCACGGCATGGACGATCTGGCGCGCCGCTGGCTGGGCCACGACCCCATCCCGTTCAAACAGGTGGCGGGCACGGGCAAGTCACAGAAATCGTTCAAACACGTCGAGCTGAAGCCCGCCACCGGCTACGCGGCCGAGGACGCCGACGTCACCCTGCGGCTGTGGCGCATCCTCAAGCCGCGCCTGGCCGAGGAGGGGCTGGTCACCGTCTATGAGACGCTGGAGCGCGGCATGCCCGCGGTGCTGGCCGACATGGAGCGGGCGGGCATCCGCGTCGATCCCGCACGGCTGAAGCGCCTGTCTTCCGAATTCGGAATGAAGATGGCCGAGCTGGAGCAGCAGGCCCACGCCCTGGCCGGCCGCCCCTTCAACGTCGGCAGCCCGCGCCAGATCGGCGACATCCTGTTCGGCGAGCTGGACCTGCCCGGCGGCAAGAAGACCGCCAGCGGCCAGTGGGAGACGGGCGCCGCCACCCTGGAGGCCCTGGCCGAGACCCACGAACTGCCGCGCGTCCTGCTGGACTGGCGCCAGCTGTCCAAGCTGAAGGGCACCTATACCGACGCCCTGATCGAGGCCGCCGACCCCGAAACCGACCGCGTCCACACCAGCTATCAGCTGGCCGCCGCCTCGACCGGGCGTCTGGCCTCCAGCGACCCCAACCTGCAGAACATCCCCATCCGCACCGAGACGGGCCGCCAGATCCGCAAGGCCTTCATCGCCGCGCCCGGCCACGTCCTGATCAGCGCCGACTATTCCCAGATCGAGCTGCGCCTGCTGGCCCACATCGGCGACATTCCGGAGCTGAAGCGCGCCTTCGCCGCCGGCATCGACATCCACACCGCGACGGCCTCAGAGATGTTCGGCGTGCCGGTGGAGCAGATGGACCCCGAGACGCGCCGCCGCGCCAAGGCGATCAATTTCGGCATCGTCTACGGCATCTCGGCCTTCGGCCTGGCCGCCCAGCTGGGCATCGACCAGGGCGAGGCCGGGGCCTACATCAAGACCTATTTCGAGCGCTTCCCGGGAATTCGCAGCTACATGGACGCGACCCGGGCCGAGGTCCGCGCCGCCGGCCACGTCTCGACCGTGTTCGGCCGCCGCATCCACATCCCCGCCATCCAGTCGAAATCGGCCGCCGAGCGCCAGTTCGGCGAGCGCGCCGCCATCAACGCCCCCATCCAGGGCGCCGCCGCGGACATCATCCGCCGCGCCATGATCCGCATGCCCGCCGCCCTGGCCGAGGCGGGGCTGAGCACCCGCATGCTGCTGCAGGTCCACGACGAACTGGTGTTCGAGGCCCCGGAGGCCGAGGCCGAGCGCGTCCTTCCTCTGATCAAGCGGGTGATGGAACGCGCGGCGGAACCCGCCGTGGCGCTGTCAGTGCCGCTGGTGGTGGAGGCGAGGGCGGCGGCGAACTGGGACGAGGCGCATTGATCGCGCCGTTGGCGCGCTCAATGCTTTTGGGGCGCTAATGCCCGGCTCGGGGAGCCCCGCTGTTTGAGGGCAGGGATGGGGCTCTCGGGAGTGCGGACGAGGTTCCGCCCCTAGCCGACATTCACCCTTTACCCGAGAGTAGAAGCGTCGCTCCCCCAATGCGCGACCGTGGAAGTCAACTTTGAGTTTTCAATCTATCGTTGCACAACAAAGTGAGAATGAGTGCTTCGCATTGTTCGCCTGAGGAGGAAGACTTGGCGCTGCCCGATATCAACTTCGAGACGATCCGCCCGCATGACAACAGCAGGAACTCTGGGTTCGAAGAGCTGTGCGCTCAGTTGGCTGCGCTGGAGCCAGCAGAACCGAGTTCAACATTCTTCCGAAAGGGTCGCGGCGGTGACGCAGGGGTTGAGTGCTTTGTCCGTCAAGCGGACGGATCGGAGCGTGGCTGGCAGGCAAAGTATCTGTTCAACTGGGACACCGATCTTTCCCAGCAACTGAACAGATCAATCAGCACGGCGCTGGCCAAGCACCCTCGGTTGACTGAGTACATCGTCTGCCTGCCGTTTGACCTGCCGGACGTGAAGCCGGCGAAGGGATTGAGCGCACTAGCCAAGTGGGAAGCTTGGAAGGCGGAGCGGGAGAAGACGGCGAAGGACGCAGGGCGCGAGCTGGAAATCCGCCTCTGGGATAAGAGCGTCCTCAGCAGTCGATTGTCGCGCGATGATCCGATGTACGCGGGTCGCTTGATCTACTGGTTCGGGGTTCAGTTCCTGAACAAAGGCTGGTTCGAAGAGCAGTTCGAGAAGGCACGGGCGGGGCTCGGTTCGCGCTACACGCCCGAAACTAATGTTGAGCTGCCGGTTCGGCAGAAATTCCTATCGCTGGCGCGGGACCCGAAATTTGGCAAGGCCCTGGCTAAGTGGGCCGGCGCGCTAAGAGAGAGCGGAAGCTCGACCCTTCGAGCGATCAAAGAAGCTGTTCCCGTTGGCGAAGAAGACGCTCATTCCGATGCGCTGGAAAAGGCACTCGATGATCTGACGGATCGTCTGCAAGCAAGACCAGTCGAGCCTGACACCCCGCTGCCGTTGCAGGAATGGTCCGACAGCGCGTCCCGCTGCCTGACGGGCGCGCGTGCAGCGCTCAACTGGACGTTCGGAGTTCCGCCAGGAAAGGCGGGATCGTCAGGGATTGAGCCGCAGCGATGGGCGCAGCACAACCTCTATCGCCTGCTCGACTTGCTCGGCGAAGTCCGGGACGCACTCGACTCCGATGTTTGGTATTTGGCCAACGTCCAGGCCGTGCTGCTGGAAGGCCCCGCAGGCATCGGCAAGTCGCATCTCCTCGCCGATGTCGTGGAGCATCAAATCCATCTCGGCCGTCCGGCACTACTGGTGCTCGGTAGCTCGCTTACGGATAGCGAACCGTGGCGGCAGATCATGGGGGAGTTGGATCTTCCGGCCACCCAACAGGTGAAGCATTTTCTGGGCAGTATGGATGCAGCCGCACAGGCAGCCGGCGTGCGCGCGCTAATCTGCATCGACGCGCTCAACGAGCGGCACGGATTGGATATTTGGCCCACCCGTCTGGCGGCCTTTTTGAAGGCGGTCGAACCCTTCAACAATGTCTGCGTCGCCCTGTCATGCCGATCGACATTCGTGGCCCACGTCGTGCCGGAGGATGTCGGCGACGCCCTTCTCGCGCGGGTCGAGCACCCCGGCTTTGGGGGCGACAATGGCGCCGCTGCGAAGATGTACCTGAGCAAGCGCGGCATCGTCCGTCCGGGCGCCCCTAATCTCGTCCCAGAGTTTGAGAACCCGCTTTTCCTGAAGACCTGCTGTGATTTTCTCGAACGGGAAGGTCGACGGGAATTGCCGCGCGGGCTTCGCGGCGTCACGGCGATTTTCGGTTTCTACAATGACGCCGTCGCCAAACAGTTGAGCCGGCGGATGAAGCTCGATCCAGCCTTGGGGATCGTGAAGTCAGCCATCGATGGTTTTGCCAAGTTGCTGCTGGAGGCCCGCCAAAATTATGTGACCCGCGATGACGCTATCCGGCACTTTGAACAGGTGCTGCCTTCGGGAGGCAGCATTGAGCGAAGCCTGCTTACCCAGCTCGAGAGCGAAGGTCTGCTGTCGGTCGAGATGGTGCGTCAGGACGACGGGACGCTACGCATGATGGTGCGGTTCACGTTTGAGCGTTTCAGCGATCACGCCATCGCCTCCCGCATACTGGATGAGCATCTTGCGCTCGGCGGCGTGGACAAGGCGTTCGCCGAAGGCACGCGCCTGCACGAGATCGTTTTCGGCGAAGAGAGCTATCGTTACGCCGGCATTATCGAAGCGCTGGCCGTCCAACTTCCCGAACGGGCAAACACCGAGCTGCTCGATGTTGGAAAGCCGACATGGGAAATGCGCAGAGCGTTTGAAGAGAGCCTGCTTTGGCGCGACCAGGCTCATTTCTCCGATCGGACGTTCGAACTGGTTCGCCAGTTTCTCTCGCATCGCATGAACGACGTGCTGCTCGCTGTCGCGACCGAGCCGACCAACAAGTTCAATGCCCTCTACTTGGACGAGCGGCTGCGCACATACACAATGCCGGAGCGCGACGAGAAATGGTCACTGTATGTCGCGGATCACGGGGACAACGAAGGCGACGCGATTGAAACGCTCATCACCTGGGGGCTGGAAAATGGCTTCGAGGCGATTGAAGCGGATCGCGCGGAGCTTTCCGCCATCACCTTGGGATGGCTTCTGACGACCTCGAACCGCTGGATACGGGATCGCGCAACGAAATCCTTGGCGGCCATCTTCGCCAACAGGCTTGAACTGGCTGCATCGATCCTGCGCCGCTTCGATGATGTCGATGATCTCTACGTGCTTGAACGGCTCTATGGGGCTGCTTACGGTGCCGCCTTGCAGGGGGTCGACAGCAGCGGCCTCGGCGAGCTTGCCAGCACGGTGTTCGATCTGGTGTTTGCCGACGGCAAGCCGCCAGTGAATCTTCTGCTGCGCGATAGCGCCTACGGCATCATCAAGTACGTCGAGATGCGAGGCGAATTGCCGACCGCCGTCGATCCGGCGCTCTTTGAACCGCCTTATGCGAGCCCGTGGCCGCCCGAGCATGTTCCTGATCGGGTGATCGAGTCCTTCACGATGGACTATGGAAAGGGGCAGCGTTTCACTGACCCGATCGTCAGCTCAGCGGTGAGCGACGGCGACTTTGCGCGCTATGTGATCGACAGCCGTCTCAATGATTGGAGTCCTGCGCCGATCGGGACGACCCACTATCCGACCTACCGGGAAGTGTGCCTGGAGTGGATGCGGGAGTTCGATGCGATCGCAACGCCGGAACAAGTGGCTGCGCTCGTGGCGGTCATGGACGCAGCAGCCAAGGCGAAAGGATCACGCCTGCCGTATCGCGGTGAAAAGGATCCCATCGATCTAGCGAACGATCACTTCCAAACCCTCCTCACCGAAGAGCAGTGGGAGGACTATCGTGTCCGCGCAAAGGGGTTCATCGCCTACAGTTTGTACGCGCCCTACCGAGGGGAACAGGAAGCGCGCCTTGATACTCGCTGGGCACGCCGATGGGTTTGTAAGCGAGCGCATGACCTCGGTTGGACGGCGGAACGGTTCGGGCAAATAGACCGGGGTCGAGGCGGCGACCGCAATGACCATCGCGTCGAACGAATTGGGAAGAAATATCAGTGGCTGGCTCTCTACGAGCTCGCGGCCATGATGTCGGACAATCTGGCGTATCTTGGGGGATATGGGGATTACGAAGAGGGTGAGAATCGCGGCTTTGGGAGCGCGCGCGAAACCCGCCTCCGCGAAGTCGATCCTTCTCTCTTGGTGACCCGGACGAACTATGACGGATGGGCACAATGGGAGCGCACTTGGTGGGTACCCAAGGAGCCCAAGCTTCACTCTGTCAGCCCCTCCGAGCGGATCGCCTGGTTGAACAGCGACGATGACGTCATCAACGACACTTCGCTGATCGACGTCGTGGATCCCAAGAACAAGCAGCGGTGGCTCTGCCTTCACGCGTTCGGCAGTTGGCGGCAACGGGGACTGGTCGATGATCGAGAAGAACTGGAGCGCGACACCTGGTTCCGGCTCCACTGCGTAGTCGTGAGAAAGGCAGACCAAACGAAGCTGCTGCGCGACCTTTCAAAGAAGACGATGACGGACCCCCACGCGCTGCCGCATATCGAGCTTCACGGCGATCATTTCCTGGGTGAATACCCTTGGCATCCTTCCGTCAGCCGATTTGGCGATTGGACGGTGCCGGGGGAATGGCGCGCACCCTCTGTGCCGACGCGCGCAACCGTCGCCGACTACATGTGCGAACGTGGGGGGTACGACTACTCACTCGACGAGACCGTTCATGTCGAACTGCCGGCACCCTGGTTGGCTAGGGCACTTGGCATACGCCTTTCGGACGGCCGCAAGCTGAATTACGTCGATGCCAACGGGAACGTGGTTTTCTACGATCCGTCGGTGAGCGAGCCGGGCCCCCAAGCCGCCTTGGTTGATCGCGCGGCCTTTCTCGCGATGCTCGAACGTGAAGGTCTCTCAGCGGTCTGGATAATTGCTGGCGAAAAGAACGTCTACGGGGGGCGCGACGCGTTCGGCGGCCGGGCGCTCCACACTGCCATCTACCACCTCGATGGTGAAGGCTTTAAGCGCCAAATCTACTGGCAGCGCGAGGACCCCTCACTCGACCAGCTTCAGGCGCTGTTTGCTCCCGACGGGGTGCCACCCGGTCTGTCGGTCCGGTCATCGCAAAAGGTTCCCGCAGCCGCAAAAGCGAAGACCTCAAAGGCCAAACTCAGCAAGACCAATGCCTCGGGGCGACGAAAGAGAAGCCCTGGCAGCCCCCGCTGAGGCCATAAAGGACGACCCTTAGCCGCGAATGCTCCCTCTCCCGACCCCCAATACGCCAGCCAAAATATTCTTTCACACCCCCTGACTCCTGCGGCCGTCGGGGTTTGCGGGGCGCGGGGGGCGATCTTCTGAGTGTGGTCCGAAACCGCCCTATGCAGGGGGCATGGGGACACACTTCAACTGCAAGCTGGATGACGGGACGTGGCGGGCGCTGTTCGGGCGCTGGCACGCGGGGGAGGACGCGCGGGCGCTGAGGCGGGAGGCGGGGGTGTCGGCGGACACCTGGTCGTCCAACGCCAAGCGGCTGGAGATGCGGCTGCGCGACCTGCCGCCCGATCATCCGGGCCGGCGGCGGGCGCCGCCGCACGCCGAGCGGGCGGACGACTGGAAACATCCGCGCAGCCGGCTGACCGAGGGGGAATGGCGGGCGCTGTTCGTGCTGAGGGCGCAGGGGGTGCCGGACACGGTGCTGTGCGCGCGGTACGGGATCGCCCCGGCGACGATCTGTTGCCAGGCCAAGGTGCGGGGGCTGGAGCGGCCGCGCGGGCTGGCGGGGGCGGGGCGGACGGACGGGCCCCACCCGGGTTCGCCCGAAGGGCTCACCGTCCCTGCCCCTGAAAGGGCGGGAGAGGGCTTGGCCGGGGTGGAGATCGTGATGGGGGATCCGGCGCGGACCCTGGCCTCGTTCGACGGGGCGATCGCGGAGGCGGGGCGGCGGGCGGACTTCGCGCGCGTGACCGAGGCGTGCCGGGCGAAGCTGTCGGTGAAGCGGGCGCTTTTTAGTGGGGACTATCGCCCGGAGGGCTACGTGAGTCCCCACGCCCCGGGGGGCGGGGACGATCGCCCTGCGGGCTACGTGAGTCCCCAGACCCCGGAGGGTGGGGACCATCGCGCGGGGAGCGACGACCAAACGTCCGACGACGGGGCGGGCGTCGCGGCGGAGCCACCGGCGCCTCTGGTTCTGCGGGCGGCGCAGCGGGCGCCGGAGGGGGAGTGGGCGACCTGGCTGTTCCTGGGCGGGCGCGGGGCGGGGAAGACTCTGGCGGGGGCCAGCTGGCTGGCCGACCGGGCCGAGGCTCTGGGGACCGGCGGGCGGCTGGCGCTGGTGGGGCCGACGCTGCACGACGTGCGCGAGGTGATGGTGGAGGGGCCGTCCGGCGTGCTGGGCCTGCCGCGCTGGGACGAGGCGCGGTTCGGGGGGCGGCGGCCGGTCTATGAGGCCGGGCGGCGGCGGCTGGTGTTTCCGAACGGGGCGGTGGCGCAGGCGTTCTCGGCCGAGGATCCCGACAGTCTGAGGGGGCCGCAGTTCGCCGCGGCCTGGGCCGACGAGTTCTGCGCCTGGCGCGAGGGGGAGGCGACCCTGGCCCTGTTGCGGATGGGGCTGAGGCTGGCGGGCGGGCCGGGGGAGGCGCCGCGCCTGTGCGTGACCACCACGCCGCGGCCGACGGCGGCGCTGAGGCGGCTGAGGGCCGAGCCGGGGCTGGTGCAGACCCATGCGGCGACGCACGACAACGCCGACCATCTGGCCCCGGGCTTCGTCGCCGGGCTGGAGCGGCTGTACGGCGGCACGCGGCGCGCGGCGCAGGAGATCGAGGGCCGGGTGGTGGAGGCCGAGGGCGGGCTGTTCACGGCGGAGATGTTGAGCCTCGCGCGGGGGAGGGCTTTTTTAGCCGGGGGCTACCGCCCTTCGGGCTGCTTGAGCCCCCGGACCCCCGGGCGCGTGGTCATCGGCGTCGATCCGACGGCGACGGCGGGGGGCGACGCCTGCGGCATCGTGGTGGTGGCGCGCGTGGGCGAGGCGGCGGTGGTGCTGGCCGACCGGACCGTGGCGGGGGTCAGCCCGCGGCGCTGGGCCCGGCGCGTGGCGGCGGCGGCCGACGAGTTCGGGGCCGTGCGCGTGGTGGCCGAGGTCAACCAGGGCGGCGACATGGTGCGCGCCGTGCTGCGCGCCTCGGGCTGCGCCGTGCCGGTGCGCGAGGTGCGGGCCACGCGCGGCAAGCGGCTGAGGGCCGAGCCGGTGGCGGCGCTGTACGAACAGGGGCGGGTGGCGCACGCCGCCGGGCTGGGGCCGCTGGAGGAGGAGCTGATGGCGCTGGGGCAGGCGGGGGCGGGCAGTCTGGACCGCGCCGACGCCCTGGTCTGGGCCGTGACCGACCTGCTGATCGACGGGGCGCGCGGGGCCGGGCGGCCGGGGGTACGGGCGCTGGACCTGGGCGGGCGGCCCGGCTGGGGGCTCGCGGGGCGGGGCGCGGGCTGGTAGGGGCCGGGGATGGCAGGCAGCGAGCTGGACGTCCTGATCGTCGGCGCCGGCGCGGCGGGGATGATGTGCGCGGTCGAGGCCGGGCGCCGGGGCCGGTCCGTGCGCGTGATCGACCACGCCCGCGCGCCGGGCGAGAAGATCCGCATCTCGGGCGGGGGGCGGTGCAACTTCACCAATCTGGAGGGCGACCGGGTCGAGCGGTATCTGGGGCAGAACCCGCGCTTTGCCACCTCGGCGCTGAAGCGGTTCGGGCCGCGCGACTTCATCGCCCGCGTCGACCGGGCGGGCATCGCCTGGCACGAGAAGACCCTGGGCCAGCTGTTCTGCGACGACTCGGCCAGGCAGATCGTCCGCATGCTGACGGATGGCATGGCCGAGGCGGGGGCGCGGCTGTCGACCGGGGTCTCGGTGGAGCGGCTGGCGCGGGTCGGGGACCGGTTCGAGGCGGCGCTGTCGGACGGGAGCACGGCGCGGGCGGCCTCGCTGGTGCTGGCCACCGGCGGCAAGTCGATCCCCAAGATGGGGGCCACGGGCTGGGCCTGGGACACGGCGCGGCGCTTGGGCCTGACGGTGACGGAGACGCGGCCGGCGCTGGTGCCGCTGACCTTCGACCCGGACTGGCTGGCGCGCTGGGCCCCGCTGAGCGGCCTGTCGGTGGACGCGGTGGTGGAGGGCGGCGGGGCGCGCTTCCGCGAGGGGCTGCTGTTCACCCACCGCGGGCTGAGCGGGCCGTCGATCCTGCAGATCAGCAGCTACTGGCGCGAGGGGGAGGCGATCACGCTCGGCCTGGCCCCGGACCGGGACGTGGGCGCCGAGATCCGCGCGGCCAAGGTCGGCAACGGCAGGCAGATGCTGCACACGGCGCTGGGCCAGATCGTGCCGCGCCGGCTGGCCGAGGCGGTGGCGGCGCACGAGGGCCTGGGCGGCAAGCTGGCGGAGATCGGCGACAAGAGGCTGGCCGCGCTGGACGCCGCGATCAACGGCTGGACCGTCAAGCCGACGGGGTCGGAGGGCTACCGCACCGCCGAGGTGACCCTGGGCGGGGTGGCGACCGACCAGCTGGACCAGCAGACGATGATGGCGAAGTCCGTGCCCGGACTGTTCGTGATCGGCGAGGCGGTGGACGTGACGGGCTGGCTGGGCGGCTATAATTTCCAGTGGGCCTGGTCGTCGGGCTGGGCCGCCGGGCAGGTGTGCTGATCCGCCGCTTGCTTTCCGCGACGGCATCCTCAACTGTGAGGACGCGGGACGGGCCCCTCTGGCGCGTCCGGGCCCGGCCCCCCTCTGCCGGAACCCGGATACGTGATGTCGGACCGCATCGGGCGCTCCGGCGTTCGACCGGTCCCCAAAGCCGCGGACCCGGGCGCCCGACCCCCTTTCTGGTCCCAACCCGCGGAGCCGCGATGCCTCTCCTGATGTGCCCGAACGACGACTCGCCCATGCAGACGGTGGAGCGCTCGGGCGTCCAGTTCGACATGTGCCCCAAATGCCGCGGCGTCTGGCTGGACCGCGGCGAGCTGGAGAACCTGATGCAGGCGGCCGTCAACGATGCGCCCGCGCCGCAACCCGCCGCCGCCCCGCCCCCGCCCCGGCCCCAGGCCCCGCCGCCCCACCAGCCGTGGGGCCACGGCGAGCGCGGCGAATACGGCGAACGCGGCGAGTATGGAGAGCGCGGCGAGTACGGCCGCGGCTACGGCAAGAAGCGCGGCTCCATCTTCGACATCTTCGACTGAGCCGCGCTCAGGCGGCGAGGCCGGCCTTGCGCATCAGCTGACGGATGGGTCCGACCTCGTCCGGGGCCGCGCCGAGCGCGCCCCGGACCTCGGGCACGCGCAGCATCTTCATGACCTCGGCCTTGGCGCGGTCGGCGCAGGGGCCCGTGGGGCCCGTCTCGCCCGCCGCCAGCTTCAGCAGCACGCGCAGACGCGCCGGCAGCGGGGCCCCCGCGCGGGCCAGCTGGGCGACGATCCGGGCCTCGGCTTCCACCGTGCCGCCGACGGCCCCGATGGCGGTCAGGATCTGGTCCTCGTCGGCCGCCGACAGGGCGGAGGCGCGCACCGAGCGCTGCAGGGCGGCCAACGAGGCCAGGGCGTGCGACTGGCCGTCCGCGTGGCGCCGCATCTCGCTTTCGAACCTCAGCGAGCCGACGCAGGCCGACAGCCAGCGCGCCGCGGACCGCTTGTTGGCGACGCCGGTGACGTTCTCGCACAGCCGGGTCAGCTGCTCGGCCTCGCACAGCACGGTGTCGCAATCCTTGACGTAGGCGGCGACGAAATCGGCGGTGACCAGGCTTCGGGACCGCTCGGTGAAGGCGTTCTGGATCTCCTCCAGCGTCAGCAGCCGTCCGGCTGTGGCCGTGAGGGTCAGGGCGAGCCCGCGCAGGATGTCGATCTCGCCGGCGGCGTCGCGCGGCCGCAGACGTCGCGGGCTCATCAGTTCCCGGAGCACCATGCGCGCCAGGGCCGCGCCGAGCATGGGGAATTCGCCCGCCTCGAGCCGGGCACCGAGCCGGGCGGCGGGCCCTTCGACGGTCGGAATCAGCAGGTCAAGCCGGGGGTCCTGGGCGATCAGGGCGTCGATCTCGCGCGGGGCCACCATGCGAACCACCGCCGCGAGGCTGGCGCCCTGGTCGAGCGACGGGCCCAGCACCTCGGCGAGGCCGGTTCGCGCGGACATCAGTTCGCACAGGATCTGCTCGATCGCGACCATCACCAGGGCGCGGGGGGCGCCCTCGGCCGGCGCGGCCGCGGCCAGGGTCATCAGGCGGTCGAGCCGGGCCCGCGCGCCCTTCACCCCCTTCAGCGCGCCGGCGATCACGCCGCCCATGACGAAGGCGCGGTCCGAGGTCCCCGCCAGCCGGTGGGCGAGGTCGGCGAGGCTGCGGCTTTCAAGGTCCGGGAACAGGTTGCGGCGGCCGGCGGCGACCAGCCGCTCGATCGTCTGGTCGGCCAGCTTCTGATAGTGCCGCATCAGCTCGTGCACGGGCTGGCCCACGGCCTGGCTTTCGGGCACGGCCACCTTCTGCACCGCGTGCTGCAGTTCGACGCCCGCCGCCTCCAGCCGCTCGGCCAGGTCGGGCCGGTGCAGCAGTTCGAACGGCGTCGCGCCCTGCCGTTGCAGCCAGTCCTCGAGCACGCGCCCCAGAAGCTCGCGGGCCTGGGGGGAATAGAGGTCCTGCGGGCCGCCGCACCTCGGACCGGCCTGGTCGTCGGGCACCACGCGCTTGCGCTTCACCTCCGGGGCCCCGCGGTTCAGCACGGTCAGGCTGGTGAATTCGAGCGTCTCGGGGTCGAGGGTTTCCTTGGTCACCCGGACCGCGGCGGCGCGGTCGTCGCGCAGCAGATCCTCGGCCGCCTCGACGGCCGCCTTGCGGTCCTCCGTGGCCATCAGCAGGCTCCACGGCGCCGGCGCCGTCTTGCGGATGAAGACCTCGTAGTGGATGGCCCCGGACATGAACGCTCTCTCTACTGAAGGGGCGATGGTGGACCGATCGGCTTAAGGCGGGGTTTCGACGCGCCCCGGGGACGCCTACGTTGCGCCTTGCTCTCGCCGCGCGGCGGCAGAACGGTTACGCTTTCCGCGCGTTGAAGCTGGACGACGACGTGGGCTGCGGCCCCAAGGAGACCGACTTGGCCAACATCACCCTGGTGGACGACGACGAGAACATCGTGGCTTCGGTGTCGCTGGCGCTGGAAAGTCACGGCCACAAGGTCACCGCCCTCCACGACGGCGCCGCCGGCCTCGAGGCGCTGGAGGCGAGCCCGCCCGACCTGGCCATCCTCGACGTGAAGATGCCGCGCATGGACGGGATGGAGGTGCTGCGCCGGCTGCGCCAGACGTCCAGCCTGCCGGTCATCATCCTGACGTCCAAGGACGAGGAGATCGACGAGATCCTGGGCTTCAACCTCGGGGCCGACGACTACATCCACAAGCCGTTCAGCCAGCGCCTGCTGATCGAGCGGGTGAAGGCGCTGCTGCGTCGCACGGGCGCCGAGGGCCAGGAGCCCGAGACCGCCGGCGATATCGGTGCCCGCGCCATCAAGCGCGGCAAGCTGACCATGGACCCGGCCCGCCACGAGAGCACCTGGGAGGGCAAGCCGGTCAAGCTGACCGTCACCGAGTTCCTGCTGCTGCAGGCGCTGGCCCAGCGCCCCGGATTCGTGAAGAGCCGCGACAACCTGATGGACGCCGCCTACGACGATCAGGTCTACGTCGACGACCGGACCATCGACAGCCACGTCAAGCGCATGCGCAAGAAGTTCCGGGTCGTGGATCCCGAGTTCGACGCCATCGAGACCCTGTATGGCGTCGGTTATCGATACCGCGAGAGCTGAGCGCGAGGGCGCCGCGGAGGGTCCGAGGCCGCGCCCGCGTCTGGTGGGGTCGCGGCTCGGCTCGCTGATCCTGATCCTGAACCTGCTCAGCCTGCTGATCCTGTTCGGCGGCGCGCTGGCGCTGAATGAATGGCGGCGGGGCCTGGTGGAGGCGCGTCAGGAATCCCTGCTGTCCCAGGCCGAGCTGCTGGCCAATGTGCTGGGCGAGCTGGAGATCACCCAGGGCGAGCCCCGGCCCACGCTCGACGTGGTCGAGGTGCCCAAATGGCTGCGCGACACCTTCATCCCGGCCGGTCAGCGCGCCAGCGTCCATGACGCCGACGGCCTGTTCGTGGCCGACAGCTTCCAGGTGTCCGACGAGATCCCGGGCCGCCCCCTGCCGCCGGTCGGCTCGCGCGAGATGGACCGCATGGAGGCGGCCGCCGAAGCCGGGACCGACCCGCAGGTCGACCGGGCCCGCGCCGCGCTGGCGCTGGAGGTCGAGGCCGCCCTGAGGGGAGAGCCCCAGGTCGGCCTGCGCCGCTCGGAAACCGGCGAGCGCGTCGTCTCGGTTTCCGTTCCGATCCGCCACGTGCGGCAGGTCCTGGGGGTGCTGACGCTGGAGGCGGCCGACGTCGACGCCATCCTGGCGGCCCAGCGCGCCGCCCTGATGCCCTTCGCCCTGGTGGCGCTGGCGGTGTCGCTGCTGTCGTCGCTGCTGCTGCACATCTTCGTGGTGCGGCCCATCATGCGGCTGTCGGCGGCGGCGGACCAGGTGCGGATGCAGCGCGCGCGGGCCATCTCCTTCCCCGACCTGGAGGGGCGCAAGGACGAGATCGGCGACCTGGCGCGGTCGCTGGAGACCATGACGACCACGCTGTCGGAGCGGATGGACGCGATCGAGCGGTTCGCCGCCGACGTCTCGCACGAGATCAAGAACCCCCTGACCTCGATCCGGTCGGCGCTGGAGACGCTGGAGCTGGTCAAGACCCCGGCCCAGCGCGAACGGCTGACCGCCCTTCTGCAACAGGACGTCCGCCGGCTGGACCGTCTGATCACCGACATCTCCAACGCCTCGCGGCTGGACGCCGAACTGGCGCGGGACCGCCTGCGCAGCGTCGATCTGCACGCCCTGCTGGCCGATGTGGTGGGCGTCTATCGCGACTCGCCCCGGGCGGGCGCCGCGCCGGTCGGGTTCCGCACGGAGATCGCCGGTCCCGCCCGGCTGACGGGCCGGGACGGGCCTCTGGGCCAGGTGTTCCGCAACCTGATCGACAACGCCCTGTCGTTCAGCCCGGCCGACGGGACGGTGAGGGTGGCCCTGGCGCGCGACCCCGACGGCTGGCGCGTGACGGTCGAGGACGACGGGCCCGGCATCCCGGCCGAGAACCTGGAGACGGTGTTCCAGCGCTTCTACACCTCGCGGCCCAAGGGCACGGCCTTCGGCGGCAACTCCGGCCTCGGCCTGTCGATCGTGCGCCAGATCGTCGCCGTGCACGGCGGCCGGGTCTGGGCCGAGAACCGCGTCGACGGCACAGGCGGCATCGAGGGCGCGCGCTTCAGCGTGGTCCTGCCGGTCGACGGGGCGGCGGGGTGACCCTCCCGCCGCTGCACGCCACCTGCGCGGCCCTGTTCGGGCCCGCGGGCTGGACCGGGGTCCTGCTGATCGGCCCCTCCGGCGCCGGCAAGAGCGATCTGGCGCTGCGGCTGATCGCGGACGGTGCCCGGCTGGTCGCCGACGATGCGACCCGGGTGTGGCGCGAGGGCGACGGTCTGCATGCGGCCTGTCCGGAGACCATCGCCGGCCGGATGGAGGTGCGCGGTCTGGGGATCGTCGGCGCGCCCGGCCGGCCCGTGACGCGCCTCGGGCTGGTCGTGGCCTGCGCCGAGGCCGCGCCGGAACGGCTGCCGGATCCGGAGCTCTGGAGCCATGCCGGCGTCGATCTGCCGCTGATCCGGGTGGACGCCCGCGCGCCGTCGGCGGCGGCGGTGGTGCGTCACGCGATCCGACGGCTTTGAACTCGGCGCGCTTTGGCCTATCAAGCCCCGCTTGCGGGCCGGACTGGGCCCGGTTGCGGGGATCGCTCCCTTCATGATCGGTCTGGTGATCGTCACCCACGGGGGCCTGGCGTCGGAGTTTCTGGCCGCCATGGAGCACGTCGTCGGGCCCCAGCGGGGCGTGGCCGCGATCTGCATCGGGCCGGACGACGACATGGAGCGCCGCCGCCGCGACATCGTCGACGCCGCCCAGGCCGTGGACGACGGCCGCGGCGTGATCCTGCTGACCGACATGTTCGGCGGCACGCCCTCCAACCTGGCCATTTCGGTGATCGAGGAGACCGGCGCCGAGGTCATCGCCGGGCTGAACCTGCCCATGCTGATCAAGCTGGCCGGGGTGCGCGGACGCGAGCCGATGGAGGCCTGCGTGGCCCACGCCCAGGACGCCGGGCGCAAATATATCTCGGTCGCGTCCTGGGTGCTGTCGGGGGACAAATGAGCGAGGGGGCCTGGGTCCGCCGGACCGTCGGAATCTGCAACCAGCGCGGGCTCCACGCCCGCGCCAGCGCCAAATTCGTCAAGCTGGCCGCCGCCTATGAGAGCGAGATCCGGGTCACGCGCGACGGCACCACGGTCAACGCCCTGTCGATCATGGGCCTGCTGATGCTGGGCGCGGGCAACGGCTGCGGGCTGGAGATCGCGGCCGAGGGACCCGACGCGGCCGAGGCCGTCGAGGCTCTCGCCGATCTGGTCGACCGCAAGTTCGACGAGGGCGAGTGAGCCCGTCCTAGGGGGCGGTGCCGGCCAGCCGGCGCAGCAGGGCGACGGCCGCCACGGGATCGGTCGCCGCCGTCGCCACCGCCTCGCGCATCAGCGGCTCGACCTCCGGATCGACGCGGGGCATGGCCATGGACCAGTCGGCGAAGTCGCGCGCGGCGATCTCGCGGCGCAGCACGACCTCGACGCCGAGGTGCCGGGGATCGGCGCTGACGCGGGCCAGAAGCCGCTCGACCGTCTCGGGCCGGCCCTCGACCACCTGCAGGAAGCGGCCGTCGGCGAAGACGAGGGCGCCGGTGACGCCGTCGCGCCAGTTGTTCTGCCGCGAGGCGCCGAGGATTTCGGCGATGTCCTGCAGCCGGTCCATCGGCCCGGCGGCGCGGCTGAGGTAGACGATCTGTCTCAGGCCGGCCATGCGCCCCCCCTTCCCGACACGGGCCGGGCTTGCGGCGCCGGGACGGGGTCGAAAACGCCTGGTGGAGCCGAGGGGAGTCGAACCCCTGACCTCGTCATTGCGAACGACGCGCTCTACCAACTGAGCTACGGCCCCGGTTTCCCGGTCCAGGCGAGGGCGCGACATAGGCGGGCGTCCGGCCCCGTGTCAACGGGACGCGCGGCGGAATCCTTTGGACGCGGCGGCGGGTCCGGCTAGAAGCGGGGAAACCGCTTCGCACTTACGGAACACCCCATGGGCCCCGCCATCGCCGGCTTCATCTGCTTTCTGGTCGCCACGGCGCTGACCTTCCTCTGGTGGGCGATCGTCGGGACGGTGATCCTGAGCTGGCTGTTCGCCTTCGACGTCATCAACTACCGCAACCGGTTCGTGGCCCAGATCGCGCAGTTCCTCGACGCCGTGACGGCGCCGATCCTGTCGCCGCTGCGATCGATCATCCCGCCGATCGGGGGGTTCGACCTGTCGCCGCTGGTGGCGCTGGTGCTGATCTCGGGCATCCAGCGCTACATCCTGCCGATGTCCTGCATCGCGCTGAACGACCTGCTGGGCGGCTTCTGAGGCGATCGCGCCCTTGCGCCCATGGCCCCGCCTTCTAAGGTGCGGGCGACGGGCGGGGCCGTCCGAGTTGATCCGGAAGTCATGAGTTCCATCCGCACAGTCTCCATCCTCGGCGCCGGCCAGATGGGCGCCGGCATCGCCCAGGCCGTGGCCGTGGGCGGCTATGAGGTGCGCCTGTACGACGTCGACCCCGCGCGCGTCGCCGCGGCCCGGGCCGAGATCGGCGCCAGCCTGGCCCGCCAGGTCGAGCGCGGCGCGCTCACCGCCGAACAGGGCGCGGCCGCGGGCGCGCGCATCGCGGCGGCGGCGTCGCTGACCGAGGTCGGCTCGGCCGATCTGGTCATCGAGGCGGCGGTCGAGGACGAGGCGGTCAAGAAGGCCGTCTTTGCCGAGCTGACGCCGCATCTGTCGGCCGAGGCGCTGCTGGCGTCCAACACCTCGTCGATCTCGATCACCCGGCTGGCCTCGGCGACGGACCGGCCCGAGCGCTTCATCGGCCTGCATTTCATGAAGCCGGCGCCGACCATGAAACTGGTCGAGATCGTGCGCGGCATCGCCACCTCGGCGGCCACCTACGACGCGGCCGTGGCCTTCGCCGAGAGCCTGGGCAAGACCACCACCAACGCCGAGGACTTCCCGGCCTTCATCGTCAACCGCATCCTCGCGCCGATGATCAACGAGGCGGTGTTCACCCTGTACGAGGGGGTGGGCGACGTGGCCTCGATCGACGCGGCGCTGAAGCTGGGGGCCAACCATCCGATGGGGCCGCTGGAGCTGGCGGACTTCATGGGGCTGGACGTCGTCCTGGCCATCATGAACGTGCTCTACGACGGCCTGGCCGACAGCAAGTACCGGCCCTGTCCCCTGCTGGTGAAGTATGTCGAGGCCGGATGGCTGGGCCGCAAGGCCGGGCGCGGCTTCTACGACTATTCCGGCGCGACGCCGGTCCCGACGCGATGAGGGTCGATTTCGACGATCCGAAGAGCCTGCCGGGGCGCGCGCCGGTGGCGTGGAAGCGGTCGTCGGCGGCGCTGGTGCTGGCGGCCGTGGCGGGGGTGGCGTGGCCGCCCCTGTGGCTCACCCTGCTGGTGTGGCGGCCGACGACCTGGTTCCGGGGCGTCGACACCGACTGGCGGCTGATCGTGCTGGCGGTCGGCGTGATCGCCGTGCCGACCCTGCTGTGGTGGCTGCGCCGGGAGCACGCGCGCACGGGGCGGCCGGGCACGCGGCTGGGCGTGGTGTGGCGCTTCATGTTCTACGGCGGCCTGCTGGCGGTGGCGCTGCAGGGCCTGCTGGCGCTGGTCGTCTCGGTTCTGGGCTGGATCACCTCGGCCGACGTGGGGCAGGCGATCGGCTTCACCGAGACGGCGCTGCTGCTGTTCGGCGTGGGCGGCCTGCCGCTGGCGGCGGTGGTCGGGGTCTCCTACGCCCTGTGGGCCGGGCTGTGCGCGGCCTTCATCGCCGTGGAGCCCCGGCCGGAGGTCAGGGACCGGCTGGGCGTGCTGCAGCGCTACTGAGCCGCCGCAGGCCGGTCAGGCCTGCATGGTCCAGCCCTCGACGCCCATGGCCGCCTGGCGGACCGCTTCCGACCGGGTCGGGTGCGGGTGGCTGGTGCGGGCCAGGTCCTCCGAGGCGCCGCCGAAGGCCATCAGCACGCAGGCCTCGCCGATCAGCTCGCCGGCCTGCGGTCCGTAGATGTGGACGCCCAGGACGCGGTCGGTGGCCGCGTCGGCCAGCACCTTGGCGAAGCCCTCGCCCTCGTGGTTGATCTTGGCGCGGCTGTTGGCGGTGAAGGGGAATTTGCCCTTGGTGTAGGCGACGCCCGCGGCCTTCAGCTGCTCCTCGGTCTGGCCGACCCAGGCCACTTCCGGCGTCGTGTAGATCACGCTGGGAACGAGGTTGTAGTCGACGTGGCCGGCCTTGCCGGCGATCAGCTCGACGGCGGCGACGGCGTCCTCTTCCGCCTTGTGGGCCAGCATCGGGCCGTGGGTCACGTCGCCGATGACCCAGACGCCGTCGGCGACCCTGAAGTGATCGTTGGCGACGAAGCCGCGGGCGTCGGGCGCGGCGCCGACCGTCTCGAGACCCAGGCCCTGGGTGTAGGGGCGGCGGCCGATGGCGACCAGCACCACGTCGGCGGTCAGCGTCGTCGCCTCGCCGCCCTTGGCCGGTTCGACGGTCAGGGTCACGCCGGCCCCATCCGCCGTCGCGCCGGTCACCTTCTGGCCCATGCGGAAGGTCATGCCCTGCTTGGTCAGGCCGCGCTGGAAGGCGGTGGCGACCTCGGCGTCCATGCCGGCGCCGATGGAGTCGAGATATTCGATGACGGTGACCTCGGCGCCCAGGCGGCGCCAGACCGAGCCCAGCTCCAGCCCGATCACGCCGGCGCCGATCACCACCATCGACTTCGGCACCGCCGGCAGCGACAGGGCGCCGGTGGAATCGATCACCTTGCCCGCGACGAACTCCACGCCCGGGAGGGGGGTGGGCTCGGAGCCGGTGGCGATGATGACGTTCTTCGCCGCATAGGTCGTCGCGCCGTCGGCGCCCTCGACCACGACCCTGCCCGGGCCGTCGAGGCGGCCGCGGCCCTTCAGCCAGTCGACCTTGTTCTTCTTGAACAGGAACTCGATGCCCTTGGTCAGGGCCGTCACGCTGTCCTGCTTCTGGGCCATCATCTGGCCGAGGTTCAGCTTCGGCGCGACCTCGATGCCCAGGCCGGCGAAGTCCTTCGACGCCGCCTCGAACAGTTCCGAAGCGTGCAGCAGGGCCTTGGAGGGCATGCAGCCGACGTTCAGGCAGGTGCCGCCGAGGGTTTCGCGCATCTCGACGCAGGCGACCTTCAGCCCCAGCTGGCCCGCGCGGATGGCGGCGTTGTAGCCGCCGGGGCCGCCGCCGATGATGATGACGTCGTAGGCGGGGGTCTGGTCGGCCATGGGGTCCTCGGGCGTCGGGAGAGCACGCGCCGGGAACCTAGCGATCACGGGCGCGGAATCAACCGCGGGGGGCGCTCAGATCGCCAGTTGGCCGGGCGTCCGCGCCCGCCGCCGGCGGCGCGTGGCCGCGAAGATCAGGAGGCCCAGCACGATCAGGCCGCCCAGCACCAGCCAGACCGGGTCGACGCCCAGCGAGGCGCCCAGATCGCCCGGCGCGGCGGCCGGGCCGCCGTCCCCCATCGAAGGGCTGGCCGAGCGCGTGGTCATCTCGCTCCCGCCCTGCCCGCGGTCGAGGGCCAGGCGCAGCGCCGCATCGGCCAGAAAGCCGAGGAAATAGGCCACCACGGCCCGGGGGTTGCCGGCCCCCAGCAGGACGGCCGCGATCAGGTACAGAACCACCGCGCCGATCCACAGGGCGGCGGTCAGGGTCCCGCCCGAGCCCATCTCGGCCCCCATCCGGGTGACGGCCGCGGCGGGGTCGGCACCCTCGAGCAGGGGCGACAGCGCGGGCCAGGCCAGCCAGCCGGCGTAGGCCAGAACGGCCAGCAGAAGCAGGGCGCGCAGGATCTTCATCGGGCAGCCTTTCCCATTTCGGGACGATCAAACCCCAAATCGTCGCCGACCGCGAGTCCGTCAGGCAGCGGCGGGCAGGGCCAGGGTGACCCCGGTCCCGGCGCCGGGCGCCGACTCGATCGACAGCGACCCGCCCGACTGACGGGCGAAGGCGTGGGCGTGGGCGAGGCCGAGGCCCGCCGCGCCCTCGCGCGTGGTGAAGAAGGGCTCGACCGCGCGGCGGGCCACGTCGCCGTCCATGCCGGGTCCGTCGTCGCGCACGGTCAGGTTCAGGGTCGCGTCGTCGACCTGCGACAGGCGCACGGCGACCGAGCCCCGGCCGGCGGTGGCCTGGGCGGCGTTGGTGACAAGCGCGGCCAGCGCGCCCTCGAGGGCGACGGGATCGACGCGAGCGACCATGGGATCGGACGGAACCTCGACCATCAGGTCCACGGTCGGTCCGGCGACCAGCCGCAGCTTGCCCTCCATGCCGCGGAGCACGGCCCCGAGGTCGATCATTTGCACCGGGGCGGCGTCGTCGCCGTCGGCGAAGGCGGCCAGACGCCGGGTCAGGGTCTCGCCGCGCTGACCGGCGGCCAGGGCGGCCCGGCCCAGCCGGCGCACGCGGTCGGGTTCCTCGGCCTGGCTGATCATCATGTCGAGCGCGCTGGTCATGACGCCCAGCAGGGCGTGGAAGTCCTGGCTGACGCCGCCGGTCAGGCGTCCGACGCCTTCCAGCCGACGGGCGGCCTCCAGCTCGGCCCGGGCCTCGGCGCGGGCGCGTTCGGCCTCGGCCTCGGCGGCTTCGGCGCGGGCGCGCAGCGCCTCCAGTTCGGGAAGCAGGTCCTCGACCGGCGCGGTGACGGCCTCGGCCTCCGGGGCGGGCTCCGTCTCCGGGCCGGCGCGCTCGCCCGCGGCCAGCAGGGCCTCGACGGTGCCGTCCTCGGCCCTCAGCGGCAGCAGGTTCCAGCGCGTCCCGGCGGCGGCCCCGCCGCGGACGTCCAGCGGATCGGCGGCGCCGGCGGGCGCGGTCAGGGCGGCGCGCAGGGCCTGGCGGGCCTCGACCCGCTCGTCCTCGCCGAGGAACAGGTCGGCGAAGTCGCCGCCCAGGATCAGATCGTCGCGGCCGCTCAGGGCGCGGGCCACGGGATTGGCCTCCGTCACCCGGCCGTCGGGGTCGAGGATGACGAGGGCGCTGGAGGCGGAATCGAAGACGCGGCGCACCAGGGCGTCGGCGGGCGACAGCTCCGGCGCGAGGGGCGCGTCGGGCTCGACCGGCTGGGTCAGGCCCTCGGTCTCGACGATGGCGGCGGTGGAGCCGATGATCTCGCCGGTCGCCGTCTCGATCGGCATGGCGGTGACCGAGACCAGCATCTTGCGGCGGGTGGCCGGGTTGGCCAGCAGGTGCTGGAAGCCCTTGACCGTCTGGCCGCGCAGGGCGCGGGCGCTGGGCAGCAGGTCGGGCGGCACCGGGCGGCCGTCGGGATAGGTGATGCCCCAGGTCGCGGAGTGGAAGCGCAGGCCCAGAAGCTCGGCGTCGCGGCGGCCCAGCAGCTGGTGGGCGGCGCGGTTGGCGAAAACGAACTTGCCCTGTTTGTCGGTCTCGACGAGGGCCACGGGGATGGCGTTGAGGATCTCCAGGGTGCGGGTCTCGGCCGCCTCGGCCCTGCGGTTCGCGGCGTCGAGCGCGGAGCCCGTGGCCTCGGTCCGGGTGCGGCGGGTCACGGCCCAGGCCCACGCCGCGATCGCCAAGGCGAAGCCGAGGACCGCCAGGAGCGCGAACACCAGGGTCCAGTCGATCTGCCCTTCCATGACCATGACGTCGTGCGCTCCATCCCGGAATGAGGCGCCCGGCGGCACCCTGTCCGGGTTCTTGCAAAAGGCGAACCGGTCGCCCCGAAGGCGACTAGAACGCCGTCGGGCGCGGGTCCAGCGCCGCGGCCCCGTTTCGGCATGAAGAAGGGGCCGGACGTCGCCGCCCGGCCCCCTCGACTGCCCCCGGGTGGCCCCGGATCAGGATCAGAAGGCGACGCGCATCACCAGCTGGTAGACCGGGCCGGCTTCTTCGGTTTCGACCTCGTACTCGTCGTAGTCGCGCGACATCTGGTCGCCGACGTTCTCGAACTTGTCGAAGGTCTCGTCCTTGGACGAGTCGAGCAGGTTCGAGCCGGTCAGACGGACGATGACGTTCTCGCCGAACTGCTTCTCGACGAAGATTTCCAGGTCGGCGCCGTAGGAGGTCGTGACCTCTTCGGCCAGGACGCGGTCGAAGGCGTCGCCCTGCTTGCGGTAGGTCGCGCCGAAGGCGGCGCCCCAGGTCGGCAGGTCCTGGGTGAAGCCGGCGCTGAAGACGTAGTCCGACTGGCCGTTGAAGCGACGCTCACCGATGAAGTCGGTGATCTCGGAGTCCAGCCAGGAGTAGTTCAGGAACACGCCGGTCGACTCCATGCCGATGAAGTCCAGCGGGGTCGAGAGGTCGAACTCGATGCCGTAGACCTTGCCGTCGCCGACGTTGTCCACGGTGTAGATGAAGGTGCCGGGTCCGCCCGAACCTTCCAGGCCGGTGTTGGTCTCTTCCACCAGGTCCTGGATGTCGCGGTAGAAGACGTTGATCCCGGCGACGCCGCGGCGGCCCAGACGACGCTCGAAGCCGAGGTCGAAGCCGGTCGCGATCTCCGACTTCAGGTCGGGGTTGCCGACGAAGTCGCTGTCGCCGAACTCTTCCTCGAGCAGGGCCGGAGACAGGCGGTTGAAGCTGGGACGACGCACGGTGCGCGCGGCCGAGAAGGTGATCCGGTCGGTGTCGCTGACGGCGTAGCGCAGGCTGAAGGACGGCAGCAGCTCGGCCTCATCGCTTTCGCTGACCTGGTCGGCCGGGGCGACGGTGCGGTCGGTGATGGTCGTCTCGGTGGTCTCGTAGCGCAGGCCGGCTTCCCAGGTCAGGGCGCCGTTCTCGCCCGACAGCATGACGTAGGGGTCGAGGCGGGTTTCCTCGATCGACACGTCGCCGCCGGCGACCGGGCTGGAGGCGCCGAAGGCCGGGACGGCCGGGCGCGGGGTCGGGGCGTTCGGCACGTTGAAGCGGATGCGCGGCGTCTCGGTGATCAGGGCGTCGCGGGTCTTCCAGTTGCCCTGCAGGCCGAACTCCAGCTCCATGCCGTTGGACAGGTCGAGCTCGTGCTCGATCCCGGCCTTCCACTCCTCGTCCTGGATATCGACGGTGGTCGAATCCAGGGTGAAGCGGTCCTCGTCCGGGAAGGCGATGGCGTCGCGCAGGTACTCGGACTCGGCCTCGAACTCGTACTGCTGGTCGTCGATGTTGGCATAGGCCAGCTTGAAGGTGGTCTCGCCGCCGAACATCTCGCGCTCGTAGCGGGTGCGCAGCGACAGGTTGTCGGTGCGGATGTCGAGATCGTTGTCGTTGATCGTCAGCAGGTTGGCGTCGTTCTCGATGCCGCCGCGGTACTCGATCGAGTCCTCGTCCTGGTAGCGGTCGGTGCGGATGAACACGCCGGCGATCTCGAACTCGCCCCCGGCCACGTCGGCCTCATAGGCGGCGTTGAAGGCGTAGTCCGTGCCGTCGCGGACGTCGGTCTGGACCTCGGTGTTGTCGATCGTGCCGCCCGGCTCGTCGAAGCGGATCGAATACTTGTCCTTCGGGTTGCGGCGGTCCTGGACGTTGGCGCCCAGCAGGACCCGGCCGCCGAGGGCCTCGCCGCCCCAGACCGCGCCGTAGGTGCCGCCGAACTGGCCGTAGTCGCTGTCCGGGAACATGATGGCGCCCAGACGCACATAGCCGCCGTCCAGCGACAGGGCGTCGCGCAGGACGATGTTGATCGTGCCGGCCACGGCGTCGCCCGAGCGGTTGGCCGAGGAGGAGCGGACCACCTCGACCCGCTCGATCAGCTCGGCGGGGATGCGGTCGACGAAGAAGCTGCGGTCCAGGTTGGCACCGGGGACTTCCTCGCCGTCGATCAGGATCTTGGTGTAGCCGGGCTCGAGGCCGCGCAGGCGGGCGCCGTCGGACTCCAGAACGTCGGACAGGAAGGTCACCGAGGGCACGCGCTTCAGGGCGTCGCCGACGGTCAGCGGCTCGAAGCGCTGGAAATACTCGCGATCGTAGGACAGGGTCGGCGCCGTGTCGTCGGTGCGGTTACGGAGCACCGGGCGGCCGGTGACGATGACGTCCTCGACGGACGTGACCGGGCCCTCGGCCTCCTGGGCCTGGACGGCCGTGGCGATGGCGAGCGGCGCGAGCGCGGCGCCCATGAACAGCTTCAAGCGCATGGATGTTTTCCCCGACGGCCGGGCGACGTTTCGCCTCAGCCTGACCGCCGCTCGTTAGTCCCGCATCGCGAACGTACGGCGAAGCTTGCGTGACGGCGGGATCACGCCGGTATTTCGGTTTCATGACGTGTCGCGGGCGCCGCGCTCTCGCGCTTGACCCGGGCGCGCCTTGATGCGACCCGCGCCGGAAACGGAGAGCTTGACCATGCGCACCCTGATCGTGATCCCCGCCGTCGCGGCCCTGCTCGCCGCCTGTTCGACCGTCGAGGACCGGGGGCCCCAGGGCATCATGGCGCCGGGCGACCCGGCCAAGGCCGTCATGGCGTCGGTAGAGACGGTGGTGACCACCGACCCCGAGGTCGACGCCGACGATCCGGCGTTCTGGGCCGATCCCCGCGATCCGTCGCGCGCGGTCATGTTCGGGACGGACAAGTCCGACGGGCTCTATGTCCACAATCTGGACGGCACGGTGCGCCAGTTCCTGCCGTCGGGGCCGGTGAACAACGTCGATCTGCGGACCGGCTTCAGCGTGGCCGGCCGCGAGCAGGTGCTGGTGGCCGCCAGCAATGACGCGCCGGGTGCCAATGGCGTGAACCTGTACCTGTTCGACCCCGCCACCCTGACGACGACGGACTACGGCTTCCTGTCGACGCCCTATGAGCCCTACGGCTTCTGCATGGGCCGCCGGGACGGGACCTTCTTCCTCGTCGTCACGACCAAGGCCGGGAAGGTCTATCAGATGACGGTGGCGGCCGGCCCCGCCGGGCCGGTGATCGGCGCGCCGCGCGTGCTGACGCTGGGCAGCCAGCTGGAGGGCTGCGTGGTCAACGACGCGGCCGACACGCTCTATGTGGGCGAGGAGGACGTGGGCTTCTGGCGCTTCGACTTCGATCCGGCCGGCCCCACGGCGCCGACGGAGATCGCCCGCGTCGACCGGATCCGCATCAAGGACGACGTCGAGGGCCTGACCATCCTCCGCGACCGGGGCGTGGAATATCTGATCGTCTCCAGCCAGGGCGACAGCACCTATCCGGTGTTCCGGATCGAGGGCGACCAGCACGTCTACGTCGGACGGTTCGCCATCGTCGACGGCCCGACCATCGACGGCGTCACCCAGACCGACGGCCTGGACGCCTTCTCGGGTCCGATCGGCCGCTTCCCGGAAGGCGCCCTGGCCTTCCACGACCACGAGGACGCGCCCAACCCCGGCCAGCAGAATTTCAAGATGGTCGACTGGCGCGACGTCAGGACGGCTCTGGGTCTGTGACCGCGGGCGAGGCCTTGCGCCCCAGGCCGTAGTAGAGGCCGAGGCCGGCCGGGATCAGCCAGTAGGCGAAGCCCGGGGCCCAGGGCGCGGCGGCGAGCAGGGGCGAGGCGGCCAGCCCCGCCGAGACCAGACCCGCCGCCACGCACATCGTCCAGACGTCGCGCGCCCGGCCGAGGGCCGCGCGGGCGGCCGCGTCGCGGGCGTGGGACCGCCCGGCCTGGTTCAGCAGGGTGTAGAGCAGGCTCAGGAAGGCGAAGCCCAGCCCGTAGGCGACGAAGAGGCCGCGCAGGTCGTCCAGCGAGGCGATCAGCTCGGCCCCCGGCAGGCGTCCGCCCGAGACCCAGCTCATGCCCGTCTCGGTCAGGAGCCGCAGCGGGAAGACATAGACCAGCACGGTGAAGACGATGGCCAGGCTGATCAGGCCGATCGCCCCGCCGCGCGCCGCCGTCAGCCGGCCGAAGCCGCGGTGCGCGGCCCAGAACAGGGTCACCAGGGCGAAGCCGGCGGCGAAGGCGGGCACGCGCCCCAGCGCCCGCCCCAGATCGGCGAACGACGCCAGTGGCTCGGCGCCGGAGATGATCAGCAGGGTGACGGCGAAGGCGAAGGCCGCGTCGACGAAGGCGTCCAGCCGCCGGTCCGCCTCGCGCCCGATCGCGTCGGAATGGTCCATGCCCGCCTCCCGTCCCCGGGACCGAGGCTGACGCAAGCGGAGGCCGAAAACAAGAAAGGCCCCGCCGGAGCGGAGCCTTCTCTGATCTCTGACTGGAGCGGGCGAGGCGATTCGAACGCCCGACCCTCACCTTGGCAATCTGGGGAGGCCCATGGCTCCAAAAGCAAAAAGGCCCGATCCGAAGATCGAGCCTTTTCTGCTTCGACTGGAGCGGGCGAGGCGATTCGAACGCCCGACCCTCACCTTGGCAAGGTGATGCTCTACCCCTGAGCTACGCCCGCGCTCTCAGTCGAGAGCGGGGCGTATAGCGGACCCGCCACACGCCCCGCAAGGGGGTTTTTCGCATCTTTCGCCCTGACGCTCGGCCCGCGGGGCCTCGCTGCCTGAGGGCGGTCTTCGACCTATTCGCGGTTGCCCATGAAGGCGAGCAGAAACTGGAACAGGTTCACGAAGTTGATGAACAGGGCCAGGGCGCCGAAGCCGGTGGCCACGGCCATGGCGGCCTTGTCCCCGCCGAGGGCGTAGTAGGTCATCTTCAGGCGCTGGGTGTCATAGGCGATCAGGCCCGAGAAGATCAGCACGCCGGCGGCGGAGATGATCAGGTACAGCGTGCCCGACTGCATGAACATGTTCACCACCGAGGCGATGATCAGGCCGATCACCGCCATGATCAGGAAGGTCCCGATCGGCGACAGGTCGCGCTTGGTGGTGTAGCCGAACAGGCTGAGGCCGCCGAACGCCGCCGCCGTGACGAAGAAGGTCGAGGCGATCGAGGCGTCGGTGTAGCGCAGGAACAGCAGGCCCATGCCGGCACCGATCGAGGCGACCACCGCCCAGTACAGCAGGTTCACGCCGCGCGCGGACGGGTTCTTCATGAAGAACATCGAGCCGAACAGCAGGACCAGCGGGGCGAACTGCACCACCATGCCCAGCACCGTCAGGCCGATGCGGCCGTCGGCGGTGCGGGCGAAAAACAGCTGCTGCACCGGCTCGTAGTTGCCGGTGACCCAGGCGAGGGCGCCGGCGACCACCAGACCCAGAGCCAGCTTGTTGTACACGCCCAGCATGAAGGCGCGCAGGCCGGCGTCGACGGCCATGTCGGCGGTCTTCGGCAGCGGGCGGGCGTATCCGTTGTTGAAGTCGCTCATCGCGAGTTCGATCTCCCAAAACATCCCGGATGGGCCGGGTTCGGGTCGAATATCGGGGCGGGCCGGGGGTGACGCAAGGAAAACCGGACTTGGGGTCGGACGCGGGCGCCGCTACCAATGGCCGCATGATCCGGCTGTTTGCCGCCCTGTCCCTGCCCTTCGATCTGGCCGAGCCGCTGGCGCGGCGCCAGACCGGCCTGCCCGGCGCGCGCTGGCGGCCGACCGAGGCCCTGCACGTCACCCTGGCCTTCTACGGCGAGGTGGGCGAGCGCACGGCCGACGATCTGGCCGCCGAGCTGGAGCGCGCCGCGACGGGCGGGGCGTTCGACCTGTCGCTGAGCGGCGTCGGGGCCTTCGGCGAGGGGCACCGGACCCACGCCATCTGGGCCGGTGTGGCGCCGAACGAGCGGCTGAACGTGCTGGCCGGGCGCTGTCGCGCGGCGGGCGAGCGCGCGGGGCTGAAGCTGGAGGCGCGCGCCTATCGCCCCCACGTCACCCTGGCCTATCTGAAGCCGCAGGCGGACCCGGCCCGCATCGGGGCCTGGATCACCAACCACAACCTGCTGGCCTCGCCGCCCGCGCGCGTCGACCGCTTCGGGCTCTACTCCAGCGTGCTGACGCACGACGGCAGCCACTATGAGCTGGAACGGGAGTATCCGCTGTGACCGACGCCATCGCCCCCGGGCCGACGCTGGAAACGGAGCGGTTGATCCTGCGGCCCACGGCCCTGGCCGACTTTCCGCGCTGGGCCGAGATGATGGCCGACCCCGAGGCGGCGCGCTTCATCGGCGGAGCGCAGGCGGCGCCGGCCGCCTGGCGCGGCCTGATGACCATGGCCGGGGCTTGGGCCCTGACGGGCGTGGCCATGTTCTCGGTGATCGAGAAGGCGACCGGCCTGTGGGTCGGCCGGCTGGGGCCGTGGACGCCCGAGGGCTGGCCCGGCACGGAGGTGGGCTGGGGCCTGCACCCCGACGCCCAGGGCAAGGGCTATGGCGCGGAAGGGGCCGCCGCGACGCTGGACTATGCCTTCGACGTGCTGGGCTGGACCGGGGTCATCCACTGCATCGACCCCGACAACGTTCCGTCGCAGCGGCTGGCCGAACGGCTGGGCTCGACCCATCTGGGCCCCACCAAACTGCCGCCGCCGTTCGAGGACGCGCCGGTCGACCGCTGGGGCCAGACGCGGGACCAGTGGCGGGCGCGACGCAACCGGTGAGGGGCTTCGCCCGTATCTGCCGGGTCGGATGAGAGATGGAGACCCTGATGCGTCCTGCCCTGAGCGCCGCCCTCGCCCTCGCCCTGCTGGCCCCGGGGGCCGCCCACGCCCAGGTGTCCGGGCTGGACCTGGACCGGTTCGACGGTCGCTGGTTCGAGGTCGCGCGCAGCCCCAACGACGTCCAGAAGGACTGCAGCCGCGCCCAGATCGACTTCACGGCGACCAACCGGGACGACCGCTACGGCATCACCGTGACCTGCACCCGGCGCGCCGACGGCCGGGTCGAGACCCTGCGCGCCGACGCCCGGATCGACTCCGCCAACCCGGCCAAATTCCGCTTCACCCTGCGCGGCATCCTGGCCGTCGGCGGACTGGCGGGACAGAACTACTGGGTCATGGACCACGCCCCGGACTACAGCTGGGCCATCCTGGCCCTGCCGAACAAGTCCGACTGGTGGATCTGGCACCGCAGCCAGAACCCGTCCGCCGCCGTCCGCAGCCAGACCCTCGCCCGCGCCCGCCAGCTGGGCCTGAACACCTCGCAGGTGGTGACGACGGGCGGGTGAGGTTTCCGTTTGGTCCACCCCGATGGCCGAGCACAACACGGGGTGGCTCTTGGCCAATCATCCCTAGGGCCCGCGCGCTTTGGCGACCTGGCCCCAATAGAACGTCAAGAGATTGCCCGCGAATTAGAGCGCTACGGAGGCGAACCTGCCTTTGAGGGCATGATGCGGGATTGGCGGCCGCGCGTCCGGTTGCGAGTGATGAAAATTCACGAGGCTAGGCCTTCGGCGCGGCCTTTTTGGGGGCTGCGGCGCGCTTAGGGGCGGACTTAATCTCCGGCTGTGGCGGCTCGCCCATGTGGACAATCTCACCCGCCCTGAGCGACAAGCCACCCCTTAACGTATGGATCTGTCCGACCACGGAAAGCCAGTCTCCGATATTCAGAGCTGCTGCTTGACCATACCATTGCTTGCCTAGTCTGACGGACGCGATCTCATGCGGCCCGCTGTCGTCGGACGGTACGAGAAGCACATATGTCTCACCGTCGCTGTAGGCACTCACGTCACGCACGCGCCCCTCCAATCGCTTCCACTTCCCCGCGTAGGTTTGGGACACTGCATCAACTTGCAAACTTGTCCGGCCCTCGACCTTTTTCCGCAAGACCTCTGTAGTAATCTCATCCCAAACGAAATCTCTTGGTGGGGGGCCAGAGATCGCTTCTTGA
The DNA here is from genome assembly GCA_018820275.1 of Alphaproteobacteria bacterium. Lineage (GTDB taxonomy): Bacteria > Pseudomonadota > Alphaproteobacteria > Caulobacterales > Caulobacteraceae > Brevundimonas. The sequence goes on from JAHJOO010000023.1 coordinate 40,388, forward strand.
GCCGCATTCAGGGCGACCTTGGGTGCGGTCCTGAACATGTAGACTAGGCCCGCAGCGGCTATCAGGAGCGCAAGCCACCCGACACTTAGTAGGTAGGGTGTGTAGGCATTTGTCGCCGTGCTCAAACCGGTCGCGACCGCGCCGCCGCCGATTCCCAGCCCCGCGAGTAGTGCCCCGATGATGATTTCTCGTCGCCCCATACCGCCGTCATATCAGACGGCCGCCGGATTCGGGAACGAGCGGGTGAACTGCCCCCGCTTGGGCATATACCCCCTCTAGACATGTAGGTTATCCTCGGCCGGTGATTTCGGGCCGGGCTTGGTGAACGTGGCGTCCAGAAGGGCGTCGAAGCGTTGCGTTTCGTGCGGATCGGGCATCTAGATCGCCCCCATGGGGCGGATACTACTCTCGATATGCTGTGCTGTCGTTGCGATGGGGCTTATGGCCTCAAGCCAAGCCCCAAACGCGGAGGGTGTGTCCCAGCCACGCCCACCCGTAGAGGGTCAATCCGGCAAAAGCGCAAGGGCACGAAACCAGCAGCCAACGCCACTTCCTGTCCTCGTGCTCGAAACACCGGAACAAGCCGTGGCCAAGCAGCGCAGCGAAGCCGAAGCACGTGAGCATGATGCCGAAGATTTGGAGGCCCAGGAGCGGGCCGCAAGTGCTGCCGAGGAGCAAATCTGGCCTGCGTGGGCGGCGGCCGTCCTGACTTTGATAGGCACCGGCCTTCTGGTGTGGAACCTCTGTGAAGCGCGCCGTGCCACGGCCCTCGCCCGCGAACACATGAGCACCGATCTCAGAGCGTGGGTATTGCCACTCAGCCCCGCTTTCGACAGCAGTTCGAACACGACGGTTGACGGCGGAATTGTCTACGCCAACGCCACCTTGCTTGCCGTGGCGTTTCAGAACGTGGGCCGTTCCCCGGCTCTCGGTGCCACCATGTGGGTCGAGATGCGTATCACGGAGATCGCCGATCCGCCGCAAAGCGTCACGCCCCCCACTGCTCAGTCGGGGGCCTCCGCCATTGTGGGCCCCAACCAACCCTGCCAGACCGGGTGGACGGCCATCGGAGACGCGAAGCGGGACGCCTTCTTTGCGGGCCATCTCGCTGTGTATTTGTACGCGGGCGTTGCCTACCGCACGATTTTCGATGGGCCGCCGTGCCTCACGGAGGTTTGCTACCGCATAGTCTGCAATGGGGTTCGACGGGCCGAGGACGGTTCCTTGCAACCCAATTATGAGATTGGGCTGGCGGGAATCCAACTGGCCACCTAGCAGCGCCATCGCCACCATCAGCGCGCTTAGTCACCGGCGCACCACATACATGTCTCGCGAGGATACATGCCCCCGCTTGACCTCCGGAACACAACCGGAACATATGCGGTCATGGCGGCCGCGGCGCTTCAGATCGAACTCGTCTTCTCCCGGCCGGAGACCACGCTGGCGGTGACGCGGGGCGCGGCGCGGCTGCTGGTGGACATGGGCCATGCCCCCCTGCTGGAGGTCGGCCTGCCCAACGGGCGGCGCGCCGACGTGATGGCGCTGGGCCCCCGCGGCGAGATCGTCATCGTCGAGGTCAAGTCGGGGCTGGACGACTTCCGCTGCGATCAGAAGTGGCGCGAGTACGGCCCCTTCTGCGACGCCTTCTACTTCGCCGTCGACCCCGGCTTTCCCCACGACCTGATCGAGGGCGACTGCGGCCTGATCGTCGCCGACGGCTTCGGCGGGGCGGTGGTGCGCGAGGCGACGCCCCTGCCGCTGGCGCCCGCGCGGCGGAAGGCGCTGACGCTGGCGTTCGGGCGGCTGGGCGCGATGCGGGCGCTGAAGGGGTAGGGGTAGGGGTAGGCGGTGGGGTTCGAGGTCGGACCAACGGCCGGCTGGTTCGTCACGAAGGACACGAAGGAAGGAAAGCCACGAAGGACACGACGGGGCTCGTGCCCGTATCCGCGCGCAGCGCCTTCATTCTTGCCGTCATAGAATGCCTGCGGCGCCGCAGGCTCGGTCTCTTCGTGTCCTCCGTGAGTTCTTGGTGTCCTTCGTGACGAACCAGCCATGCTTGACGCCAGCTCCGGCCTCGGCCGATGGCCGCCGCCCCCCGCCCTAGCGCGGCGCGCGCTTGGCCAGGATGCGCTGCAGGGTCCGGCGGTGCATGCCGAGGCGGCGGGCCGTCTCGGAGACGTTGTGGTCGCACAGTTCGTAGACGCGCTGGATGTGTTCCCAGCGCACGCGGTCGGCGCTCATGGGGTTGTCCGGCGGCTCGGGGGCCTCGCCGGTCATCAGCAGGGCCTTGACCACGTCGTCGGCGTCGGCGGGCTTCTGCAGATAGTCGACGGCCCCGGCCTTGACCGCGGCGACGGCCGTGGCGATGGCGCCATAGCCGGTCAGCATGACGATGCGGCTGTCCTCGCGCCGCTCGCGGATCATCTCCACGACCTTCAGGCCGTTGCCGTCCTCCAGCCGCATGTCCAGCACGGCGAAGGCCGGCGGGCGGCCGGCCACGGCCACGCCGGCCTCGGCCACCGAGGCGACGGTGACGACCTCGAAGCCGCGGCCTTCCAGCGCGCGGCCCATCCGGGTGCGCAGGGCCTGGTCGTCGTCGAGCAGCAGCAGGGATCGATCCGGCAGCGCCGCGACGCGGGCTTCCTGGGTGGAGGGGTCGGCGGTCTGGGCGTCGGTCATGGGGTCTCCTGTAACGCCGATGTCGGACCGTCCGGTTCCGCGCGCAAGAGGTTCAGCCCCCCTGCGACGATTCGAGCGCCGGGCGCGGCCAGCGCACGGTGACGCGGGCCCCCTTCATCGGCGGGTCGATCTGGTCGGCCGAGCCGACCGAGACGGCCCCGCCGCTGCGCTCCAGCAGGGTGCGGGCGATGAAGAAGCCCAGACCCATGCCGCCCTGGCTGGGGGCGACCGGCGGTTCGGGCGCCGCCGGCCGGGGCTTGCGGCCGCGGCGTCCGGCGGTGGCGGCCTGGGCCGCGGCGGCGATCTGGGCGGTCAGGGCCCGGCGCGCCTTGCCGTGCGGGCGGCTGGTCACATAGGGCTCGCCCAGCCGCGGCAGGACGTCGGCGGCGAAGCCGGGGCCGTCGTCCAGCACGGAAATCTCGATCCAGCCGGCGTCGACCACGGCCTCCAGCCGCACGGCGGCACCGGCGAAGTCGGCGGCGTTCTCGACCAGGGTCGACAGGCCGTGCACCACCTCCGGCAGGCGGCGCACCTGGGGCGGGCGCTCGCCCGAGCGGGTCCGCACCACCGCCTCGAAGTCGAGATCGAAGCCGCGGTGGGGCTGGATCACCTCCTCCAGCAGGGCGCGCAGACTGACCGAGGCGGTCAGGGCCCCGTCGTCCTCGGGGGCCTGGGACAGGCGCTTGAGGATGTCGCGGCAGCGCTCGGCCTGCTGCAGGATCAACTGGGCGTCTTCGGCCAGGGCGGCGTTGCCCTGGGCGACCCGGCTGAGCTCCTTGGCCACCACCTGGATGGTGGCCAGCGGCGTGCCCAGTTCGTGCGCCGCGGCGGCGGCCAGCCCGCCCATGGCCGCCAGCCGCTGCTCGCGCTGCAGCACGTCCTGGGTGGTGGCCAGGGCCAGCTCCAGCTTCTCGGCGTCGGCGGCCACGCGCCAGGCGTAGGTGGCGGTGAAGACCACGCCGGTGACCAGGGCCAGGCCGATGCCGAAGCGGTACAGCGGCGGCAGGTCCAGCTCGGTCCCCTTGGCCCAGGGCAGGGGCAGGGACCAGTGGAACAGGGCGACGGCGGCGACCAGGGCCATGAAGCCCAGCGCCAGCGCCTGCCGCGCCGGCAGGGAGGCGGCGGCCACCGTCACCGGCGCCACCAGCAGCAGGCAGAAGGGATTGCGCAGGCCCCCGGTCAGCGCCAGCAGCACGGTCAGCTGCAGCATGTCGAACCCGAGGTGCAGGGCGGTCCGCCGCCCGTCGGCCGGCTGGGGGTCCAGCGTCTTCAGCTCGGAGGCGGCGTAGAGGTTGAACAGGACCCCGGCGGCGATGGCCGCGGCGCAGGCCATCAGCGGCAGGTCGAAATGCAGGATCACCGTGGCGGTGAAGATGGTCGCGCTCTGCCCGGTCAGGGCCAGCCAGCGCAGGATGATCAGGGTGCGCAGCGACAGGCCGCGGCCGCGACGCGGCAGATCGTGCCAGCCCTGGGGGCGGGCGTCCTGCGGCGGGGCGTCGACTTCCAAGGGGCTCACCCGCCCCGTATAGACCGCGGCGTCGTCCCGAACGAGCCTCCGGAGTCCGCGATGCCGCGTCGCACCACCATCCTGTTCGCCGCCGCCGTGTCCGGCGTCGCCCTGGCCCTGGCCCTGATCACCGTGATGGTCGTCGGCGCGCGGAACGCGGCCGCGCCGACGCAGGGCACGGCGGGCGCCTCGATGCAGGCGGGCGGCGTTGGGCAGCCCCAGGTGGGCGGCCCCTTCACCCTCGTCGACCAGGACGGGCGCACCGTGACCGAGGCCCTGCTGAAGGACCGCTGGACCCTGGTCTTCTTCGGCTTCACCTACTGCCCCGACTACTGCCCCACCACCCTGGCCATGCTGGAGGCGACGCAGCGCGAGCTGGGCCGCGACGGCGAGGACCTGCAGATCGTCTTCGTCTCGGTCGACCCGGAGCGGGACACGCCCGCGGCCCTCAAGGACTATCTGTCCAGCCCCGGGTTTCCCGAGGGGGTGATCGGCCTGACCGGCACGCCGGACCAGGTCGCCGCGGTGGCGAAGGCCTATGGTGCCTATTTCGAAAAGGCCGGGGAGGGCGAAAACTACACGATGAACCACTCGCTCGCGATCTGGCTGATGGGGCCGGACGGGGCGTCACGGCTGAGCCTGAACCACCAGCTGGGGCCGGAGCGGACGGCCCAGCTGATCCGCAGCGCCCGCGCGCGGGGCTGATGCCGCGAGGCGACTTGCACATATAAGGATATCTTTATATGGCTGCGCGCCTCGCCGTCCGCAGGAGCCGCCCCGTGAGCCGTTCGTCCTTCGTCTTCACCTCCGAAAGCGTGTCCGAGGGGCACCCCGACAAGGTCGCGGACCGCATCTCCGACACCATCGTCGACCTGTTCCTGTCCAAGGATCCCGAGGCGCGCGTCGCCTGCGAGACTCTGACCACGACCAATCTGGTCGTGCTGGCCGGCGAGATCCGCGGCCAGGGCATCATGGACACGGACGGAAACTGGGCCCCGGGCGTCCAGGACGAGATCGAGGCCGCCGTGCGCGCCGCGGTGCGCGACATCGGCTATGAGCAGACCGGCTTCCACTGGGACAAGTTCGAGTTCATCAACCGCCTGCACGGCCAGTCGGCCGACATCGCCGTCGGCGTCGACGCCGCCGGCAACAAGGACGAGGGCGCGGGCGACCAGGGCATCATGTTCGGCTACGCCTCGAACGAGACGCCCGAGCTGATGCCGGCCACGCTGCAGTACAGCCACAACATCCTGCGCCGCCTGGCCGAGGTCCGCCACGGCGGCGAGACCCGCCTCGAGCCGGACGCCAAGTCGCAGGTGTCGATCCACTACGAGAACGGCAAGCCGGTGCGCGCCACGTCGATCGTGCTGTCGACCCAGCACGCGCCGGGCCTGACCTCCGCCCAGGTCGCCGAGATCGTGAAGCCCTACATCCTCGAGGTGCTGCCGGAAGGCTTCACCGACGAGAACACCGTCTGGCACATCAACCCGACCGGCATCTTCGAGATCGGCGGACCCGACGGCGACGCGGGCGTGACCGGCCGCAAGATCATCGTCGACACCTACGGCGGCGCGGCCCCGCACGGCGGCGGCGCCTTCTCGGGCAAGGACCCGACCAAGGTCGACCGTTCGGCCGCCTACGCCTGCCGCTACCTGGCCAAGAACGTCGTCGCCGCCGGTCTGGCCGACCGCTGCACCATCCAGATCTCCTACGCCATCGGCGTGGCCAAGCCCCAGTCGATCCACGTCGACCTGCACGGCACCGGCAAGGGCGCGGTCACCGAAGCCGTGCTCGAGGCCAACATCCTGGGCCTGATCGGCGGCGCCACGCCCCGCGCGATCCGCGAGCACCTGGGCCTGAACAAGCCGATCTACGCCCGCACCGCCGCCTACGGCCACTTCGGCCGCACGCCCGACACGGACGGCGGCTTCAGCTGGGAGAAGACCGATCTGGTCGACCAGCTGAAGGCGCTGGTCTAGGCATCGAGGTCGGGCTCGCCGGTTTCCGGCGAGCCCTTCGGCGTTTCGTCCCGGGCCTCGGCCACGTGCCGCTGCGGCGGGTCCAGCGCCGCACCGAGTCCGAACAGCATGGCGGCCATCATCTGCAGGCCGCCCGGTCGCTTTGCGGCGCGCCGACCCCGCCCGCCGGCCACAGCGAAGGTGGCCCCGACGATCAGGACGATCAGGGCCAGACCCACGCCCCAGGCGATGAATTGCGCCATGTCGTCCTCCGGATGCCGCACCAACATAGGGGCGCGCGCCTGTTGGTGAAGGACTCGCGCCGCCACGGCGACGCCCTATAAGGCCGCCCATGCCCTCGCCCGACGCGCCCCGTCACCCCCCGCTCCGCTCCTTCGGCCGCATCAAGTCGCGCGCCGTGAAGCCGCGGCAGGCGGCGTTGTTCGACAGCCTGCTGCCGTCGATCCGGGTGCCGGATCCGAAGGCGGGGCCCATCGATCCCCTCGCCCTGATGCCCGGCGCGTCCGAGGTCTGGCTGGAGATCGGCTTCGGCGGCGGCGAGCACATGGCGGCCCAGGCGGCGCGCCGGCCGGACGCCTTGGTCCTCGGCTGCGAGCCCTTCGTCAACGGCCTGGCCTCGGCCCTGCGCCACGTCGAGGAGGGCGGCCTGACCAACGTCCGTCTGCACCCCGACGACGGCCGCGACGTGGTCGCCGCCCTGCCCGACGCCTCGCTGGACCGCGTCTTCATCCTGTTCCCCGACCCCTGGCACAAGGCGCGGCACAACAAGCGCCGTCTGCTGCAGCCGGCCTTTCTGGCCGAGCTGATGCGCGTGCTGAAGCCCGGTGGTCTGCTGCGCTTCGTCACCGACTGGCAGGACTACGCCGACCAGTCGCGCGATCTGCTGGACGCCGCCGACGGCCTGACCCGCGTCCCCGACGCGGGCGGTGATCCCGAGGACCGCACCGCGCCCGCCGACCACGTGGTGACGCGGTACGAGGAGAAGAAGCTGGGCGACTGCGCCCCGGTCTTCCTGGACTATGTGCGCGGCTGAGGCGTGAGCCGGCGCCACGCCGCGAGCGCGGCCAGCACCAGCACGGACTTCACCGCCGCGCCGATCAGGAAGGGCCGGACGCCGGCGGTCCAGGCGTCGGCCGCGCCGATCTTGGTCGCCAGCCAGCCGCCGCCCATCGCCAGCAGCAACAGGTGCAGGCAGAACAGGACGGCGGTCCCGACCGGCAACCGGTCCAGCAGGCCGCGCCTCCTGGCCAGTCCCGCCAGTCCGGCGGCGACGGGAAAGGCGAAGATGTAGCCCGCCGTCGCCCCGGTGAACGGGCCCAGGGCGCCGGCCCCTTCGGACAGCACCGGCAGGCCGAGCGCGGCCGCGCCCAGATAGATCAGCACCGCGACGACGCCCCACGCCGGCCCCAGCGCGGCGCCGGCCAGCAGGACGGCGAAGCTCTGCATGGTCATCGGCACCGGGTGCATCGGCACGTCGACCTGGGCGCCCAGCGCCATCAGGGCGGCGAAGGCGAGGGCGAGCAGGGAGTGGGTCAAGGCGGACATGGGGCCTGCTGACCACGGCCGTCCGCAGGCCGCAAGCGGGCCCTTTCCGCCCCCCCCTGCCGGCCGTTTGACCGACGTCGACGCCCCGCCTAAGTACGGCCAAGCTTGAGGCGGAATCCGCGATCGGTCGCGGCCCCCGGGTGAAAGGGCGCGCGCATGACCTGGGTCGTCGACAACATTCAGGCCATTCTCGTGGTCTGCGGTCTGCTGACGGCGACCATGCTGCAATTTGTCTTCATGCCCAGTCGCGCCGCCCGGTCGACCTACGGCGAGACCGTCGACGGGGCCCTGGGCGACGTCGTGATCCGGGGTTGGGGGCTGCTGATCGCCCTGACCGGGGGCATGCTGGTGTGGGCCGCCTTCCACCCCGAAACCCGGACCCTCGCCATCGGCGTCGCCCTGATCAGCAAGATTTTCTACATGGGCCAGCTGATGGCCAAACGGGGCCGCTTCCTCAGGGGGATGGCCGGCATGACGGTGGTGCTCGACCTCATCATGGCCGCGCTTCTGGCCACATGGATGTGGGCCGAGCACGGGGCCTGATCGCCACGGCCGCTCTGGTCAACCCATCCGTTTGGCCACATAGCCGGACCTCGACTTAGCAGGACTGACCATGAGCCTCGCCCTCCACACCTTTTCGACCTCCACGTTCCGGCGCGGCCTGAACGTGCTGCTCGGCCTGCTGGACAAGGCCCGGGCCTCGGGCCTGACGGAGGCCGAGCTGTGGGAGGCGCGGCTGGCGCCCGACATGCGGCCATTCCCGGATCAGGTCCGCATGGCCAGTTTCTCGGCGCGCAGCTGCATCGGTCGGCTGACGGGGCAGGCGTGGCCGAAGACGGCCGACGACGAGGCGACGCTGGACCAGCTTGAGGCGACCGTCCGCCTGTCGCTGGCCTTCGTCGAGGCCGCCGATCCCGCCGCCTTCGAGGGCGCGGAGACGCGGCGGATCGAGCTGCGCTTCCCCGGCGTCGAGCTGGACTTCGAGGGGGCGGGCTATCTGACCAGCTTCGCCGTGCCGAACTTCAACTTTCACCTCGCCATGGCCTACGCCCTGCTGCGCCACCGCGGCGTCGAACTGGGCAAGCGCGACTATCTGGGCCAGCTGGCGCTGATCTGAGTTCGCTCCAGGGGCTGACAAGGCGTTCCGGCGGGTCTATATGGCCGCTCACATCGTTAGACCGGCGTCCTAACGGCGCCGTTTGAAGCGGCGGCCCGGACGGACCGCCGCTTTTGTTTTGGATCCCGCGCGCCTTGAAAGCGAAGACCGTCGAAGACCGCGCTCTGCTGGAGCTGATCGAGCCCGTGGCGGAGTCCATCGGACTGGCGATCGTGCGCGTCCGGCTGATGGGCGGCACCCTGCGCCGGCGGCTGCAGGTCATGGCTGAGCGCCCGTCGGACCACGATATCGCCGTGGAAGAGTGCGCCCGGCTGAGCCGTGCCATCTCCGAGGTGCTGGACGCCGCCGACCCGATCGCCGGCGAATATCTGCTGGAGGTGTCGTCGCCCGGCATCGACCGCCCGCTGACCCGGCTGGAGGATTTCGAGACCTTCGAGGGCTTCGAGGCGCGGCTGGAGACCGACCGGATGGTCGAGGGCCGCAAACGCTTCAAGGGCGTCGTCGCCGGCGTCGAGGACGACAATGTGCTGATGGACCTGGAGGGCGAGGAGGACACCGCCCTGCTGCCGTTCGCCTGGCTGGTCGACGCCAAGCTGGTGCTGACCGATCAACTGATGAAGGCGGGGGCCGAAAAGCGCGCCGCCCGTCAAGAAACCGAAGACTGAGGACCGAACCATGGCCGTTGGCGTTTCCGCGAACCGTCTCGAACTTCTGCAGATCGCCGATGCCGTCGCGCGCGAGAAGAACATCGACCGGGAGATCGTCATCGAGGCGATCGAGGAGGCCGTGCAGAAGGGCGCCAAGTCCCGCTATGGCGCGCATCACGACATCCGCGCCCGGATGGACCCCAAGACCGGCGAGATGGCCCTGACCCGTCACGTCACCATCGTCGAGGACGACTGGCAGCCGGAAGACGAGCTGGAAGAGTTCAACGACAGCGCCATGGTGCGCCTGAAGGACGCCCTGAAGCGCGATCCCGAGGCCGAGGTCGGCAAGGAATACGTCGAGGACCTGCCGCCGTTCGAGTTCGGCCGGGTGCAGACCCAGATGGCCCGTCAGGTCGTCATGGGGAAGGTCCGCGACGCCGAGCGCGCCAACCAGTACGAAGAGTTCAAGGATCGTGTCGGCGAGATCGTCAACGGCACGGTCAAGCGCGTCGAATACGGCAACACCATCGTCGATCTGGGCCGCGGCGAGGGCATCATGCGCCGCAACGACTCGATCCCGCGCGAGGTGTTCAACATCGGCGACCGGATCCGCACCTACATCTACGACGTGCGCCCGGAGGCCAAGGGTCCGCAGGTCATGCTGTCGCGCGCCCACCCCGGCTTCATGGCCAAGCTGTTCGCCCAGGAAGTGCCCGAGGTCTATGACGGCGTGATCGAGATCCGCGCCGCCGCCCGCGACGCCGGTTCGCGCGCCAAGATGGCCGTGCTGTCGAACGACAGCTCCATCGATCCGGTCGGCGCCTGCGTCGGCATGCGCGGCTCGCGGGTTCAGGCGGTCGTCGCCGAACTGCAGGGCGA